>CAZTXS010000001.1:0-158150 GCA_964617585.1 uncultured Ruminococcus sp.
AAGCAACTTGTTTTTCATTGGCTTCGGGTTCAATAAGGGCTTACCCGTCATTCAATGTGGCAAGGGTCGGCATTGCCGACCGACCGTTCAGTAGGGGATTGTATCCCGCTACCGAACGGGTAATGGAACCCGCCGCCTATAGAGGCGGGGGACATCTTGCCTTAGTTATAAACCAATATAAATTAAGCGCAAAAAAATAGACCTCATAAAGAGGTAAAGTAATCATACCATACTTTACAAGGTTTTGTCAAGCTAATTTTACACTTTGTTTTTATATATTTTTTAAGCGCTATATGTTGTGATAAAAAAATATATTATGCATATATACGGCGTCTATTTCTTTTCTTCGGTTTCTTCCAAGAGTTCCTCTATAATATATCTGGGACGTCTTTTTGTTTCTAAAAAGACCTTGCCTATATATTCGCCTATGATTCCTATTGCTAAAAGCTGAAGTCCTCCTATTGCCCATATGGACGTAATAAGAGAAGCCCATCCGCTTACAGAATGACCGGTAAAATAGCTTATAAGAGAATATATAAGCATTATTCCGCTGACTATTACAAAGCATAAACCCAGCGAAGAAATCATTTTTATCGGCTTTATGCTGAAGGAAGTGATTCCGTCAAGCGCAAATGAAATCATTTTTTTGAAAGGATATTTGCTTTCTCCCGCAAAGCGTTCACGGCGTTCATAATAAACCTTAGCGGATTTATAGCCTACCAGCGGAACTATTCCCCTTAAAAACAGGTTCACTTCGCTGAATTCAAACAAGCCCTCCAGAGCCTTGCTGCCCAAAAGTCGGTAATCGGCATGGTTTGAAACTATTTCAGCGCCCATTAAGCTCATTAATTTATAGAAAGCTTTTGCAGTCTTTCTTTTTATAAAGCTGTCTTTTTTTCTTGAGCTTCTCACTCCGTAAACAATCTCGTTGCCTTCTTCGTATTTTCTTACAAACTCATCTATAACGTTTATATCATCCTGCAGGTCAGCGTCCATGGATATAACTGCGTCGCATTTTCCTCTGGCGCAGTCAAGCCCCGACAAAAGAGCGTTTTGATGACCCCGGTTGCGTGACAGCTTGCAGCCGGAAAACATTTTATTATTACGGTGTGTATCAGAGATAAGCTTCCATGTTGAGTCTGTCGAACCGTCGTCGACAAAGAGGACGCGGCTTGTGTCCGTAATTATTTTTTCATCCATAAGCTTTGTCAGCTTATCTTTTAATCTGGATGCTGTTTCTAATAGAACAGCTTCTTCATTGTAGCATGGAATCACAATATATAATTCAGTCATTATTTTATCTCCGCAGCGGCGTTTTTAAAGGGCTTACCCTGTTATTTATATATTAAGCTTGCCCGAATAAAACTCAATTAATCAATGATTTTTCTTAATTCGTCTATGCAGTCTAAACAGACGGCTTTGTTTTTATACAGCTTTTGATTTTTTCCGGTTAAAATTTTATTGCAGAATATGCACTGATTATCATATTTGTCTAATATAATACAATGATCATAAGTATAAACTTCAATATTGTCCCCGGGTGATATGTTTAAGTATTTTCTTATAGCAACAGGAACAGTTACTCTTCCCACCGTATCGCAATTTCTTACCGCACTTATATATTTCATTTTTTCATCCGTTCTTTATTTATTAGTAATTTTCAATATGGGCCTGCCCGTCATTCAACGTGGCAAAGGTCGGCATTGCCGACCGACCGTTCAGTAGTGGATTGTATCCCGCTACTGAACGGGTAATGAAACCCGCCGCCTATAGAGGCGGGGGGGGGGACATCTTGCCCCAGTTATATTTAATCCTCACAATTTAGTTTAATATGCTTTTCCCCAAAGCACCATGGCTTTTGCAGGCTTGCCGCAGCATACGCATTTATTATCGATTTCTTCCTGCTCAAAAGGAATACATCTTGAACCTGCTCCGGTTTTTTCTTTGACCTTGTCCTCGCAGGCTTCGTTGCCGCACCACATGGCTTTTATAAATCCGTCGCCTTTTTCTTCAAGAGCCTTTGAAATATCTTCTATGCTCCTGCAGCAGTAGGTTTTATTCTCACGGTTTTGCAGAGCTTTTTGATACAATCCGTCATGAACCTCTTTAAGCTTTTGGTTTACCATGATTTCCAAATCGCTGAGGGGTACGAAGGTTTTTTCACGGTTGTGTCTGGTAACTAAAACGCACTGATTTTTCTCAATATCCTTAGGTCCTATTTCAATTCTGACCGGAACGCCTTTCATTTCGTACTCTGAGAACTTCCAGCCCGGTGAATTATCGCTGTCGTCAAGCTTCACCCTTATGCCTGAAGTCCTGAGCTTGTCGTAAAGCTCGTTTGCTTTTTCCAAAACGCCCTCTTTATGCTGAGCCACAGGGATTATGACCGCCTGAACAGGAGCGACAGCAGGAGGAAGAACAAGTCCGTTATCATCGCCGTGAGTCATTATAATAGCTCCGATAAGACGTGTTGTAACTCCCCATGAGGTTTGGTGAGGGTTGATTTTTTTATTTTCCTTGTCGGTATATTCAATCCCGAAAGCTTTTGCAAAGCCGTCTCCGAAATAATGAGATGTTCCTGCCTGAAGAGCCTTTCCGTCATGCATGAGAGCTTCTATAGCGTAGGTGGAAACAGCTCCGGCGAACTTGTCGCTTTCTGTTTTCTTTCCTTTCACAACCGGCATAGCGAGCGATTCCTCGCAGAATTTCGCATAGCAGTTAAGCATCCGCTTGGTTTCCTCTACAGCTTCTTCGGCGGTTGCGTGAATGGTGTGTCCCTCCTGCCATAAGAACTCTCTCGAGCGCAGGAACGGTCTTGTGGTCTTTTCCCATCTGACAACAGATACCCACTGATTATAAAGCTTCGGCAGATCTCTGTATGAATGAATTATATTTGCATAATGCTCACAGAAAAGCGTTTCAGAGGTAGGACGCACACACAAACGTTCCTCAAGCTTTTCGCTTCCTCCGTGAGTGACCCATGCCACTTCGGGAGCAAAGCCTTCTACATGATCTTTTTCCTTATTCAGCAGACTTTCGGGGATAAACATAGGCATACACACGTTTTCGTGACCGAGCTCTTTAAACATTCCGTCTAAGATTTTCTGTATATTCTCCCAGATAGCGTATCCGTAAGGCCTTATTACCATACAGCCCTTAACGCTCGTATATTCAATAAGCTCCGCTTTTTTTACAATGTCGGTATACCACTTTGCAAAATCTACATCCATAGATGTGATTTGCTCAACCATTTTACTGCTACCGCTACTTTTACCCATTTATAGTTTTACTCCTTCTGTTTGTCGTTTTTACTTTCTGACTTATTGTGATTTTTTCTTTTGAATCCGTAAATGTCCTCGTTATATATTTTATAATTCGGATCGAAATCTTCAAGCTTTTCGCCGGCGCCGTAAGGGTCTTTCACTTTGTAATCCTTAGGCTCAATATTTTCTCCTTTTTCAAGGCGGGAGGGAAAATGTCTTTTTTTATCAATAAGCGCCGCAAGCTTAGGGGTAACTATCGCAATTATAAAAACTGCGAATAAAATCGCAATTACCCATCCGGCGTATTTTAAAAGCATTATTATCAGTTCTTTATCCATTTTTCAGTATGCTTAAAAAAGCTGTTCTCCTTTTTATAACTTAGGCAAGATGTCCCCTGCCTCTATAGGCGGCGGATTCCGTTTATATTTTCGGCGGGGGAAATTAATCCTCCGAACAAATCTTAAGGTTGCCGCCCCCAAGTCGTTGCTGAATCATTTTAATTATAACAATTATGCCGTTTTTTTGCAAGTGAAAGCGCTGATTTTATAACTAAGGCAAGATGTCCCTTGCCGCATTGAATGACGGGCAAGCCCTTATTGAAAAAGCCCGTTTAGGTTTTGTTCTAAACGGGGAAAAGCCATTAAGATTCCGATTCTGAAGAACTTGCTTCTGCTTTTTGAACATTGAATATAAACGGGATTGATTCGCTTTTTTTCATAGTCGTTATAATTTCAAAAGTATATTCGTCTGTCGTCCAAACGATATAGCATTTGTCATTTATCTGATACGCTGTATAATCCTGACCGTCGCCCCGTGAAAATTTTGAAATTACTATATCGCTGTCCGAAACGTCATATTCAGGCTCATATCCTTTAATGGTTGATTGAGTGAACACTATTTCGTTGTTATCATTTTTATATGTCAGAACAGTTCTGGTATTTGAAACGCTCTGCTCTGAAAGCTCATAGCCGTCTGAAAGATTGCCGAGAATATATTGCTCCTTTATTATTTCCGGAGCATTTGCAGCGGCTTCTGATGATACGGAAGAACTGTTTGCGGAAGATGTGCTATCGCTGTTTCCTTTATTGAAAAAAAGATTTCTCGCTAAAACAATCAGGCAAAGAACAATTATGACAGAAGAAATAACATATAATATGATTTTTGAAGCTTTATTCATCCGATTTTGTTCTTTTTCATCATGATCGTCGTCAATTATTTCAACCGGGATTTCCTCAGAAATTTCGGCGCTTAAATCCTTTTCGGGCAGACTTTGCTCAAGGTTATCGCTGTTGTATTCATTTTTTTCTGATGACATATTATATCATACCTTTCTTTTTCCGCCGTTGGTTTTCTGATTGATTTAAAGCTTGATAACACGGCGGTCTTTAATTTAATTCGGAATAAATCCCCGGTTTCTTTTTTGTTTTCCGATATTTAAGTATAGCATTAAATTTGCATTATATCAAGTCTTTTGGACAAATGAAAACAGCCGCTCTTTAAAAAAGAACAGCTGCTTTCAAGGAAGTAATGAAATATGAAAAAATATATAAACTCGTAAGCGTGATTAATTAAGAAGCTTCACTCTCTGACTGATTGCTTCTGAAAGAGCCGAATGAGTCGTCAAAGTCTTGGAAGCCGCCGTACGTATCATATTCGTTTTGATAGGATTCGGTTGTGCTTTGACTTTCACTGCTCGTAGACGCCGAGGTATCCTCGTCAAGGGTTGCCTCAACGTTTTTCTTGCTGCCGTTTCTGTAAAGTGTGATAGTAATTGTATCACCGGCTTTAAACTCGGATTTTATGCTGTTGAACTCTGAAATAGAGGTAATTGTCGTATCATTGATTCCTATAACTACGTCGCCGACCTGGATTCCGGCTTTATCGGCAGCCGAACCCTCTTCAACGCTTCTTACAATAAATCCCTGCGGAACGCCGTAATACTGAGAGTAAAGAGCTGTGATAGTTTCACCGCTGAGTCCGAGAACAGGACGTCCCTTTACATATCCGTATTTCATAAGATCGTTTATTATAGGAGTTGCATCGTCAATAGGAATCGCAAAGCCTAAGCCTTCTCCGTAGGTTGAATTTACCTTTGCAGAAGTGATACCGATAACCTGACCGTATGCGTTCACCAAGGCTCCTCCCGAGTTACCGCTGTTTATAGAAGCGTCGGTCTGAATAAGATTCATTTCCTGATCCTCTATTGTAAGGGTTCTGTCAGTAGCGGAGATTATTCCTGCCGTTACAGAGCCTGCAAGTTCAAATCCTAAAGGATTGCCTATTGCGATTGCAACCTCTCCGACCTGAATCTCGGAAGATTTACCGAACTCCGCCGGAGTTAATCCGTCCTTGTCTATTTTGATTACGGCAAGGTCTGTCTGAGAATCAATGCCGATAAGCTCTGCTTCAAGAGTGGTTTTATCCTCATCGGTAAATACAACCGATAAAGTGCTTGCTCCGCTTACAACGTGAGCGTTTGTTATAATGTATCCGTCCTCGCTCATTATAACGCCTGTACCCGTTGCTGTTTCAGTTGAGCTTGAAGCTGAAATTCCGACAACGGAGCCTGAAACCTTTTCAACTATCTCAGGAATTGAAAGTGCGTCCGACGGAGTAGCAAGCTGAGTAATTGTAGGAAGGTTTGACGTATCTCTGTTCGAGGCTTCGGAAGTTTTATTCTCCGACTGATTTGAATTTTTATCCTCTCTGTCCGACTTTGATGAGTAAACGTCTATTCCATTACCTGATATCATTACATAGCCTACGACCGAGGTGATACCGATTGCAAGAACACATATTACGGCAACTAACCCGGTAAGAAGCTTTTTGCCTTTCTTCTTGCTCTTTTCCGGATGATATGAAACCTCGTTTACATTTGCATAGCTTTGCTGACCATTGTAGGAATATTCCTGAGCGTAGCTGTTCGGAGTATATTCCTCACTAGTCGGATTAACTGTATCCGCCGTTTCGGTCTGCTGAGGATTTACTTCGTTTACGACCTTCGGCTGTATTGCGTCCTGAGTTGATTCAACCGAGCCGACGCTTGTCATATCATCTGTATTTTCAATGCCGATGTTTTTATTTTCATCCATATAAATTCGGCCTCCTTGTATAATTAATTTGTGTTTTTTGTTTTGTTACAATTCTTATTATAAGGCTGTTTGTGATAAACATATGATAAAATTTAGAATTTTTATTACATATCTAATTATTTTTTATCCTTGTTTTTAATACTTGAAACTTATATTTTTTTGGGTTATACTATATCAATAAGGGGCTTGCCCGTCATTATAACACGGTTTATGTTATTATTCTGAGTGCTGTTGCCGTAAGCCGTTGATTAAAAATAAAAATTATTAAAGGGCTGATAAAAATGATGACGATAACCTATGTTCTGGATAATAAGCTTTATTTGAATATAACTAATAAATGCCCGTGCGCCTGTGAGTTCTGCATAAGGAGAAACGGTGAAGGCGCATATGGTTCGGATAGTCTTTGGCTTGAACATCAGCCGACCGCCGATGAAGTTATCGCTGCGCTTAAAAAAGAAAATCTCGATAGCTTTGATGAAATTATATTCTGCGGCTTCGGCGAACCGACGTGTGAGCTTGGTATTTTGATTAAGTCGGCGAAATATATAAGAAGCGTAACTAAAACCCCGATAAGAATAAATACCAACGGGCTTTCCGATCTTATAAATGAGTTTGCTACCTGCAAGCTTATGATGGGACTTTTTGATACGGTATCGATAAGTTTAAATGCGTCATGCAAAAAGGAATATAATAAGGTTACGCAGCCGAAGTGGAAGGATAAGGCTTTTGATTCAATGATTAATTTTGCAATAGAAGCGAAAGAAATATTCCCGAGGGTTATTTTGTCGGTTGTCGACGTTATCTCTGAAGAAGAGATTGAAAAATGCAGAGTGCTATGCGATAAGCTGGGCATAGAGCTGAGAGTAAGGGAGTATTCGGCATAATAATTTTGATTTCAATAAGGGCTTGTCCGTCATTCAACGTTGCAAGGGTCGGCATTGCCGACCGACCGTTCAGTAGGGGATTGTATCCTGCTACTGAACGGGTAATGGAACCCGCCGCCTATAGAGGCGGGGGGGGACATTTTGCCTTAGTTATATTTATATTAAAAAGACAGGCGGAAAATGCTTCCGTCTGTCTTTGATTTGTAATGACGGGCAAGGCCCTTATTGAACACACTATTTTGCAACGTTGCCCATTATAATTCCCCGTCCGTTGGTTGAAATGTATACCCGTCCGAAGGTTTTCGGATCGCCTGAAATTTTACTGTTTACATTTCCCCATTTATGAACGTCATCGTTGATTCGTTTCCACGTTTCACCTCCGTCGGTGGAGCGGTAAACGCCCTCTCCCTGATTGCTGCATTCTCCTATAATATACAATGACGGAGGACCGTCCTCAGTTTCGCCTTTTCCAAGACCTAAGCAGTCAAGGCTTTGCATATCGCTAAAGGGAGCGATTGCTTCACAATTTTCCTCGCCTGCGTTTTCAATATGGAAAACAAGCCCCGAAGCAATCCAGAGATCGCCCTCTTTTTCGGGATTTGCAATTATGTCCGGGTTGGAAACCATAATATTATAAAACTCTTCAAAGGTTTTTCCTTTGTTTTTCGATATATAGAGCGTTCCGCCGCTTTCGGCGTAAATTTTATCCGCATTTACCTGATCGGGAATAATCTGAGCATTGGTCGAAATTCCTTTGCAGGTTTTCCAGGTCTTTCCCCAATCGGTTGTGTAGTAGGTGTATACGCTGACTGTTCCGGGCGACCAGAACAAGGTTTTTCCGTCCGCTGAAAGCTGAGCTGTTCCGCCCTCGTGTATATCCACATCGTCGGGAATAGATTTTACAAACTGCCATGTTTTTGTTCCGTCGGTAGAATAGCATATAGAATTTTCAAAAGCCGAGTCCTTTGTCGTTCTCACCACTATGTCGGGATTGTTCGCCGCCACAGCTAAGGATTCCGCTTTGAAGCTGTATACGCCCCAATGTTCTGTCGGAGCGGTATTTACGTCGTCGTGCCTGAAGCCGTATAGGTCGCCGAGGATAGAATAAAGCTCAGGGGTGTCCTCTCCGCAGTCCTTAGGTGCATAGAAGTCAAATATAGCCGTTTCCTCTATTCCCATAGCCCGAACAGATATGTTTATTTTTTCCCGACCGATTTTTGTTGCGTTGTCCGTTCCGAACACAGTAGCTCCCGTTCCGTAGAGTATTTCATCAGGATTGAAAGGATTTATCGCAACGCCCGAAGTCCACCAGCCAAGCTTTAGCTGACCTTGCCAGTCGAGCCATGGAGATTCTGAAATATCAAGGTTGTATTCCTTTTCTTCGGTTTCTATATTCCATAAGCCTTTCCATGTGTCCCCTCCGTCAAAGCTTACGCATACGTTGTCCTCCGAACCCCAGTGGCATATGGTAGTTACTGCAATCATATCCCCTTTGTAGGTGTCGTTATTGCACACTGACAGTCCGCACCAGCCGTTTCCCTTGATATTCGGAGTTATATCCGTCCAAGTCTTTTCTTCTATATTATATCTGCATACAAGACCCAGCGGAGGATTTTTCTCCTGTGTTACCATATTCGAATAGGTGACATAAAGATTTCCGTTGTCCGACACTCTTCCCTGCTGAGGGAAATACTGAATGTTCTTGTTGCTGTCGGCGAAGTCGTTTGTAATGGCTTCCCACGTCTTGCCTGCGTCGTCTGTGCGGAATATCTTTTCCGTACCCTTATCTGCAACGCCGCAGAAGAAAGTTTTTGTAGCTTCTCCCTTCTTCGAGCTTGATTTATCCATAGTCACCCAGAGAATTCCGTAGCTGTAGCCCTGCTCTCCGAAGCTGCCTGTTGTGGGGAACGACTCTACATTACTCCATGTCTGTCCATAATCCTCAGACGCAAACAAACCCTTTGAGTGGGAAGCATAGTATACTCTGCTGTTGTCGTTAGGATCCACGCAAAGGCGTTCTCCGGTGTTTCTTCCCCAATCGTTTCCGCCCATTGTCATGTTTCCCATATCTACCTTTGTCCAGTTCTTTCCGTAGTCGTAGGAATACATAATACATCCGTTGCCTGAGTAGGACGTTCCGCAGGATATGTAAACACGGTTAGGCTCAACAGGATCGGTTGCAATGCTCTCGATACAGTTATAGCCCCAGTCATCGCCTCCGAAGCTGTCGGTTATACATTCCCATTTGTTTTTATCGCTGTTGAATTTATACGCTCCGCCTATGTCTGTTTTTGCATATACAAGACCTTCTTCGCTTTCATTATAAACCAAGCCCGGAACGTATCCTCCGCCGACAATAGTGACGTTGCTCCATTCATAGCCGGTATCGGCAGACTGACCGTTATAATAATTAGCAGGGTCGGCCGCTCCTTTTTCATCATTGCTTTCGCCGCAGCCGCAAAGCAGCGAGCTTGCAAGACAAAGACTTGCAGCGAGCGCTATAATTTTCGAAATTTTCATATTTACCGTTATATTCCCCGAAAGGAATACTTCCTCCTTTCCGTACATCTTTAAGTACGCACGTTACCAATAAAATTATATCAGATTTCAAGTAAAATTACAACGTTTTTTCTTTGCGGAAAATAACAAGGTATAACGCCGGTTTTTATTTAATATATATAGTATCGGGCTGACTTAAAAAACGAAAAGGGTGCTTATATATGAATAATATCAATGAATCGGTCGGAAAGAAAAATCACAACGCAATTCTTGAAAACAGAAAACGTCTGCTTTTATCGGGGGTGACGGACGTAGACAGCTTTAATGAAAATCAGATGCTGCTTTTCACCGAGCTGGGAGAGCTTATGATAAAAGGCAGGAACCTTCATATTAATGAAATGAATGTTGAAACAGGGGATTTTTCTGTTGAGGGAGATATTTGGGCGTTGATATACGGCGATAAAGATAAAAATCAGCGCTTCGGGCTGATAAGAAAGATATTTAAATAACAATGATTGATGCGGCTTATATCCCATGCTTCTAGGTCATCGGGTTAATTTTTATTTTCAGTAGTGCAATTAATCTGCTTGCTGAAAATCTTGAGGGCGCCCCTAAGCTGCTGATTGACGGGGCGATGCTCTTCATTTAATATGGAACGGATGAATTTTTATGCCTGATTATATCTTCGGCCTTGGATATGAAACCAAGCTTTTTCTTTTCTCTTTTGTTATAGGAGCGTTATTCGGAGCGACGTTTGATATTTTGAGAATTATCAGAATAGTTAAACGTCACAATAATGCAGTGATTTTTATTGAGGATTTTCTGTTCGTACTATTCTGCGGATTTTGGTATTTTATTTTTTCAACGGATATGGCAAGAGGTCAGATACGGCTGTTTACTCTTATAGGAATTATTATAGGCTTTGGGGTATACCTGCTGACTGTGGGAAGCTTAACTAAACGACTGGCTTTTGGAATAAAATTAGTCTATGACAGGATAGAAAAGCTGCTCAGAAATAAAATTTTTATTCCAATTTACACAAATTTCAAGAGCAAATTTGTTCAAAATTACATATCTTTTATAAAAAGAAGGAAAAGTAGAAAAAAAGGCTTGAAAGTTAATAAAAATGTAGTGTATAATGATGATAAATAACTATGACCGTATCATGTTATGAGATTAATATTCGGTTTTTGCAGTTTTATATTTAAAAAACTTATAATGACGGGCAAGCCCTTATTGAATATTCCGAAGTATGAATTTAAATAGCAGACGGTCATGTTGTTATCGGTTAACTTTGCAAGGAGGGATTAACAATGCCGAGTAATAAAGACAGCTTAAATGAATTGCTTTCCGAACAGAAGAAAAAGAAATCTTTAGCTTCTAAGATAGCTACAGTTGCCATTTTAGTTTTTTTAGTTTACTCGTTATATATTGTTATATCTCAGCAGGCGGAGTTGAACGAGCAGCAAAAGGCGCTTGCCGACATTAAAGAGCAGATTACTGTTGCTAAACAGGAAAACGACGAGTATACGCGCTTGCTCAGCGGTGAGGATGAAAGCGAATATATGAAAAAAATTGCTATCGAAAGATACGGCTATGCTTATCCGAACGAACGCCGTTTTTATGTCGCAAGATTAGGTTAAATACGTTAAAGAGAGGATTTTTTAAAATTTATGGCGGTCGAGATTGGTAAGATTTACGAAGGTAAGGTTACAGGGATTACAAAATTTGGGGCATTTGTTGAATTTGAAGGCAAAACAAACGGAATGGTACATATTTCAGAAATTTCAAATTCGTTTGTTAATGATATTAACGACGTTCTAAAATTAGGCGACGAGGTTAAGGTTAAGGTTATAAAGATTAATGATGACGGGAAAATAAGTTTGTCTATTAAACAAACCGAGGTTCGTCCACGTTCCAAAGGCTTCAGAAGATCTTTTGAGTCAAGAACTCCTAAAAACGATCAGCAGGGAGGACGTCAGAACGTTAAATCCCAAGGCAAGCCGAACGCACCGGATAACAGTTTTAATAAGGACGTGGTTTACAGCGATGGGTTCGTCCAGAAAACCAGCGGCGACGCCAATTTTGAGGATATGCTGAGTAAGTTCAAGGCTTCAAGCGAAGAGAAAATGTCTGAGCTTAAGAAAGCCGGAGATATAAGAAGAAGCAGATCAAGAAGAAGATAGAAAGTTCAGGGCTGCCGCTTTGTTCAAATGCCGGCAGCCTTTTATTTTTGAGTGGAAATATCGTGCGGAAAGGTGTGGGAATTTTAATGAAAAGGACTGTAAATATACTATTATATATAGGGGTTTTTATAAGCGCATTGTTTATTATGTCGGGATGCAATGTTAAAGATGTTGCCGGAAGCGAGCTTGTTGAGAAAGCCAGAGAAGAATACGCAAAGCTTGACAGCGCCGAAGTTATTATGACTAATATCGATACAAATGAAATAGAACAGACCTTTGTTTTCAAATATGACGAAAAGGATGTTCTCACCTACGCATATCAGGGAAGCTATCTTGACGAAAGCTATGCTCAGTATAACAACGGATATGAAAGCTACACTTTAGAAAACGGTGAATATACATTTTCTCAGCGCGGCGATAAGGACTTTCAGTGCTATGACCGTGACTCTAAGCACCCACAGTCGGACGAGGGGCTGATAATATTTTCAGCTAACTCAATTAATGATTCTTCCGTAAGCGAAGAAAACGGCGTCACCTGCGTTAAGCACAGCTATGATCCCGATAAGATAGGAGCGTCCTCCGACGAGGGAGAGGTTACTGGCTTTTATGCAAGCTTTTATTTTGACAAGGACGAGAAGCTTCTTTATTTTACGGAGGAAACTGTCGTTGACAATGACGGAGAAGAGATAAAACATTCTTATAAGGTTGAAATAACCAAGCAGAATTCCGTTGAAAAGGTTGAAAACCCTGTGAAAATTCCCGATAAAAATTAAAAATCGTTTAGTATTACATCGTATACCACTATATTTAGCGGTCGGGCAGACGAGGATTACCCAACAAAATGTGTTTGTGCAATATTCACAAAAAAGTTAGCAAATTTGTGCGAAAATTCTACACTGATATTTTTTCAAATTGCTTGCTTTTATAGAGTATAAATGATACAATTTATCTTGCATTGCGGTTAATTCCCGCACTGCGACTGCAACAGATATGCGTTGAAACGGAAGGTTGCCGGTTGTCTGCCGGGTAATTTCCGCGGAGTATGTCCGATTTTAAACCGGGCGACTGTAATACTGAACACGGTATTGTGCTTTATGCTTCTTGCGAATGGCAGGTTTAACTGCTTTTTGGCGTAAAGAAATACTTATCGTTGTGTTATGTCGACCGAAAAACAATGTCAGTTTTTCGGCTTTTTTTATAAGACCTTCACGGAACACACGGTACAGTGTAAATTTACAGATAAGCTTTTATACCATCATAAGAGCTTTCTGCCCCCATTATGAATTTTTTTAGGAGGCGATTTAAGTGGCAGTCAATGAAAAAATCAGAATTAAAATCAAAGGCTATGAACACGCAGTAGTTGACGCAGCAGCCGAAAAGATAGTTGAAGCGGCTAAGCGTTCGGGCGCAAAGGTATCGGGTCCTATCCCGCTTCCGACCGACAAGGAAATCATTACGATTCTCCGTGCGGTTCACAAGTATAAGGATAGCCGTGAGCAGTTCGAAATGAGAACTCACAAAAGACTAATCGATGTACTCAGACCTACGAACGAAACTACGGCGGCTCTTCAGAACCTTGACCTTCCTGCAGGTGTAGATATTGTAATGGAAATCAAGTAATTTCCAACGGAAATCGCAGGTTGCACGATTTCAAAACAATAATCACGCAGGTCATGTTGGAGTAAAAGCCCCAACCAATAACCAATTAGGAGGAAAAATTATGCAAAAAGGAATCATCGGTAGGAAAATCGGTATGACTCAGATTTTCGATGAAACAGGAAAGTTTATCCCTGTAACAGTTGTAGAGGCCGGTCCTTGCGTTGTCGTTCAGAAAAAGACAGTTGAAAACGACGGATATAACGCTGTTCAGCTTGGCTTCGGCGACATAAGAGCAAAGAGAGTTAACAAGCCTTTACAGGGACATTTCAAAAAGGCTGACGTTGCTTTGAAGAGAACTTTGAAGGAATTCAGACTTGACGACATTGAAGCTGTCAATGTCGGCGACATTGTAAAAGCGGATACCTTTGCTGAGGGCGACGTCGTTGACGTCAGCGGTACAAGCAAGGGTAAAGGCTTTGCAGGAACAATTAAGCGTCATAACTTTGCAAGATTAAAAGAATCTCACGGTACGGGCCCTGTTCACAGGCACGCAGGTTCTATGGGAGCTTGTTCGTCACCCTCGAGAATCTTTAAGGGCAAGGGAATGCCCGGACATATGGGTAATGAAAAGGTTACTATTCAGAATCTTCAGATCGTAAAGGTTGACGCAGAAAATAATCTTATCGCAATCAAGGGAGCAATTCCGGGACCAAAGAACGGTACGGTAACTGTTGTTGATTGTGTTAAGAAGGCTTAGTGGAAGGAGGAAGTAATTATGCCAAAGGTTTCAGTATTTGATATGACAGGCAAAGAGGTTGCCGCCGCTGAGCTTAAGGATTCGGTTTTCGGGATCGAACCTAACATGGGTATAATGCACGCAATGGTTGTTAATTACCTTGCTAATCAAAGGCAGGGTACTCAGTCAACACTCACCCGCACGGAAGTAAGAGGAGGCGGAAGAAAGCCATGGCGTCAGAAAGGAACAGGTCATGCAAGACAAGGTTCTATAAGAGCTCCTCAGTGGGTTCACGGCGGAGTTGCTTTAGGTCCGAAGCCCAGGGATTACAGATATTCATTAAATAAGAAAGAAAAAAGGCTCGCTATGAAGTCGGCTCTTTCTTCAAAGGCAGCAGATAACGACATTATCGTTCTGGATGCAATCAAGTGCGATGAGTTCAGAACAAAGACAATGATTGAAATGTTAAAAGCGCTTAACGTTCAAGGGAAAGCGCTTGTGGTTCTTCCCGAGGTTGATTTAAAGGTTATAAAGAGCCTTTCAAACATTCCGGGTGTAAAAACTGCGCTTGTAAACACATTAAATGTTTACGACATTCTCAATCATGATAAATTTATCGTCGTAAAGGATGCCGTAGATAAGATTGAGGAGGTTTATGCGTAATGGAAAAAACTGCTCAAGACATTATTCTGACACCTATCATCACAGAAGCTTCAATGGAAGCTCTGGAGATGAACAAGTATACTTTTAAGGTTGCTAAGAATGCAAATAAGTTTGAAATTGCCAAGGCTGTTGAAGAGCTTTTCGGAGTTAAGGTAGTCAAGGTAAACACAATTAATTGCAGAGGCCGCAAGAAGAGAGTCGGTATGTATGAGGGTATGACTCCTTCATGGAAAAAAGCAATCGTTACACTTGCCGAGGGAGAGAAGACAATAGAGTTCTTCAACAACTTAGTATAACAGCTTCGGCAAAAGGCTTTGCACCCAGCAAAGCGTATGTATGGGAAAAGCCTGAGAAATTCATTTTTTAACTTTTCCCGCAAAACAAACTTCAGAAGGAGTGAAATTCAAAATGGCAATAAAGAGCTATAAGCCTACGACTCCGGGAAGAAGAGGAATGACTACTGTTGATTATTCTTCCCTGTCAAAGGTTGCTCCGGAAAAAAGCCTGCTTCAGCCGGTTAAGAAAAATTCCGGAAGAAACAGCTACGGCAGAATCACCGTTCGTCACAGAGGCGGCGGCGCAAGAAGAAAATACCGTATAATCGACTTTAAAAGAGATAAGAAAGATATGAACGCAGAGGTTATGACTCTCGAGTATGACCCGAACCGTTCAGCATTTATTGCACTGCTTAAATATGAGGACGGCGAAAAGAGATATATTCTCGCACCTAACGGTTTGGCAGTAGGCGATGTGGTATGCGCAGGAGATAATGCAGATATTAAGCCGGGTAATGCGCTCGAAATGAAAAACATTCCTGTAGGTACTTTCATCCATAATATTGAGCTTTATCCAAGCAAGGGCGGACAGCTTGTTCGTTCGGCAGGAAATATGGCTCAGCTCATGGGTAAGGAAAACGGATATGCGTTAGTAAGACTTCCGTCGGGCGAGATGAGAAATATTCCGCTGAACTGTATGGCTACTATCGGTCAGGTTTCAAACATTGACCATAGTAACGTAAACTACGGTAAGGCAGGAAGAAAACGTCACATGGGCTGGAGACCTACAGTCCGCGGTTCTGTTATGAACCCGAACGACCACCCCCACGGCGGTGGTGAAGGTAAGTCGCCTATCGGACGTCCGGGACCTGTATCTCCTTGGGGTAAGCCAACGCTCGGATACAAGACCCGTGCTAAGCACAATCGTTCAGATAAGTTTATCGTAAAACGCAGAAACGGCAAATAACGAAAGGAGAACTGAATAATGGGCAGAAGTGTTAAAAAGGGACCTTTCGTGCAGGAGGTTCTTCTGAAAAGAGTAAAGGCCATGAACGAAACCGGTGAAAAGAAGGTTCTCAAAACATGGAGCAGAGCTTCAACGATTTTCCCTGATTTCGTAGGTCACACATTCGCAGTTCATGACGGACGCAAGCACGTTCCTGTTTATGTAACCGAAGATATGGTAGGACATAAGCTCGGAGAGTTTGCACCGACAAGAACCTATAAGGGTCACGCTGGTTCAAAATTATCAAATAACGGAAAGTAGTAGCCGAAGGGAGGATTTCAAATGGAAGCAAGAGCTATACTAAGGGACGCTCGTATTGCTCCTCGTAAGGTTCAGATCGTTCTCGACCTGATCAGAGGAAAGGATTATAATGTTGCCATGGCGACATTGAAGAACACACCGAAAGCTGCATGTGAATATCTTGAAAAGCTTCTAAAGTCGGCGGCTGCAAACGCAGAAAACAATCACAACATGGATAAGAATAACCTCTATGTTTCTGAGTGTTTTGTGTGTCCGGGAAGAACTTTGAAGAGAATTATGCCAAGAGCACAAGGCAGAGCTTTCAGAATTTTAAAGAGAACATCTCATGTTACTCTGGTTCTGAAAGAAAAGGAATAAAGCTGAAAGAGGAGGTAAACTATGGGCCAGAAAGTAAATCCACATGGATTCCGTGTCGGAGTGATTAAAGATTGGGATTCCCGTTGGTTTGCGAATAAATCAACTTTCGGCGATACACTGGTAGAAGATTATAAGGTAAGAAGCTATATTAAAAAGACTTTATATTCAGCAGGTGTTCCACGTATCGAGATTGAGAGATTTGCAGATAAGGTTAAGATTCACATTCACTGCGCAAAGCCGGGAATGGTAATCGGACAAAAGGGAGCTACAATCGAAAAGCTTCGAGTAAAGATTGAAAAAATGATTAACAAGTCGGTTGCAATCAATATTATTGAGGTTAGACAGCCTGACTTAAACGCACAGCTTGTTGCTGAAAAGATAGCTTTGGATCTTGAGAACAGAATTTCTTTCAGAAGAGCTATGAAGCAGACTATCGGAAGAGCAATGAAGTTCGGAGCAAAGGGTATCAAGACAAGATGTTCAGGTCGTTTGGGCGGCGCTGAAATCGCAAGAGCTGAAAGCTATCATGAGGGTACTATTCCGCTTCAGACAATCAGAGCTGACATTGACTACGGTTTTGCTGAGGCAGACACAACCTACGGAAAAATCGGCGTTAAGGTTTGGATATACCGCGGTGAGGTTTTGAAGGGCGAAGTTCCTGAAACTCAGAAGAGAGAAACAAAGGACAGACCTGACAGAAAACGCCGCAGCAGAACAAACGGCGACGACCGATCAAGGCGCCGTCCCGCAGCAAGGCCTAGGAATGATAAAAAAGAAGGAGGTAACGACTAATGCTACTTCCAAAGAGAGTAAAACATCGTAAGCAGCACAGAGGCCGTATGACAGGTAAGGCGCTCCGTGGAAATAAGGTTACAAACGGTGAATTCGGCTTACAGGCTCTTGAGCCTGCATGGATAACTTCAAATCAGATTGAATCAGCCCGTATCGCTATGACAAGATATATCAAGCGTGGCGGACAGGTTTGGATTAAGATTTTCCCTGATAAGCCGGTGACCAAGAAACCTTTGGAAACTCGTATGGGTAAAGGTAAGGGCGCTCCTGAATATTGGGTAGCGGTTGTTAAGCCCGGAAGAGTTATGTTTGAGATCGAAGGCGTAAGCGAAGAGATTGCAAGAGAGGCTATGCGTCTTGCTTCACACAAGCTTCCGATCAAGTGCAAATTTATAGCTAAAGAAACTCAAGAAACGGGTGGTGAGCAATAATGAAAGCAAGTGAAATCAGAGATTTATCAGAGCAGGAGCTTAATGAAAAGCTAGCGGAACTAAAGCAGGAGCTGTTTAACCTTCGTTTTCAGCATGCTATCAATCAGCTTGACAATCCTTTGAGAATGAAGGCAGTTAAGAGAGATATTGCTCGTGTTAAGACATTCATTCGTAAGCAAGAGTCCAGCGTACAATAATGAAGAGGAGGATTAACTGTGAGCGAAAGAAATCTTAGGAAAACAAGAGTCGGAAAAGTTGTTTCAAACAAGATGGATAAGACAATAGTTGTCGCTATCGAGGATAAGGTACAACATCCGCTTTATAAGAAAATCATTAACAGAACAATGAAGCTGAAGGCTCATGACGAAAATAACGTCTGCAACATCGGAGATGTGGTTGAGGTTATGGAAACTCGTCCTCTTTCAAAAGATAAGAGATGGCGTTTAGTTAAGGTTCTTGAACAAGTTAAGTAGTAATAGTAAGTAGGTTGAAAAAGAGAAATTCTCTTAATTTAGACCTTTTAAGTTTGAAAGGAGGAACGCACTGTGATACAAATGCAAACTTCACTAAAGGTTGCTGATAACACCGGAGCTAAAGAGCTTATGTGTATCAGAGTTTTAGGCGGAACACGCAGAAGATATGCAAACATCGGCGACGTAGTCGTTGCTTCGGTTAAAAAAGCAACGCCGGGCGGCGTTGTTAAAAAAGGCGATGTGGTTAAAGCAGTTATCGTTCGTTCAGCAAAGGGTCTTCGTCGTGAGGATGGAACCTACATCCGTTTCGATGAAAACGCTGCTGTAATTATAAAAGAAGATCAGAATCCAAGAGGTACCCGTATCTTTGGACCGGTAGCCAGAGAGCTTCGTGATAAGAACTATATGAAGATATTATCACTTGCTCCTGAAGTATTATAAACGGAGGGCGGTTAAGAATGAATAAAATGCACATCAAAACCGGCGACACCGTTATAGTTCTTTCAGGGAAGGACAGAGGCAAGAAGGGAAAGGTACTTGCAGTATCTCCTAAGGAGTCAAAGGTTATTATCGAGGGCGTAAATATGTGTACAAAGCACGTTAAGCCCAGAAGACAGGGTCAGGCAGGCGGAATCGTTAAGGCAGAAGCCGCTATGTACGCTTGTAAGGTTCAGGCTGTTTGTCCGAAATGCGGAAAACCGACTCGTATCGGTCACAAGATTTTAGACGACGGCTCAAAAGTAAGAATATGCAAAAACGCTGACTGCGGCGAAGAGTTTTAAGGAGGAGTAAACGATGGCTAGACTTAAAGAAGAGTATGTTAGCAGCGTAGCTCCTGCTATGATGAAAAAATTCGGCTACAAAAACGTTATGCAAATCCCTAAGCTTGATAAGGTTGTTATCAACGTCGGCTGCGGTGAAGCCAAGGACAACTCAAAGGTTGTCGACGCTATCATGTCAGACTTAGCTGCAATAACAGGTCAAAAGCCTATTATCTGCAAGGCTAAGAAGTCCGTTGCTAACTTTAAGCTCAGAGAAGGACAGATCATCGGCGTTAAGGTAACATTGAGAGCTGAAAGAATGTACGAATTCTGCGACAGGCTGTTTAACGTAGCTTTCCCGCGTGTTCGTGACTTCAGAGGAATTAATCCTAACTCATTCGACGGAAGAGGAAACTACTCGACAGGGGTTAAAGAGCAGCTCATCTTCCCTGAAATTGAGTATGATAAAATCGACAAGGTTCGTGGTATGGATATTAACTTTATCACTACTGCAAAAACTGATGAAGAAGCTAAGGAGCTGTTATCATTGATGGGCGCTCCGTTCGCTGATAAGTAAGATAAGAGGAGGAAATTATTATGGCAAAGAAAGCTATGAAAAATAAGCAACAGTTAGAGCCAAAGTATTCCACTCGTGCTTACAACAGATGTAAAATCTGTGGAAGACCTCACGCTTATCTGAGAAAATTCGGTATCTGCCGTATTTGTTTCAGAGAATTGGCGCACAAAGGTCAGATCCCGGGTGTAAAAAAGGCAAGTTGGTAAAGAAGATTCATTTATAAGGAGGTTAACTGCAATGCAAATTACTGATACAATAGCTGATTTATTGACCAGAATTCGTAATGCAAGTTCTGCGAAGCACGCAACAGTTGACATTCCTGCATCTAATATGAAGAAAGCTATTACACAGATCCTTGTTGACGAAGGATATATCAAAGGCTTTCAGTTCATTGAAGACGAAAAGCAGGGTATCATTAGAATTACTCTAAAATATGACGAGAACAACACACCGGTAATTTCAGGACTTAGAAGAGTATCAAAGCCGGGCTTGAGAATTTATTCAAGCTGCGAGGATATGCCTAAGGTAATGAAAGGTCTTGGAGTAGCAATCATCTCAACATCAAAGGGAGTTGTTACAGACAAGAAAGCAAGAGAGCTTAATGTCGGCGGAGAAGTTCTTGCATTTATCTGGTAAGGAGGACGCACAATATGTCAAGAATAGGTATTAAGCCAATCAGTGTTCCTGCCGGAGTAGATGTAAACATTGCCGATGGTAATGTAGTCACTGTTAAGGGTGCAAAGGGAACATTAGAAAAAACATTTCACAAGGATATGATTATTACCCTTGAGAATAACGAAATCAAAGTAAATCGTCCTTCAGAGGACAAGATGCACAAGTCGCTTCACGGCTTGACCAGAACGCTTATTTCAAACATGGTTGAGGGCGTTACAAACGGTTATTCAAAGACGCTTGTAATCGAGGGCGTCGGATACAGAGCCGCTAAGCAGGGCAAAGACCTAGTTATGAATTTAGGTTTCTCACATCAGGTTATAGTTTCCGAAACTGACGAGGTTAAGATTGATGTTACAAATCCTAACACGATAGTTGTATCGGGACCGGATAAACAAGCGGTTGGTCAGTTCGCTTGCGAAATCCGTGAAAAGCGTCCGCCGGAGCCTTATAAGGGTAAGGGAATTCGTTATGAAGACGAAAGAGTTATCCGCAAGGAA
Source organism: uncultured Ruminococcus sp. (assembly GCA_964617585.1). Taxonomy (GTDB): domain Bacteria; phylum Bacillota; class Clostridia; order Oscillospirales; family Ruminococcaceae; genus UMGS1601. Next base: position 21,028 of record CAZTXS010000001.1, read on the forward strand.
GGTAAAGCCGGTAAGGCTGCAAAATCTTAATAAGGGAGTGTACACACTATGGTTAAAAAGATTGATAGAGCTCAGGCCAGAATTAAAAGGCATCAGAGAGTCCGCAACAAGGTTGCAGGAACACCTGAGTGTCCTCGTCTAAGTGTATTCCGCTCCTCAAAGCATATATATGCACAAATTATCGACGACGTAAACGGCGTTACATTGGCTGCTGCGTCAAGTCTGGATAAGGGTTTTGACGGATACGGCGGCAATACAGAGGCTGCTAAAAAGGTCGGCGAAGCTATTGCCAAGGCTGCTTTGGATAAGAAAATTGAAAATGTTGTATTCGACAGAGGCGGTTATCTTTATCACGGAAGAGTTAAGGAATTGGCTGAAGGAGCTCGTGAGGGCGGTCTGAAATTCTAAGGAGTTTTGGATTCATTTGTGCAGAACAAAGTAAATAATACACTTTGTTCCTAAGTTTTTAAGGAGGTTATACTTTTGGCTTTAATAGATGCTTCAACACTAGAACTAAGTGAAAAGGTAGTTTCCATTAACAGAGTTTCAAAAACTGTTAAGGGAGGCCGTATTATGAAGTTTTCGGCGCTAGTTGTTGTCGGAGACGGAAACGGCATCGTAGGTTTTGGTATAGGAAAGTCCGCCGAGGTTCCTGACGCTATCCGCAAGGGAATTGAAGACGCTAAGAAAAACCTTATAAAGATTTCACTTAGAGGAACAACTATTCCACATGAAATTGTCGGCGCATTCGGCGCGGGCAGAGTTCTGATGAAGCCGGCTGCTCCCGGAACGGGAGTTATCGCAGGCGGACCTGTCAGAGCTGTTGTGGAAATGGCGGGAATCAAGGACATTAGAACAAAGTCGCTTCGTTCTAATAACCCATGTAACGTAGTAAGAGCTACGATAAACGGTTTGGCTTCAGTCAGGTCAGCAGAAGAAGTTGCTGCTAAGAGAGGCAAAACTGTCAAAGAAATTTTAGGCTAAGGAGGAATAAAGCAATGGCAAACGTAAAAATAACATTGGTTAAAAGTCTTATATCATCAAAGAAAGACCAGATTGCTACCGCTCATTCTCTTGGTCTAAGAAAAATCGGTGCGGAAACAATTCAACCTGATAACGCACAGACACAAGGTAAGATTAAAAAAATTAGTCACCTTATTAAAGTAACCGAAGCGTAATGCAAGGAGGTGCGTAATAAATGAAATTGCACGAATTATCACCAAACGCAGGCTCGAAAAAAGAGGCTAAGCGTATTGGAAGAGGACATGGTTCAGGTCAGGGCAAAACTGCCGGCAAGGGACATAAGGGTCAGAAGGCTCGTTCAGGCGGCGGCGTAAGACCGGGCTTTGAGGGCGGTCAGATGCCGTTGACTCAGAGAATCCCTAAACGCGGATTCAATAATATATTCGCCGATAAGGTTATTGCGTTAAATGTTTCTGATTTGGAGAGATTTAATGACGGAATTACAGTTGACGCTGAGATTCTTAAAGCGGCAGGTCTTGTAAAAGGCAAGTATGACGCTATAAAGATTCTCGGAAACGGCGAGCTCACTAAAAACCTAATCGTTAAAGCAAATGCTTTTTCTGCCAGCGCTAAGGAGAAAATAGAAAAAGCCGGCGGAAAGGCCGAGGTGATGTAGGGTGTTAGAGACAATAAGAAATGCCTGGAAAGTAACTGATTTAAGGAAGAAAATACTCTTCACTCTTTTAATCATTATAATTTACAGAATAGGCGGAACAATACCGGTTCCATTTTTGGATCAAACAGCATTGGCTTCATGGTTTAATGACACTGCAAACAGCGGAAACTTTTTCAGCTATCTGAACATTCTTTCCGGAGGTAACTTCTCAAAGGCTACCTTGCTCGCATTGTCGATTTCACCTTATATCAATGCACAGATTATCATTCAGCTTCTGACATACGCTATTCCTCCGCTTGAAAATCTCGCTAAGGAAGGCGAAGAAGGAAGAAAGAAAATCAACAAGATTACAAGATATACTTCATTCGGAATCGCTGTATTCCAAGCTTGGGCATATTATCTTACTCTTAAGAACTCGGCAGGGGCTTTGGTTTACACAACAGGATGGGAGAAGATTTTCTCGGAAATCATCATTATCGCTTGCTTCACGGCAGGAGCTTCGCTCATTATTTGGCTTGGAGATGAAATTAACGAGAAGGGTATCGGCAACGGTATTTCAATGATTCTGTTCGCAGGTATCGTAGCAAGAGGACCTTCTGCGGTTTACACTCTGTATCAGCTTCTAATAACAGGCGAAGTTAAGTATATGGTACTTGTACCTATCGTAATTGTTATATTTGTACTGATGATAGGTTTCATTATTTTTATGGATAATGCAGAGAGAAGAATTCCTATTCAGTATGCTAAGCGTGTTGTCGGAAGAAAGATGTACGGCGGACAAAGCTCTTTCATTCCAATCAAGGTTGCAATGTCAGGCGTTCTTCCAATTATCTTCGCAATGGCGTTTATGTCATTACCGTCAACTCTTGAGCTTTTCATTGCAAAGCCTACAGATCCGACGGGTTTTTGGCAGAACTTCTATTACTACCTGCTTGAATATTTCAGCTATGACAGCTTGGTATATGCGGTAATCTATTTCTTGCTGATTATTGGATTTAACTATTTTTATGTTTCAATGCAGTACAACCCTATTGAAATTGCAAATAATTTAAGGCAGAACAACGGCGGTATTCCCGGTATCAGGCCGGGCAAACCGACAAGCACGTTTATTAAGAGAGTTTTGTCAAAGATTACGCTGGTGGGAGCTGTATTCTTAGGAATTATCGCTATCTTCCCGATATTCTTTGCTAAGTTCTCGGGAGTAAGCAGTATTGCTATGGGCGGTACTTCTATCCTGATCGTTGTTTCTGTTGCACTTGAAACTGTTCGTACACTGGAATCACAGATGATGATGCGTCATCACAAAGGATTCCTGGAATAAAATTTAAAGGCTGACAGTTTTTGTCAGAATGGTGATTAACAATGAATCTGATTTTATTAGGTGCTCCGGGCGCCGGTAAAGGAACGCAGGCGGAGGTTATCTGCAAGGCTTTGAATATACCGACTATATCAACCGGAAATATGCTTAGAGAAGCTGTAAAAAACGGAACTGAAAGCGGTCTGGAAGCAAAAAGCTTCATGGACAGCGGAAAATTAGTTCCCGATGAAGTTGTTATCGGAATTTTAAAGGACAGAATATCTGAGGACGACTGTAAAAACGGTTTTATACTGGACGGTTTTCCGAGAACAGTTCCTCAGGCAGAAGCGCTTGACAATATGGGCGTTACAATCGACAAGGTCGTTGAAATCTACGTTCCCGATGAGAAAATCAAGCAAAGACTTTCAGGCAGAAGGGTCTGCGAGGGCTGCGGAAATTCTTATCATGTCGACTTTAAGCCTACAAAGGTTGAAGGAATATGCGACGCCTGCGGCGCTAAGACTGTTATCCGTAAGGACGACGAGCCTGAAACGGTTAATAACAGACTTGCGATTTACCATGAGCAGACAGCTCCTTTAAAGGGTTATTATGAAAAGCAGGGAAAGCTTGTAACAGTTGAAGGACAGGAAGAGGTTTCAGAAACGTCAAGACTGACGCTTGCTGCAATAGAGGCGTATTAAATGTTAAATATTAAATCTGCTAAAGAGATTGAAAAAATGAAAAAGGCAGGAAGAATAACTGCCGGGGCATTAAAAATTGCCGGAGAATCTATTTATGCGGGAATGACAACGAAAGAGCTTGATAAGATTATTCACAGGTTTATTACCTCGCACGGGGCGGTTCCGTCATTTTTGGGATACGGCGGATTTCCGGCTTCGGCTTGCATATCCGTAAACGACGAGGTAATACACGGTATTCCCGACGGAAGAAAGATTCAAAACGGCGATATAGTTTCTGTCGATGTGGGGGCTTATATTGACGGCTTTCACGGCGACAGTGCAAAAACCTTTGCCGTGGGTGAAATTTCCGAAGAGGCAAAGGCGCTTATGAAATCGACCGAGGAGAGCCTTTACATTGCGATAAAAATGGCAAAACCGGGCGTAAGGCTCGGTGATATCGGTCACGCAATTCAGAAGCATAACGAGGACAACGGATACAGTATCGTAAGACAGTTTGTAGGTCACGGAGTGGGGAAAAATCTCCACGAGGATCCGGAAGTGCCGAATTTTGGCAGAGAAGGACACGGGCTCAGGTTAGTGCCCGGTATGGTTATCGCAATAGAGCCTATGATTAATATAGGCACTGATGAAGTAATGACTATGCCGAACGACTGGACTGTTAAAACAACGGACGGTTCGCTGTCAGCTCACTTTGAGCATACAATCGCTATCACCGAAAACGGAGCGGTCATTTTGACTCAAACCGATTAGGAGGAAGCGTTGTGGATATAAAGGTTGGCTCTATTGTACGGAGTTGCGCAGGCCGCGATAAAAATTCCTTTTACGTTGCAGTAGGAATAAGCGACGGCTTTGTGTATATCGCAGACGGCAGAGTGCGTAAGCTTGAAAAGCCTAAGCGAAAAAACATAAAGCACATTTCACCTACCAACACAGTGATTTCGATAGAAGCCTTAACAAACAAAAAACTTAAAAAGGCGCTGAATGAGTTCTCAACCCAAGGGCTCGTCTGACCGTAACCTATGAAGGAAGGGTGTATATTTATGTCAAAAGAAGATGTAATCGAGGTTGAAGGTAAAGTTCTGGAAGCTATGCCAAACGCAACGTTTAAGGTTGAGCTTGCAAACGGACATCAGATTCTCGCTCATGTATCAGGAAAACTCAGACTTAACTACATTCGTATAATTCCGGGAGATAAGGTAACGGTTGAAATGTCGCCTTATGATTTAACAAAAGGAAGAATTACCTGGAGAGCTAAGTAAATCAAACTCACAGGTGCAATCGTAAGAAAGCTTAGACTTTAGGCTTTCGTCATTACAAGGAGGTATTCACATGAAAGTAAGACCTTCAGTTAAGCCGATATGCGAAAAATGCAAGGTTATCAAGCGTAAGGGTAAAGTAATGGTTATCTGCGAGAATCCTAAGCATAAGCAAAGACAAGGCTAACGAATCAATAATGGAGGTGCAGCTAAATAATGGCTCGTATTGCTGGAATAGACCTTCCGAAGAGTAAGAGAGTTGAAATCGGACTCACATATATCTACGGAATCGGTCAGAAAACTGCAGCAAAAATTCTAAAGGCAACAGGAATCAATCCTGATACAAGAGTTAAGGATTTAACAGATGATGACGAAGCTAAAATTCGTGATTATATCGATAAGAACCTTACTGTTGAAGGCGACCTTAGAAGAAATGTTGCATTAAACATTAAGAGATTAACAGAAATCGGTTGTTACAGAGGACTTCGCCATCGTCGCGGACTTCCTGTAAGAGGTCAGAGAACAAAGACCAATGCAAGAACCCGTAAGGGTCCTGTAAAGACAATCGCTAACAAGAAAAAGTAAAGGAGGGTATGAACAATGGCTCAAAAGAAACCTATTCGCCGCAGACGCGAAAGAAAGAATATTGAACAGGGACAGGTTCATATCCAGTCTACTTTCAATAACACGATAGTTACAATCACAGACCTTCAGGGAAACGCTATTTCGTGGGCAAGCGCCGGCGGTCTTGGCTTCAGAGGTTCAAAGAAATCAACTCCGTTCGCTGCTCAGACGGCGGCTGAAACGGCTGCTAAGGCTGCAAAGGAGCATGGACTTAAAACCGTTGAAGTTTATGTAAAAGGACCGGGAGCAGGACGTGAAGCCGCTATCAGGGCGCTTCAGACAGAGGAGCTTGAGGTTAGACTTATCAAGGATGTAACCCCGATTCCTCACAACGGATGCCGTCCTCCTAAGAGAAGACGCGTATAATTAATCGAAACTAAGTTTAAAAGTTTGCTTAGTGTCCAATAATCAAGATTGGATATTAACTTAAAAAACGGAGGTAACAGCTTATGGCAGTAAGTAGAGAACCGATCCTGAAGAGATGCAAATCTTTAGGAATCAGCCCTATGGTTATGGGCGTTGGTAAAGAAACCAAAAGAGAACCAAATAAGAACTCAAGAAGAAAAGTATCGGAATACGGACTTCAATTAAAGGAAAAGCAAAAGCTCAAATTCATTTACGGCGTATTGGAAAAGCAATTCTACCACTACTATGAATTGGCTGAAAAGCAGGAAGGTCAAGCGGGTACTAACCTATTGACAATGCTTGAGTCAAGGCTTGATAACATTGTTTTCAGAATGGGTCTTTCAATGACAAGAAGAGAAGCAAGACAGCTTGTTGTTCACGGTCATTTTGAGGTCAATGGAAAGAAAGTTGACATCCCTTCTTACAGAGTAAAGGTCGGCGATGTAATTTCTCTTAAAGAAAACAGCAAGAAGAGCGTTAAGTTCAAGGAAATTGTTGAAGCTACAAAGGGAAGAACCGTTCCCGCATGGCTTGATAAGGATAACAACGCCCTTTCTGCAAAGGTAGTCAGAGCTCCTGAAAAAGAAGATCTTGACTATGAGATTGAAGAGCATCTTATCGTCGAGTTATATTCAAAATAATAAGCTTTTGTTTATGGCTCCAGCTTATTGGGTTAAAGTCATAATAACAAAACTTTATCATTCGTTAAAACAATTCGTTATTACGAACAGGAGGGTTTTAAATGCTTGAAAAAATTGAAAAGCCGGAAATTGAAATAGCAGAGCAAAAGGGCGACGGAACATACGGTAAATTTGTTCTTGAACCGCTGGAGCGCGGCTATGGTATTACCCTTGGCAACAGCTTAAGAAGGGTATTACTCTCCTCATTACCGGGTGTTGCTGTCAATTCCGTAAAGATTGACGGGGTACACCATGAGTTATCAACCGTTCCGGGCGTTAAGGAGGATGTTACAGAAATAATCCTTAACCTCAAGGGACTTACAGCAAAGCTATACGGTGAAGGACCGAAAACTATCTATATTGAAGCGGAGGGCGAGTGCGAGGTTACCGCAGGCGACATCAAAACCGACTCTGAGGTAGATATTCTTGTTCCTGATATGCATATCGCAACATTGGGCGAGGACGCAAAGCTTTATATGGAAATTGTTATCGACAGAGGACGCGGTTATGTTTCTGCCGAAAAGAACAAGAGCTATATGCCTAATGCACCTATTGGCGTTATTGCTGTCGATAGTATTTATACGCCGGTATTAAAAGTAAATTACACAGTTGAAAATACTCGTGTGGGACAAATTACTGATTATGATAAGCTTATTCTTGAGGTTTGGACAGACGGAACAATCTCGGCTAAGGAAGCTGTATCATTAGCAGCCAAACTCCTCAACGAGCACCTAAATCTTTTTGTAGACCTTTCTGACGAAACAAGCGTTATTGAGATAATGGTCGAAAAGGATGACAAAGGAAAAGAAAAAGTACTTGAGATGACCATTGAGGAACTTGACTTATCTGTGCGTTCTTTTAACTGCTTGAAGAGAGCGGGAATAAATACTGTCAACGACCTGCTTGAAAGGTCAGAAGAAGAAATGATGAAGGTCAGAAACTTAGGAAAGAAATCCTTTGACGAAGTTAAGGAAAAGCTCAAAAGCCTTGGATATGACTTAAGCTCAGAGGAAAACAATTAATATCATTTCGTGTGAAATATAATATAAGGAGTGAATATCATGCCAGGTTCAAGAAAACTGGGAAGAACAAGCGACCAGAGAAAGGCAATGCTCAGAGCGATGGTTACTTATCTTCTGGAGAACGGTAAGATAGAAACAACTGTATCAAGGGCTAAGGAAGTTCAGGCTATGACTGAAAAGATGATAACTATCGGTAAAACTCCTGAACTGCACAATAAGCGTCAGGTTCTTTCGTACGTTACCAAAGAGAGCGTAGCAAAGAAGCTTTTTGATGAAATTTCACCTAAATATGCAGAGCGTAACGGCGGTTATACGCAAATTATTAAGATCGGATCTCGCCGCGGCGACGCTGCTGAAATGGCAATTATTCAGTTGGTATAAATGAAATAACAGTCCTTGGGATTTTCCCGGGGCTGTTTTTTGTTTTACAGATGCCTTTGAGAGCGTCTTTTATTTCAGAAATTCAGAATTAATATAACTAAGGCAAGATGTCCCCCGCCTCCTATAGGCGGCGGGTTCCATTACCCGTTCAGTAGCGGGATACAATCCCCTACTGAACGGTCGGTCGGCAAAGCCGACCCTTGCCACGTTGAATGACGGGCAAGCCCTTATTGAACAAACTATGGGAAATATATTTAAAGAACACAAAGATAATTTGTAATATATTTTTTTATATTTTACTTAAATTTTACTTAAATGGTACTAGTAAAATAAAATAATATAGTGTATAATATTTTTGGGTTTTACAGTGGCTTTGCCACGATTCTGAGAGCCGGGGGAAAGCTCTTTGAATCTAAAAGTGAAAAGGAAGAAAAATATGGACATTTTTGCGGTTTTAACGCTTATAGGCGGGCTTGCTTTGTTCTTATACGGAATGAACGTAATGGGTTCAGGTCTGGAAAAGCTTGCAGGAGGAAAACTTGAGAAGCTTTTTGACAAGCTTACGTCAAACCCTTTTAAGGGAGCTTTGCTGGGCTTTGTCGTTACAGCTATTATACAGTCGTCTTCTGCAACTACTGTTATGCTTGTCGGCTTTGTTAATTCGGGTATTATGAAGCTCAGACAGTCAATAGGAATAATAATGGGCGCTAATATAGGCACTGCTGTTACCGCATGGCTTTTATCCTTGACAGGGATAGAGGGCGGCACAATTTGGCTTGAGATGCTCAAACCGTCTTCGTTTACTCCAATTCTCGCCCTTATAGGAATTATCTTTTATATATTTATGAAGGATGATAAGCACAAGTATATCGGAATGATTTTACTTGGATTTACCGTGCTTATGTACGGAATGGACATAATGAGCGGCGCAGTTGAGCCTTTAAAGGATATGCCTGAGTTTTCAAACATTCTTCTTATGTTTGACAATCCTGTCCTCGGTATTTTAGCGGGCGCTGTTTTAACCGCAATTATTCAGTCCTCATCGGCCTCGGTTGGAATTTTGCAGGCGCTTTCTTCTACGGGAGCAGTTCATTTCGGCACGGCTTTGCCTATTATTTTGGGACAGAATATAGGAACCTGCATTACTGCTGCAATTTCTGCTATAGGAACCAATAAAAATGCAAAAAGAGTTGCGGCGATTCACTTGTCCTTTAATATCATAGGTACGCTGGTTTTTGTTGCAATTTATTATCCTATAAACGCCTTTGTTCATTTCTCATTTGCAAACGACGTTGTGGACGCTTTGGATATTGCTATTATTCATACTTTATTTAAGGTGATTACAACTATTATACTCTTTCCGTTTATCAACGGTCTGGAGAAGCTTTCATATCTGTTAATAAGAGATAAAAACGATAAGGACGCAGCAGTCAGCTCAGGTCCTGTAATTGATGAAAGATTCATGTCGACTCCTGCATTTGCAGTTGCTCAGTGTAAAAATCAGACGATAAAAATGGCGGAGCTTGCAAGGCAGAACATAATTAATGCGTTAATGCTCATGAAAAACTGGGATAAATGTATGGCTCAGGAAATATCGGAAACCGAAAAGGCCGTTGATAAATATGAGGACGTCATAGGAACCTATCTTGTTAAGCTTTCTAGCCATGAGTTAAGCACGCAGGAATCAAGAACGGTTTCCACTATACTTCACACACTAAGCGATTTTGAGAGGATTTCTGACCATGCAAAAAATATTCTGAATTCTGCAAAAGAGCTTCATGAGAAGAAAATACAGTTCAGTAAAAAAGCTCAGGCTGAACTGGAGGTTATGTATAAAGCTATTAATGAGATAATCGGACTGGCTATAAAGGCTTTCAGGGATAATGATTTATACAGCGCTTATCTTGTAGAGCCGCTTGAGGAGGTAGTAGACCAGCTTCGCACAAAGCTTAAAAGCAGGCATATAAAAAGGCTTCAGAAGGGTATATGTTCAATGGAAACAGGTTTTATCTACATTGACCTTCTCACAAGCTTAGAAAGGGTATCCGATCATTGCTCAAATATAGCTGTTTGCCTGATTCAGGTGGATGACGATAACTTTGAAACGCATGAATATTTAAGAACGGTTAAAACCTCAGGAGAGGAATTTGACTCTTATGTTGATCAGTATTTGAAAAAATATACTTTGCCGAAAAAGGCTTAACTGACCGTAAAGAAGGGATCGCAGTGTCAATAATTTATTGCGTAGAGGATGACGATGGAATAAGAGAGCTTGTTTCATGCGCATTGAAATCCGGAGGATATGAGGTTAGGTCCTTTGCAGACGCAAAAAGCTTTTACAATAAGCTTAACACCGAGCTTCCCTCACTGGTTTTGCTGGATGTTATGCTGCCGGATGAGGACGGCTTTTCAATACTCAACAGGTTGAAAAACAGTGAAAGGCTGAGTAATTTGCCTGTTATTATGCTGACGGCAAAGACAAGCGAGCTTGACAAGGTTTCGGGGCTTGAGGCAGGAGCAGACGATTATATAACCAAGCCGTTCGGCGTTATGGAGCTTCTTTCACGAATCAAAGCGGTTCTTAGAAGAACTAACAGTCAGGATTATGATTCCGAAGTTATCATTATTGATAATCTTAAGCTTGACAGCGCAAGGCGGATTGTTAAGTATCAGGATAAAGAGGTTTCTTTAACTTATAAGGAATTTGAGCTGTTGATGTATCTTATGAAGCATAAGAGCGTTGTCGTTGACAGAGATAAGCTTATGTCAAAGGTTTGGGGATATGATTTCGGAGGGGAAACAAGAACCGTGGATATGCATATTAAAACTCTAAGACACAAGCTTGAAAACGCCGGCTGCAATGATTTGATAAAGACTGTCAGAGGCGTGGGCTATAAAATATAACTTAGGCAAGATGTCCCCGCCTCTATAGGCAGCGGGTTCCATTACCCGGTCAGTAGCGGGATACAATCCCCTACTGACCGACTGGTCGGCACTGCCGACCCTTGCCGCGTTGAATGACGGGCAAGCCCTTATTGAATGAAAGGCAAGCCATTATTGAAAGCTTCAAAGCGTTGCATTATCGGGCATCTGAGAATTGCAGTGCTTTTTTTAATTTAACGGGAGGATACTATGCAGAAAAAAATTTATCGAACTATACTGTTTATAGTCGTTACTGTAATTATAACGCTTACAGCGGTTACGTCTGTAGTTGGGCATAGTATGTACTCTAAGATTTTAAAGCAGGAGCTTATAGATATAGCGAAGCTTCAGACTTCTGAAAACAAATCTCCGGATGATATAAAGAAAAGCTTAGATAAAAGCCTTGAATATGACGTGCGTGTGACCTTCGTTGATTCAGACGGAACGGTGCAATACGATTCCGATGTCGATATATCTTCGCTGGGGAATCATATTGAAAGGCAGGAAATCAAAGAAGCCTTTTCTAATGGGTCGGGAACGATTACCCGAATGTCCGACACGATAGGTGAGAAAACCTATTATTATGCCGTCAGATATAACGACGGTGTACTGAGGTTTTCAAGAAGTATAAAAAGTATGTATTCGGTTGTGTTCAGATTGATTCCCGTGATGATTTTTATAATAGGAATAGTCATTCTGATTTCGGCGGTTTGTTCTGTCAGACTGTCAAACGGACTTGTCAGACCTGTTAAAAATCTTGTGTCAAGTATAAATCTCTTTGAAAAAAACAAAGGTACGGTAAAAGTTGAATATGAGGAGTTCAAGCCTATAGCGGAAAATATCGAAAGGCTTTCCGAAAGGCTTTCCAGGTATATAAAACGTCTGAAGCGAGAAAAGCAGAGATTCACTCTGATAACTGATAACATGGTTGAAGGAATGATGCTTCTTGATGATAAGAACACAATTTTGTCGGTAAACAAAAGCGCAGTAAATTTTTTAAATAAGGATTTTGAGCTGAGTGAACATCAGAATATATTAGAGCTTAGCAGAAATCCCGAGCTTTTGAAAATCATTTCCGAGGTAGGTGAAAAGAACTCGTCCGACGGAGTAGTGGATATCGACGGCAGAAGCTTAAGGGTATTTGTGAATAAATCATCTAACACCGAACAGTTCGGAAAGATTGTTCTTTTAGTGGACGTGACCACTAAAGTTAAAAATGAAATAATAAGACGGGAATTTTCATCTAATGTTTCCCATGAGCTTAAAACACCGCTTACAACTATTAAGGGCTTCGGTGAAATGATTGAAAAAGGCATCATAACAAATGCGGAGGATATTAAAAAGTACGGAGGAACAATTTACAGAGAAAGCGAAAGACTTCTTCAGCTTATCAACGACATAATAAGGCTTTCGGAGATTGAAGAAAATGCGGTAAAAGAAACTGAGAAGCTAAATCTTTATGAGATAGCAAAGGAAACAGCCGACGTTTTGCAGTACAAAGCGGACAACCATGAGGTGAATATTTATATCGGCGGAAAAGACGCTTATATGGAGGGTAATTCAACTCACATGAGCGAGCTGTTTTTCAATCTCATGGATAATGCGGTAAAGTATAATAACCGAGGGGGAAGCGTTTGGGTGACGGTTGAGGACAAAGGAGAGGAGATCAGCGTTTCGGTAAAGGATAACGGAATAGGAATTTCACAAGAGCATACCGAACGAATTTTTGAAAGGTTTTACCGGGTGGATAAATCACGTTCCAAACAAACTGGCGGAACCGGTCTGGGGCTTTCTATAGTCAAGCACATAGTTCTTGAGCACGGCGGAAGCATAAAGGTAAACAGCAAACTCGGCGAGGGAACAGAAATTATCGCCATTCTGCCCAAGAAAAACGCTGAATAAAACGTCTTGAAATTCTCAGATAAATTATTTATACTTATTACAAGGAGAAGAGTTATGGGAAATGTATATGATAAGCTGAAAGGCTGCTGTAATTGTATTCGTCAGAAGACTGATTTCATTCCGGAAATAGGTCTTGTTTTGGGTTCGGGGCTTGGCGGATATGCCGACAGTCCGGGCGTTGAAGTGAAGCTTACTGTTCCTTATTCTGAAATAAAGGATTTTCCGGTGTCAACCGTTCCGGGCCATAAGGGTCAGTTTGTTTTCGCTGAAATTAACCGGGTGAAAACCGTTATTATGCAGGGCAGGGTGCATTATTACGAGGGATATAATATTTCAGACGTGGTTTTGCCCGTTCGGCTTATGGGTATGCTCGGCGCAAAGGTTTTGTTTCTGACAAATGCTTCGGGCGGAATCAACGGCGGCTTTCGCTGCGGTGATTTTATGATTATTACCGATCAGATTTCATCTTTTGTGAAGAGTCCGCTTATTGGGGAGAACATTGACGAGCTTGGCGTTCGTTTTCCCGATATGAGTGAGATTTACAGCAGGGAGCTGATTGAGGTTATAAAAAAATCGGCTTATGATTTGAATACAGAGGTCAAAGAGGGCGTTTATCTTCAAACGACCGGACCTCAGTATGAATCCCCTGCCGAGATAAGAGCGTTTAAAGCTCTGGGTGCGGACGCAGTCGGAATGAGCACTGCCTGCGAGGCCATCGCCGCCAATCACATGGGAATGAAAGTATGCGGAATATCATGTGTTTCAAACTTGGCGGCAGGGATAAGTAAAACTCCCCTTACGCATAAAGAGGTTCAGGAAACCGCAGATAAAGCCGCTCCCGTGTTTCAGAAGCTCCTTACCGAGTGCATTGAAAACATATCCGATTATCTGAACGCAAAATAAGAATGGAGAAGACTTGTTATGACAAGGTTTTATAACGGTAAAATCCTTACCTTAGACGGCGGATTTGAAATAACCGACGGAGAGGTTTGGGTAAGTGAAGATAAAATTTCATTTGTAGGAAAGCCTTCGGCGGAGGATTTGCATAAATCGGATTTCGACACGCAGATTGATTTGGACGGAAATCTTCTCATGCCGAGTTTTAAAAATGCGCACACTCATTCCGCTATGACTTTTCTGCGGTCTTATGCCGACGATATGCCTTTGCAGGATTGGCTGAATAAACAGGTTTTCCCTATGGAGGCAAAGCTTAAAGAGGAGCATATATATACTTTCACAAAGCTTGCGGTTTTGGAGTATCTTTCAAGCGGAATAACTGCGTCGTTCGATATGTATTTTAAGCTTGACAGCTACGTTAAGGCGAATATTGACGCAGGCTTCAGGACGGTTATATGCTCTTCGACCAACGATTTCGGGGGAAGCCCCGAACAGGACGAGCAGGACTATTTGAAGTTCAATGAAATTTCTCCGCTGATTTCATATAAGTTCGGCTGTCATGCCGAATACACAACCAAGCTTGAAACAATAAAAGGCATAGCGAAGCTTTGTCAGAAATACAAAGAGCCGTTTTATTCGCACAACAGTGAAACAAAGCTTGAAACGGACGAGTGTATAAAGCGGTACGGTAAAACACCTACGGAGCTTTTCGACTCTTTGGGCGCTTACGAATACGGAGGCGGAGGCTTTCACTGTGTTTATTTAAGCGATAACGATATAAATATTTTTAAGGATAAGGGTCTTTGGGCGATAACCAACGCAGGTTCTAATACAAAGCTCGCAAGCGGAATTGCCGATATAACTCAGATGCTTGGCGAGGGAATCAATGTCGCTGTGGGAACTGACGGAGCTGCTTCCAACAACGCTCTTGATATGTTCAGGGAAATGTATCTTATAACAGGGCTTCAGAAGCTTAAACACATGGATGCGTCAGTGTGCCCCGCCGATAAGGTTTTGTATATGGCTACGGCAGGCTCGGCACAAGCCATGGGACTTGACGACTGTGATAAAATTGCCGAGGGCAAGCAGGCGGATATGATTGTGATAGATTTGAAGAAGCCTAATATGCAGCCGATTCATAACATAGTGAAAAATCTTGTGTTCAGCGGTTCAAAACAGAATGTGAAGCTGACCATGTGCGCGGGGAAAATTCTCTACCGTGACGGAATTTATTTTATAGATGAAGACGAGAGTGATATTTATAAAAGGGCAAATTATATGCTTAAGGATTTTATCTGATAGGTTTTGTGTTAAAGAAAATATTTATCAAAACAATAGAAAAGATTAGAAAAACACTTGCAATTTATAAATAATAGTGGTATAATAATTACAATAGTTTTATTGAAAGACTGGAAATTTGACTTCCGGTCTTTCGTCTTTGTTAAGTATTTTTGATTTTTGCAATGCATTTTAGCTATGGAGGGAGTATATGGGCAACAAAAAATCAGGTTCCACCGTTCAGATTATAAAAGAGCTTGCTTTGCCTCTTTGTGAGGAGTTGGGGCTTGAGCTTTGGGATGTTAAATTTGAAAAGGAAGGCGCATCCTGGTATTTGAGATTATTTATCGACAAGGACGGCGGTATAAATATCGACGACTGCGAGAATTTTTCAAGACCATTCAACAAGCTTCTTGACGAAAAGGATCCCATTTCTCAGTCGTATATATTTGAGACTTCAGGTCCCGGGCTGGGCAGAGAGCTGAGAAAGCCCGAACACTTTGAAAGGTTTAAAGGCGAGAGAATCAGAATAAGATTTATAAGAGCCAGAAACGGCGAAAAGGAAGCTGTCGGGCTGCTGAAAGGCTTCTCCAAGCCGGATATTACAGTTCGCTTTGACGGTACTGATAAAGATGATGTTGTTTCATTATCTGAATGTGCGTTTGTAAAGCTTAACGATGATGAAGATTTATTCGACATTGATATATAAGGAGGAAAAAGAAAAAAATGAATAAGGAATTTTTTGAGGCGCTTTCATTATTGGAAAAAGAAAACGGTATAGAAACGGAAACATTGATTGAAAAAATTGAACAGGGTATTTTCAAAGCGGTGAGAAAAGATTATCCTAACACCAAAGAGGAAAATATTGAAGTTAAAATTGATTTGGAAAAGAACAGACTTAATTTGAAAATCAACAAAACAGTTGTTGAAGAGGTTGAGGACGAGGCGAATGAGATAAGCCTTGAGGACGCTCTTGAGATTTCAAAGAGGGCTAAAATCGGTTCACGTGTCAGCATTAAGCTTAATCCTGCAAAATTAAAAAGAGTGGCCGCTCAGTTAGCAAAGCATTCAATTAAGCAAGATATTAAAGAAATTGAAAGAGAACGTCTTCTTGAACAGTATCAGGGGAAGGAGCATGAATGTGTTTCAGCGACCGTTCAGAAGGTTGAGCCTGAAACAGGCAACGCCGTTTTAACTATTGACGGCAACGAGGTTTATTTGGTTAAAAATGAGCAGATTCCCGGAGAAGTTCTGCGCGAGGGAGATATAATAAAGGTTTACGTTGTAGGTATCGTAAACCCGGACAGACGTCCCACGGTAAGGATTTCAAGAACGCACAAGGATTTGGTAAAAAGGCTGTTCGAGCTTGAAGTTCCCGAGGTTTATGACGGAACTGTTGAGATAATGTCCATTTCAAGGGAAGCAGGCTCGAGAAGCAAGGTCGCCGTATGGTCCAAGGATGAGAACGTCGACCCTATAGGCGCTTGCATAGGGCCGAGAAGATCAAGAATATCAGCTATTGTAAACGAATTAAACGGAGAAAAGATTGATTTGATTCCATACAGTGAAAACGACGCTGAGTTTATAGCCGCAGCATTAGCTCCGTCCAGTGTAATTAAGGTTATCCTTGCCGACGACGGTTCAAAAGCCTGCGAGGTTATAGTGCCTGACAATCAGCTTTCGCTGGCAATAGGAAACAGAGGACAGAACGCTAAGCTTGCCGCAAAGCTTACCGGATATAAAATCGATATTGGACCTGAAAATCCTATACAGATAGATTAAATCAATAAGCGGTTATAACT
Source organism: uncultured Ruminococcus sp. (assembly GCA_964617585.1). GTDB lineage: Bacteria > Bacillota > Clostridia > Oscillospirales > Ruminococcaceae > UMGS1601. Next base: position 37,834 of record CAZTXS010000001.1, read on the forward strand.
TAGGAAATATGTCCCCCGCTCTATAGGCGGCGGGTTCAATTACTCAGTCGGCATTGCCGGCCCTTGCTGCGTTGAATGACGAGCAAGCCCTTATTGAAAGGAAGATATTTTTATGAAAGCAAAGAAAATCCCTATGAGAATGTGCATAGGCTGCGGTGAAATAAAGCCTAAAAAAGAGCTTATACGCATTGTTAAGTCAAAGGAGGGTGAAATTTCACTCGATTTGACCGGAAAGAAATCAGGACGGGGAGCTTATATATGCAGGGATTTAAAATGTCTGCAAAAGGCCAGAAAGTTCAGAAAGCTTGAAAGAAGCTTTTCATGTCAGATTTCAGACGAGATATACGACGGGATGGAAAGAGAGTTTGCAGATGAATAAAATAATGGGGCTTTTGACCATTGCGAGGAAAGCGGGAAAGCTTTCTATCGGTATGGATATGTGCAAGGACGCTTGTAAAAGCGGAATTTCAAAAGGGATTTGTACAGCGACAGATATTTCTTCCAAAAGCCTGAAGGAAATCAAGTTTGTCTGTATGTGCGAAAATGTGCCGCTTTTTTCTCTCGGCATTGATATGAGCTCCGTCGGAGCGGAGCTTGGGAAAAAAGTCGGGATAATATCCGTTAACGACAGCGGTTTTATGAAAAAAGCAAGGACTTATATGGAAGAAATAGAAATCGATAACGATATGTTTAACGTTTAAGGAGGTTATTTATGCCTATGATAAAGAATTATAAACTTTCAGAACTGGCAAAGGATTTGAAGGTGTCTTCAGCTAAGGTGATTGAATGTCTTAAAAATATATCCTCAGATCCGAAAAAAACTGCTTCTTCTCTTACTACTGAAGAAACAACGTATGTGTTTGAGTATTTCACGCAAAAAAATCAGGTGGAAAGCTTCGACGAATATTTCTCAAGCAACAAAACCCGGCAAGAGAAAAAGGAAGAAAAGCCTAAGCCTAAAAAAACGGCGAAGAAGCCTGAAAAGAAAGCAGAGAACAAACCGTCAAATAAACAGGCGGCTAAGTCGGATAAGGGAGCTAAGTCTGCGGTAAAAAAGAATGAAACGGTCAAAAAGGCTCAGCCTGAGAAGAAAAAGGATACTCCCAAGCCGATTCAGCAGAAGAAAAAGACTCCGCCTAAAAAGCAGGTTCACGGCACTAAGCAAAAGCTTGTTGCAAAAAGTTCTTCTGACGAAGGAGTTACCGTTTCAAAGGATGATAATGCAAATTCAAGGACTAAGACTATCGATACAAGGGGCAGTTATGTAAACCTTGATAAATACAACGAAAAATATGATACTCTTGCCGATTCAAGACCGGGAAGGGGCAGAGATAACTATACAAAAAAGCAGAAAATCAAGCAGAAATCTCAGCAATACAGAAAGCAGCATAAATCAAACAAGGTTGAAACGGAAGCGCAGAAGCTTAAGCGCTTGGAGCTTGAAAGAGCGAGAAAGCAGCAGCTTAAGATTTCTATTCCGGATGAGATTACCGTTTCAGAGCTTGCTTCAAGACTGAAAGTAGTTGCTGCCGAGGTTATAAAGAAGCTTATGGGACTCGGAATCATGGCGTCTATCAACGAAGTCGTTGACTTTGATACCGCTTCGCTTGTTGCGGAAGAGCTCGGAGCAAAGGTCGAGAAGGAGGTTCACGTCACTATTGAGGAGCGTCTTATCGATGATGTCGAGGACAGTGAAGAGGATTTGGTTGAGAGATGTCCTGTCGTTGTCGTTATGGGACACGTTGACCACGGTAAAACGTCTATTCTTGATAAGATAAGAAACGCCAACGTTACGGCTTCCGAAGCAGGAGGAATCACACAGCATATCGGAGCATATCAGGTTATGTGCGGCGATAAGCCTATAACCTTCCTGGATACTCCGGGACATGAGGCTTTTACAGCTATGCGTCTTAGAGGAGCGCAGGCTACCGATATCGCAATTTTAGTAGTTGCCGCAGACGACGGCATTATGCCGCAGACGGTTGAAGCTATCAACCACGCAAAGGCGGCCGGGGTTTCAATTATAGTTGCAATAAATAAAATGGATAAAGAGGGAGCTGACCCTGAAAGAATAAAACAGGCTCTGACAGAATACGAGCTTGTCTGCGAGGAATGGGGCGGAGATGTTATCTGCGTTCCTGTTTCAGCACTGACAGGTATGGGTATTAACGAGCTTTTAGAAAGCATATTGCTCGTTTCAGAGGTTAAGGAGCTTAAGGCTAACCCGAACAGACTCGGAAAAGGAACGGTCATTGAAGCTAAGCTTGACAAGGGAAGAGGTCCTGTCGCAACAATTCTCGTTCAGAACGGTACGCTTAAAGCAGGCGATATAATTATCGCAGGCACGGCTGTCGGACGAGTAAGAACTATGAGAAACGACAAGGGAGAGGAGATTAATTCAGCAGGTCCGTCAACTCCTGTGGAAATAACGGGTCTTAACGAAGTTCCCGACGCAGGAGAAGCATTTAATGTCGTTGCCGATGAAAGGCTTGCAAGAGAGCTGGCGGAGGAGAGAAAGCAAAAGGCAAAGGAAGAGATATTCGGTCAGTATCAGAAGGTTACTCTTGAAAATCTGTTCAGCCAGATTACAGAGGGCGAGAGAAAAGAGCTTCCTATTATAGTTAAGGCGGACGTTCAGGGTTCTGTCGAGGCAGTTAAGCAGTCGCTTGAGAAAATTTCTAACGATGAGGTAAGAGTTAAGGTCATTCACGGAGCTGTAGGAGCGGTTTCCGAGGGCGATGTTATGTTAGCGGCGGCTTCAAATGCAATAATAGTCGGTTTCAACGTACGTCCTGATCCGATAGCTAAAGAAAGCGCAGAGCGTGACGGAATAGATATACGTCTTTACAGAATTATTTACGACGCTATTGAAGAAATAGAGGACGCCATGAAAGGTATGCTCGCTCCTAAATACCGTGAGGTTGAAGCTGCCCGTGTTGAAGTAAGGCAGGTTTATAAGATTTCAAACGTCGGTCAGGTAGCGGGAAGCTATGTTCTCAGCGGAAAGGTCGGCAGGAACAACGAAATCAGAGTTGTCCGTGACGGTATCGTTATAGCTGAGGATAAGATGTCCGGCTTAAAGAGATTTAAAGACGACGTCAAAGAGGTTGCCGAGGGATACGAATGCGGTATAACTCTTGAGAATTTTTCCGATATTAAAGAGGGAGATATTTTGGAAGCCTTTTATATGGAAGAGTACAGAGATTAATAGCTTTAAGGAGATTTAAAATTGGCTGGATTTAAACCGAGAAGATTATCTGAGGATATAAGAAGAATTATTTCAGGTAAAATTAAAGATTTAAAGGATCCGAGAATAAACTGCGGCGGAATGATTACCGTTATCAGGTGCGATGTTTCAAACGACTGCTCTTACTGCAAGGTTTATGTTTCGTCCTATGAGGGTTATGAAAAGGCTAAGGAAACAGTTAAGGGCTTTGAGTCTGCGTCGGGACTTTTAAAGAGAGAAATTTCAAATGTTCTCCGGCTCAGAAAATGTCCCGACCTTGAGTTTATCGCTGATGACTCAACAGAACATTCAATGAAAATCAATAAAATTCTGAAGGACGTTTCTAAGGACAGCCCGGATGATTCAGAATTTACCGAAGAGGACAAATAATGATTTCAGTTTAAGCTTCGGTTAATTCCCGTAAAGGAGAGTTGAAAAAGGTGAATTTATCAGAGATAAAATATTTTTTGGAAAGCAGCGAGTGCGATAATGTAACTATCCTCACTCATAAAAACCCTGACGGAGATACGTTAGGCTGCGGCTTTGCTTTGTGCGAACTGCTCAGAGGTATGGGAAAGAAAGCGAACGTTATTAATAGCGAGCCTTTTCCCGTGAGGTATAAGCAGTTTATGTATCCGGACTATGAGCCTATGGATTTTGAGGAAAAGTGCGTTATAGCGGTTGATATTGCCGATCTGACCTTGCTGGGAGATAATTTGAACGAATATAAGAAGGACGGAAAAATTGACCTTTGCATTGACCACCATATTACCAATAAGAAATATGCCGAGTTTTCTTATATTGATTCCGATGCAGCTGCTGCCTGCGAGATAATTTATGAGCTTATAAAGCTTATGAACAGACCGATAACTAAACTGATAGCGTCATGTCTTTATTTAGGTATCGTAACCGATACGGGCTGTTTCAAATTTGAAAGCGTTTCGCCCAAAACGCACCTTATAGCTTCCGAGCTTATATCTTATGATATTAATTTTTCATATATTAACCGTATGATGTTTGATGTAAAGCCTAAAAACGTCATAAAAGTCGAGCAGGAGGTTATGAGCAACCTTAAGTTTTATTTTAACGGCAGATGCGCTGTTGAGCTTGTTCCGAAGTCACTCATCGACAACAGCGGCGTTGAAGCCGCCGAGTTTGAAGAGCTTGCCGCCATTCCTTTGACAGTTGAGGGAGTGGAGATGGGAATTACCATTAAGGAAAAAGGAGAAAACGTTTACAAGCTTTCGGTCAGAACAACCGAAAAACACGACGCCTGTGCGTTTTGTCAAAGCTTCGGAGGCGGAGGTCACCTTCGTGCGGCAGGCTGTCAGATTATCGGAACATACGATGAGGTAATGAAAAAGATTATTGACCGAGCGTCAGATTTTTTTGCTTGAGTTATGGATAAAGATTTGAATGGAATTATTGTGGTAAATAAACCGAAAGGGTTTACTTCCTTTGACGTTATAGCTAAGCTCAGGGGTATGCTTCATATGAAGAAAATCGGTCACGCAGGTACTTTGGATCCTATGGCGACAGGCGTTCTGCCTGTGTTCCTCGGAAAAGCAACAAAGGCTTGCGATATACTTCCTATTGATGAGAAAAGCTATATAGCCGGCTTTAAGCTGGGTATGAAAACCGACACGCAGGACATAACAGGAAAGATTGTTTTTGAGGAAAAATCTTATGTAACGCTTGATGAACTCGATAATAAATTAAAAGGGTTCATCGGCTTGATTGAACAGCTTCCGCCTATGTATTCCGCTGTTTCTGTCGGAGGGAAAAGGCTTTATGAGCTTGCCCGTAAGGGTAAGTCGGTTGAGCGCAAGCCCAGAAAAATCACAGTCGAAAGTTGTGATATTCTGAACTTTGATGAAGAGGAGCAGACGGGCGTTTTGAAAATCTGCTGTTCAAAGGGAACATATATAAGAACTATAATTCATGATTTAGGCGAAGTGCTGAAAACGGGCGGCGTTCTGACTTCACTTGAGAGAACTTCATCAAGCGGATATGATATATCACAAAGCCGCACGCTTGATGAAATTCAGGCCATGATTGATTCAGGTAAAGGGATTGAGGACGCAGTTTACCCTATAGACGGCGTTTTTGAAAAATATGAAAAAATAAAGCTGGAGTCTGAATATACAAGGCTTTATAAAAACGGAGTTAGGCTCAGGCCGGAACAGGTAAACGCCTTGAGCGGTAAAATATATAGGGTATACGGAAACGATAATGAGTTTTTAGGCCTTGCAAAGTCTTGCACGGAAAAAAATGAATTTGCAATACTGAAAAACTTCTTTTAGAACAAAGGCCAAAGCTTAACTTATGGGAACGGATAAAATGATTTCAGATATTACAAAAAGCGGAAAAGTATTTAATAATAAAACTGTGGTTTCTCTTGGGATTTTTGACGGAATACACAGAGGTCATCAGGCTGTCATCAGGGCGGCTGCGGAAATGAAACGTCAGGGTCTTGAATTTGTGCTTTTTACGTTCAAAACCGATACCGTTACAACTAAGGGTAAAGGCGGTTTTGTTGAGGCGCTTCTTTCCGACGAAATTAAAAAAGAGCATTTTGAAAAAATGGGAGCAGATTATTTATTTTCTCCGGAATTTGATGAAATGAAAAACCTGACGCCTTATCAATTTGTCGAGCAGGTTTTGCACAAAAGGCTTAATGCGGCGGCGGTGGTATGCGGAGAGGATTTCCGCTTCGGCAAAGAGGCTTTGGGCGACATAGATAAGCTTAAGACATTAGGTTATAAATTCGGAATAAGGACGGTTATTGTAAGTCAGGAGAAATTAAACGGCAGGAAGATAAGCTCCACAGAAATAAGAGAATGTATAAGAAACGGTGAAATAAAGCAGGCGAATGAAATGCTCGGATATAACTACTATTATAAGCTTCCGGTGCTTCACGGTAATGAATTAGGCAGAACTCTTGATTTTCCGACGATAAATCAGGAAATTTCAAAGGGTCAGGTTATACCGAAGTTCGGGGTTTATGTTACAAGAACGTTGATAGACGGAAAGTGGAAACCAAGCGTTTCAAATATTGGTATAAAGCCGACTGTTGAGGTTAGGAGCGTTCCTCTTATAGAAACAAATATAATTGATTTCAGAGGAGATATGTACGGCAGTACAGTAAAGGTCGAGCTTTTGGATTTTTTAAGACCCGAGAAGAAGTTTGAAAGCTTTGATATTCTGAAAAAGCAGGTTCATCAGGATATAGCAAAGGCAAAAGAATATTTTGATTTGAACCGGATAAGTAATTGAAGAAATTAATTTGCATCTCTGTGCATTTTATACAAAAAACAGGAGGAAATAAAATGAACAAGGTTAGAACAAGATTTGCACCCAGTCCAACGGGATATATGCACATCGGGAACTTAAGAACCGCTCTTTTTACTTATATTATTGCGAAAAAGAACGGCGGAGATTTTATTTTAAGAATTGAGGATACGGACAGGGAAAGACTAGTCGACGGCGCAACCGAGGTTATTTATAGTACGCTTAAAGAATGCGGGCTGAACTGGGACGAGGGCCCCGACGTAGGCGGAGATTTCGGTCCTTATATACAGTCGGAGAGAATGGGAATGTATAAGGACTATGCTTTAGAGCTTGTTGAAAAAGGAGAAGCTTATTACTGCTTTTGCGATAAAGAGCGTCTGGACGAGCTTAAAGCGGTTCAGGAGGCAAGCGGCGTAATGCCAATGTATGACAGGCATTGCAGAAATTTAAGTGAAGAGGAAATCAAAGAAAAGCTTGAAGCGGGCGTCCCTTACGTTATCCGTCAGAAGATACCTACAGAGGGCGAAACGACCTTTCACGATGAGCTTTACGGAGATATAACAACTCCGAACTCTACTCTTGACGATCAGATACTTCTAAAAAGCGACGGCTACCCGACATATAATTTTGCTAATGTTGTGGACGACCATCTGATGGGTATAACCCATATTGTCAGAGGTAACGAGTATCTTTCCTCAACCCCGAAATATAACCTTCTTTATGAAGCTTTCGGTTGGGAAGTGCCTAAGTATATTCATGTTGAACATATAATGAAGGACAAGCAGCACAAGCTTGCAAAGCGTGACGGCGACGCTTCATATCAGGATCTCATTAAGCAGGGCTATCTGACAGAGGCGATAATCAATTATATAGCCTTGCTGGGATGGGCGCCTAAGGGTGAAAGAGAAATCTTTACGCTGAGCGAGCTTATCGACGAATTTGACGTTTCGGGACTTTCAAAGTCGCCCGCTATCTTTGACGCTATGAAGCTTAAAGCTATAAACGGCGAATATATAAGGAAAATGTCTGTTGAGGAATTTGAAAGCCGTGCTATGCCTTATTTAAAGCAGGCAATTAAACGCGAGGACGTTGAGCTTCGTCGGGTGGCGGAGCTTTTACAGCCGAGGACGGAGCTTTTCACCGATATTCCCGAACAGATAGATTTTATTGATAAAATGCCGGATTATGACAACTCTCTTTATTGTCATAAGAAGATGAAAACAAATGAGGAAAATTCTCTTACCGCATTAAAAGAGGTTCTTCCTGTTCTTGAAAGCATCGACGAAGCTGACTGGAGTCAGGAAGTAATTTATAATAAGGTAGTTGAGCTTGTCAAGAAAATGGAGGTTAAAAACGGTATGGTTTTCTGGCCTTTGAGAGTTGCTGTTTCGGGAAAATCATTCACACCGGGCGGCGGAGTCGAGCTTTGCGTTATATTAGGCAAGGATGAGTCTGTAAAGAGAGTTAAGGAAGCAATTGAAAAATTGTCCTGACTTTCATATAACTATCACAATAAGCTGTTAAACTGATGACGGTTCAAATAAAAAATGTAAGGAGGCTATCTCCGAATGATTGAAGTTAAAAATCTTTCAAAGCATTTCGGTGACAAAAAAGCTGTCGACAATATTTCTTTTAAGGCGGAAAACGGCGAAATTCTGGGTTTTTTGGGTCCTAACGGAGCGGGAAAATCAACGACAATGAATATTCTTACGGGGTATCTTTCATCAACCGACGGAGTTGCTCTGATTGACGGAATCGATATTCTTGAAAACCCTGTCAAGGCGAAGCAGAAGATAGGTTATCTTCCCGAGCAGCCGCCGCTTTATGTGGATATGACAGTTAAGGAATACCTTTGCTTTGTATATGATCTAAAAAAATGCAAGCTGCCGAGGAACACTCATCTTAAGGACATTTGTCAGCTTGTGAAGATTGATAATGTATATAACAGGGTTATAAAGAATCTTTCTAAGGGATATAAGCAGAGAGTGGGCTTGGCTCAGGCTCTTGTGGGCAACCCGAACGTTTTGATTCTGGACGAACCGACAGTAGGTCTTGACCCGAATCAGATTATTGAGATAAGAACCCTTATAAAAAGACTGGGGAAAAATCATACGGTTATTCTTTCCTCGCATATTCTTTCGGAGGTTCAGGCTGTTTGCAACAAGATAGTTGTAATTAATCAGGGAAAGATTGTTGCCGACGATACCGAGGAAAACCTTTCTAAAAATCTTGAAAACAGCAATAAGATTCAGGTTAAAATTGACGGTCCTGAGGACGAAGTTGTAAAGGTTGTAAGCTCTATAGCGGGGATTAAGAATGCTGAAATAACCTCAAAGGATTCCGATGAATTCTGCAAGGTATTGATAGATTCCGAGGAGGGCGTAGATTTGCGTCGTGAGCTGTTCAAGAGAGTAGCGGAGAGAAACTGGTACATAATGGAACTTAAGACATCTGATATGTCGCTTGAGGATATATTCTTAAAGCTAACCGTCGGAGAAAATATACCGGCAGTGAAGAATTACGGAGGTATAAGATAATGAAAGCAATATTCAGAAGAGAGTTTGTTTCCTATTTTACAACGCCTATAGGATATATTTTTCTTGCAATCTTCTTTGCATTGGCAGGTATTGATTATTCGGTAACATCTATCGCAAAGGGTTCGACAGGCTCTTCGGGCGAGGTGCAGGGATACGGAACAGCAGAGCTTACGCAGTTTTTTCTGTGGCTGCTGCTTATTTTAGTAATTCTGATTCCGATACTTACTATGAGAACTCTTTCAGAGGACAAAAGGCAGAAAACCGATCAGGTTCTTTTGACCTCTCCCGTTAATCTTTCGGGCATTGTTGGCGGAAAATTTTTAGCGTCTTTCCTTGTTTATATGATGGGCGTGGCAATAACTCTTGTCTTTTCCGTAGTGGTTTCGGCGTTTTCTAAACCCGACTGGATAACTATATTCGGAAACATTGTGGGTCTGCTTCTTTTGGGAGCGGCTTGTATCTCGATAGGAATATTCGCCTCAAGTCTGACCGAAAACCAAGTAGTTTCGGCTGTTATCAGCTTAGCGTCAATAGGCTTGATGAGCCTTTTGTCGGTTATCGGAAGCTTTATACCTATCGAATTTATTCAGACAATACTGAGTAAAATATGTTTCTTAGAGAGGTATATCGGCTTTACATACGGACAATTTGATTTATCGAGCGCATTATATTTCATAAGCGTTACCGTGGCATTCCTGTTCTTTACTGTAAGGGTGCTTGAAAAACGCCGTTGGGCTTAAAGGGGGGCAGTGAAATGAATAATCATGACGATAAAGAAATAAAAGACCTGACCGCCGATGAGGCTGAAGAAAGGTCTGAAGCACTTGAAACAGACGAAGCTTCAGATGAAAACATAAATGAAGAAGCTTTGAGTGAAAATTCTGCGGAAGAAACCTTGACTGAGAATTCTGAGTCAGAAGCTTCAGACGATAAAAGTGAAAAAAAGAAAAAAACTAAAAAAGATAAAAAGACGAAAGAAGCCAAGAATCACAAAAAACTAAAGCACGGTACTATGGCAACGGTTCTGACGGTTGTTTTTGTCGCCGTGCTGGTACTTGTGAATATAGTTGCAACAAGCATATTCGACAGGTTTCCGCTCACCATAGATATGACGTCCGACAATTCATATACTGTGTCCGATGAAACTTTGGATTACATAAAAAAGGTTGATAAGAAAATCAAGATCACCGTTTTGTCGGAGGAGGATGATTTTATCTCAACCTCTAAGTATATACGCCAGTCGAATGAAATTTTGAAAAACATCGCAAAGAGCAATAAGAATATTGACATAGAATATGTTGACCTTATGTCCAATCCGGAAATTACGTCAGAGTATGAGGACAGTCTTTCGGAATACGACATAATAGTTGAAGCAGGAGAGAACCATGAGAGAACGACTGTAGTTCACCCGGAGGATCTGGTAAGCTTTTCGTCTGATTTTGAAGAATCCTTCCAGTCTAATATGGGAGCGACTATTGAAACTTTCATAGAATATTACGGCGGAATGACAGCTATTCAGTCCTATTCAACGGGAATTGAGAGCAACTGTGCAGAGCAGGCGTTTGCTTCTGCAATATTAAGAGTGACTGACGCAGACCCAAAGACGGTTACGTTCCTGACGGGAAGAAGCGAGCTGACGTCGCTTGATTATTTCCAAACTCTTTTAAAGGCGAACGGATATAATGTAGACAGCATAGATATTACAACTGAGGATATACCTGAGGATAGCGATCTTATAGTTATGGGCGCTCCCGGCGTGGATTATACCGACGCTGAGGTGGAAAAGGTATCTGCTTTTATGGATAACGGCGGAAATATGAAGAAGAATCTTCTCTACATTGAAAGCGTTCAGCAGCCGAAAACTCCGAATATCGATGAGCTTTTAGAGGAATACGGAATAAGCTTCAGAGATGAGTTTGTATATGATTCAAGCGGAAGCAACGCCAGCAACGGCTATGTGTTTATGGAGATGGCAAACGACAGCTTCATGGACGACCTCAAGGACGATTCGCTGAGATTGTTTACCAATATCTATACAAAGCCTATAGATATTGAGCTAAGCGACAAGGAAATGAAAACCTGCGAGGCTTATATTCAGACTTCTGATACAGGCTACACAATGGATGAAGATCAGAACGAGCTGACAAGCGGAGTAATTATCACTGCGGCGGTTGGTTCAAAGGCGGTTTTTGTTGACGATGAAACGAATTACAGCAACCTCATTGCGCTGGGTTCGGAATATTTTCTTGACGATACGGTTTTGCAGATGACGCAGTATCTGAACAGACAATGGATTTTAAGTCTTGTGAACGGCGTGACCGGAAAATCAGCGGATATAACCATCGAGCCTAAAACGGTTGAGGGCAGCTTGTTTGACCTTACAAATATTCAGATAAGGGTTCTCGAATGGGTGTTTATAGTTATAATTCCTGTTATTGTTTTGGCGATAGGAATTGTGGTTTGGATAAGAAGAAAGAACAGATAATAAAATTCTTTAAGTTATTTTAATATAACTTAGGCAAGATGTCCCCCGCCTTTATAGGCGGCGGGTTCCATTACCCGTTCAGTAGCGGGATACAATCCCCTACTGAACGGCCGGTCGGCAATGCCGATCCTTGCCGCATTGAATGACGGGCAAGCCCTTATTGAAAAAGTCGGAAGGGAGGAGCGTTCCTTAACGGAAGGCGAAAGAATAAAATATGAATTCTAAGGTGAAAGGTATTATAATCTGCGCCGTGGTAATCGTTTGTCTGGGTGTTACGCTTTTGGTTCTTAATTTAACTGCAAATAATGACGAAAACTCAGAAGAAACGTCTTCAAGCGTTGCCGACAGTGAGGAAACTATCTCTCTTATCGGCAATATAGCAGATGATCTTGACAATTCTTATGTCAAGATGATAAAGGTTAAAAATGAAAACGACAGTTTTAGGATTGATCAGGTTAAAAGCGATGAGTGGGAAATTGAAGCTCTTAGCGGAATTGATCAGTCGAATACAGTTTATTCCGGATTTGCGTCAATAGCAGCGTGTCTTTCAGCTACGGATATAATTGAAGAAGAAGCGTCCGACTTGAGCAAGTACGGTTTGTCTGATCCGAGCGTTGAGTTTACTATTCAATTCACGGATGATAACAACACAAAAAAGACGTTTTTAATAGGCGATATGTCGCCGAACAACAGCGATTATTATTTATGTGAAAAGGGCGATAACACAGTTTATACGGTTTCTTCGGGCAATCTGTCTTATTTTTTCTATACAAAGGAAGATTTTATTTCTTTGACTATGCTTGAATCGCCTGAAAGCGATGATGATTACCCCGATTATATAAAAGAAGTTATATCAGACAAGGGTCTGGACTACAATATTGTTCTGGAAAATCCCGAAGAACGGGTAAGCTATATGTCGTCTGCACAGGTTATGACAGAACCGATTTATGCATATCTTGACGCTACCAACTCTACAGAAATAACTCACGGTATGTGGGGGCTGACAGCGTCTGCGGCAGTGAAAGCGCATCCGGGTAAAAAGGATTTCAAGAAATACGGAATCGATGATCCGATAACTAAAGTCGCTCTTTATACAAGCGACGGTACATACACTTTGTCTGTAGGCGATCCTGTTTATGCAAAGGATTCTGACGGCAAGGATACGTCGGAGGTTGAATATTATTACGCTTATTTGGACGGCGTAAGCGGTAAGGATGTTGTTTTCAAGGTTTCAGCCGACAGCCTGCCTTGGGTGGGAGTTAAACCGTCGGATTTCATATCAAGCCTTATGACCTATAACGCCGCTACCGATTTGAAGTCGGTTACGGTTGACGACGGTGAAGAAAAAACAGTTTTCAAGCTGAGATCTATAGTAGATCCTGACGCTGAGGATGATGAGGATGATGAGAATGATGAGGACGAAGAGCCGACTATGAAGCTGGAATCTGTTAAGCTGAACGGAGAGGACTTAGACGTTGAAGCTTGGAAAGGTTGGTATCAGTACCTTTTACAATGTCCGACTACCGAAGTATATTTCACAGAGCCTGAAACAGAATGTTACCTTACAATAAGCATAAACAGAAACGACGGAAATAAGGACGTTCTAAAGTTCTTTAAGGACACAAACAGAAGAACTATTGTCAAGCTGAACGGGAAAACAAGCTATAGAATTGAAAGCTCTTATGTTAAAAAGCTTTTGTCGAATATGGAGCTTGCAATAGAAGGTCAAGAAATTAATACGGATTTTTAAATTTAATTCAAAGACTAAAAATCAGACAATTTTCACATTGAAGGTTTGCTATAATAAGTCTTACGAACAGAAAGGGAGGGAAACAAAAATGGCAACAAAAAAATGCGACTTTTTTACTTATAAAGGACTGCCGCTCGTGCGAAAGGGAAGAGAAATATATTACGGGAACATGAATGACGCTTATGTTGTTATGATTCAGATACTTTCGACTGAAAATATCGGCGGTCTGGACGTTGCAAACAAGGTAAGAATTTTCAGAATGGCAACGGACGAAAGTCTTCCGCCTAATGAAAGGGTAAATAAAACCGCTGAAAAAACAAGTCTTTATGAAGCTCTTGATATTGCCAGCGCATGGCTTTCGGATTATATAAAAAAGTAAATTAATTCTATATATCAGTAAAAGACGTTTCTTTATGGAACGTCTTTTACGTTTTCAATACAAGTTATCATATAGGTTCTATTGACAATGTATGAATTTATGTGATATTATAAAACAAGAAAATGTTCCTTTACGGAGAAGTGAAATGAAAGTATTGATTGCAATGAGCGGCGGTGTGGATTCAAGCGTTGCCGCAAAAATTTTATATGATGAGGGGTATGAGTGTATAGGCTGTACAATGAAGCTTTATAACGGCGAGGATTCGGGCGGCCGGCAGAATACCTGTTGTTCTGTTAAAGATGTAGACGACGCCAGAAGCGCAGCCTATAAGCTTGATATGCCGTATTATGTTTTTAATTTCACTTATGATTTTGAGGAAAAGGTAATAGATAAATTTATAAAAAGCTATAAATCGGGAATAACTCCGAACCCGTGCATAGACTGCAACCGTTGTATGAAATTTGAAAAGCTTTATGAACGCGCCAGGGTTCTTGAGTGCGATTTCATAGCTACAGGTCACTACGCCCGTATAGAACGCACTAATGACGGTTTTCTTCTAAAAAAGGCAGTAGACGAAGCAAAGGATCAAAGCTATGTTCTTTATTCAATGACGCAGGAACAGCTTTCACGAACGCTTTTCCCTTTAGGCGGACTGAAAAAATCACAGACGCGTAAAATTGCCGAGAACAGCGGGTTTTCTAACGCTCATAAGCCGGACAGTCAGGACATTTGTTTTGTTCCTGACGGAGATTACGCAGGCGTTATAGAAAAAAGAACCGGCGAGAGCTTTAAGAAAGGCAATTTCACGGATGCGTCGGGTAACATTTTGGGAACACACATGGGAATTATTCATTACACTGTAGGACAAAGGCGGAAGCTTGGCTTGTCATTTTCCGAGCCGATGTATGTGTGTAAAATTTGCGCCGATAATAATACTGTTGTTCTCGGCAGAGAAGGCGAGCTTTACGGCAGGGAAGCATATTTGAAGGATTTTAACTGGATATCCGGCAAAGCCCCTGAGAAAAGGTTTAGGTGCAGAGTTAAGATTCGTTATCGTCAGCCGGAGCAGTGGGCGGTTGTAACGCCAAATGGCGATAAAAATGTTCATGTCTTGTTTGACGAGCCTCAGAGAGCGATAACTCCCGGTCAGGCAGGGGTATTGTATGACGGAGATATAGTTTTAGGCGGCGGTGTAATTAGATAATTTGATATTAATTGAAAACCGAATCGGTTGACTTTTTCCGAATCGGTTTTTTTATTCCGAAATTTTGTTAATAAAATTCGCCTTGATAAAGAAAGCGATTTATGTTAAAATAAATTCCATATAAAATGTTTTAAGGAGTATGCGGTTTGTTATATTCAGATCTTATATTTATATATGCTTTTCTGCCCTTGACCGTACTGATAACGTTTCTTGACAGAAGCACGGAGTATAAAAATCTTATACTCGTTTTAACATCAATCGTATTTTTTACCTTCGGAAAACCAATTATAATATTGCTTCTTTTTTTAACTGTTATTTTTGATTATTTATTCGGGCTTGCTGCAGGCTTCGGAAGGACAAAGCTGATAAGGAGCTTGGGGTTTGCATCGTCCGTTATAATGAACTCGGCTTTTTATATCGTTTTTTGCTGGAACTCTGTTTTCAGAAATTTAGGGTTTGAATCTCTGACGTTTTCCAAAAAGCTGATTCCGATTTGCATAGCCTTTTACACAATCAAAGGGATTTCATATGTCGGAGATGTTTATAAAAAGAGAATAAAACCTGAAAAGAATATCTTCTGCCTTTTGGTATACATGGTTAATTATCATTTTATGATAGTCGGTCCTATTGTGAGATACGGTGATGTTTCAATGCAGATAAGGCGGAGAAATATCACAGGTCAGAATCTAAACGACGGACTTAACCGTTTTATAATAGGTTTTGCCAAGGTAATGATACTGTCGACAGCTTTCAGCAAAATTAAAGCGGCGGGATTGAATCTGAACGAGCTTACTCCGTTTGGAGCGTGGATGGGTATGCTGGCTTTTATATGCTATGTGTTTTTCATTTTCACGGGTTATACCGATATGGCTATGGGACTGGGTATATTAAACGGCTTTACATATAAGGAGAATTTCTCGCCGGTTCGTCTGAACGGATATGTAACGGGTATTGTCAAAGGATTCAATAAGCTTCTTATTGAATTTTTTGATGACTTTTTGGTAGCGCCGTTCAAAAAGAACGCAACAAAATATATAGCGGGAGTTTTGCTTTCGGGGGTTCTGATAGGATTGTGGTACGGCTTCAGCCAGCACTTTTTGATATTCGGAATATACTTCGCACTGCTTATTATAATTGAAAAGCTGTTTTTGAAAAACGCTTTGGATAAGCTCCCGAAAATAATAGGCAGGATTTACACTCTGCTTGCCGTTTTCATGGGTTCGGCTATAGCGTATTTCTCGGACATTGAAAGCTTTTTAAGCTGGTTTAAGGCTTTGTTCGGAATTAACACCGACTATTTCTGGAGCGTTAATATGAAAAACAAAACGCTTGCGTATTTGTATCTGATAGTTATAGGTTTGTTTATTATCTTTCCGGGCTTTAAGAATATGCTTAAAAAAAGACTGTATGAGTTCGGCGGCAAGAGCGAAAGAAACTACGCTGTTTTGAGAATATCTCAGACTGTCTGTTTATGTCTGCTGCTTGTTATGTCTACAGCGGCAAGCATTTTAGCATAATAGTTTTATTTTAAAGGATAAGTTTTGATGAGCAAGAAAAAAAGAAAAAAAACAAAAAGTGTTCCGGCGGAGAATAATCGTAATCAACAAGCTGATAAGAGGCCTGATGATTATGATTTTCAGAATGCCGTTTATCCCGATAATTCTCAGCTTTCTGTTCCTTCTGAGGAAAAGACTGATATATCGCACGGGGATATTGTCATGCGCAAGGCCGGTAAAGACGCTCTTATCGGGGAATATAATTTCATCAATTTTGCGGTCTTGTTCGTTGCGATAATGCTTATGGGATTGTCTTTTGCGCTTTTGAGAAACACAGGAGAATATATAGAAAAAAACAATAAGATTTCTTATGAAACCATTGCAAACGGAAAGTTCACAAAGAGGCTTTCAAAAAACTATTTGAAAAGGCTTCCCGGCAAGCAGCTTTTGCTTGACGCTAACAGTTGTTTTTCGTATGCTTACGGCTTCAGCAGCTATAATGATGAAAAGAACTTTGTTGATTCGGATACAGGAAAGATTATAGGGGTTAAGACCTATGAAGACCCGTTTGTAGTAACGCTGACCACTAAGGCTACGGAGCCTTCTACAACGACGCAATATACGGGAAAAACTACGAATACAACAAAGAAGCTCACAGGCACTTTGTTTGTAGGACCCGGTCAGCTTACAACTACAACAAAAACCAAAAAGACGACAACTAAGAAAACAACAAAGAAAACAACTTCCGTGACGACAACCGCTTTCACGGGTACTACGTGGTCGTTTAAGGGCACGACTACTCAGGCAACCGAATCGACTGTACAGACAACTACCGCTGCAACAACTACTTCCTCTGAGCCGATTACAGAGGAATCGGATAACACGGACTATGAGTATGTATTTTAAATATTCGGACGATAATAAGAGATATCATACTTATAATTATTATCTCAGGCATAAGTACGGAACAAAGGTGTTCAAAGTGCCGCTGAACGTCAATTTCGGCTGCCCGAACAGGGACGGAACAAAGGGCGTGGGCGGCTGTACCTATTGTTCGGGCAGGATGAGCGGAGATTTCGCAGGAAATCCCGGTCACAATATTGAAGAGCAATACGAGGAGATAAGAAGCGCTCTTTTTAATAAATGGGAGAACGCAAAGTGTATTCCCTATTTTCAGGCAGGAACGAATACCTATGCTCCGATTGAGGTTCAAAGGGAGCTTTTTGAAAGAGCAATAAATTTCAAGGACGCAGTGGGAATAAACATATCTACCAGAGCGGACTGCATAGACGCTGATATTGCAGATATGCTTTATGACATTTCAATAAAGACCGATCTAGAGGTTGAGTTGGGGCTTCAGACTGTTTATGACCGCACGGCGGAAAGAATAAACCGTTGTCATACCTTTAATGATTTTCTGACGGGTTATAATTTGCTCAAAGAGCGTGGAATTGACGTTTGTATTCACATAATAAACGGGCTTCCCGGTGAAACAAGAGATATGATGTTAAACACCGCAAGGACGGTAGGAAAGCTTTATCCGCACGCAGTTAAAATACATCTTCTTTATATAATAAAAGGAACGAAAATACATGAGCAGTTTTTAAAGGGCGAAGTAAAAGAGCTTGAGATGGGAGAGTATGTTAAGATTGTCTGCGATCAGATCGAGAGAATTCCTGAAGAGATTGTTATAGAAAGAGTTACCGGCGACGGCGTTAAAGAGAATCTGGTTTCTCCTTTGTGGAGCCTGAAAAAGTTTTGCGTTATGAATGAAATAGACAAAGAGTTGGTCAGAAGAAATTCGTATCAAGGAATACTTGCAGGGAAAGACTAATATATTTTAGTGAGGAAAGAATTAATGAAAAGATACTTAGAGATAGGTAAAATAGTTTCCGTTCATGGGCTTAAAGGGGATGTTAAGGTAGAGCCGTGGTGCAATGAGCCTGAGTTTATATGTGAATTTGACAGGCTTTATTCTAAGGACGGAAAAAAGAAATATGAAATTGAAAGATGCCGTATTCAGAAAAATACGGCGATAATGAAAATAAAAGGTATAGATTCTGTCGAAGAAGGACAAGCTATGCGTAATAAGCTTCTTTTCATGGACAGAAATGACGTGGAGCTTGAAGACGGTTTCTATTTCTTTCAGGATCTTATAGGTCTGGAGGTTTTAAACGCTGACAGCAAGGAAGCTTACGGCAGTATTACGGACGTGCTTCAGACAGGAGCAAACGATGTGTACGAGATAAAGTCGGCGGATTCAAAGGAGTATTATATTCCTGCGATACCCGACGTTATAGACAGCATTGACTTAGAGGGCGGGAAAATGCTTATAAGACCGCTGGAGGGGTTGTTCGATGAGGTTTGATATAGCTACCTTGTTCCCTGAGATGTGCGAGGCTTATCTGTCGGAAAGCATTATAGGCAGAGCAAGGGATAAAGGGCTGTTTGAGGTAAGATGTCATAATATCCGTGATTATACCCTGGATAAGCACAGGAGAGTTGACGACACGCCGTACAGCGAGCAGAAAGGTATGCTTATGCAGCCGGAGCCTGTTTATCGATGCTTCAAAGCAGTAACAGAGGGCTTTAAGCCCCACGTTATATATGTTTCTCCTCAGGGCAGACCTTTCACCCAGGAGAGGGCAAAGGAACTTTCTGAGCTGAACAGCATATTTTTATTATGTGGGCATTATGAAGGAATTGATAACAGAATCATTGAAGAAATAGTAGATGAGGAAATATCAATAGGTGATTTTGTACTTACCGGCGGGGAGCTTCCTGCCTTGTGCATAGTAGACGCCGTTGCGAGAATGCTCGACGGGGTATTGTCAAGCCCAAACTGCTATCAGGACGAGAGTCACTACAGCGGGCTTCTCGAATATCCGCAGTATACTCGTCCGGAGGTGTGGCATGACAGAAAGGTTCCCGGGATTCTTTTGTCAGGTCATCATGCGAATATTGACAAGTGGAGGCATGACCAGTCGCTTATCACAACTCTTGAAAAACGTCCTGATATGATTGACTTTGATAAGCTTACCCAAGCTGACCGTGAGTTCTTATATGATTATCTTAGCGGCAAAGACAAGCAGAAAACTTAGTGAGATTCATATAGTTTCTATCGACTGACGACAGAAAGTTTTACACATATGAATATTATAACTTAGCCAAGATGTCCCCCCACATCTATAGGCGGCGGGTTCATTACCCGTTCAGTAGCGGATACAATTCCCTACTGAACGGCCGGTCGGCGCTGCCGACCCTTGCCACGTTGAATGACGGGCAAGCCCCTATTGAAAAGCTTTTTGTACAAATCGTATTATATGGTAAGTTTTTTTTAGTGAAAATATACAAATATCAAGAGTGTGAAAACGCAGTCTGTAATCAAATAGCAGAAATTTTGTTCAATTTATAATTTTATACTGATTTTTCGTTGACTAAGAAAAATAATCGGGTATAATATATTTAATGGCACAAGATTACTTTTGAAGTAATTTAATGAAATGGAGAGATATTAATGTTTGTTAAAGATGTTGTTGTTCAAAATCAAGTCGGGCTTCATGCTCGTCCGGCTACGTTCTTTATTCAGAAAGCCAATGAATTTAAATCGTCAATCTGGATTGAGAAAGAGGACAGAAGAGTCAATGCTAAGAGCTTGCTCGGAATTCTTTCATTAGGCATCGTAGGCGGAACTGCTATCAGAATTATCGCTGACGGAGCAGACGAGAAAGACGCTGTTGACGGCTTAGTTGAGCTTGTGGAAAGCGGCTTCACAGAGGAAGTTTAATTTCCTGATTTAATAAATATGTATATCGTATTTTCGGCGAAGCTTTCAGCTTCGCTTTTTTATTTATCTTACTATAATGACGGGCAAGCCCTTATTGAATGAAAATTAATGGATTGGATTCCTGAAATTGTTTCATGAAACCTCGGTTCCTCGGGAGTTTTGCAGATATAGTTCATAATTTATTAACATAATGCGGGATAGAATGTGTTACAATTTGTAATATATACAAATGAAAAAACGATATTTTGAAAATATTTTTAAGCCATATTTATTTTTACTGAAAAACGGCTGAAATAATGTTGCAAAATTATCGGTTTTTTGGTATTATTAATATGGTAGCTTGACTAGATTTAGGCGTTAAAATTTATTTTGAGGAGTAATAAAGAAATGTCAAACAGATTGTTTCAAAGCGTTATTCACCAAATGAAGGACATAATGGATTGTGTTATCGGAGTTATAGACGAAACAGCGTCAATAATCGCTTGTTCTGAGCTTTCTAAGATTGGACTGACAAATGAATTTGTATCTCTGGACTTGAACGATTCGCATGATATTTTCATTCGTGACGGATATACTTACAAACCGTTCGGCACTCATATGAAGCCTGACTTTGCGGTCTTTGTTGAAGGCGTTGACGATATGGCGGCTAAGTATGCAAATATTCTTGCAATATCCTTGTCAAGCTTAAAACAGTATTATGACGAAAAGTACGACAGAAATAACTTTATAAAGAACGTTGTATTAGACAATGTTCTTCCTGCCGATATTTTGGTTAAGGCGAGGGAGCTTCATTTTAACTCTGAGGTTTCAAGGGTTGTTCTTTTGATAAGAATTCTCTCGTCAAACGATATTTCCGCTTATGATATTATACAGAATCTTTTTCCGGACAAGAGCAAGGATTTCGTGTTTAATATTTCTGAGTCGGATATTGTTCTTGTAAAAGAAGTTAATGAAAATATAGAGTCCTCCGATCTTGAAAAGCTGGCTAAATCAATTTCAGATACGCTGAGTTCGGAGTTCTATACCAGAGTAAATGTCGGTATCGGCATGGTAGTCGAAGGGATAAACGGTCTTGCAAGCTCGTTTAAAGAAGCTCAGATAGCCTTGGAGGTCGGAAAGGTTTTCGACACGGAAAAGACTATAGTTTCATATGACAATTTAGGGATAGCAAGGCTTATCTATCATCTTCCGACAACGCTTTGCGAAACATTTTTAAGAGAGGTTTTCAAAAAAGGCTCCATTGATTCGCTGGATCATGAAACGCTGTTCACTATTCAGAAGTTCTTTGAAAATAATCTTAATGTTTCCGAAACCTCCAGAAAGCTTTTCGTACACAGAAACACCTTGGTTTACAGACTTGAAAAAATTAAAAAGCTGACAGGGCTTGATTTAAGAGAGTTTGACCATGCGATTATATTTAAAATCGCTTTAATGGTTAAAAAATATCTGTCGGCTAATCCGGTTAAGTTTTAACATTTAGGAACAACCTTTGCGGATTACTTGCAGAGGCTGAAATGAAGGCGGTGTAGTTTTGGTAGAATTTAAAGACGTATCAGTAACATACTCTTCGGGTGTCGATGCATTAAATCACGTCAATCTTAAAATCAATGACGGAGATTTTGCATTTGTGGTCGGTTCATCCGGCGCAGGAAAGTCAACGCTTATTAAGCTTATATTAAAAGAAATCGATCCTACAGAGGGAACGGTTACAGTAAACGGTTTTAATTTAAGAAAGCTTAAAAGAAGAAAGATACCTAACCTTAGGAGAACCCTCGGTATAGTTTTTCAGGATTTCAGACTTATTCCAACAATGACGGTATATGAAAACGTAGCGTTTGTTCTAAGAGTTATAGACGCTCCTAAAAAATACATAAAAAGCAGAGTTCCGTATGTAATTTCATTAGTGGGTCTTGCTCATAAGGCGAAGGCATATCCTGAACAGCTTTCGGGAGGAGAACAGCAGAGGGTCGCTCTTGCCAGAGCACTGGTGAACGATCCGCAGCTTATTATTGCAGACGAGCCTACGGGTAATATAGATCCGGCTTTGTCTTATGAAATTGTTGAACTTTTAAAGGGAATAAACGAATGCGGAACTACAATACTCATGGTGACTCATGAGCATGATCTAGTAAGGCACTTTGGGGGACGTATCATAAATATAAACGCCGGCAATATTGCCTTCGATGAAACAATAGGAGGCGCAAATGAAGCTCAGTAGTATGAATTACCTTGTCGGTAAGGGTATAAAAAGTATTTGGAAAAATAAAATGATGTCTTTTGCATCGTTTTGTATAATGCTTGTTTCGCTGTTGATGGTAGGCATTTCGGTTCTTGCCGCAATTAATATAAACAAAATCATCAGCGGTATCGAAGGCAAAAATGAGGTTGTCGTTATAATCAAGGACGAAACGTCAGACGAAGCGGCTTCGGCGCTTGGAACAAGTATAGGCGAAATTGAAAATGTTGATACGGTTTCTTTCTATTCAAAGGAAGAGGCTTGGGAATCTATGATAGAAGATATGTCGGAGCAGGAAAAAAGTCTTTTTCAATATACCGACGGCGACAACCCGCTTCCCGACACATATAAGGTTTCTGTTAAAGACATAGAAAAAATGGCTGACACAACCAACCTTATGGAAACTCTGGACGGGGTAGAGTCGGTCAAGGCTTCTAATGAATTTGCCGACGTTCTTATCAGCATAAGAAACATCTTTTCGGTAATTGCATTAGCGGTTGTCATAGCGTTGATTATAGTATGTCTTGTTATTATCTCAAATACAACGAGGACAAGCGTTTTCGCAAGGAGAAAAGAAATCAACATCATGAAATATGTCGGAGCGACAAATAAGTTTATCAAGATACCTTTCCAGATTGAGGGTACTCTCATCGGAATTATTGCTGCGGTTGCTGCGTTTATCCTTACAATGTTTGTTTACAGGGGCGCGTCTAACCTGTTGCATGGCAATTATCAGATTCTGTCCGTTTTAGGAGTAAACTCGCTTTATTCATTCAGAGATATCTTTTTGCCTGTGGCTGTTGCATATCTGATTTGCGGAGCTGTAATCGGAGCTATCGGAACAACTATCAGTACAAGCAAGTATGTTAAAGTATAACTAAGGTAAAATGTCCCCCGCCTCTATAGGCGGCGGGTTCCATTACCTGTTCAGCAGCGGATACAATCCCCTACTGAACGGCCGGTTGGCAAAGCCGACACTTGCCACGTTGAATGACGGGCAAGCCCTTATTGAAAAACAGATAGATAATTTACAGCAGGCGGATTTTTCAGTCTGCTTGACTGTATCAGAACATAACAAAAGAAGTGTGGGGAACATCTGAAAGCGTATTGGTTTCAGATTATTAAGAGAGGAACAAAATGAAAGTACAAAGACTTTTAAAAAGAGCTTTTACTTGTATTGCTGCTTTGATTATAAGCTTGGGTATTTTCTCCGGCGTGTCAAATACTGATATTATGTATTCATCTGCGTCAAAGGTTTCAGACGCTAAGAAAAAGGTTGAAGAATATCAGGCCCAGCAGGATGAGTATGATAAGCAAATAAAAGAAACAGAGGATGACATAGCGAAGGAAGAGGAAAATCAACAGGCTATAAAAAAGCAGATGGAAACGGTTCAAAAGACCATACAGAGTCTTGACGAATACATATCCGAGCTTCAGGGAAATATAGACGATCTTAACAACCGGATTTCAGAAACACAGAAGTTGGTTGATACCAAAAAGGCGGAAATCGATTCGGGCATAAGCGACTTCAAGCAAAGGCTTCGTGCGATGTATATTGCAGGAACTGATTCTTACACATCAATAATTTTGGGTGCGGATGATTTCTATGACGTTCTTATGAAGGTCGAGCTTGTTAAGAGAGTTGCCGATCACGATAATAAAACTATAGATAATCTTGTTAAGCTCAAGGAAGAATATGAGGAAGCTGAAGAAAAGCTTGAATCTCAAAGGACTGAGTTGGAGAGCGAAAAATCCACATATGATAAGCAGAAAGAAAAGAAAACAAAGCAGAAGGAAAAGCTTAAAAACCTATACGCTCAGAGCAGTGAATCTCAACAGGCTTTAGAAGAGGATAAAGCTGTTTATGAGAAGAAAAAAGAAGAGATAGCTAAAGAGCAGGAAGAAGCCGAAGAGCAATGGGAAAAGCTTGTTGCCGAAGCGAAGAAAAGAGCGGAAGAAAAAGCGGCAAGAGAAGCTGCCGCCGCTGCCGCAAATAATGATACTCCTAGCGGAAACACCGCCACAACAGCGGGAGGATCATCGACTGTTACAGGCAACTTTATCTGGCCGTGTCCCGGATATTATAATATTACATACGGAGTTGGATGGCGCTGGGGCGCTTATCATGCAGGAATCGACATCTCTTCAAGCGGTATAAGAGGCGCTCAGATTGTGGCTTCTGACGCAGGAACTGTTGTTCAGGCTGAAAATTCATGCACCCATGACTATGGCAAGAGCGGAAGCTGCGGATGCGGCGGCGGTTACGGAAGATACTGCATCGTAGACCACGGAAACGGTTATATGACTTTATACGGGCATATGGAAAATTGTATAGTCAGCGTAGGAGATACGGTGAATCAGGGGCAGACCTTGGGTTATGTAGGTTCTACAGGATTTTCAACAGGCGCTCACCTTCATTTTGAGGTAAGGCTTAACGGCGTTGCTCAGAACCCTGAAAATTATGTATAACTAAGGCAAAATGTCCCCCGCCTCTATAGGGCGGCGGGTTCCGTTACCCGTTCAGCAGCGGGATACAATCCCTTACTGACCGGTCGGCATTGCCGACCCTTGCCACGTTGAATGACGGGCAAGCCCTTATTGAATAAATCATATTAAATAAAAAACGGAGAGCTTTATAAACTCTCCGTTAATTTATGCTTTAAATTAAGAATTGGGATAAAAGTCGCTTACGGTTATTTCAGGCATTGAGTAATCGGTAATGCCCTTGCCTGCGTTTGGATAATGCTTTGAATAAATCATATCAGCAGTAAAGAATAAAAGAAGTATTATACAAACAGACGTCGTAAGCTTTTTTGGTATTTTATTTATCATATCGTCCAGAAACGGACTCAGATAGTAAATCCCTAAGCATCCGCCTATTCCGAAAAGAACAGAAGCGGAAAAGCAAACTCTTCCGTTAAGATTTAAAATGTTTTCGCTGTAGTCCCACCAGCGAATTTTCTTCGTAAATTCAAAAAACCAGCTTGTTAAGTACTCTATAATTGTAAAAACAACGGTCACTAAAATAAAGGTGTGTAACGGATTTTTGGAGATTTTATAGGGTATAAATAAAACCAAAGTGCCGCCAAAGCCGTAAATAGGAAGCCACGGTCCGAAAAGCATACCTCGGTTTACAAAGGAGCCCTTGGTAAGAAAGTGAAAAATAACCTCCCACGACCAGCCTATAAAAGAAAATATAAAAAAAATTAATACAATAGATGTATAGCTGTATTTTCTTTGATATGTACGCTTGGGTTTAGGTAAATGAATTTTGCAGGGAGCTTGCTCAGGAAGCTCCAACGGCGGGTTTTGACAGTCAAAAGCAACCGGAGTATTATGATGTTCGTTTTTATTATTCATTATGAAGCCTCCTTTTTGAATGTAATTATAACATAATAATTAAAACATTGCAATATGCTGTCGAATATTGAAAATATAATAACTTAGGCAAGATGTCCCCCGCCTCTATAGGCGGCGGGATCTATTACCCGTTCAGTAGAGGGATAAAATCCCCTACTGAACTGTCGGTCGGCAATGCCGACCCTTGCCGCATTGAATAACGGGCAAGCCCTTATTGAAATAATTTTTAATCAGAATCGGTGTTTTTGCGTTTGTTGAAAAGTTGTAGATTTAATGCTATAATAAATTATATGCTGTTTGGGTATTTACTTGTTCCCGTTTTATTTTAACTATATGGAAAGGAATAACTGAATAATTTTGATTTCTGTACTTTTGACCCCAATATATGCTTTATTGTTGATTTATATAATAAGAAGGACGCTTCAATGGATAGGCGCCTGTTTTAATCCGCTCAGAGCAAAATGGTTTACTATTGTGTTTTCGGTATTTATCATTCTGATTGCCGCTTCGCCTGTAATAGCGTTTTTTATGTCTGATATAGGTGTAGCCACAAGAATAATACGGAGGACAAGCACGTATAGTCTGGGTTTTTTGCTGTATGCGGTTATGTTTTTGCTTTTGGCGGACATCATAGTTTTTATTCTCAAACATACTAAGTTTATATCAAAAAAAATTGTTAAATCAAGAAAAGCTTTTATAGCGCTTGGATTATGCGTCTTGCTGGCGGTCAGCTCAATGAGTATTTACGGAAGAATTAATGCTTCAAATATTAAGCTGAAAAGCTACGATGTAAATATAAATAAAGAATGTAAGAATCATGATGAAATGACCATAGCTCTTGTCGCTGATTTGCATTTGGGATATAGCATAGGCATTGAAATGATGGAGGATATGGTGTTGAAAATAAACGCTATGGACGCCGACGTGGTTGTAATAGCGGGAGATATTTTTGATAACGACTATAACGCAATTTATCAGCCGGAGAAAATAATCGAATGCCTGAAGGATATAAAAAGCAAATACGGAGTTTATGCCTGCTATGGAAATCATGATGTCGAGGAAAACACGTTGGTTGGATTTACCTTCAAATCTATATACGCTCCCACAAGCGGAAACGAGATGTACAGCTTTGTAAAAAATTCGGGTATCAAGCTTTTGCAGGACGAAACCGTACTGATAGACGATAGCTTTTATATTGCCGGAAGGATAGATTATTCAAAGCCCGGAAGGGAAGAAGCGAGAAAAACGCCTAACAGCCTACTTTATGGCTTGGACAAGTCAAAGCCGATTATTGTGATTGACCACCAGCCCGTAGAACTGGATGAGCTTGCATATGCAGGAGTCGATTTGGATTTATCGGGTCATACGCACGACGGCCAGATTTTTCCGGGAAATATAGCTATAAATTTTTTTTGGGAGAATGCCTGCGGAAAAATGCAGAAGGATAATATGACGTCAATCGTTACGTCGGGCGTAGGTGTTTTCGGACCGAACATGAGAACCTTCACGGACAGCGAGGTAGTGAAAATAAAAGTAAAATTCAAGAATCAGAAGTAAAATAAAAAGCCTTAACTGCGTAAGTTAAGGCTTTTATTATTTAGAACTGAAAAATATGCGGTTTTATTTAGTTCGATATACGCAAATTCAACTGATTTGTCGGATTCACCGCTAAGGGTTTGTACATTGCTGGTCTGCCCAGCGAGAATCGAACTCACATCAAAGGAGTCGGAGTCCTTCATTTTATCCGTTAAACTATGGGCAGATATATATCCGCTGTTTGTTTCAGCGGATATTCTTGTTTATCTGATTTTGCTTCCTACGGGAATATTCTGATCCGGGAAAATAACTCCTGCCGAGCCGTCGGGCATATCTGCGGCGCAAATCATTCCGTTTGAAATTTCACCGCAAAGCTTAACAGGTTTAAGATTTGCCACAACAATTACTTTTCTGCCAATCAAATCCTCAGGCGTATACCATTCGGAAATTCCCGAAACAACCTGTCTGCCGCCTCTGCCGTCGTCAAGCTGAAGCTTCAGAAGCTTTTTAGATCTCTTGATTTTTTCACACTTTTCGACACGTGCAACTATAAGCTCAACCTTTGAAAAGTCATCAATCGTTATTTCAGGAAGAACTTCTTCCGTTTCTTCTTCAGCAGGTGAGCTGTTTTTTATGATGCTGTTAAGCTCATCAATTTCTTTCTCGGCGTCAATTCTTGGGAAAAGAACCTCGCCCGGATTAACTTCAGTGTCAAGAGGGAGAACCCCGAACTTCTTAGCATTTTCATATGTTGCATATTCGGTTGCTCCTATTTGCTCTAAAGCCTTAGGCATAGTTGATGGCATAAAGCAGGAAAGAAGTGTTGAGGTGATTCTTATTGCTTCAAGCAGGTTATATAAAACTGCTGCAAGCCTCGGCTTTTTAGCTTCGTCTTTAGCAAGAATCCAAGGCGTGGTTTCGTCGATATATTTGTTAGCTCCGGAAACAACCTTGAATATCTCGGCAAGAACGTTGTTAAGCTCGGTCTTGTCCATGAGAGCGTCTACCTTATCGCGTAGACCCTCGCACATTGAAATCAGTTCATCGTCAAACTCGCCGCTTTCACGTTCGGTAATAAGCTTTTTGCCGAAGTACTTTTTAACCATCGCTACCGTGCGTGAAACAAGGTTTCCGTAATCGTTTGCGAGGTCAGAATTGATTCTGTTTATCATAATCTCGTTTGAGAACGAGCTGTCCGCTCCGAGCGCCATCTCTCTTAAAATATGATACCGTATAGCGTCGGCGCCGTAGCGTTCGCCCAAAATAAACGGGTCAACAACATTGCCGAGAGATTTACTCATCTTCTGACCGTTAAAGGTTATCCAGCCGTGAACAGCCAAGTGCTTCGGCAACGGAATATCTAACGCCATAAGCATAGCCGGCCAGGTTATTGCGTGAAATCTCATTATATCCTTTGCGACCATGTGGACGTCGGCAGGCCAGAACTTATCATAGTCGCTGTATTCCTCGTTATAAAAGCCGAGTGCCGATATATAGTTTGAAAGTGCGTCTATCCATACATAAACAACGTGCCCCTCGTCAAAGGTGACGGGTATACCCCATTTAAACGTCGTTCTTGAAACGCACAGGTCTTCAAGCCCCGGCTTTATAAAGTTGTTTACCAGCTCTAACGCTCTTGATTTAGGCTGAAGATAATCCGTTTCGGTCAGAAGCTTTTCTATTCTGTCGGCAAAGGGCGACATTTTGAAGAAATACGCTTCCTCCTTGGCTTCGGTGACCTCCCGTCCGCATTCAGGACACTTTCCGTCAACCAACTGCGAGTCAGTCCAGAAGCTTTCGCATGGAGTGCAATACTTTCCGCTGTATTCGCCCTTGTAGATATAGCCTTTGTCGTAAAGCTCCTTAAAGATTTTCTGAACGGTTTCAACGTGATAATCGTCGGTAGTTCTTATAAATCTGTCATAGCTTATGTTCATATAACTCCATAAGCTTTTAAAGGTCTTGACAATTTCGTCAACATATTCCTTAGGAGTTATGCCCTGCTCATGAGCTTTTTGTTCGATTTTAAGACCATGCTCGTCAGTACCTGTAAGGAACATTACATCTCTGCCCTGCATTCGTCTGTAACGTGCGATAGAGTCGCACGCAACCGTTGTATAGCAATGACCGATATGCGGATTGCCTGACGGATAATAAATTGGCGTTGTAATATAATATGGTTTTGACATATTAGCTTCATATTCCCATTTCCTTTGGGAATATGCCCTCCTTTCCGATGTTCTGTTTTCATATACCAATTATTATATAACATTTAACTGTCAAAATCAAGTATTAACAGCGTAATTGCATAAGGACAAAAAAATATGCAGCGTCTATTGACACTGCAACAAAATAAAAAAACTATGTGTAGAACAAAAGAAAGGAGACAACAAAACGAATGTTAATTAAAAAAATTAACACCAACTACATTATATTACAAGAAGCAGGTTTAGTCAATAGAATATCCGTTTTTTAACCAAATTGTATTTTATTTTGTAACTATTAGATATAAAAATGTAATATTTTTGCCGTTTTAGGTTATTCACGGCGGTTTTATGCCGTTAATAAAGAAAAAAGAGAGCTTAAATATCAGTTGATTGCAATATGCAAACTCGTTAATAATTGCAAAAAACATTTTCAAGCTCTCTTTTGTCTTTTCAAAAAACAAAGATTATTTCTCAGCGAACTTAGTCAGCGTCGGTAAGAGGACTTTCTTTTTTGAAAAACAACGATATGCACCATAATGCTGAAATTGCAATAAGCACATATATGATTCTGCTGATAATTGCGGCAGAGCCTCCGAAAAGAAAAGCTACAAGGTCGAATTGGAATATACCAACAAGTCCCCAGTTAATACCGCCTATAATTAACAGAAGCATAGCGATTTTATCTATCATAATAAAACACCTCCGACACAAAATTTGTTTTGTATTTTGTGTATAATCTTATTATGCCTGAATACTTTTTAAATATTCATTTATAGTAAAAATTAAAATATCATGATTTGCAAAATTACATTATTTAAATTGACTTATAATTTTGCTTGTGATATAATTTTAATATACTTAAAATATTGGAGGAATACATATATGGCTTTTTGTTCAAAATGCGGTAATCAAATTGCTGACTCAAGCAAGTTCTGTGACAAATGCGGCGCTCCTGTAGGAGAAGCGGCTTCTAAAAAAACAGATAACACGGCTAAAAATTTTTCGGATTCTGTTGAGGATTTAGGCGCTAAGATTGCCGGATTTAACAATACCGATGATTATACGGCTGAACACGATCAGGCTGATATAGCAAACAATAAAGTTTTTGCTGTTTTGTCCTATATAGGCATACTGGTTTTAATTCCTATTTTTGCCGCTTCTAATTCAAAATTTGCGAAGTTTCATGCAAATCAGGGATTAGTTTTATTTATCGGTGAAATTGCAGTTAATATAGTTTTGGCTATTATAAAAATTATTATGTATGCTATTGCTGAACCTTTGGGCTCAATTTTCTCGGTTGTATCATGGATTATCTCCGTTTTGATTCTGATTATTGCAATTATCGGAATAGTAAACGCCGCGCAGGGAAAAGCGAAAGAGCTTCCTCTTATCGGAAAAATAAAGCTTTTAAAATAAACGCATTTTGCCCGGTATATTCATGCCGGGCATTTTTCATCAATAGGGGCTTGCCCGTCATTCAATGCGGCAAGGGTCGGCAATGCCGACCGGCCGTTCAGTAGGGGATTGTATCCCGCTACTGAACGGGTAATGGAACCCGCCGACTATAGAGGCGGGGGACATCTTGTCTTAGTTATATGAAAAAGCCGTTTAAGCTAAAATACTTAAACGGCTGATTTTATTCTTTGTTTTGAGATACGTCTTCGCCGTAAAGACCGGCAAGGAAAATACTCAACTGATTATCGTCCATATTCAGTATATCTTCTTTGGTATATCCCATTTCAGCCAAGTCCTCGTCGGTTATGCCCATTGAATCAAGAAGTCCTAATACATATTCGTCGGACGAATCGGCATTATTAAGCGAATTTATCAGATCATCTTCTGAAACCTTTTTGAATTTTTTTATTTTTTTATAATAGTTATCGTCGCTGGTGAGCGTAATTTCTTCAATGCTTAGGTACGAATCTATAGTCATTTCCATAACTTGATTTACATACTGAATTATTTTCGGTTCCTGATTTAAAAAGAAATATGCGACAGTTTGCTTAGAACCGCTTGAGTCGGTTACTTCATATCTTTCACGAATGTAGTTTTCATTATTGTAGCTTACGCTGTAGGTATCTTTATATTTCAGCGAGCTTTTAGAAGGAAAGTAATTGTCAATGGTAGCCTTGATGTTTTCTGCGGTTTTTTCCTTTGAAACGGCATATATTTCATCACTGCTGTTTAGAATATAAGCTTTGCCGTCCGATACCAGATATTCCTGATATGCGGATACTGTTTCAACCGAATAATAGTAGTTGTTTTCATCCTTTACGGAAATAGTTATGGGATTCTCGGTAATAAGTCCCATTGCACCTGATTTAAGACGTCCCTTGACGGTATATACTCCGCCTGAGATTATTTCTTCTACCTTATCGATATAATTTGTTTTTTCATCAAATACCGAAAGCTCAGTTATTTTTGTCGAGTCTTTGGATATAGTCGCACTGCCCCCCGACGAGGTGTCAGTCTTATTAGATTCGGTGCAGGCAGAGAAAAACGACGTCAATATCAGCAGGATTGTAAAAATCGATATAAAGGATATTTTTTTCATAACTTATACCATATTCTCATAAAGGAATATGCTGCTCCTTTCTGATGCAATATTTTTTCTGATTTAGTTTTTAAGCGAATGAAGCGGGGCCGGTATCTGTCCGCCGCGGTTTATAAATTTAGACGGAGATTCCTTTTTCAGAGGCATAACAGGAGCGTGGCCGAAAAGACCGCCCCAGTCAAGCTCATCTCCGACATCCTTTCCTATAGCGGGAATGATTCTTACTGCGGTAGTTTTGGTGTTTACCATTCCTATAGCCGCCTCGTCAGCGATAATTGCAGCTATTGTGTCAGGCGAGGTATCACCCGGAACGACAATCATATCAAGCCCCACCGAGCATACGGCGGTCATAGCTTCAAGCTTTTCGATAGTCAAAACTCCGCTCTGTGCGGCGGCAATCATACCGGAGTCCTCTGAAACAGGTATAAACGCTCCTGAAAGTCCGCCTATACGTGAACAAGCCATTACCCCGCCTTTCTTTACGGCGTCGTTTAAAAGTGCAAGAGCGGCTGTCGTACCGTGAGTTCCGCACTGCTCAAGACCCATTTCTTCAAGGATATGAGCAACGCTGTCGCCCACAGCCGGGGTTGGAGCGAGTGATAAATCAACTATTCCGAAAGGAACTCCGAGCCGCTTTGAAGCGGTCACGCCGACAAGCTGACCTATTCTGGTTATTTTATAAGAGGTCTTTTTTATTATGTCTGAAATTTCCGTAATATTTGCGTCGGGGTATTTTGACAGAGCTGAACGTACAACTCCCGGTCCTGAAACGCCCACGTTTATCATGCAGTCAGGCTCTCCGACTCCGTGGAAAGCTCCCGCCATAAACGGGTTATCTTCAACTGCGTTGCAGAAAACAACGAGCTTTGCCGCTCCGAAACAGTCTTTGTCGACAGTTTCTTCGGCGCATTTTTTTACGATTCCGCCCATCAGCTTGCAGGCGTCTAAGTTTATTCCTGTTTTTGTAGAGCCTATATTTACGGAGGAACATACCTTTTCGGTGTATTTTAATGCTTCGGGAATAGATTTGATAAGCTGAATATCTCCGGCTGAAAAGCCCTTCTGAACAAGAGCTGAATATCCGCCTATCAGATCAACTCCGACTGCCGCCGCCGCTTTGTCCATAGCTTTTGCGAACGGAACAGGCGAGCATTTGCAGGCTGCCGATACTATTGCAATCGGCGTGACTGAAATTCTCTTATTGATTATAGGAATACCAAACTCTTTAGAAATCTCGTCGGCGACCTTGACCAAGTCTTTAGCGTATTTTGTTATTTTTTCATAAACCCTTTCGCACGCTTTGTCAATATCGTTGTCTATGCAGTCGAGCAGGGAAATTCCCATAGTAATTGTGCGTATGTCAAGACACTCGTCCTGAATCATGCGTATAGTTTCAAGTATATCATATGCGTTTAGCATTACTCAGCCTCCAGTTAAATATGATGCATACAGTTAAAAACGTCTTCATGCATTGCGGTTATTGAAAGTCCCATAGCTTTGCCAAGCTCGGACATTTTATCGCTTAATTGAGCGAAAGGTATACTGAGTTTTGAAATATCTACAAGCATAATCATTGCAAACATATCCTGCAAAACAGACTGAGTAACTTCAATGACGTTTGCATTATATTCAGCGCAGTTTGACGAAACCTTTGCAAGTATACCCACGTCGTCTTTTCCTATTACAGTAATTATAGCTCTCATTTTATCGACCATATTCCGATAAGGGGAATATGTTCCTCCTTTCCGATTCTTTATGCAAGTATATTACAAGTATTATACCACATTAATAGAAAAAAAGAAACACCTCCGATACATATTTTTATTATATGTTTGTTAAATATTATTAGTATAACTAAGGCGAGATGTTTCTTGCCTCTATAGGCGGCGGGTCCCATTACCCGTTCAGCAGCGGGATACAATCCCCTAATGATCGGCCGATCTGCAATGCCGACCTTGCCGGTTGAATGACGGTAAGTCTTTATTGAAAAAAGCTCAGGTGTTTCACCTGAGCCGAAATTTATGCGGTTTTAGTTTTCTTCATATATTTTTCTTCAAACTCGTCAATCGGTATAGCCTTGTCAAAAATCCAGCCCTGTCCTTTATCAAAGCCGCATTTTTTGCAGAACTCAACCTGCGATTCGGTTTCTACTCCTTCAAAGATAACGTCTTTGCCTGTTATCGAAATAAGGTCGCATAAATGCTTGACGTATTCCTGACTTTTCTTAGAGGTTATTTGGTCGACGAAAACCTTATCGACTTTTACGATGTCAATAGGCGCATTGACTAAAAAGCTGAGTGAAGAATAACCTGTTCCGAAATCGTCCATGTCTATGATGAAATTGTTTTTTCTCAAATCAGCCAGGTTGTCCAGCATGATGTTATGCTGCCTTGCTATAGCGCTTTCGGTAATTTCAATTTCGATAAGATTATGAGGAACGTTATATTCGTCAGCCATTTCGATAATTCTTCTGCCGAAATCAGGGTAATCGGAATGAAGTCTTGAAAAGTTGACAGACACGGGAACAACGTCATATCCCTTATCGAGCCAGCGGCTTAGAGTGACAAGAGTTTGGCGATATACTTCCCAATCTAAATCAACAATATAGCCGATCTGCTCCAAAACTCCTATAAACTCAAACGGAGGACGGTATGTTCCGTCAGGATTTCTCCATCGAACCAAAGCCTCGGCTCCGATAATCTTTCTTTTGCTAAGGGAAAATTTAGGCTGAAGAAACGCTTCAATCTCGCCGTTCCTTATCGCCATGTGGATGTTTGTCGCAATCTCCTGCTCTCTGATTCTTTCAGCACGCAAGGACGCTTTATATATTGAGTACACTTCCTGCTTATTTCCCTTTGAATGACGTCTTGCAAGATTTGCATTATCAACTACGATTTGAGGAACATTATCCGATTCGGTTAAGAAATACACGCCGGAAGATGTGTATATGTCGCTGTTATGATACATTTCCTTAGTGTACTTTTTGAACCGGTCGTATATTTCGTCAACAATCGACAAAACTCCGTTTTTGCTTTTGCCTTCTATAACATAAACAAAGAAGTCGCAGTAAACTCTTCCGCATAAGACTATGTTTTCGCAGTTTTTTAATATCCTTGCAAAGTCAGTCAGCAGATGGTCGGCAAGCTCTGTTCCGAAATATGCGTTTATATACGAAAAGTTGTCAATATCGGAGTAAACAACAGCCGCAACAGTTCCCTTGTTGCGCCGAGCGCTCAGAAATTCCTTAAGCTTGTTGGAAAAGCTTTTGTAGTTATAAATATTAGTGAGGGAATCTATAGTAGTAAGCTTATTAATTGCGGCTTTATTGGATTCAATCTCGCCTATAAGCCGTTTTTCATCATCTGCGGTCGATTGCAGATAAGAGGTCATTTCTATAGCCCGTACATGAATTCTGTCTTTTCGTCCCTCGGAATAGTTGCAGTATACAAAGTATTGCTTGCAGTTGTTATCATCAAACACGGTTAAAGGCTTCATAACCGAGCTTACTTTTCCGTGTGCGTCAAGGTTGGATCTAATGATAGGGCAGTATTCGTCATAGTATTCTTTAATAAATAAATCAGAAACTCTAAGACCCTTTTTGTTAATATATTCAGCCGTATATCCGGTATAATCTTCAAAGTCTTTATTTACTTCTGTTATTTTATATGTTTCAGAGTCACATATAAACTCTATACACGAAACATTTTGATAAGCCTTGTTATCCAACTTAATTACCCTTTCTATATTTTACCGTAAAGCTCTGCAATTTTCTTCATATCCAAATATCACTATAGCACTTTTTTTGTTTAAAGTCAATAAATTTACGACTTATATTTAAAAGTTTTAATAAAAACAGCACATCAGTCAGGTATATCTATTTCAGTTAAACCGTTTTTATCAGACAGCTTAATTTCGCCGCCCTCACAATAAAGAGAAAATATGATTTTTCCTTTTGAATTGATTTGCGCACTACTTCAGCAGGGAAATTATTTTTCAGCTCAAAATGCAGGGCTGTTGCCCTGAGTCGCTGCTGAACAACGGGGCAAGCCCTTATTGAATAGCTTCTTGACAACAGGGCTAATATAATATATAATCTAGTTGTATAGTATGAATTATATTTAATTTAAGGAGCAATAAATAAAAGATGAAAATTTCGACAAAGGGAAGATATGCGTTAAGGCTTATGATGGATCTTGCTTGTAACTATAACGGGGAGTATATTTCCCTTAAAGTTATTGCTAAAAGGCAAAATATTTCAAACAAATATTTAGAGCAGATAATCACAACGCTGTCAAAGGCCGGCTTTGTAAAAAGCGTTCGGGGTTCCAACGGAGGCTATAAGCTTGCCAAAAGCCCTAAGGATTATACTGTAGGTATGATAATAAGGCTTACCGAGGGAAGCTTAGCTCCCGTCGCGTGTCTCGAGGGGGAAGAAAACGACTGTATCAGAAACGAATCCTGCGTTACTCTTTCGGTCTGGAAGAAGCTATATGACGCAATTAACGATGTAGTAGATAACATTACTTTAGACGATTTGGTTCTTGAGCAAAAGAAGCTTAACGGCGAAAGCTATGAAATATAGCGAATATACAAGCATTCAAGGGCGGATTAAACCAAACAGGTTTATCCGTCTTTTTACTGTGAAGGAATATTAGCTGAAAATGTTTACAGCGCACCTTTTAAAACATAATAACACATAAGCAGATATTTTTCAATGTTGACGGAAGCCTGATTAGATTGTATAATAAAAAAGCAACTGACAGGGCTTTTTAACAGGTGAGAAGCAGGAAAATTTCAGGCAGTCGTCAGGCTTCAGTCGATTTCTGAGGACGTCTGAATAAAGGAATGACCGATAATGAAAAGATTAAAAAAAAGCGTATTTAAAACAGAAAAAGAGAAGGCTTCGGCTTTATCGGTATACAACTGCCGTGAGAAATATCTTATGGTGTTTTTGACGGCTGCCGCCGTTATGCTTATTATAATGCTTCCGCTGATAATTTATAACGGGGGATATTTTCTTTATTACGGCGATTTTAATTCCCAGCAGATTCCTTTTTATAAGCACGTTCATGACGCTGTTGCGGACGGAGGACTTTTCGGCTGGGACTGGGGAACGGATTTAGGTTCTCCTCTTTTTACATCCTATTCGTTTTATAATATAACCAGCCCGTTCTTTTGGCTGACCGAGCTTTTCCCTGAAAGCCTGACAATTTCTCTTATACCGTTTTTGCTGGCTGTTAAAACGGGAACTGCGGCTCTTACTTCATATGCGTTCATGAGAAGGTTTATAAAAAACAAAAACGCTTGCTTTATCGGAGCGATGCTTTATGCGTTTTCAGGATTTCAGGCATATAATGTTTTCTTTAATCATTTTCATGACGCAACGGCGTTTTTTCCGCTTTTGCTTCTGTCGCTTGAAATGAACGTCAAGGACAACAAAAGAGGAGTCTTCGGTTTATGCGTGGCTCTTTGCGGAATAGTAAACTATTATTTCTTTATAGCCGAGGTTATATTTGTTATAATATATTTTATAATTAGACGTACCGACAAGAGCTTTGAAATTACTGTAGGGAAGTTTTTAAGACTGGCTTTTGAAGCTGTTGCCGGAACTTTTATAGCTTGTATAGTTCTTGTGCCGTCTTATTACGCTATTTACGATAATCCCCGTGTTGATGAGTATCTCACCGGAACGGATATGATAGTGTATTCGGACAAGTTCAGAATACTGAGAATCATTCAGAGCTTCTTTATGATGTCCGACCCTCCTGCCAGGGTTAATCTGTTTAACTCGGAAACGGCAAGATGGGCGTCGGTTGCCGGTTATCTTCCGATGTTCTCAATGGCAGGCGTAATAGCCTTTATGAGAGCCAAAAAGAAAAACTGGATGAAAAATCTTATTATAGTTTCTATAGTATTTGCCTTTGTTCCGATATTGAACTCGGCGTTTCAGCTTTTCAAAGGCACATATTATGCACGGTGGTTCTATATGCCTATCCTGATAATGTGCCTTATGACGGCTTATGCTTTTGACGATAACAATATGGAGTCTGACGAGTCGGTAGATCTTAAAAAGGGAATTCCGGCGGTGGGAATTGTTTTGCTCTCCTGCCTGATAGTGTTCTTTCTTCCGTCTGTTGATGAGGAAGGAAATTATGAGTTTTTCAAAATAGCTGAGTATCCCGAGCTGTTTATAATCCAATTCGTTGTTTCAGCGGCGTTGTTTGCCGAGCTTATCGTTGTTGTTTATCACCTTAAGAAAAACAAGAAATATGTAAGTACAGTTTCTCTTATCACCTGTTTTGCCTGTGCGGTTAGTATGGCGGCTTCTGTTTATTACGGCGTTTCACAGGGCTCTGATCCTGAGCTTTACATATCGAGGGCTATTAACGGAGCTGAAAACATTGAGCTTCCCTCGTATGAAGAAGAGGGCTTTTACCGCATTGAAACAAGCGAGAACACAGATAATTTTCCTATGCTTTGGGGATATTCGACGATAAGGGCGTTCAACAGTACGGTATCCACATCTATAATGAAATTTTATGACGTTCTTGGAATTGAGAGAAATGTAGCGTCACGCCCCGACAAGACGTATTATGCTCTGCGGAGCCTGCTTTCAGTGAAGTATTATTTCGATGAACAGGATGATGAAAACTCATCGATACTAAACTCGGAAAGTGAAAACCTTTTCGGTATAAATCGGTTTAACAGCATAGAAGCTTCGTCCGACACAACAGAAGCGGATGAAATTTTGAACATTAGAGGATTCAGCTATATAAATTCTCAGAACGGCTTTAACGTCTATGAAAACGAATATTATATTCCCATGGGCTTTGCATACGACTCATATCTGACTTATGATGAGTTTTCAGGTATGTCAACCGAGAACAAAACAAGAAATCTTATTTCATCGCTTTTGCTGAGCGATGAGCAGATTGAGAAGTACGGCGATATTCTCACTCATTATAATTTAAACGAATATAACGGCGACAGCACATATTATGAAGCCTGTGCTGACAAAAGGTCAAAGTCGTGCAGCAGATTTGAAACGGACAACAAAGGTTTCTCGGCTGAGATAGAGCTTTCAAAGGACTGCCTTGTATTTTTCAGCGTTCCGTATGACGACGGGTTCACAGCTTATGTCAATGGAGAAAAAACAGATATAGAAGTTGTGGACGGCGGACTTATGGCAATTAAATGCGGAAAAGGACAAAATAAAATTCGCTTTGATTTTGAGCTTTACGGCTTAAGGCAGGGAATTTTTATATCACTTTCGGGAGTTGTACTTCTCGCGGGATATGTTCTGGTGTGCAAAAGGCTTAACCGAACGAAAAAAGTCAGAGAAAAAGTGCGCTCGGTAGATTTTTATGAAGAATAAAAAGGAGAAAAGATTATGCATCTTAAAGAAAAAACCTTATCTGTTGAAGAAATTTATAAAGGCAGGATAATTGACGTTACCTGTGAAAAGGTTTTGCTTGAAAATGAAGCCGAGGCTTACAGGGAGGTCGTTCATCATACGGGAGGGGTTTGTATTCTTCCTATAAATGATAAGAAAGAAGTCTTTCTCGTCAAGCAGTTTCGTTATCCGTTTAAGGAGGTTCTGCTTGAAATTCCGGCAGGAAAGCGTGAAAGGGGAGAGAACCCGAAGGAGTGCGGAATAAGAGAACTTCGCGAAGAAGTCGGAGCAGAGTCGGATAATGTAACTTATTTAGGCAAGCTCTATCCTACCGTTGCTTATGATACCGAAGTGATTTATATGTATATGGCGCAGGATTTAAACTTCAAAGAGCAGAAGCTCGACGAGGACGAGTTTCTTGACATTGTTAAAATCCCTTTGAATAAGGTTTACGAAATGGTTATGTCGGATCAAATTCCCGATGCTAAAACGCAGATAGCAATACTTAAGGCATGGTCTATTCTTGATAAATAAAACACAAGGGAATCCCCGATAAAGAGATTCCCCTGTATTATTCAGTTTAAACAGCTTTTATTCATAAGCTGTTTTTTTATTAGTATTTTCTGTCTTGCTGTCTATAAATGCAATCGTAGTCTTATATACTTTAAAACTGAATGCAAGACAAAGAAGAAAACAAACTATTTCAGCGATGGGAAACGCACCCCAAACTGCTTTAAGCCCGATTAGCTTAGACGCTATAAAAGCCACAGGTATTAAAACCACAAGCTGACGAGCAATAGAAATAATCAGACTGTAGATTCCGTGTCCGAGAGCCTGAAACGCACTGACAATTATAATGCTGAAGCCGGCGGGTATAAAACTAAGAGAAATCAATCTCAGCGCCGGAATCCCTATTTTCAGCATTTCGTCCGAAGCGTCAAAGAAACTGAACAGAATCTGCGGAATCGCCCAAAAGACAATTAATCCCACGGTCATATATGATATGGATATGATTACGGCAAGTTTTATTACAGACATGATTCTGTTCTTGTTTTTTGCACCGTAATTGTAAGCAACGATTGGTACAAGCCCGTTTGTAAGCCCGAAAATCGGCATGAATATAAAGCTCTGAAGCTTAAAGTAAATACCTACGACGGAAACTGCGGTCGGAGTAAAACCTATGCATATCTTATTAAGCAGGTAGGTCATAACCGATGTGACAGACTGCATAATAATTGACGGAAGTCCCACGGCATAGATCTTCTTTATTATTCGGGCTGAAGGCTTAAAACCTATTAAGTTCAAATCGATTTCTTTGTTTTTAAAGATGTTAAAGATAATGCCTAAAAGCATTGCGATAAGCTGACCGCACACGGTTGCGACAGCCGCTCCTTTAACACCCATTTTCGGAAAGCCGAACAGTCCGAATATGAGAATTGGGTCTAAAGCAATGTTTATTATAGCTCCCGTACCCTGGGTGATCATATTGTATATTGTCTTTCCCGTTGACTGCAAAAGACGTTCAAAGGTGATTTGCATAAACACTCCGAGCGAAAGAACGGTTACGATTTCAAGATAATCTTTTCCATATGAGATAATTACTTTATCGGCCGTCATAGCTTTGAAGAAAAGCTCCGAGAAGAAAAAGCCGAACGAAGCAAAAACTACCCACGTTATAAAAGCAAGAAAAATTCCGTTCTTTGCCGAGTCGCTTGCCTGTTTAAACTTCTTTTCACCGAGCGATTTTGACAAAAAGGAATTTATTCCTACTCCTGTTCCCGCTGCGAACGCTATCATAAGGCTTTGAATAGGAAATGCCATAGAAACGGCGGTTAAAGCGTCCTCGGAAATTCTCGCTACAAATATGCTGTCTACAATATTATATAAAGCTTGTACCAGCATTGAGATTATCATGGGCAAAGACATCGTTATGAGAAGCTTGTCCGTAGGCATAGTTCCCATTTTATTTTCTTTGGCCGTTATTTCATTCATATATATCATTCCTTTCGCATTTTTGTTGACGCATTTAAAAAATATTATAACACTTAGTATGTTTATATTCAATAATATAAATGTAAACAATATGACTATTTGATTCGGGTGAATTTTTATTTATTGTTATTTTGTACAGGTTGCATAATAATAAATATGAATCATATAAAAATTGAAGCGTTAATATACAAAATAATATTTTTTAAAAATAAAGTATTGACAAATTCGGGTGAAAGTGGTATCTTATATTTAAATTCATACTAAAACTATATGAATAGTTAAAATTAAGAAGTGAGGTATGCGGTTATGGCACAAAAAATCAATTCAAAATTAAGAGAAAGAGAGCTGCGTTTTGAAACAAAACAGCTTCATATAGGACAAGAGGAGGCTGATCCTGTCACGGGAGCGAGAGCGGTTCCGATTTATCAGACTACGTCCTATGTTTTTGATAACAGCGATCATGCACAGGCGAGGTTTGGTCTTGCCGACGCAGGGAACATCTACGGCAGGCTCACCAACCCTACTCAGGATGTTCTCGAACAGAGGGTTGCCGCTCTTGAAGGCGGTTCGGCAGGACTTGCAGTAGCTTCGGGCGCAGCGGCTATATCTTACGCAATACAGAATATAGCAGGCTCAGGCGACCATATTGTTGCCGCTAAGACAATTTACGGCGGCACATATAATCTTTTAGCGCATACGCTTAGAGATTTAGGGATTAAGACTACCTTTGTAGATCCCGACGAGGGAGATGGAGTTTCGGTATTTGAGGATGCGATAAAGGAAAACACCAAGGCTATATTTATAGAAACGCTCGGAAATCCGAATTCAAATGTTATTGACATAGACGCTTTGGCGGAGACGGCGCATAAAAACGGTATTATACTTATAGTTGACAATACGTTCGCAACTCCTTATTTATTAAGACCTATTGAGCATGGCGCCGATGTTGTCGTTCACTCGGCAACAAAATTTATCGGGGGTCACGGAACCTCGCTCGGCGGAATTATTGTTGAAAGCGGAAAGACCGATTGGAAGTCGAGCGGAAAATATCCCGGACTTGCAAGTCCGTGTGACAGCTACCATGGGGTTGTATTTGCGGACGCCGCTCCGGGAGCTGCGTTTGTCACCAGAATAAGAGCGGTACTGCTTCGAGATACGGGAGCGACGCTTTCACCGTTCAATGCGTTTCTGCTTCTTCAGGGACTTGAAACATTATCTCTTCGTGTTGAAAGACACGTTGAAAATACGCTTGCGGTTATAGATTATCTGAAATCTCAGCCGCTTGTTGAAAAAATCAATCACCCTTCGGTTGAAGAAAACGGCTATAAAGAGCTTTATGATAAATATTTCCCGAACGGCGGCGGCTCGATCTTTACATTTGAAATAAAAGGCGGAACAGACGACGCAAAGAAGTTTATTGATAATCTTGCGGTATTTTCACTGCTTGCCAATGTGGCGGATGTTAAATCACTTGTGATTCATCCCGCGACTACAACCCACTCTCAGCTTTCGGAAAGCGAGCTTGAAGAGCAGGGCATTAAACCCAATACGATACGTTTGTCGATAGGAACGGAAAACATTGAGGATATTATTTACGATCTTGATGAAGCTTTCCGCACGATAAGCGAATAGCTTTGCATAATAAAAAATCCTGTATCATATGCGTGATATCGTTAACGGAGAAAATAACTTAGCCAAGATGTCCCTCGCCTCTATAGGCGGGGGATTTCATTACTCGGTCGGCAATACCGACCCTTGCTATGTTGAATGACGGGCAAGCCCTTATTGAATGAAAACGGGTCCGAACGCAAATAGCGTCCGAACCCGTTTTGGTGCAG
The DNA here is from genome assembly GCA_964617585.1 of uncultured Ruminococcus sp. GTDB lineage: Bacteria > Bacillota > Clostridia > Oscillospirales > Ruminococcaceae > UMGS1601. Next base: position 81,105 of record CAZTXS010000001.1, read on the forward strand.
CCGATGAGACTTGAACTCACACGATGTTACCACCACTAGCCCCTCAAGCTAGCGCGTCTGCCTATTCCGCCACAGCTGCAAATTACTTAAATATTATACAATTTAAAAATCAATATGTCAACACCTATAATAGTTTTTTTACAATTAATATATGTATATTAATGGCATTAACATTTCTGTTTTAATTATTCCGTCTAAGTCCGCATAATTTTACCATACTTGCACATAGTAACCTTAGAGGTAAAACCTGAAAATATAATTTCAAGCTGTTTCAGTTTTCTCGTTCACCTCAAATTTGCTTTCGGCAAAACAAAAAACATCAGAAAGGAGGAGTATATTCTCTGTTTGAGAATATAATTGTAACAATGACTTCAAAAGATTTACTTTATGTTGAAGACGCTCTGGGACACGAAAAGTTTTTCCAAACTCAGTGCCGGGACGTTATTTCAAAGCTTCAGGACGCTCAGCTCAAGGAGTGCGTAACAAATTTATCAAGCAAGCATGAACAGATTTTCAAAAGCTTTTACGGCTTACTTTAGGAGGGAAAATTATGAACGACAAGGATTTAATGGAAGGTCTTTTGCTTACCGAAAAAGGCGTTTGCGACCTTTATATGCACGGAACAATAGAATCAACGCCGGGGAATGTACGTCAGACATTTTCAAAAGCTCTTAATGAAGCGCTTTGTATACAGGACTCGCTTTATGAACAGATGTCACAGAAGGGCTGGTATACAGAGCAGCAGGTTGAACAACAGAAAATTGATCAGGTAAAGCAAAAATTTTCAGCTCAGGGCTAGCTGAAATCAACTTTTTACAAAGCAGTGCGGTTTGTTCCTCACTGCTTTTATAACTTAGGCAAGATGTCCCCCGCCTCTATAGGCGGGGGATTTCATTACTCGGTCGGCAATGCCGACCCTTGCCACGGTGAATAACGGGCAAGCCCTTATTGAATTGATATTTAAAAAATCTGAGCATTTTTTAAATTTCACTGTCATAAAAATATATAAAGGAATCAAAAATCTACTGCCTGTAATTCATATACGAGCTTCAGCACGGCTTTCAGAATCATATCGGCAGAAAGGACAAGATGTAAGAATGAATACATATAAAAAAACAATAATTAAGTCGCTCTGCGTAATCTTGGCGGTCATTACAACACCGTTATTTATATTTGTCGGCATAAATTACGGAGATAAAATTCTCGATGTCACAGGCTCTATGGCTGCGTCCTCCGCAAAAATGTCCTTCGGAAACAACGCCGATTACATAACCGAATTGTCAAAAAAAATCGGGGCAACTCTTATCAACGAGCCGTCAACAGAGTTCAACAGAGTTAATGTCGGCGGAAAGTCATGGGCAATAGATATGGCGCCTAATGAAACGGAAGCAAGCCAAAATTCTCAAAAAAGCACAAAATCTTATAAAAGTATTGTCGAGAACAGCGACAGCATAACCGAAGAAAATCCTCTGCCTTATCCTGAGAATATAGAAAGCCATGACGGCGAAATAGAAGACGTTCATTACGGTACATATTCCGACTCAAGCTTTGTAACCTTGGAAAGCGGCGCTCAGGTTAGAAACTGCACAGAGCTAAGCAACAATAAAATACTTAAGCAAAGTGAGAAAACACCTGACTTCCAGATTGAACTCAACAGCGATGAACCTCAGGTTTTGATTTATCACACCCACACTACCGAAAGCTTTGAACCGTATTCAAGGAATTATTACGACAAATCCTTTACCTGCAAAACAACCGACTCTACAAAAAATATGATAGCAGTCGGCAACGCCATTTGCAAGCAGCTAGAGAAAAACGGCATAAAAACTGTACATTCAACGACAATTCACGACTACCCCGATTACAATTCCGCATATGATTTAAGCTATAACACTGTTACAAAAATACTGAAAAAATATCCGTCTATCAAAGTTGTTCTGGACATTCATCGTGACGCAATCGAAAAAGAAGATGGATTAAGGCTCTCTCCTATAACCGAGGTGAACGGAAAGCGTGCGGCTCAGCTTATGATAATATCCTGCGCAGATTATGAGGACGGCTCATTGGGTATGCCGAATTATCCGGATAATCTGACCTTTGCCTGTTCCCTGCAGTCGCAGATAGAAACTGATTATCCCGGACTTGACCGCCCGGTTCTTTTCGATTACAGAAACTATAATCAATCCCTTTCAACAGGGGCGTTGCTGATTGAGGTGGGTAGCCACGGAAATTCACTGGACGAGGCGATTTACACAGGAAAGCTTTTAGGCAAATCCCTTTCACGAACGCTGAAGACCTTGACTTTCTGAAAAAATGTATATTATACTTATATTTCCAATAATATAGGAGCGTTAAAATGAAATAATGTATGGACTCTGAAAATCTTCACCTCAGATTTAAAAAATAATCGGGCAAGTTCAGGCGATTGACAGAACGGTTGATTAGGATGTCCTTATGTGAAGATATCTTTCTCAGTTAATGCTGCCACATTTTCTTTCTCAGACTAAATGCAACTTTAAATTCTACTGTTGAATTTACTTTGAGAATTTACTCAAAACACGTTAAAAAACATATATAATATTGACACTTTTTGTGGTTTATGATATTATAAAAAATAGATAAAGTTTATTTTATTATTCAATAAGGCGGCAATTGTCTGCAAAGCGCACTATTGCCGATGTTTTGACGGAAAACGGTGAGTAACTATTTACTCACTGATGTCGGTTATTGATTGCTCGGTGTTTCCTTAAACCGGATAATTTTGTTGTCGGCATTACCGTAAGAATTTTCCGCAAAGGGTGGCTGTTCGGACGGTTTGGCTGCGACGAGCATTAATTATAACTAAGGCAAGATGTCCCCGCCTCTATAGGCGGCGGGTTCCGTTACCCGTTCAGTAGTGGAATACAATCCCATACTGGCCGGTCGGCAATGCAGACCCTTGCCGCATTGAATGACGGACAAGCCCTTATCGAACAAATTTTTAAATTAAAAGGAGAGTAATACTATGGAAGCAAAAGGAAAAACATTTTTAAAGGTATGCGGCGTTTTACTGATAATCGAGGGTATTATCGGCGTTATCTTTTATGGACTTTTAACGCTTATACTCGGCACGGGAACGCTTATTAACAAGCCCGAAGGCGGTGTAACCGTTACGGTGATTGCCGCTTTGTACACCATAGCGGCGGTAGTTTCGTTGATTGCCGGCATTTTGGGTGTTAAAAATGCATCAGACAAGGCTGCTGCTAAAAAATGTCTTGTATGGGGAATAATAAATCTTGTACTGACATTTGCGGCGGGTGTTTGGTCGCTTGTCGGCGAGGGATTTACGGTTAGTCATGTTTTATATACTTGCATAGGCTTTATTATTCCGTCGCTGTATATAGCCGGCGCTTATATCAACGAATAATTGCGAAGGGATTACATAATGAAGTCAAAGGTATTGGATACAATTTCAATAATTACTCTTATTATTGAGATTGTGTGGCGCTTCATAATGGAAAAAATTTCTGCTCCTCAGTGGATGCACTATGTTGAATGGGGACTGATTATTTTTATCTTCGTATTGGTTATTCTGCATTTTGTTTTCAGAAGCAAAGAAAACAAGCAAACCAAAGAAGATTAAGCTATGAGCTTTTTGGGAAACTTATTATGGTTTGTCTTTGGAGATGCCTTAAGCGGATTTTGGTGCGTATCGGGACTTTTATGGCGCATAACAATAATAGGTATTCCATACGGGAAGCAGTTCTTTAAATTTGCATCACTTACTTTCATTTGCGCCGTTCGGCAATGCCGACCCTTTCCATGTTGAATGACGGACAAGCCCTTATTGAAATCGGCAACAATAAAAAAGCACTGTAAAGCCCGAAAATACGGCATATACAGTGTTTTTTTTGGCGGAGACGGAGGGATTCGAACCCTCGAGACGCTACAAACGTCAACACGAGTTCCAGTCGTGCGCCATAAGCCGGACTAGGCGACATCTCCATATGACAGACAGCTTCAGCGGCTGTCTGTTTTTTAGTATATAATTCTTCTGATAGCGGAAATAGGATTGTACTGCGAGAATGTCGAAACGTAGGAAATAACTATTCCGGTACTTGAATTCTCAGCGTGAACCATCTTACCGTTGCCAATATACATTGCTACATGATAAATACTTGAACCGAAGAAAATCAAATCTCCCGGCTGCATACTGTCATAGCTTACGGATTTTCCGTAGCCTGCTTGAGCCGCAGCAGAATGCGGAAGAGATATTCCCACCTGAGCATAGGAAAGCATAACAAGTCCCGAACAGTCAGTGGCGCGGTAGCTTGAACCGCCCCATACATAAGAACCGCCTACCATGCTTTTTGCGTATGCAACAACAACGCTTATATCTCCGGAATAACCGCTGCTTGAACTGTTTGAACCTGAGCTTCCGCTGCTTCCCGAAGAACTGCCGGAACTGTTGCCCGCAGACGGAACATAAGCAGTCGTAGCCTGTGTGGTAGTCGTAGTAGTGGTTGTTGTAGTTGTGGTTGTGGTGGTTGCGTTATATTCAGCCTGAGCCTTCTGACTCGAAACCTGACTTTTCTGCTCGTTCAGCTCGTTGTTACGGCTCTGAATATTCGCCGCAGTAAGCTCGCTCTCAGCTTTCAGCTCACTTAAGCTTGTCTGCTCCTCAGACATCTTAGTAAGCTGCTTTGAGTATTTTTCAGCAGTTTCCTCAAGTTGAACCTTCTGCTCCTCATATTTGTTTTTTTCACTTTCATACTGATTCTTGAGCTCGATAAGCTCGTCTATCGTGTCGTTGTCATGCTTCGCAACCCGCTTAACAAGCTCCATCCTCATCAGGATATCATAGAAATCATCAGATTCCAAAACCATCTCGGCATAAGAACTTGTCCCTGACACGTACATAGCTCTTATTCTCGATTTGAAATCGCTGATGCCCTCTTTAACTTCTTTTTCTTTTTGCTCCATATTAGCCTGAGTTTTCCTGATTTTAGCGTCAGTTTCCGCCAAATCATCCTCAAGCTCCGCACTGTATTTCTCATATGTTGCGATTTTAGTTTCAAGCGTTTCTATCTTTTTATTGAGAGCTTCTTGCTTCTCCAATTCATCAGCTAAGCTTTCAGAATTCTCTGAAATCTGATTGTCAAGCTCTTTCTCCTGACTTTCAAGGTCGGCTATTTGTTTTTGATAATCTTCATATGTAGGTGAAGCCGAGGTCTTTAATCCGCCGCTGTCATAACTGCCGATTGAAAGCACAGATGCTGCTAATGCAAATGAAAGAACTAAGGCTGAAACCTTTTTTATTCTTCTGCTGCTTTTCATACATCCTCCGTTTTGTTCCCTGTAGGGTTGACCATTTATCTCTATATCTTTTCAATAAGGGCTTGCCCGTCATTCAACGCGGCAAGGGTCGGCATTGCCGACCGGTCGTTCAGTAGGGGATTGTATCCCGCTACTGAACGGGTAATGAAACCCGCCGCCTTAGAGGCGGGGGACATCTTGCCTTAGTTATATGTCAAATTAATTCAGTGTAACCGATTTGTAACCATTGTATACCCTTTTAAACAAAATGTCAAGAGCTTAATCAGCTTTTTATTAATTTTTCTTATTTCATTTTGTCGATAGTTGTGTTATAATTTCAATAAGAGCTTGCCCGTTATTCAACGCGGCAAGGGTCGGCATTGCCGAACGGCCTTTCAGTATGGGATTGTATCCCGCTGTTGAAAGGGTAATGGAACCCGCCGCATAAAGAGACGGGGGGACATCTTGCCTTAGTTATAAGATATAAAAAAGACATAAAACCTTATGCGGGAAAGGGATATTGAAAATGAAAAAATATATTTTAGCTCTGGATCAGGGAACTACCTCGTCGCGGGCTGTTTTATTCAACAAATCAGGTCAGATTGTCGCTCAGCGGCAGAAAGAGTTTCCGCAGATTTTTAAAGAAAACGGATACGTCGAACACGACCCATCGGATATATGGACATCACTTTTAAGCTCTGCAAAAAAAGTTCTTGACTGCAAGGATTTAGACGCAAAAAATGTATCCTCAATAGGCATAACCAACCAGCGTGAAACTGTGGTTGTCTGGGACAAGGAAACAGGCGAACCGGTCTATAATGCCATTGTGTGGCAGTGCAGAAGAACTGCAGCGCTCTGTAAGGAGCTTAACAAAGACGGATATTCAAAAATGATAAAGGAAAAAACAGGTCTTATCATAGATCCATATTTCTCCGCAACTAAGATAAAGTGGATTCTTGACAATGTTCACGGAGCAAGAGAAAAAGCCATAAAAGGAAAGCTTTTATTCGGCACGGTGGACACCTTTGTAATATGGAAGCTCACCGAGGGAAGAGTTCACGCAACCGACTTTTCAAACGCTTCCAGAACCATGCTCTTTAATATACACACCCTTGAATGGGACGACGAAATACTGAAGCTTCTCGACATCCCCAAAGCCATGCTTCCCGATGTGTTGGAATCAAGCGGAAACTATGGTTACACCACGCTTCTCGGCGGCGGAAAAATAAACATATGCGGCGTCGCAGGCGATCAGCAGGCTTCGCTTTTCGGTCAGACCTGCTTTGAACAGGGAGAGTTTAAATGCACCTATGGCACCGGAGCGTTTTTGCTTATGAACACGGGAGAAACTCCAATAGCCTCACAAAACGGACTTCTTTCAACAATAGCGTGGAGCGTAAACGGTCAGGTCAGCTATGCTTCCGAAGGTTCTGTTTTCGTTGCAGGAGCAGCCATACAGTGGCTTCGTGACGGACTCAAAATCATAGACGCCGCCGCTCAAAGCGAGCCTTTAGCTTTGTCCGTTCCCGATACCAACGGCGTTTATTTTGTTCCGGCATTTGTGGGACTGGGAGCGCCATATTGGAGCACCGACGCCAGAGGAATTCTGTGCGGACTTACAAGGGGAACAACCCGTGAACACATTGTGCGTTCGGCTCTTGAAGCTATTGCTTATCAGGTGAACGCCGTTATAAAGGTTATGGAAAAGGACTCTGAAACAAGAATAACCACTCTTAAAGTGGACGGGGGAGCATGCGCAAACAACTTTCTTATGCAGTTTCAGAGCGATATAACCAACTGCAACGTTATGCGTCCTATGTGCATAGAAACCACCGCTCTGGGGTGCGCATATCTGGCAGGGCTTAAATCAGGATACTGGAAAAGTATGAAGGACATCAGTGATAATCAAAAGATCGACTATAAATTTACTCCTGATATTTCAGACGACAAACGTCAAGCGCTTTTATCAGGCTGGGAAAAAGCTGTTAAAAGAACACTGCAAATATAACTTAGGCAAGATGTCCCCCGCCTCTATAGGCGGCGGGTTCCATTACCCGTTCAGTAGCGGAATACAATCCCCTACTGAACGTCCGGTCGGCGTTGCCGACCCTTGCTGCGTTGAATAACGGGCAAGCCCTTATTGAAATAACAAAAAGGCGAAAAAATGAAAATTTTTCGCCTTAAAATTTAAATATATTTCTTAACAGAGTAAAAGCAATAAACAAAGCTATAAGAACAAATGAAGTAACTTTTATCCATTTGTCCGTTTTATGATTTCCATATTTTATATAACAATATATTTCTCTGATTATCATAGAAATGATAATAGGAAACGTTATAAACAAAAGCTGATTTGATTTAAACGCCGCTTTGAAATTAAAATGCAGCAAATTAATCAGCATATGCGAAATACCGCACCCCGGGCATTTAAGCCCGGTAAGAAGCCGGAATATACACGGTATGTAAAGGTCTGTACAGTATACGAAAACACAGTATGCCGGACATATCAGAAAAAGCAAAGTCAGATTTAAAAAAGCTTTTTTTGCTCTAGCCTTCATAAACTTTATCTGTCTGCGGATAAGTTGTTTATCTCATTTTGAATCAACGCATATGAAATAATTGAAAAGCCGAAAATGCCGAGAACTAAATACAATATGCCGTTGCTCGAATTGCCGGGAAGTCCTCTTTGAACCTTCGCCGTATTTAACTTGTCGCCTGCCTGATAAAGCCAGAACCACTGATAAATACCACAGGTAACAATGCTAAGCAGTAATACTACTCCGCCCGAAGTATCGTTCTTACCTGATAAATGGTTCAAATCCTCAGCCATAGTATAAAGCCAATAAAGACCGTAAATCCCACAGGTTATAATCGACAAGATTATACACACTCCGATGCTTTTAGACGTAACCGTCTGAAATCCGCCCGTATTTGCATAGTTCTGCGAGTTTTGATAATCCTGCGAAGGCTCCGCCTGATATACGTTTTGTTCGGTTTGTTTTGTTCCGCAGCTATTGCAGAAGTTGTCGTTGTCCTCCAACTGAGCGCCGCATTTGTAACAGAATTTTGACATAATATAATACTCCCGTAAATTATTTTCAGTATATTCAAGAGATTTAATTAAACATCCTGTACTGATAAAATTATTTTAACATCTGTACAATATATTGTCAACAAATAAATATCAATCTTTAAAATAATAGTCTGAAATTTGCAAATTGGTATCATTTTTATAATAATAATGATATAACTTAGGCAAGACATCCCCCGCCTCTATAGGCGGCGGTTTCATTACTCGGTCGGCAATGCCGACCCTTGCCACGTTGAATGGCGGGCAAGCCCTTATTGGATAAAAAAAGACCGTATCAGTTTTAGATTTTAAGAAACGGAGAAATCATGATTAATCTGCTGGTAAAAAAATTTATTAAAGACTATAAAAATGTTTCCGACCGAAAGGTAAGAGAGGCCTATACCGTTCTTTGCGGAGTTATAGGTCTTGTCTGCAATTTCTTTTTGTTTTTGTTGAAGCTGATTATAGGAATCTTTATGAACAGCATTGCCATTATGGGCGACGCTTTTAACAACCTGTCCGATACCGGTTCCTGCTTTGTGGCTGTTATCGGCGCTAAGCTGTCAAACAAAAGACCCGACGCTGAGCATCCGTTCGGTCACGGACGTATTGAATATATCTCCTCTCTCGTAGTATCATTTTTTATTATGACGGTAGGTTTGGAGCTTTTCAAGTCGTCAATAGGGAAAATCAGAAGCCCTGAAGCTGTGGATTTTAACATTATTCTTACTATGATACTTCTCATTTCTGTGATCATAAAGCTTTGGATGTTTTATTATTATAAATATCTCGGGAAAAGAATAAGCTCAGGCGTACTGATTGCAAATTCAAAGGACAGCATAAACGACGTATTTTCTACCTCCGCAGTTATTATAGCAACGGCGGTGGGTTCGTTTTTAAAGCTCCCTATAGACGGATTTGTCGGAATATTGGTATCATTCATCATAATTTACAACGGCTTTTCAATAGCAAAAGAAACGGTCGGTCTGCTTCTCGGTTCCGCTCCCGACGCTGAAACCGTAAAGGCTGTTTACAACATACTGACCGGCAGCAGCGACATTATCGGAATTCACGATTTGATTGTTCACGACTACGGACCGGGAAGAATTTTCGCCTCGGTTCACGCCGAGATTCCCGACAATGCAAATATAGTATTCGTTCACGAAACTATAGACGCACTGGAGAAAAGGGTTAAAACCGAGCTTGGGATAGAGCTTGTTATTCACATGGATCCCGTATCGGTAAATAATGAAAAGGTAGAGCGTTGCAAAGCCATGGTGAAAAAAATTGTCAGACAGGAAAGCCCTGATTTTTCAATTCACGATTTCAGAATAACCGACGGCGAGGAGAATATAAATATCATCTTTGATCTTGCAGTCGACTTCGGTACAGATTCAGAACAGACAAAAAAAGCAGTTGAGAACATAAAAAGAAAAATAAAAGAAGCGGACGGCAGATTCTCTGCAATTATAAATACAGAAAACATATGCGCCGAACAGAATATAAGCGAGATTATCGGCAGAGAACAGCCTATGTAGCCTAAAAACACCTGTTTTACGGCGTTCGCAACCGATAGTTGACAAAATGAAAATTAAAGTTTATTGCATAAGCATTTATTTTCATGTATCATATAAGCATAAAATAACATTGGATTTTTTCTACCAAAAAATCTCGGTTTCAGCGTCGGATGGATTGTATTTTTAACCATCCCGCTTTACCATATAGCGATAGAAATGTTTAAAAGATGATAAAAAATCGGGTACAGATTTAAGCTGCACCTGATTTTTATGTAGTTTTTATATAAATATAATTTATTATTTTTTTGCTTTTATTCTTGAACAGGTTTAATTAACTTGCGAGTATGAGGAATAGATGTCAATACAATTACTCCGACAAGAGTGACAATAAGCTCTGGTATCATATAAGAAGAATTATAGACTATTGAGTATATAGCAGCAAGAGCATTTCCTGAATAGTTATCCAGAACCCATGTTCCAAACTTTCCGTTCATTACATCAGTGAAATACCACTCTGCATAATCTCCCCAAAAAAGCAATCCTGAAATAAAGTGCATCAACAATCTTAATATAACAACAATTCCTGAACCTATAGCTATTGATGTAATTGGATTTTTGATTTTATTCCTAAACATTCCCGAAAGGCCCAAAACAGTAAATGCAGCAATATAATCAACAAATGCCATAACCGGAATTTTCCATCCACTAAGTCCGGCAAAAGCTTGGCTCATAGTTGCGCCTAAAAGCATTTGTAGAAGTGAATAAACCACTCCACAAAGAAGCCCCCATTTTACGCCGTATTTGTAACCTAAAACCATCATTGGAACCATTCCAAAAAGAGTGATTGATCCACCATAAGGAAGATCAGATACTTTAAAAAAAGTAGAGAGTATTGTTCCTAATGCAATTAATATTGCGCTGGTAACAAGCTTTAAAGTTTTTGTGTTTGTCATAAAAAAGCTCTCCTTAAATGTTATTTAAACTCAATATTTGAAGCTAACCGCAATCTCAGTTCAAAGCCATAGAATTGCAACAAAAAAGGTATGCCTAAAATGGCATACCTCAATTTTTTATAAAAACTTTCCTACGTTGGCATTATCCAAATCAGGTTAAACGGGTCAAAGTTTGATTACTTTATCTCAGCCTGCCTGACAAGCCCCCCGGTTCAAATATTTAATTTACCCATTTATTATAACACATGAAATTCCCGTTGTCAACATTTATCCCATAATAACGACAATATCGTTCTGCTCTTTGAGTTTATCAGCCGGAACAAGCTTTCCGTCAAGCTCCTCGCCGTTTAAGGTTATCGACTTGATTCCGCTTTCAACGTGATTATCATTTTTAACTTTAATAGACAGGTGTGTTCCTCTGAAGTTCTTTTCAATCTCAAAGCCGTCCCAATCAGATGGAATAGACGGATTGATAACAAGACCGTCAGCGTTAGGACGCATTCCGCAGATACCCTCAACACAGCCAACCATAACCGTTGAGCCTGTACCTGTCAGCCAGTGAACGTGTGAACGTCCCTCGAAAGGCGAACGAGTGGATTCAGTGAACTGTCCGTGAACATACGGTTCAAGAATTCTTATCTCAGCCTTGTCGTTCATAGCGGCAGGAGAGCTTTCCATGAAGTATTCAAACGCTCTGTTTCCGTGTCCGAGAAGCGATTCTGCAAGTATTGCCCAACCCTGCGACTGCGAGAAGATTCCGCCGTTTTCCTTTGTGTCAGGATTGAAGATGTGCATTAAAGCGCCGTCGAAATAATCGTCTTTATAAGGAGGCTCAAGAAGCTTTACTCCGTATGGGGTATTCAAAATCTCGTGAACGCTTTCCATAGCCTTTTCAGCCTGCTCCTTTGAAGCAAAGCCCGAAATAACGGACCAGCACTGCGGATTGAGCCACATATTAGCTTCCTTGTCGTTCTTAGCTCCTACCACAACGCCGTTGTCACGGATTCCGCGGATAAATCTGTCCTCGTCCCAGCACTTGTCAAGCTCTTCACCGAGTTTAGACTGAACCTTATTTATATATTCGACATATTCTGTATCATTCTTTTCCTCAGCCATGTCCTTGATAACGCTCATTGCATAATAAAGCTGGAATGCAACAAAGGTAGATTCGCCTTTCTTGCCCATTCTTAAGCAGTCGTTCCAGTCAGCGTGAAGTCCGGCAGGCATATTGTGCGCTCCAAGACGTTTCATAGAGAATCTGATAGCGTTCTTGAGGTGGTCATAAACCGTATCCTCGCCGCCGTTAGCATAAACAATAACCTCGTCTAAGAAGTCCTTGTTTCCGCTTTCACCTATATATTTAAGCACTGTAGGGAACAACCAAAGAGCGTCGTCAGCTCTGTAAGACGGGTGTCCTGTTTCCTTAGCGTAATCCGAATTCTCGTCATTTTCATCAGGGCAGGTTTCGTGTCCCGCATTGTGATTGAACTTAACAAGCGGAAGTCCGCCGCCGTTGTTAACCTGCGCCGAAAGCATAAAGCGAATCTTGTCAGCGGCAACCTCAGGAGCAAGGTGGATAATACCCTGAATATCCTGAACGGTATCTCTATAGCCGTAACCGTTTCTAAGTCCGCAATAGATGAATGAAGCGGCTCTTGACCAGATAAACGTAATAAAGCACTGATATGCGTTCCAAACGTCTATCATATTGTTGAACTCTTCGCTGGGGGTTTTAATCTGGAAATTATTTAAAATACCGTGCCAGTAGTCAACAAGCTCCTTAACCTCGGCGTCAACCTTGCCCGGCTCTTCATAGCTTGATAAAATTTTGTCAGCCTCTGCGTTGTCCCTCTGTCCGAGAACATAAATCAGTTCTTTGGTTTCGCCCGGAGCGAGAGTAAACTCAGACTGCAAAGCGCCGCAGCCATTGGTGTTGAAATTCATCGCACCGTCGCACTTGCCGTTTTCAACAGCAATAGGATTAGAATAAGTTCTGTAAGGTCCTATAAAGCTGTCTAGATTACCGTTACATGAAGTCACAGGAGCGCCCACAAGACCGAAGAATCTTTCTCTGTGGTTTGAGCCTGTTTCGTCCTTACCGCTGTTTTCATTGATATGCTGCAAAATCTTGTTGTCCTCAAAGCTTGTTCTTGTTATAAACAGAGTATACTGGAGGTTTACCTGATCCTGTTCATAGTTGTTGTCGTTAGTAAACTCAACAAAGCCAAAGGTAGAAAGCTTTCTTTCTTTAGAATCATTATTTGTGATTTTGCATCTCCATACCTCATAGGTCTTTCCGTTCGGGACATAGTATGTAGTTTCAGACGCAATAGAAGCGTAATCGCTCTTAATAGTAGTATAAGCCGTACCGTGGCGGCATTCGCTCTTATACTCGTCAAGAGGCTTGCCTACAGGCTGCCATGAAGCCGACCAATAGTCTGCCGACTCATTATCTCTGATATAAATATATCTTCCCGGAAGAGCCATATTTGAATTAAAGCGGTATCTTATTATCCGTCCGTTAGCGCCGCTTTTTACAAAGCTGTAACCTGCAGCATTGTTAGATATGATAGCGCCGTACTCAGGCGAGCCTAAATAGTTTACCCACGGAGCTGGAGTATCGGGTTTTGTGATAACATATTCCTTGTTTTCAAGGTCAAAGTAACCGTACTTCATATTATCTCTCCTTTATATAAATAAAATATTTTCCGTCTGCAAGTTTACATTTTTCCTCACATAAACAGTACCTTTATATTAGCATATAAAACTCTGATTGACAAGGGGGTTAAGAAGATTTTTTACAATATTTTTTACTAAAATTATGAGATTATTGATACAAAAAAGAACGGAAATTATCCGTTCTTTTATCTGTTTAATAAGGGCTTGCCCGTTATTCAATGCGGCAAGGGTCGGCATTGCCGACCGGCCGTTCAGTAGGGGATTGTATCCCGCTACTGAACGGGTAACGAAACCAGTCGCCTATAGAGGCGAGGGACATCTTGTCTAAGTTATATGTTTTTTATTTTACTTTGCCGAAATTTTAATTCCGCTGTAATAATGCTTCAAAATCTGGTCGAACTTATATCCGCCGATGCTTGCATAAAAATGAGCTCCCCACTGGCTCATTCCTACGCCGTGACCGTAGCCGTATGTAGTGAAAGTAAAGCTACCGTCACTGTATTTAACGGTGAATGCAGCAGATTTAAGCCCCATAATCGAACAAATTTGCGCACCTGTCAAGGTTTTCTTTCCGTCAATTGAAACATTGCCGACATACTTTCCGTTATAATTAGACAAAACCTTTATCCAGTTCGACGGTTTATTTGAGAGGGTAATTCCCTGATTTTCAAGCTTGGTCTTAACGTCGCTCTTTGAGATAACCTTTGTCACTCCGTAATTCGGATCATAAGTAGAATCATATTTGCTGTTGACAGATTTCAGATAAGGCTGACTTGAACCCCAAACATTCTGTGAATCTGCCGTACAGCCTGCCGTTGATGCGCAAAACACAGCGTTTATAACCGAACCGTTGTAGGTGCAAATAAGCCCTTCGACCGATTTTACTGCATTTTTAATTTTATCACCATATCCTGATTTAGCCGCAAGCTTTGCCGTCATTCCCGAAGCCTCGCAATATCGCAAATAAGTATAAGCCGCTACAGCCTGAGCTTTCAGCGCTTCGTCGCTCCATGATGATCCTACCTCACCGTTCACTATCTGACAAACGATGTCAAAACCATCCGACTTGACCTTTTTACCGGTTAGGGAATTTTTTATTTTATACGTTTCATCCGAAATATCTCTTGTTTTATATGTACCTGCCAAAGCTTTTGACGGCGAATAAGCCGTTGTGGAAGCTGTAGTTGCAACAGTCTTTTTCTTCTTTTTCGTTTTTGCTGTGGTTTTAACCGTCTTAACAGTAGTTTTCTTAGATTTCACCGACGTAGTAGTTACAGCGGTTTTTCTATCCTTGTTTGATTTGACGGTCGTATTGGTTTTCTTTGTATTCTTTACAGCGGCAGAGGTCTTTTTTGTCTTTGTTGAAGCTTTGGCGGTAATGGTCTTTTGAGTTGTACCATTAACAACCGCCGAAGCATTTAAATCATATATCTCCGAGTCAAGCTCATAAGCGTCCGGACCGGCTTTATACCATGTAATCGTTGCAAATGCGGAAACAGACTCAGGCTCGCTTACCTCTATATTTCCGTTCTTTGCGTCTGATATAAGCGCAATAAGCGAGATTATGCCCGCACAAAAAACAAAGCTTAAAACAAAAACGATATTTTTGTTTCTTAACCTAGAAAAAAACTCTTTTAGTTTTCTCACTTCAGCTCGCCTCTCCTTAAAGCAAGATCAGGATACTTTAAAACTGATAAAAAGAACCTTAATCTGCAAATAATCCTAAAAATCCTTACACATTTTTATGATAATACAAAAAAATAAGAAAGTCAAGAAATCTCCTGACTTTCTTACATATTTTAATACTTTTCTTAGTTATTCACCTTGTAAACCTTGAAGTATCTTACACCCCAGGTTACAGCTTCGCTTTCGCTGTCAACATATAAGTCGAGAACATTATTAACAATTGCGCTTCCTCTGTCCTCAACTGTGTATACGTTTCCGTTGAACATAAGCTTTGTTCCGAATGTAAATCTGCTCGGAGCGGCGATAGTTCTTCCTGCCTTACACTTGGTTCCGCTTGCGGTTCTCGCCGAAGAGCTTGCCGTATAAGCTGTGATTTTAAAGGTTCCCAAACATTCCTTAGATGAATTTTCTTCTGTTGTCGTAACCTTAGTAGGCTTAGTTCCGAGATATGAAGCCATTATATATCCTGACTTGCCTCCGACCTTTACACGGTAAAAGCCGTTTTTCTCTTCACTTGTAATGCTTACCTTTGTTCCGCTGCTTACAATTTTAATAACATCGGAAGATGTGCTTGGCTTTTTCCTTAGCTTTACATCGTCCTGAGTATACAAATTGCCGATTACCTTTGTCGTCTTTTTATTTGCACTTTTCGATTCTGTTGTCTTTCCTTTTGTTGTCGTAGCAGTCTTTTTCTCTTTCTTAGCTACTGTCGTTTTTGCAGCAACGGTAACGGTTTCCTTGGCAGTGTTTTTCTCTTTAGCTACCGTTGTTTTTTCTGAAGTTTCAGAAGCTGCAGATTTAACCGTTCCTGTAACCTCTTCTATCTGAGTAAGATCATACTCAGAAACTCCTGCTTTCCACCAGCTCATTGTAGCCGATGCCGTTGTTGTTGCTTCTGTGTGGTTGTTCTGGGTTGTGGTTGTTGATGCTTCAGTGTTTGCATCGCTTACGAATATGCCCTCGTTATCAGCTAAGGCTGTTAAAGATACAGCTCCTATAGCCAAAACTCCTGCAAGTCCGATACTTAGCTTAGCTCCCAGTCCTTTGAAGAAGGTTTTTCCGTTCAGCTCAAATAAATTGAGCTTTCTAGAGACTCCTTCAACAGTGCCCTTCTGCTTCATTTCAATCACTTTGCCTTTCCGGCGGCATAAAAAAGCAGCCGCCTAAATTTCAAAATGTTCCTCTCCAAGAATTTTTGAAATTATAAAAAATTTATTTTACTGCAAAAGCAGTAATTAACCAATTTATCGCTGTCGGTTTAGTAATCCCAGCCCTTATACATTGTGACCTGGCCCCAAACATCTGTCCAGCATTTCGGAAGATAAATATCTTTGTCCTCCCTTTTCTTATATGAGTTAACCATTTTCTCAATATCTTCTTCATCTTCGTCATCACGTATCTTCCTTGCCGTGATAACCCATCTTAAATCATCTACCTCATTTGAACAGGTTGAAAGAGTCAGATACTCGTCGTCCTCCTTGCAGTCGATTTCGTTTGAATACCATGTTCTCTTGTCGATACCCTCTTTGAACTTTTCAAATGTGTATTTATCATCGTCAAAGTCGGTAAATCTCCAGTAGTAGAACACATCTCCATCGTCCTGGCTCGCCTTATAGTTCGCTATGTAAGCGCCTATAATTATGTACCTGTCGCCGTTGGTATAGAGCGTATCAAAATCGATTATAGGATTTTTCTTTAAGAACTTGACTCCTCTTTTATACTCGCCTAAATGTGTAAACATCGTTCCCACGCTTCTCATATTGTGACCGTAAATCGTAATTACGTCCGGTCTGTGAAACGGCGTTATAGGAACAAAATAATCGGCAAAAAGAGTTCCCGATTCAAGAGTATTTCCGTAAATATCTTTGTGAAGATACTCCTTGTTATCATCCACCTGAACCACAGGATAGTTGATAAAACAGGTTTTCGGATCGTTCTTTTTCGCTCTGAAGGTATCAATCTTTACCCAGCCTATAACATCCTGATTAAGCGAGTAAAGCTCATACCATTTCGGCAGCATCTCCTCCGGAGTGATTATATCCTCGTTCGGAACCGCTGCAGCAGTTGTATCCTCTGTGTTCGCTTCGGGTTCAAACTCCTGAATCTTTGCAAGCGTCTGAAGCTCTTCATCGCTGGCATTGTAGAAATCAATAAGCTCGCCCAGAGATATGCAGAATATAACAACCGACGCTATAAAGATAATCTTTCGGATCAAATCCGAAAGCGTATCGCCTTTCCATGGACAAAAATATTTTAACACTCTTAAAAAGAAATTGCTGTCGTCTCTGTTCTCAAGACCGGATAGCTCGTTTTCTATTGACATTTAAACTACCTCAGCTTTCTTTTATAAGCTCAAGAACCATTTCAAAAGCTTCTTTTGTTGTTAATAATCTTATGTCCTCTCTGACCAAATCCTCATACCTTTTATAAAGGCTCAGATTTTCGGTTGTGCATTTATCTTTGAATCTGACTGACACATAAACCGTTCCGACAGGAGCTTGCTCCGTTCCCCCTCCGGGTCCTGCAATGCCTGTTGCGGCAACCGCAATATCGCTCCCCGACAGCTTCTTAATGCCAAGCGACATTTCCTCCGCCGTCCGACGGCTTACAGCCGTATATTCAGATAAGGTTTCCTTTCTCACTCCAAGCACTTTGTTCTTTATCCTGTCCGAATAAGAACAAACCCCGAGTTCAAAAATCTCCGACGCTCCGGGAACAGATGTGATATACTTACTTATCATTCCGCCCGTAAGACTTTCCGCCGTGCTTATCGAATAATTCTTACTGCAACAATATTTTACTATACTTTCGGCAAGTATGTCAACACTTTCTGTTACCGATTTGTCACTTTTGTTATATTGCAACCTTTTCAAACTCCTTTTTTATATAAATCTCACAGTATTTTCAGCTATAATTTAAACATTTTATAAATGCGTTAAACTCATTTGACCAAAAAAGCCGTAATTTTTGTTACTTTTCTGTAACCAAATTCAGACATCAACCGCTATATATTGTGGTTTTTAACATAAAATCGACATTATTTAGATTTAACGATTTTACGTTGTAATCATTTAGAAACCTTTAGTCGTTAGACAAAATACACAAAGCCCTATCGCTTGACTTCAATAAACTCACAGTAGGTATTTTCTACAGCTTCCTTAATAAGAGGTTCAAAGTCGAACATTGCCTGACCTGCCTCGACGTCTTTTAGCTGCGGCTTTGTTTTCGGATGCTTCGGAGTAAACACAGTGCAGCAGTCCTCATATGGTTCGATTGAAATATCAAAAGTATCGATTTTTCGTGAAACTGCAATTATCTCAGACTTGTCCATTCCTATAAGCGGTCTGAATACCGGTCTGTCTGCAGCAGCGTCGGTGCAGACCATAGCCGCCATAGTCTGGCTTGCTACCTGACCTATGCTTTCACCTGTAACAAGGCACTGAATTTTTTCCTGCTCGCAGATTCTGTCAGCGATCTCCATCATAAGTCTTCTCATTATAATGGTAAACAGCTCCTCGGGGCAGTTGTTTTTGATTTCCTCCTGAATTTTCGTAAAGGGAACGCAGTGAAACTTTATTCTTCCCGTATACTCAGCCATACGCTCGGCAAGCTTTATAACCTTAAGCCTTGCACGCTCCGAAGTATAAGGCGGAGATTCAAAGTGAACTGCGTCAAGCACAACTCCTCTTTTAGAAATCATATACCCGGCAACGGGAGAGTCTATACCTCCCGACAAAAGAAGCAGCGCCCTGCCGGAGGTGCCTATAGGAATACCCCCTGCGCCGTCAAGCTTCCCTGCGCTTACATAAGCGTTATGCTCCCTTATTTCGACCAGAACAGTCACGTCCGGGTTATGAACGTCCACCTGAAGATGAGGATAAGCGTCTGAAATCATTCCGCCGACTTCCATTGAAATTTCAGGCGATTTTAGAGGGAACGTCTTGTCCGCTCTTTTAGTTTCCACCTTGAAAGTTCTTGCACCCAGCATATCGTCCTCAAGATAGGGAACGGCAGTTGCTTTTATTCCGTTAAGACTCTTTTCGCACTCAACGCTTCGGCTGATTTTTGCTATTCCGAAAATCTTTTTTAGCTTTTCGCAAACCTCGTCCATATCGGTGTTTTCATCGAGAGGCTCTATATAAACAGTAGACTGCGACCTGGTATAATGAAATTTCCCCAGCGGATTAATACGCCTTTTTATATTTTGCATCAAAGCGTCCTCGAAGGTTCTTTTATTAAGCCCCTTTAACGCAATTTCTCCGTATTTGCATAAAATAATCTCATTCATTTAGTTTTCCTTTCTGACAAGCAAGAATCAAGCCTTTATCCTAACAAGCTCATTCCTTGCATTTATAATCTGCCTTATAAACTCATCTATTTCACTTTGATCATTTTCATGCGAGAAGCTCAGCCTGATTGTTGAATCCAAAGCTTTTTCATTGTAATTGAAAGCTTTGAGAACCGCACTCTTTTTACCCTTTGAACACGCCGAGCCGCTGGAAACATATATTTCTTTTTTTTCTAAATAATGCAGCAGTATTTCTGATTTTATATTATCTGCCGTTACGCTTGCAATATAAGGCGAACACTCTCCGAATCGATTAAGTGTTACGCCGTCAATCTCTGCAATACGCCGTTCAAGATAAGATATAAGACCGCACATTTTATCATACCTGTCGTTAATGCTTCCTGAAAACGTTTTTACAGCCTCGCCGAAGCCGACAATATTCTGTACCGATTCAGTTCCAGAACGTATTCCCTTTTCCTGACCTCCGCCTAAATTCGTCGGCAAAACCCTGACGCCTTTTTTTACATATAAGGCTCCTACGCCTTTAGGACCGTAGATCTTATGAGCGCTCAGACTTATAAGGTCGGCGTTCAGATTTCTGACATTCAAGGGGAGCTTCATATACCCCTGGACACAGTCGCAATGTGTAATAACCTCAGGATAAAGCCTTTTGACAGTTTTAAAAGCCGAAGCCGCAGGAAGAATATACCCTGTTTCATTATTGACGAGCTGACAGGTAACTAAACAAGTATCATCGTCAACCGCCGAGATTATTTCCGACGCTTTTATTTCGCCCGACTTATCCGGAAGAATCCTGACGACCTCAAAGCCGTCCTCTTCTAAGCATTTCACAGGTTCTGAAACGGACGGATGTTCAACCGCAGTCGTTACTATTTTCTTTTTATGCCTTCCCAGCGTTTTGGCAGCGCTTAAAATGCTGAGGTTGTTGCTCTCGGTCGCTCCCGAGGTAAAATAAATACATTCGCTGTTCGTATTTAGCGACTTTGCTATTATCTCACGTGCGGAATCCACCGCCTGCTCCGCTTTAATACCTAAACCGTGCAGGCTGGACGGGTTCGCCCAGTTTTCTTCTAAAACACGTCTGACCGCTGAAATAGCCTCCGAGCAAGGCTTTGTCGTAGCGGCGTTATCAAAATATATCATTCTATTTTCCTCTTTTTTTCCTCTGACTATTTATCATTTGTATAATGTTAAATCTTGCATAACGTCAGTCTTGGCATTTGATTTTCCTCCGGCTATTTTTTCTCTGCCTATTTATTATTCAATCTGCCGTTGCTTAAAACTTAACCCATATCACGTTTTTATTATATCATATTGCACATTGCTTTTCAAGAAAACCGTAGCCTTTCACTATTGACACTCATATGTATATAGGATATAATTTTTACAGGCTTTTGCTTAAATGAAAGGAGAAACGTTCCTTTACAGGGCGTGATAGTATTATGAAAAAGATAAACTGGGGGATACTTGCAACAGGAAAAATCGCTTCGACCGTTGCAAAGGCAATTAAATTCATGGAGGCTGACAAAGCAAACAATACCGAGCTTTTAGCGGTTGCTTCACGCTCACTGAATAAAGCCGAAAACTTTGCTGAAGAACACAATATCAAAAAGGCGTACGGAAGCTATGAGGAACTGCTTTCCGACCGAGAAATAGACGTGGTTTATGTCGCTACGCCTATGAGCTGTCACTATGAAAACGTCAAGCTTTGCCTGAACGCAGGGAAAAACGTTCTGTGTGAAAAATCCGTTACCCTTTCTGCCGGCGAATTTAAAGAGCTTATGGACTTAGCCCAAAAGAAAGGTCTGTTTCTTATGGAAGCAATGTGGATGAAATTCCTGCCTGCTTTCAAAAAAACCAAGGAGTGGGCTGAAAGCGGTAAAATCGGCGAAATAAAAATGATTAAGGCTGATTTTTCAAACATAGTTCCGTATGACGAAAACGACAGACTGTTCAGAAGCGATCTCGGCGGAGGCGCTATTCTGGATTTAGGAGTTTATCCCATTTCATTCGTCTGTTCTTTTTTGGGCAGCAGCCCAGAAGAAATTCACACATTCTCACATATCGGGCGTTCGCAAGTTGATTATGACGACAGCATTATTCTTAAATACAAAAACGCCGTCGGAGTAACCTTCTGCGGTTTTGATTTTGAAAATGAAAACAAAGCGATAATAGTCGGTGAAAAAGGAAGAATTGTTATGGGAAACTGGTTTTTCTCAACTGCCGAAACAACCCTTTTCGACGATATGGGAAACCCGCTTGAGAAACAAACTTTTCCTCATCTGTTCAACGGTTATGAATATGAAATTGCAGAGGTCAATAAGCGTCTGCGTGAAGGCAAGCTGCAAAGCGATATAGTTCCTCTTTCAGATACTCTTGACATAATGAGAATAATGGAAACCTGTCTTAATCAGGCAGGCGTAAAATTTCAATAAAAGCAAAGAATACTGTAAAAATTTCCGCAAATAAAAGGGAGCGATATAAACCGCTCCCTTGTTTCTTATATAATGACGGGCAAGCCCTTATTGAATTTCAGCTATCTGACATTATCAATCGTGTCAAATCCTCCCCGCGTAAAGAAAAGCTCTCTTATTGCGATAGCGCAACCTGACAAAAATCCGTGATTTCTGTCAATAATGCTCATGTCGATTTTTGAAGCTACGTTTTCACCGGCTATTTTTGCAACCTCACGCTTTATATAGTTAAATTCTTCTTTATTGACTCTGAGATTATGCAGAACTATTCTTTGTGGGTTGGTTGAATAATATAGGTTATTAAGTAAAACCGCTCCCAGCTTCGCCGCCCCGGAAACAATATCATAAACTGCCTTATCTCCCGATTTAGCCGCAGTTCTTATCGTTTCATATTTAACCTTGGAAAAATCGCCGCCGGTAAGCTTATATAAAACAGGCGTATTATGCTTTGAATAAACATCTGCAATCTTTTTCTTAACTCCGATGCGGCTTATTTCCTCTTTAGCCGAACCCTTCATTATTCCTCCGTCGCTTGAAGCATGAGGATTAATTATAATTTTATCGGCGAAGTCTGTTCTGTTATCATATGAAATAATCGGCTCGTTAAGATTTGTAACAACAAAATGCAAGCTGTCGCCGTATCTTAAAAAAGCGATATTATGTCTGTTTATGTCCTTGGTAGGCTGGAAGTCTATATTAGCCATCGCCATGCCCTTGACGGAATTATCAAAAATCAAAGGAACCTTAAATCTCTTATAAATATCAACGGCTAATTTGGTGAAATTAGGCTCTCCACTTTCTAAAATCTCTACTCCTGCGTTTTCATACATACCGGGAAACACCCCGAAGCCTACGCCTAATATTTCGCTCAGTTTAAGGCAGTTGTCGGTAAGAATAGAGCCAACGGATTCTATTATGAAATCTACTATTTCTTTATAGGTTATCCGACCTTTTATATCAAGATTTCTTTTATCCAATACCGCTCCCGAAAGAGTCGATAAGCCAATGCTAAGTATATCCTCTTCAATAAGCACGCCCAAAACAAATTTATAGTTTTGGTTAATATCAATTAATATTTTCTTTCTGCCTCTGGGAGTTTTCTCTGAAACATTCTGATATTCGCCCACTTCGTGAATGACGCCCTGAGAAATCATTTCATTAGTTATTATCGTAACTGCCGCCCTGGTAAGCTCAAGCATATTGGCAATATCAATTCTTGAAGTCGGACCCTGCTGTTTTAATATTTTAAGAACCTGCATACGGTTTTGTCTTTTCAAATCTAACTTGCTTATTCCATGCTGCTGCATAACCTGCTCCTCTTCGATGTTACAGTATGTTTAAACGATTTGTTCTATTTTATCTTAAAATAATTAACAAAATATTAAATTCTAATTTCCATATTAACAAATTTTTATTTTCCAAATAAAAACTAACAAACTGACACTGATAAAATTTAAATTCACTTTTTAATACTAAGTTCATTAGACTTTTCCTTAAATTCTCTGCCCTGTTTTAAAAGGGCGTGCAATTCTTCATCATTTTCCGATTCAAGAGCCGTTTTATATTCATTCAAATGCAGAATAATTTCATCAATTTCCTTTAACAGCGCCGACCTGTTCATCATAAACAGCGTAGTCCACATATCCTCATTCAGCTTAGCTACCCGGGTCAAATCCTTAAAGCTGCCTGCAGAAAAGCCTGCCTGCATCAAAAGCGACGGACTTTTAACATAAGCGCTCGAAACAATATGGGCAAGCTGCGAGGTGAAAGCGATTACCTTATCATGCTCTTCCGGAGTTGAAATCACATTTTTCAAAAAGCCTATCTCCTTTGAAAGACATTTAAGCTTTTCAAAAGCGTCGGCGTCTGTGTTATCGGTTGGAGTAATTATAAAGCTCGCCTTATCAAAAAGATTGTCGAGAGAATACTCAAAGCCCGAAAACTCTCTTCCCGCCATCGGGTGACAGCCTATAAAATGAACTCCCAAATCGTTAAGCTTTTTATCGACCGCTTTGATTATTTCCCCTTTAACTCCGCAGGTATCAATAACAATTCCGCCTTTTTTGAAATTTCCGGCGTTTTCGTTTATAAAATCAATAGTTGTGTCAGGATACAAACCCAGAATTACAACATCAAATTCAGTCATCTGTTCAGGCTTAAAGCTTCCGTCAATAGATTCCTGCTGAATTGCGTCGGCTATAGTCTGTCTGTTAATGTCATATGCGAAGCACAGGTGGTCTGTATTCTTTTTTATTGCCTTTGCAAGCGAACCTCCGATAAGTCCTAGACCGACAATTCCGATTTTCATGAGTTTTCTTCCTTTCAATTATTAAAGTCGAATTATTCAGAGCACAATATATATATTACGTCCGCATATATCTTAGCGATATTCATAAACGTACTTATGTTAATATGCTCGTCTGCTCCGTGCATATTATTGCTCTCTCCCGGAAGCTCCGCTCCGAAACCCACTCCCATTTTCGTATTATGAAGATAAGTCACTCCGCCTTCTGCAAGACATTCGCCTTTAAGTCCTGTTATATCAGTATAAGACTTCAGAAGAGTTCTTATAAAGTCGGAATCTGCTTCAACATAATGCGGTTCCATAGCGTCGTTGTCAACATATGTTATACCGAGTTTTCCTAACTGAGCGTCAAGCTTTGAGTAAATATCTTTAAGACAGGTACATACAGGAAAACGAATATCCATACCTCCCTTGTATTTTCCGTTACAAATATCAATAAGGCTGTAAACCTCGGTAACCTTGCCTGAAACCTCGTCCTCGCAGAAAAGTCCCAAGGCTTCGCCGTGATATTCTTCGTAAGGAAAAAGCTTTGCAAGCTCGCAGACAAGGTCATATGCTCCTCCCTTGTCAAGAGGCAGAGAAGCTAAAAGCTTTAGAAGAGAAGTAATTGCGTTTACTCCAAGCTCGGGAAGCGAACCATGAGCAGACAAGCCCTTTGAGGTTATCTTAATCTTTCCGTCCTCTTCCTCTGCAATTAGTTCAGCGCCAATGTTAAGCTCGGAAATTTTTCTGTCTATCTCACTTTTTTCAATACCTTTTACATATGCATATGCTCTGTCGGGAACAGCGTTTATAACGGTTCCGCCCGAAACGCTTTCTATTATTTTACCTTCGACCTTGTTATCATAGTTGCCGACCATAATAATATGCGAAACTCCCTTTTCAACATTCACAACCGGAAATGCAGAATCGGGCGTAAGCATTTTATCGGGAAGCCCGATTTTATTAGAATAATACTTCAAATCCTCCATACCTGTTTCTTCACTAGAACCAAGCATCATTCTGACCTTTTTATTCAGATTTACTCCTAAATCCTTCAGCGCCTTTATTGCATACATTACTGCAACGGCAGGACCTTTATCATCGATAGTTCCTCTGCCGTAAAGCTTGCCTTCTTCTTCGTTTACAGTTAGTTTAAACGGTTCGTATGTCCAGCCCGAACCTTTCGGAACAACGTCTAAGTGAGCTATAATACCAAGCTCCGGCTTGTCGCTTAAACTTCCGCCGTAATCAAATGTAACCATATAGTTTTCATGATTTTGCGAAATAAATCCGAAATCGTGCAGGATATTTTCAGCCGTTTCCAAAGCTTTTGCAGATCCCTTACCGAAGGGCTTGCTGCTTTGCAGGTCCGTCTGCCCGCTTACGCTTTCAATTTCAACAAGTCTCGCCAGGGTCTTGAACATTTCCTGCTTGCTCTGTTCAAGATATTCGGAAACCCTATCCCTGAACGCCTTCAATTCCTTATTACTCATAAAAATTAATCTCCTCTTTATGCAAAACGAGAGCAAGAAACCACCTTGCCCTCCGTATATATTAAAAATATCAGCCGATTATCTGAAGCTCTTTATCATAGTGATTCAGAATTTCGATTCCGTCCTTTGTCACTAAAACCAAGTCCTCTATCCGAACGCCCATATTGCCTTCAATATAAATGCCCGGTTCTATTGAAAAAATCATTCCCTCCTGAACGATATTCTCATTCACAGATGAAACATCGCCGTACTCGTGACATTCTATACCGATAGAATGTCCCAGACGATGAGTAAATTTATCTCCATAGCCCGCTTTAGCGATTATATCCCTTGCGGTTTTGTCTATGTCGCAGAACCGAACTCCGGGCTTTATCATTTCCTCGGCGGCTTTCTGAGCCTTCAAAACCGTTTCGTAAACCTTTCTATGCTCGCCGCTGACGCTTTTGTAAAAGAAAGTCCTCGTCATATCCGAGCAATAACCGTCCTTTATGCATCCCATATCGATAAGAATACAGTCACCCTCCTTCAAAACGGAGTTTCCCGGTTCATAATGTCCGATTGCCGCACACTCTCCGAATCCTACAAGGGGATCAAACGAATATTCATAAGCGCCCATAGAAGCGTATATTTCCTTAAGCTGCGAAGCCAGCTCGCGTTCGGTAATACCATCGCAGACACGGGTTTTAAGCTCCGCCATCGCTTCGTCGTTCACCCTTGAGGCTTCTCTCATGAGAACAATTTCCTCCTCGTCCTTGCAGGAACGCACATAATCCACGCAGGCGGAGGTGTTTTTATACCCTGATGCACATTCAAGCTCCATAAGCCTTAACAAAAACCTTGCGGGAAGATTTTTGTCAACCCCCAAAATTTGATTTTTGTTAATATGCTCCGCTGCAAGTTCGCAGGGGTCTTGCTCATCTGAAAACCAAACCTTTTCCGCTCCAAGCTCTTCGGGAACAGTGAAAAGCGAATTGATAAAAGCCTTGTTATCGCCGCTGTCTTTTATAAGCAAGCCCAAAAATCTTTCACCCGGACTTATCATTTTCCCTGTTAGATAGAAAATCGACGCAGGATCGCTTATAAGCATTTGAGAAATTCCGTTTTCTTTGAGCTTTGCAATTACTTTGTTCAGTCTTTCGGCTTTCGTAAAAATCCTTCTTTCTTTTAAAAAGCTGTTATTTACACAAATCGCAGGCTACATAGTGTTCTCCGCCGACATCTCTCAGTGCGGGACACTCGTCTGAACAGCTTTCCTTAACGTTAAAACACCTTGAAGCGAATCTGCATCCTTCGGGCGGATTGATAGGAGTAGGAACATCCCCTTTGAGAATAATTCTCTTCTTTTTGTTAGCTATGTCAACCGAAGGAATCGCCGACAAAAGAGCTTGTGTATAAGGATTGAGAGGATTGCTGTAAAGCTCGTTCTTTTCAGCGACCTCCATAAGCTTACCTAAATACATTACTCCGACCCTGTCGCTTATATGCTTTACAACGTTAAGACCGTGAGCAATAAACAGATATGTCAGTCCGAACTCATCCTTTAAGTCGTCAAGCAGATTCAAAACCTGAGCCTGAATAGACACGTCCAAAGCCGAAACAGGTTCATCGCATACTATAAGCTTAGGATTAACCGCTAATGCCCTTGCAATTCCGACCCTCTGCCTTTGTCCGCCGGAAAACTCGTGCGGGTATCTGTTTCTCTGATGATTCGCAAGTCCGACGCAGTTAAGCAGATAGTTTACCCTTTTTTCAACCTCATTTTTCGGCAAAATCTTATTTATGATAATAGGTTCGGCAATAATATCTCCAACCGTCATTTTCGGATTCAGCGAAGCGTAAGGATCCTGGAATATAAGCTGAATATCCTTACAGTATTTTCTTCTTTCTTTTTGTTTTAAAGACGTCAGATCAACTCCGTCGTAAATTATTTTACCGCTTGTAGGCGCATAGAGATTCACAAGCATTTTTCCGATAGTCGACTTTCCGCAGCCCGACTCGCCGACAAGTCCGAAAGCCTCGCCTTTATATATCTTAAATGAAACATCGTCTACGGCTTTTAAAATTGCTGTCGGAGTTCCGAAAAAGCTGGTGTTTACAGTGAAATATTTAGATAAGTTCTGTACCTCTAAAAGAACTTCTTTATTATCCATTAACATCAACCTCCTCTTTATCGCTGTGCAAGAAGCACCTTACCTTTCTTCCGTCAACGTCGACAAGAGCCGGCATATGCTCTTTGCATTTTTCCATACAATTATCGCACCGATCCGCAAAAGAACATCCCT
This sequence comes from uncultured Ruminococcus sp., assembly GCA_964617585.1. GTDB lineage: Bacteria > Bacillota > Clostridia > Oscillospirales > Ruminococcaceae > UMGS1601. The sequence goes on from CAZTXS010000001.1 coordinate 109,150, forward strand.
TAGGAAGATTAGTAGCGTCAGGAACCATTCCCTTAATCATATAAAGCCTTTCCCTGTCCTCATCAAGCCTTGGAATAGACTCAATAAGTCCCTTGGTATACGGGTGAAGAGGGTTTGTGAATATATCCTTGACATCAGCCTGTTCAACTATTCTTCCGCAGTACATAACCACCACTCTGTCGGCTGTTTCGGCGACAACGCCCAAATCGTGAGTTATAAGCAGAACAGCCATACCGATTTTATTTCTCAGCTTGTCTATAAGCTCTAAAATCTGAGCCTGAATGGTAACGTCAAGAGCCGTTGTAGGTTCATCAGCTATCAAAACCTCAGGATTGCAGGAAAGAGCCATAGCAATCATAACCCTCTGTCTCATTCCTCCGCTCATCTGATGAGGATAATCCTCCATTCTCTGCTCGGGAGAGGGGATTCCAACCAAATCAAGCATTTTAACGGCGGTTTTTCTTGCCTCCGCCTTTGACATATCCGTATGTGTCAGTATCGACTCCATAATCTGATTGCCGATTTTATATACAGGATTTAAAGAAGTCATAGGCTCCTGAAAAATCATAGAGATTTTATCTCCCCTGATTTTGTTCATTTGTTTATTTGTCTTACCCGCAAGGTTCTCGCCGTGGAACATAATCCTGCCGCCCGTTATTTTTCCCGGATCCCGGATAAGCCCCATTACCGACAGCGATGTAACGCTCTTACCTGAGCCTGACTCGCCGACTATAGCTAATATTTCACCTTTTTCAACACCGAAGCTGACATTGTTTACAGCCTTGACCGTACCTCTTTTTACTTTAAATTCTGTTTTTAAATTCTCAACTTCCAATAACATCTTACTTCCTCCTTAAGTTCTTGACTTAGGATCAAGAGCGTCCCTCAATCCGTCGCCGAACAGGTTAAATGCGAGTACCGCAAGCGTTATAGCAAGTCCCGGGAAAATCAGCATATAAGGATAAGGCAAAACATATCCTCTCGCTCTTCCCAGCATATCTCCCCACTCTGCCGTAGGCGGCGCAACGCCGAGTCCCAAAAATCCGAGAGCGGCAGTGTCCAGTATAGCGGTTGATATGCCAAGAGTAGCTCTTACAACAATAGATGAAACTATATTAGGCAATATATGCTTAAAGATTATTCTGGTGTTGCTGTTTCCGATTACCTTCGCCGCAGCAACATAATCATTTTCCTTTGTCGACAAGATAGAGCTTCGCACTATTCTTGCATATTCGGGAATCGACACGATTCCGATTGCGATAATCGCCTTGTCAAGTCCCTTGCCCAGAGCCGCCATAAGAGTAATGGCAAGCAAAATAGACGGAATGGAAAGCATAATATCCATAATTCTCATTATAACGGCGTCTGTTTTCCCTCCGAAATAACCTGCTATAGAGCCGAAAACAGTTCCGATAATAAGTGAAAACGCTACAGCCGCACAGCCTACGAAAAGAGAAATTCTCGTTCCGACAATAACTCTGCTGAATATATCGCGTCCAAGCTCGTCCGTACCGAACCAATGAGCGGAAGACGGCGGCTGACTTGCGTCAGGTAAAACATTTTCATAAGGGTCATACGGCGTAATATAGGGACCTATTATTGCAATTATCACTAAAAACAAAATGATAAACAGTCCGAACAAAGCCGCTTTATTTTTCTTTAGAGTATCCCACATAGCTTTAATCTGGGATTCAGGTTTTTCAATTACAACTGTTTCACCGGTAAAAGCGTCGGTTGTAATAACCTTTTTCCTAGCCATTATTATGCCTCCTTCTTTCCGTATTTAATTCGTGGATCTAAGAACGCATAAATAATATCCACTATCAGGTTCATAAGCACAAACACTGTCGCTATTATAAGAACAACCGCCTGTATTACGGGAAAGTCGGATTTTTGTATACATTCAACAGTATATTTTCCTATTCCCGGCCAAGCGAAAACAGATTCGGTAAGAACAGCTCCTCCCAGAAGCGAACCGAACTGAAGACCTATTACAGTAACAATCGGCATAAGAGCGTTTCTCAATCCATGCTTGATAATAACTCTTCTCTCGCTAAGACCTTTTGACCGGGCAGTTCTTATGTAATCCTGATTTAAAGCGTCAAGCATACTTGATCTTGTCATTCTGGAAATAATAGCAAGCGTATACAACGCAAGAGTTACTCCCGGAAGAATTATATGCCAAACTGCGTCTTTAAACGCTGCAAAATCGCCCCTTACAAGAGTATCTATGAGGTAAAACCCGGATCCGCCGTCAGGTCGAAGCATTGGGTCGATTCTTCCGCTGGCAGGAAGCCAGCCGAGAATCTTTGCAAAAAGAATAATAAACAATATACCAAGCCAAAATATTGGTATTGATACTCCGACAAGGGAAAGAACCATACTTATATTATCTACTATGGTGTTTTTCTTGACCGCCGCCACAACTCCTATTATTATACCGAATACTGTGGCAAGGATAATTGCAAATACCGCTATTTCAATAGTGGCAGGAAACCTCGTCATAATTTCCTTCATAACGGAAACCTTGGTATAATAAGATTCTCCGAAATCTCCCTGAACCGCTCCTTTAACGAAATCTATATACTGGACTACCACAGAATCATTCAAGCCGTTTGACTCTCTCCATTCATCCATCTGTGCGTCAGTCGCGTGCTGACCGAGCACAACCGAAGCAGGATCAGGCGCACAAACTCGCAATAAAAAGAACACGATTATTGATACGCCGATAAGAACGGGAATAAGCATCAGCAACCGCTTAATGATATACTTTACCATTTATACAACCTCTTTCTTTTTCTCCAGAGTGAAAACTGTATCAGTTCTCTTTTCAATATATATTAACCTGATAATTTCAGCAATATATACTGAAAATAATACTGATAAAAACAACAATGGCAAATACAGAGAATTTACATCGTTGTCCTCTCTGTATTTGCTAGTTGTTAAAAGTCTGTATTAATCTTTTGTTACCATCCACAATTTAACTGTAGCCGTGCAGTGATACTTAAAGTCGTGAATATTAGACCTGCAAGCCGTTATATCCTGCTGATGCGAGATAGGAAGCCAAATAGCTTTGTCAGCAACAAACTGCTCCATCTTAGCATACATTGCGTTTCTTGAATCGCCTGAAGGCTCTTTAGCGGCGTTTGAAATCATCTCTACATATTCTTTATAAGCCGCCTTATCGTCATCGTTCTTAGCAAGATTAAATCTAGCTACGTTCATACCTGCGTTTGTATCGCTCATGAGGTTCATGAAGTTATCAGGGTCGCCGTTATCTCCCGACCAGCCGTAGAAGCAGATATCGTAATCGCCTGCGATTGTTTTTTCTTTATACGTAGTCCAGTCGTAAGGATCTATAGTACATTCAACGCCTACCTTTGAAAAATATCCCTGAATAGCTTCCGTCAGCTTCTGACCGGTAGCCGTGTTATACGGTCTTGGATTCGTATAAGTAATAATATGAACTTTAGTGATTCCTTTTTCTGCAAGAGTAGCCTTAGCAGCTTCGGGATCGTAAGAAATCTGAGTTACGTCAGCGCTGTATCCGGGAACAAATGTAGGAAGAACAGTGGTAGCCTTCTCAGCGTAATCCTGGTACAACGATGTAACAAGCTCGTCAACATTTACTGCCTGTGAAAGAGCCTTACGGGTTTCAAGATCAAGTCTTTCAACGTTGTAAGCCATATAGTTTACATTCATACCCGGAGTTTTGTTTACTGTGATATTTTCATCGCTTTCAAGACCTGCAACCTGATTTGTATCGATTCCGTCAATCATATCTACGCTGCCTGACTGAAGCTCGGCAATCTTTGTTGAAGAATCTTCAATAGTACGGATAACTATGTTCTTGGTTTTAGCCTTACCTTCTTCATTCCAGTAATCATCGTTAGCAACGAGCTTAACATCCTGACCCTTGTCCCATGAAACAAACTTGTAAGGACCCGTACCTACAGGGTCTGTCATCAGCGTACCGGCCTCAGCGGCAGTAGGGCTTACCATTGGAGCTCCGAATACCATCGCAAGGTTAGCAAGGAAAGGAGTTGAAGGCTGTGATAATGTAATCTTAACCGAATAATCGTCTACAACCTCGCACTTTGAAACATAGCCCCATACGAAATCGGCATATGTCATATCGTCAGTCTTATTGATTGTGTTACGTTCTACATTGTACTTAACAGCTTCAGCGTTGAAATCCGTACCGTCATGGAACTTAACTCCTTCTCTCAGCTTAAAAGTATACTCTAAGCCGTCGTCAGAAATCTCCCACGATTCAGCAAGACAAGGTTTAACCTCTGTTGAATCATCGGCATAAGTCAAAAGTCCCTCGTAAATCTGGTTTGTAACCTTTGCAGATTCACCGTCGTCAACAATCTGCGGGTCAAGACCTCTCGGATCAGCGCCCTGCGCATATGTTAATGTGTCGCTTGCACTGTTTGAGCTTTTGGATGAATCATCCTTATCTCCGCATGCAGCAAGACACGTCACAGCCAGTGAAGCCGCTAACAATGCACTTAAAATTCTTTTCTTCATGTCTTTTCTTCCTTTCAAAGTTACAAAAACAAAAGACGCCCGCAAAAACAACAAAACACATTTATGAAGTGTTACTGTGATTCGCAGCGCCTTTGCCTTTGCTGTTTTATTACATCCGAAACTCTTTCGGATTTAATACATTTTAATTATATATTATATAAAAAACACATTCAATAGTAAATGTAAACAAATAGAACGTATAAATTTCGTGAAATATTCTAACTATTTGCAAATATCACAAAAAAATCTATAATTTAGTACCGCATTTTATGCAGAATAAATCTCCGTCGCTTGCCGTTTCCCCGCAGTTAGGGCATTTTTTAGCAATAATTTCAGCTTCAACAGCCTGAATTTCTTCTTTTTTGCAGTCTGCAGATTCAGACTGTTCATCGGAATGTAAATCCCGCTCTGTTAAATCATCATCGTCCATAATAAAAGACACGTCTTTTTCACCGCTGCGCCTCGGACGCTTCATATCAGATTTCGCAGGAAACATCGCAAACAGCGAAACAAGAACCATAACAAGCCCGAGTATAAAAGCAGGAAAAATCGAAAACAGAGCAAGCCATCTTCCCGCCTTGAAAACATTTTCATATTCGGCATAAAATCCGCCTGCAAATCCGTAAACCAAAGGACCTGCTGCAATCGCACAAACAAGTAGCAAGCCTGCAATGCAGATAAGCGATACGCCGTAGCTCCTGAAAGCTCTGTAAATATACACTCTGTACATCTTATATAAAATAATCCATATAACTAGCAGAAGCAAAAGAACCGCCGCCAATACTATAACAGACGCAGCCGAGCCAAGCCAGCTTATTGTCCGGCTTATGTCAAAGGTTTCATGAATCTTAACATTATCATCGCCGAAAGCGCCAAGAAAACGCTGCATTGCTTCAGAGCCGCTCAAAACAAATCCGAAAAAGGACGAAACCGAAAACAGAAAGCCTGTTATCATAGTCGTGATAACCAAAATTACGGCCGTCATAACACCGCTTGTCCCAAGCTTATTTTCAAGCCTGAATTTTTCTTTGCCGTTCATTGTATCCTCCCTAAAATTAAATCTGAATATATTCTTGTGAAATTTATTAATTGTTTAATAATATTATATCTTTTCCTATGTGTTTTGTCAATATTGCAGCAGACTTAATTTTCCTAAAAAAATATCAAGCTTATTATGTCATTTATACATAAAAAACTTTCATCATTTTATCACATTAATTTTCTTAATTCCCCTTGACAATGATAATTAACTATATTAAAATATAACCTAATTAATATTTAACCAGGTTAAATATATTTACAGAATGGAGAATAATTATGCAGGAATGTGATAATCAAATAAGTGAAAAGAGTCTTTTGAAATTCTTGACGATAATGAAAAAGTTTCATATCTTAGCGTTATCGCTTCATAGAATTCAGAAAATACACCTTAACGTTTCGCACACAGACTTCAATACCATGTGCTATATTATGCAGATAGCAGAGAGAAATCCGAACGGAGTAAGCATAGGTAATCTGGCAAAAGCGCTTAAGGTTTCTCCGCCCGCTGCGTCAAAGGCTATATCCTCTCTTGAAAAAAGAGGCTTTGTAAAAAGAATGATAAATTTAAATAACCGGAGAATCGTCACGGTAATACCAACCGAAAACGGTAAAAAAGCAATGGATGAAGACAAAATATTTTTCGAGAAAGTAGCAAGAAATGTCTATCATGTAATAAACGAAGAAAAGCTAAACGAGATAGACTGCCTTCTGCAACAGGTATATGATGTAGTATACGACACTATAGAAAAGGAGAAGAGAAGCATATGAAAAACATCTTAAAATACTTAAAAAGATACTGGCTGCAATGCCTTTTGGTATTTGCGCTGCTGCTGGTTCAGGCATACTGCGATTTGGCTCTGCCTGACTACACTTCAAAAATAGTCGATACGGGTATTCAAAACGGCGGTATTGCAAATATAGCTCCCGATGTTATCACTCAAAGTGATTTAAATACGCTTTCGGTATTTTTAAAGGACAGTGAAATTGACTATATCCAAAAGTTCTATAAACAGACAAACGACTTAAATAAGACGGATATTCCGTTTGAGAATATAAAAGAAAGCGAAAGCTATTATATTCTCAATACCGAGGAAGAAAAGGATATTAAAGCCTTGAACAAAACCTTTTCAAAAGCTATGATAACAACATCGGTATTGGATAAAATGACGAAAGAACAATTTGAAGAAATGTTCGCTCAAGCACAAAACGAAGCTCCCACTGTTTCCCTTCAGGATATGACCGATGAACAAACGCAGGCGTTTTCACAGCTTCAGGAAATGATGAGCGATGAGAATTTGTTCAACGCAGTTAAGCTGATAGATTTACAGATTAAAGCGGGTCTGATGTCCAAAGACGAGCTGATAAGTATAAGAAACAATATGTATGACTCATACGGTGAAGATATGGCGGAATCGGTTGCCATAACATATACAAAGCAGATTTACTCAAACGCAGGGGTTAACATGGACGAATTACAGCAGGATTATCTGTTCAGCGCCGGAGCTAAAATGCTTCTGCTTGCTTTTATAATGACGGCTGTTTCAATAATAGTAGGTATGATAGCTTCAAGAGTATCGGCCGGTTTGGGAATGAATTTGAGAGAAAAGATGTTTAAAAAGGTGGTATCCTTCTCCCATACAGAAATGGATAAGTTCTCAACCTCTTCCCTTATAACAAGAAGCACAAACGACGTTCAGCAGGTTCAGATAGTTGTTGTTATGTTCCTGAGAATGATAGCATATGCGCCTATTCTTGCAATCGGCGGAATATTCAAAGTTCTCTCCACCACCGTTTCAATGACATGGATCATTGCGGTTGCAGTAGCGGCGGTACTTTGCTTGGTTATTGTTCTTATGACAGTAGCGATGCCGAAGTTCAAAATCATGCAAACGCTGGTAGATAAGTTAAACCTTATCGCAAGAGAGATTCTCACGGGGCTTCCCGTTATCAGGGCGTTCAGCAGAGAGAAATATGAAGAGGACAGATTTGACAAGGCAAATACCGACCTGAAGAAAACGCAGCTTTTCACAAACAGAGTAATGACGTTTATGATGCCTGCTATGATGCTTATTATGAACGGCGTTACCGTACTTATAATCTGGGTAGCTGCATATCACATTGACGACGGTTCGCTTCAGGTCGGACAGATGACCGCTTTCATCACGTATACTATGCAGATAATAATGTCGTTTTTGATGCTGACAATGATTTCGGTTATGCTTCCCCGTTCCATAGTTTCGGCAAACCGTATAGAAGAGGTTCTTAAAACAGAGCCTGTAATACAAGATAAAACAAACACAACCATGCAAAGGATTTCCAAAGGCGAGGTTAAATTCGACCATGTTTCCTTTAAATATCCCGACGCCGACGAATATGTTCTTGAGGATATTGATTTCACTGCCGAACCGGGAAAGGTTACGGCTTTCATCGGAAGCACCGGAAGCGGAAAATCCACTCTTATTCACCTTATACCGAGATTTTATGATGTAACCGACGGCAGCATAACAATAGACGGAATAGACATAAGAGATATGCCGCAGCTTTCGCTCAGGGAAGAAATAGGCTTCGTTCCTCAAAAGGGAGTATTATTCTCAGGAACGATAGCTTCAAATCTGAGATTCGGAAGAGAGGAAGCTACCGATGAAGAAATTCAAAAGGCGGCTTCAATCGCTCAGGCTACCGAGTTTATAGACCTTAAGCCGGATAAATACAACAGCGAGATCGCTCAGGGCGGCGACAATGTGTCGGGAGGTCAAAAGCAAAGGCTTTCAATCGCAAGGGCTATAGCTAAAAACCCAAAGATATTTATTTTTGACGACAGCTTCTCGGCTCTTGACTTTAAAACGGACGCAGCTCTCAGAAAAGAGCTTCTCAAAAACATCTCGGACGCAACCGTTTTCATAGTTGCTCAAAGGATTTCAACTATCCTTAACGCCGATCAGATTATCGTTCTCGACGACGGTAAAATAGTCGGAAAGGGAACGCACAGCGAGCTTCTGGATTCCTGCGAAGTTTATAAACAGATAGCTCTTTCACAGCTTTCGCAAAGCGAGCTTAATAAAAACAAAAATGCAGGTTCCGGCAGAAGGGAGGAGAAATAATATGGCTGAAAGAAAAACGCCTATGAGAAGAGGACCTCACGGAGGAGGAATGTCCGCAGAAAAGGCAAAGGATTTCAAGGGTTCAATAAGAAAGCTTCTCGGATATATAGGAAAATTCAAAATCGCAATGATTTTTGTAATTGTATTCGCTATCGGAGGAACGGTTTTTAATATTGTCGGTCCTAAAATAAGCGGTAAAGCGACTACAAAGCTTTTTAACGGTCTTGTTTCAAAAATTCAAGGCACGGGCGGAATTGACTTTGACGCCATAAAACGACTTCTTCTGATACTTTTGGGACTGTATTGCCTGTCGGCAGTATTCTCATTCATACAAGGATGGATAATGACAGGAATTTCGCAGAAGATTTCCTACACCATGAGAAAAGAGATTTCTCAGAAGCTTAACCGGCTTCCTATGAGCTATTTTGACAAAACAACTCACGGCGAGGTTCTCTCACGTATCACAAACGACGTTGATACCCTTTCTATGAACTTAAACCAGGCGGCTACTCAGCTCATTACTTCTGTTACCACGCTTATCGGAATCCTTATAATGATGCTCTCCATAAGCGGAATTATGACCCTTATCACTCTTGCTATGCTTCCTATATCTGTTGTGCTTATTCTTATAGTAGTTAAGAAATCGCAAAAATATTTCAAGGCTCAGCAGGAATATTTAGGTCATATAAACGGTCAGGTTGAAGAGGTTTACGGCGGCCACACGGTCATAAAAGCGTTTAACCGTGAAAAAGCCGTTGTAAGCGAATTCAAGAAAACAAACGAAACTCTTTACAAGGCCGGATGGAAGTCGCAGTTTCTTTCGGGAATGATGCAGCCTATTATGCAGTTTGTCGGAAATTTAGGTTACGTTGCGGTTTCTGTAAGCGGAGCTTACTTAGCGGTAAAGGGCAGCATAGAGGTCGGAGATATTCAGTCGTTTATTCAATATGTAAGGCAGTTTACACAGCCTATTCAGCAGGTTGCACAGGTTTCAAATATGCTTCAGTCAACCGCTGCCGCTGCCGAAAGGGTATTCGAGTTTTTAGAAGAGCCTGAAGAAGAACAGTTCACAAAAAATCACGCTCCTGTTCACGCTTCGGAGCTTAAGGGCAATATTGAATTCGATCACGTCTCCTTTGGATACACACCTGATAAAATTATAATCAACGACTTCTCGGCTAAAATAAAGGAAGGTCAGAAAATCGCTATTGTCGGTCCTACGGGAGCCGGAAAGACCACTATGGTTAAGCTGATTATGAGATTCTACGACATAAATTCCGGCAGCATTAAAATAGACGGTCACAATGTCTGCGACTTTGACAGAAGCGAGCTTCGTGAAGCGTTCGGAATGGTTCTTCAGGACACATGGCTGTTCAAGGGTACGGTTATGGAAAACATCCGTTACGGACGTCTTGACGCTACCGATGAAGAGGTTATTGAAGCGGCTAAGGCGGCTCATGTTCACCACTTTATACAAACGCTTCCTAACGGCTATGATATGGAGCTTAACGAGGAAGCCTCAAACGTATCGGGCGGACAAAAACAGCTTCTCACCATAGCAAGGGCGATTCTGGCGGACAACAAAATTCTTATCCTGGATGAAGCTACCTCCTCGGTAGACACCAGAACAGAGGTCAGAATCCAAAAAGCTATGGATAACCTGATGAAGGGCAGAACAAGCTTTATTATCGCCCATAGACTCTCGACCATTAAGGACGCAGATTTAATACTTGTTATGAAAGACGGCGACATTGTAGAACAAGGCAATCATGAAGAGCTTTTAACCAAAAACGGTCTTTATGCCGAGCTTTACAATTCGCAGTTTGATTCAGCCGGCTAGAAAACTCAGCGATTTGCCTGACGCTTGCCTAATATGTTTTATTTGCAAGCCTGACAAAGGCTGAAAAAGCGTATCTTTTCACTGCTTGTAATTGACATATTAATATGTTATAATGATACAAAATCTCAGGGAAAGGGTAGGCAGATGTCTGAAGAAAACAAGATTTCAAGCAGTTATAAAAAGCTGTTTTCAAACACGATAATATTTGCGGTCGGGCAGTTCAGTTCAAAAATACTGGTATTGCTGTTAGTTCCGATTTACACATATGCAATGTCAGACGCTGAGTTCGGCATAACCGATGTAATAATTCAGCTGGCAAACTGGCTTGTTCCCGTTGTTTCACTGACTGTATCCGAATCTATAACCCGATACGGACTTGACAGGGATTACGATAAGGCGAGCGTATTCACCATAGGAAATATAACAAATATCGGCGGTTTAATTATACTCGGCATAGTTATTCCCTTTGTCAGCGGAACTGATTTTGTGCACAGATTTATTGATAATTACTCTCTGCTGCTTTTTATTTACGTTGCGACATCAAGCCTGAAGCTCCTGTACTCTTATTTTGTCAGAGCGCTTGAAATGGTTAAGCTTTATGCGTTTTGCAGTATCTTTACAACCTTCAGCACACTGATACTTACAATACTCTTTTTACTGGTTTTGAAAATAGGGGTTGCGGGTTATCTTCTGGCAATAATAATCTCTGATTTGGCGTCGATTGTATTGCTTATCCGAGCGGCAAAGCTGTGGAGGTTTATTAAATTTAAAAATCTCGACAAAAGCCTTGTGAAACAGATGCTTAAATACTGTATTCCGCTCATACCGGCTCAGCTTTTATGGCTTATAACCAACTCATCAGACTCATTTCTAACCACCTACTATTTAGGCAAGGGTAAAAACGGAATACTTTCAGCCTCATATAAAATTCCGAACATAGTGTCTACAATATACATGATTTTCGGAATGGCTTGGAATATGTCTGCAATAACCGAAAAAGATTCGGGCGAACAGGAACGCTTCTACACAAATGTCTTTGATTCAAATCAATCGGTGCTTTATATAGTTTCGGCGTTTATACTGCTGCTTGTTACTCCCGTAACAAACGTATGGATAGGTCCCGCTTTCAGAGAATCGGTTAAATACGCTCCCATTCTTATATTTGCGACAGTTTTCACTTGCTACGTTACTTTTTTCGGAACTATATATGCAGTCGCACAGAAATCCGTTCGTTCTCTTGTAACAAGCCTTATAGCAGGAGTTATAAACGTACTCATAAACGTGATATTAATTCCGGTCATAGGGTTATACGCTGCGGCTCTGTCAACATTAGCAGCATATCTGACCGTGTTTATAATAAGAGCCGCCGACACTCAAAAATATCAGAAATTCGACTTGAAAATAAAAAAGATAATGATAAACTGTATATTACTGATACTGATGACGTGCGCTAATTATATAAGCGAAGCGTTTATTAAATATCCTGCGTTAATAATACTTTTCCTATCGGTTTATCTGCTCAATTACAGATGTCTTTTCAGAGTGGCAAAAACCGTATTACCGCAAAAAATCTTAAGGTTTTTACCTTTTATAAAATAAATTTGGAGGATTGACAAAATGGCAGAGCTTAAATTTGAAATCACTAAAGAGCTGGGGGTCCTTTCAACAAATGCGAAGGGTTGGACAAAAGAGCTTAACATGGTATCCTGGAATGAAAGAGAACCAAAGTACGACCTCAGAGAATGGAATCCCGATCACTCAAGAATGGGAAAAGGAATAACCCTCACCGAAGATGAAATAAACTCGCTCAGAGCTATATTAAACGGCGAAGAGCTTGACGATGATATTGACGAGGATATGATTCTTTAAAATATTCCTTAAAAAAATCCTGTATCGCTTATGCTGATACCCTAAACGGAGAAATAAACAAATCGAATAGGATACAAAAACAACCAATGAGTAGCTCAACTAATACCCATTGGCTGTTTTTATATTGATTGGGAATAATAATCAAACAGCAAAGGACTTGGATTAACCTCAGCCTTCTCCGTTCCGCTATGCTCCGCTCCAAAGCCGTTCAAAAACATTATACCGACTTTTGTATTTATTTTTTTCTAAAATGGGTCACATCTATTTACAACGCAGAAAAATCTGAAGTTTATTATGCAAGTCCCTTGACAAATATTTTCTTGTATGATATTATTTAAAAGTTGATTTTATGGTTAAATTTTATTTTCTGGGATATAGCCAAGCGGTAAGGCAGCGGACTTTGACTCCGTCATTCCGGTGGTTCGAATCCACCTATCCCAACCAAAAAGCAACAGAACCCCGAAAAAAATAGGGATTCTGTTTTTTTATATACACGATTTTTACACGATTAAAGCTTAATTGACGCTATATCGAGCGAACAAATTAATTAGCTTAATTATGTATATGATAGCACAAGACGGCGAGCCGTCGGTGTTTCTCTGCCTAATTAAAATTTTTTTAATGTTCGCCATTTGATAAACGGCAGTCAAAATCAGCAAAAAATTCAGAGGTAAGAAGTAAAAAACTTCTTGCCTCTTTTTCTTTGTCTATTATAGAAGTTGTTCAAAAAATGCACGAGTGTTTTCAATAAGGGCTTGCCCGTCATTATATGTTCTGCAGTCGAGAATTAATTCTAAATTACTTGCCTTCAACCGTTTCAGCATTGACCTCTTGCTGATTAGCCGCACTGGTTTCAAAAATCTCGCTGTAAGGAATTATAATATTTATCGCTTGCTTGTGGTTAACTATATTCATCTCGGCGTAAACTCCGCCGCTTTCTCCGTCGATTGTCCAGGCGATCTTTTCATCGGAAGTTATCCTAAGGTTGGCGGTTTTGAATTTATAGAAATACTTTTCGTTGAGATGAGTGTTTTTAGTAGTGTTGGCGGCAAGAAGATTGGTAATCATAGCGCTCCATTCAATAGGGTTGTTAGGCTTTCGCACGAGAGTGACCTCAAAAAGTCCGTCGTCAAAAAGCACGCCTTTTTTCTTGAGGTTCAGAATTCCTCCGACGGAAGTGGTGTTCGTTATCATACCCAGTATAAAAGTGTCCTCGATTGTGTTGCCGTCATATTCGATTTTAAGGTTATAAGACTGAATTTTTCCTAGGCTCTTAGCGCCCTCTAAGACGTAGGCGAGATGTCCGAATATATTCTTGAAGTTCTGCGGAGTTTCATATGAAACCGCCGTAAACGCCCCGAAAGCTGCAACATAGCAGAAATGCTTGTCGTTCAGCGAGCCGACGTCATACGCAAACGGAGCGCCGTGAATGACGTTTTCAGCGGCTCTCACCATATTCCTGGGAATTTTCAGGCTGTTTGCGAAGTCGTTTGTTGTTCCGGCAGGTATGTAACCTAAGTTAGGACGGTTTTCACACTTCATAAGTCCGGTTATTGATTCGGAAAGAGTACCGTCGCCTCCCGAGCAGACAATAAGGTCGTAACCCTCGTTGTTGCTTTTCTCAATAACCTTCAAAGCGTCGCATTTCTTTTGCGTGGGGTAAGCCGTAACGAAATAATCATTCTTGGTAAACAAATCAATTACATCCGAAAGACAGGCTTTAAGCAAGCCTTTTCCTGCATTAGGGTTGTATACAAACAATAGCTTTTTTTTCATGTATCTCTTTTCCTTTTTTATGAAAAATAAAATTTACGCACTTTTTCTTAATAAAATATAGTATATTTCAATAAGGACTTGCCCGTCATTCAATGCGGCAAGGGTCGGCAACGCCGACCGACCGGTCAGCAGGGGGGATTGTGTCCCGCTACTGACCGGGTAATGGAGCCCGCCGCCTATAGAGGCGGGGGGACATCTTGCCTAAGTTATATTTTATAGTATACTAGCATAAAAGTCAATACTTATACTTAGCGCCGAGGGTTTACTTTGACTTTATTTTATGTTATTATTTCTAATAAAAACATAAGCAGAAAGGATATAGCTCAGATGAATCTTGATGATTTTGACGGATATATTTTTGACCTTGACGGAACTCTTGTTGATTCTTCTCACGCATGGCGGAGGGTCGACGACGTTTTTCTTTCTTCATACGGTATAAAAACTCCCTCTGACTATGACAGGGAAATAGCGGGAATGGGTTTTGAGCTTGCAGCGGAATATACGATTAAACGATTTAATTTAAGCCGTAATGTGAATGAAGTAATGAATGAGTGGAATGATATAGTCAAGGATATTTATGCATCGGAGGTATTTTTATTTAGAAACGCTGACGAGTATCTAAGATACTTAAAGAAAAACGGCAAACGGCTTTGTATTGCAACGGTAAATAATCTTGAGCTTGCCGGGTCTGCGCTTTTAAATAACGGCGTTCTGGATTTATTCGACTATATTACTACGTCCGCTGAGGTAATGCGTCCTAAGGGTTATCCCGATATATATTTAAAGTCTGCTGAAAAGCTCGGCATTGCCGTTTCACGCTGCGTTGTTTTCGAGGATATTTTAGAGGGAATCAAGGGGGCAAAAGACGGAGGTTTTAAAACGGTTGCCGTTTTGTGCAAGGATGAAATTCATTACAGAGATGAAATGCTGTCGCTGTGTGATAAATATATTTTAGATTACGGAGAATTGCTATGAAAGATATTATAATCGGTAAAGAATTTAAGGCTGAGCGTACTGTTGATGAAACTATGCTTGCGTCAACTGTCGGAAGCGGACGTGCAAATGTTTTGGCAACTCCTATGATGGTTGCGTTAATGGAGAATGCAGCACTCTGCTGTCTTGATGAATTTTTAGAAAGCGAGAAGGACGAAACTTCTGTCGGTACAATGATTTCGACCTCGCATATTGCGGCTACGCCTTTGAATATGAAGGTTTATGCTGTTGCTAAAATAGTTAAGGCTGACGGGAGAAAGGTTAGCTTTGAGATTGAGGCTTATGATGAATGCGGTCTGATAGGAAAGGCAGAACATTCAAGAGTAGTTGTATATGCTAAAAGATTTCAGGAAAAATGCAACGAAAAGCTAAAATCATAAGAGTTTATCAGATACTGTAAAATGATTTGTAAAGCTATGTATTTACACTTAGATGATTAATAAGATTAATAAAGAAAGAGGGTAATTCTATGAGTCTTTGTATAACTTAGGCAAGATGTCCTCCGCCGCTATAGGCGGCGGGTTCCATTACTCGGTCGGCAATGCCGACCTTGCCACGTTGAATGACGGGCAAGCCCTCATTAACTTATTTTTAAAGAAATAAAGCGGATATGATAATATGAATCACAGCGGTTTATTTGAAATAAGCTCTAAAGTATCTCTTGCGATAAGAAGTTCTTCGTTAGTCGGAACAACCCATACCTGAACCTTGGATTTAGGAGTTGAGATCCTTGTGAGAGTTCCTCGCTTAGCGTTTGCTTCGGGATCGATTTCAATGCCGAAATACTCCATGTCCATGCACACTTTTTCTCTTACGTCGGGAGCGTTTTCACCGATTCCGCCTGTAAAGATAACTGCGTCAAGACCGTTCATAGCTGCAGCGTACGAGCCTATATATTTCTTAATCTGATAAGCGAGCATTTCACCTGCAAGTATCGCTCTCTTATCGCCTTTAGCAGCAGCAGCGGTAATATCCCTGTTATCCGAAGATATTCCCGATACGCCGAGAAAACCTGATTTTTTGTTCATATATTCGCTCATCTCGTTTGGAGTAAAGCCATGCTTATTTTGTACAAAAGTAACAGCGGACGGATCGACCGAGCCTGTTCTTGTTCCCATAAGCAGACCGTCAAGCGGGGTGAAGCCCATCGAGGTATCTATCGATTTTCCTCCGTCTACTGCGGTGATTGACGAGCCGTTGCCCAAGTGACAGGAAACGATTTTCAAATCTCTTATATCTGTATCGAGAGCTTTTGCAAGAGCGGCTGTTACAAATCTGTGAGAAGTTCCGTGGAAGCCGTATTTTCTCACCGCATAGTTTTTGTAGTCCTCATAGGGAAGTCCGAACATATATGCTTTCGGCGGCATTGTCTGGTGGAACGCAGTGTCGAAAACAACAACCTGCGGAACGTTTTCGGGAATAACCTTTTTGCAGGCTCTCAAAGCCAGCGCATGAGGGTGATTATGAACAGGAGCAAGCTCAGCCAATGAATCTATCTTATCTATAACTTCGTCGGTCGCTATGCAGGTTTTATTAAATATCTCGGCGCCTTGCACTATTCTGTGACCGACCGCTGAAATTTCGGCCATTGAGCTGATAACAGAAGCTTCGCTTTTGGTTAAGATTTCAACAAGCTTTTCAAACGCTTCCGTGTGGGTCGGGAAATTACAATCCTCGTCAATAGTTCTTCCGTCAAAGGTTTTGTGCGATACATGACCGCCGATACCGATTCTGTCGCAGTTACCCTTTGCAATAACTGTTTCGTTTTCCATATCAAGAAGCTGATATTTAAGTGATGAGCTTCCTGCGTTTACTACCAGAATTTTCATAAATCTTCTCCTTTATTATAAGATTTGCATACTTGACTTATTCCAATATAATATAATATAATATATTCGACGATATTTCAAGGTTTAGCCAATATTTTTAGCAATTTGTTTACCATTTTGTTTAACAAAGGCTTAACATTTGTTAAATAACGGGAAAAACCTTGACTCAGAGGTATTTTAAATGATTACTTCGATTATTTCTGAATATAATCCGTTTCACAACGGTCATAAATATCAGATACTCAAGGCCAGGGAGCAGGGAGCTGAGTACATTGCCGCAATTATGAGCGGGGACGCCGTTCAGCGAGGCGATACTGCAATTTATTCAAAGCATTTCAGGGCAAAGCAGGCTGTATTGAACGGCGCAGATTTGGTGGTCGAGCTTCCCGTGCCGTTTTGCATATCTTCCGCCGAAGGATTTGCCCGGGCGGGGGTTTTTATTGCGCAGGCTTTGGGAAGTAACTCTCTTTGCTTTGGATGTGAAGAGGATAACTTAAGCTTACTTTTAAAAGCGGCGGAGTTTTCAAAAAAACTTTCGGAAAAGGCGGATACTCCGGAGAAGCTGACTTTGAAAAAGCTTTTGAGAGAGGGGAACTCTTATCCTTCGGCGGCGTCAATAACAGCTTCTGTTATGTACGGCGAAGAATTGTCCGGAATCCTTGAAGAGCCGAACAATATTTTGGCTATAGAGTATCTTAAAGCTCTTGAAGGAAGCGGTTTAAAGCCCATGCCGATATTGAGAAAGTCGGCAGGGCATAACGATAATATTATCCACGGTGAATATGCCTGCGCTTCTAAAATAAGAGAGCTTTTAAGAAACGGAAGCGATGTTTCCGGATTGATTCCGTATGAGGCTGATTACTGCGGTATTCGTAATATAAAAAACATGGAAAAATCAATTTTGTTCAGCTTGATTAAAATGTCAAGAGAAGAGCTGATTAGCGTTCCAGACATAAACGGCGACCTTGCTGACAGAATTATCAAAGCGTTAAAAACAGCCCGAAGCTATGATGAGTTGATTTTTAATATAAAGACCAAGACGTTTACCTTGTCCCGAATAAGACGAGCGCTTTTATATGCTGTATTAGGAATTAAAAAAAGCGATTTTAAGCTTGTGCCTTATATAAGGGTTCTTGCATTTAACAACAGGGGAGCTGAAATTCTTGCTTCGGCTAAAAGCAAGGGTATGACGGATATATCAACATCACTTAAACAGCTTGAGGGTGTAAGCGAGAATAATAAAAGACTTGTCAGACTTGATTTGAGGACAAGCGAATTTGCCCGATTATGCTGCAGTGATATAGGAAATGAGCCGAGCGAATATTCGGTCAGAATTGAAAAAACAAATAGTTAAAGGAGCGGACTTATGGATTACAGAGAGATTGATTACGATTATTTCGGAAGATGCTTAGAGCTTAAAAACGATAAGTGTTCAATGCTTGTTATGATTGAAAAAGGACCGAGGATAATTTCTTTTAAGCTTGAAGGCAAAGAAAATATCATGTGCGAGGACAAGTGCGAACAGACGGTCATGACAGGCGGAAGGTTTTCCGAAATGTTCGGAGATGACAAGTGGTATATTTACGGAGGTCACAGGCTTTGGGTTTCTCCCGAGCATGATCCGAAAAGCTATTATCCCGACAATAAAAATGTAAGCTATTCAATAGACGGAAATATGGTCACATTGACCCCTCCCCCTCAGGAGGAAACCGATATGCAGTTTTCTATGGAAATTGAATTTTCCGAAACGGAAGCAAAGGCGAAAATTACGCATACTATTGAGAATATAGGAAAATCCGATATGACTGTAGCTCCTTGGGCAATGACAGTCGTTGATAAGAACGCCGTTTCTGTTATGCCGCAGTCGGAGAAGCAGACGGGACTTCTATCAAACAGGAATTTTACCGTCTGGCCTTATACCGATTTGAACGACGACAGACTTTATATCGGAAATAAATATCTGACGCTAAAGCAGATTCCGGGGGCAGAAACTAACTTAAAGATTGGCTTTAACGATGATAAAGGCTGGCTTGCGAGCCTTAATAAGGGACAGCTTTTTATCAAGAGATTCCCTTTCAATGAAAACGCTTCATATCCCGACAACAACTGTAACTGCGAGGTTTTCACAAACTTCTTTATGATGGAGATAGAATCTTTGGGCGAGCTTAAAGAAATTTGTCCGTCTGAAAAGCTGACTCACATTGAACAGTGGGAGCTTATTGAATGTAACGGCACATTCGACAGGCGCAGTGATAAGTCTATAGACGAGTTTGTTAAGAAATATAAAATTTCGGAGGACTGATATGAGATTTCGTCCTTGTATAGATATTCACAACGGAAAGGTCAAACAGATTATAGGCGGAAGCTTAAACGATGAAAAGCCGAATGACAAAGGCTCTTCAGCAGAGGAGAATTTTGTTTCTGAGCGCAACGCAGGGTATTATGCAGAGCTTTACAAAGCGCACAATCTCAGCGGCGGACATATTATTTTGCTTAACAAGCGAGGGACTTATGATTACGACCTTGACTTAAAGCAGGCGAAGAACGCTCTTGAAGCTTTCCCGTCAGGCTTTCAGATAGGCGGAGGAATAACCGCTGAAAATGCGTCCGGCTTTATAGCTTCCGGGGCAAGCCATGTTATAGTTACTTCTTATGTTTTCAAGGACGGCGGGATAAATACGGACAACCTGAAAGCTCTCGTCAAGGCTGTAGATAAAGAGAGAATTGTACTTGATTTGTCCTGCAGAAAACGCGACGGCAGATATTTCATAGTTACCGACAGGTGGCAGAGGCTTACGGATACAGAGGTAAACGAAAAGGTTTTTTGTTCGCTTTATAAATACTGCGATGAATTTCTGGTTCATGCCGTTGACGCCGAGGGAAAGAAATCGGGTATCGACCTTGAGCTTTTGAAAATTCTTTCATCTTCGGCGGAAGCGCTGTGTGATTATAACAATAAAAAATGCAATGTTATCACATATGCCGGCGGAATATCGTCCTTTGAAGATATTGAGCTTATAGACAAAACAGGTGACGGGAAAATCGATTTTACAATCGGTTCGGCAATTGATTTGTTCGGAGGGAATATTAGTTTTGAACAGGCGGCAGAGTATAATAATTAAATCTTAGCTTAATACTTGATTTTTTTCTATATATAGGGTAAAATATTGTGTGACGGATAATCTATAAATATATATACATTAAAATACAATTTTCAAGAAGGGCAGATGGGTTAATATATGCAAAGCTTTTTTCAGAACGTATGGGTTAAAAGAGTTGTTTCGCTGATAAACTTAGCTTATGTTGCTGTTATAGCGGTTTTAACGTATGCAACTTTTTTATATGATCTTGAATTCAAAGAGGGATCGCAGTTTTCATTTCTGCTGGGTTATGTAATAGCGAGCGGAGTTTTTCTTGCTCTTATGATTCTGACCAAGGAGGAGATTATAACAAAAATAGTGGGGATTCTGCTCCCGCCGCTTGTGTTTTTGTTTATTATTTTCAACCTGGGCGACTGGGTTCTGATTATTCCGGCGTTTCTTGTTGCCGTGATTATATTTTTTGCGGCTGCGAACAATGAAACCTTTAAGGTTATTCTCGGTACGATTTATCTTTTGTTATATGTTTTGGGGCTTATAATTTTCTTCGTTATAAATTTTCTTTTCGGAGGCTCTAACGTTGAAACCCGACTTGACTCTAATTTAGCAAATTACCCTGAAATTTACGAGATGTATTCCGATCAGATCGACGCTATTAACAGGGTGAACTTTAAAACGACGGCAAACACGGGAAGCGATTCTGATTTTGAAAAGGACGAAAACGGAAATTACATTGACAATACTATCTCTCCCGACGGAACAATGCAGTTTTATGTTGCCGATGTTCAGGATAATAACGTAGGAAAGGTTGCTATTTACGTTATACCATACGGTCAGGATAAGAATTTCAAGTTCTTTAGCTTAAAGCAAAAGGGAATTAAAAAGACGGTTTATAACTTTGAAAGAGGAGAGGTTCCTCTTGTTGCCTGGAAGGACAGCAATACAATAGAGTTCCAGGCTAAGGGAAGTTCTAAAATTGAAGAAACCTATGTTGTTCTTCCCGAAAAGAATTATTTTGAGTTTTTAGGTATTAGTTAAAACAGCTAAAATTCAGGCTTTAAATTATATTTGAAACATTAAATCAAAAATGCTTGATTTTTTTATAAAATTATGTATAATAATATAATAACATATAAGTGACGGAGGTTAGTTATGGAAATACTAAAAGTATCTTCACAATCGGTTCCAAATTCAGTTGCAGGAGCTATTGCGGGAGTAATTCGTGAAAAAGGCGCAGTTGAAGTACAAGCGGTCGGCGCCGGAGCTACTAACCAGGCAATCAAGGCTATTGCAATATCAAGGGGTTTTCTATCTCCTATAGGTATTGAGCTTATCGTTTTGCCTGCATTTGCAAATGTGGAGATTAACGGTGAACAGAGAACTGCTATAAAACTTGTTTGCGAAGCAAGATAAAACAGTTCTGCAATGAAAATTTATATGTTACATTTTCAAAAGGATGTCAGTATGTTAATTGTATATTGACGTCCTTTCTTTTTTGTACATAGCAGATGAATCACGCATTTTAAGGAGGAGAAATATTTGTCGGTTTGGATTTTAAATAATATTTACTTGAAAAATATCACATATTAGTTTATAATTAACGTATGTTTTATTTTAGGAAGAAAAGGAGGACGGTTATGAAAAGGATTCAGATATACAGTAATTATGAACCCGGAAAAGTCGGAAAAATTGCTCTTTTTTCTTTTATAATAAGTTTAATATTTAAGGGGAGAAAAAGCGGCGGAAAGCATAAAAGCATATTTTCAAGGTTTGTTAAAAATTTCGGAAGAACTTCGGCTGTCATAGGCATAGCTTCAGCTATGTCCGCTAAAAATAATATGCAAAACAAAGACGACGAGATAAGCTTTCAGGACGCCGCTGAAATATATAATGAAGCTGTCGGTGAAACAGTTATCGACGTGAAGTGTAATAAAGACGGAACTGCAAAAGGCACAGTAAAAAATACAAAAACATATTCTGACCTGACTGAAATGATTTCAGATAATTAAACGTGAAAGGTATGATACTTTGAAAGAGAAAATTATTTTTTCATTGTCTGCTTTGACGACGTTGGCTTTATTGCTGAAGTCTAAAAAGGCTGACGCATGGTTTTCGGATACTCATTCGGCGATTTTTGAAACGGCTCTTGAAATTTTAAAAAAAGACGGTAAAATATACGCTTATGAATTTTTTAACTCATGCAAGGACCGTATTTCTTACGGGGCGATAGTTCCCGATTTTAAAGGGGACAGAAATAAGGGCAGCGGAATGCATTATTATTCGTCCTGTGATAAAAGCGGCAGAAAGCTTCAGCCGACTTGTACGGGGTATTATGCCAATCGGCTCGGCGAGTTTGCTCCGTCTGCCAGAACCATGCTGGAAGAAAATTATACTATGAGCTTGATTCAGTATGCAAATGATATGACCGATATGGCGTTCGACTCTTTGGGAAGATGCGTTCACTTTATTTCCGATACAGGCTGTACAGTTCACACAACCAATCTTATATCGCTTCCGATTAAAAACAATCCTCACCACGGATATGAGAAATACTCGCTGGCCAATATGGACAGATTCCATGCTGACGGGGGAGATGAAGAGCTTTATAATTCATATATTTATAAATCTCCGGGAGAAATGCTGAATATTCTATCTAAGGAATCATCTAAGTATTATTCCGACGTGAAAGCCGTAAAGGATATCACGTTTGAAACTGCTCTTAAAAATATGCTTCCAATAACCGAACGTCATGTGGCAGCGTTTTTAAACGCATATTTTGAAAAGCTTAATGATAACGTTAAAACATCTTTAAGAACCAACAAAGGATATAAAATCAAATCTGCTTCAGACGGGGCTTATCTTACCGTTTTTAATAACAAAAGAGCGGGCTTGTCAAAATGCTGCGATAGCTTGAATCAGACGTTTGGATTTAAACTTAATTTGGATGGAAGCGTCAGAATAATTAACGAAGGCGAAAATCTTGTATGCGACGGTATGTTCGGTTTTAAATTTTCAAAAGCTTTTAAGAACAACGGTTTCAGGCTTACAAAGACCAACGACTCTTATAAGATAACTACAGAGTATTCAAGATTTTCAAAAGTGCTGACTAATGCTAAGGGCTGTTCAAAATTCAGGCTGTTCGAGAAAAAATTCAATCCGGAGAATAACGGTCAGCTATGGATAATTGAAAAGGCTTAAGCTTATATAACTTAGGCAAGATGTCCCCCGCCTCTATAGTCGGCGGGTTCCATTACCCGTTCAGTAATGCTGACCCTTGCCGCATTGAATGACGGGTAAGCTCTTATTGAATATTGAAAGGAATGTTTGTTTCTATGAAAACTCTTGTTTTATTGTGCGACGGAATGGCGGATTACCCTGTTAAAGAGCTTGGAGGGAAAACTCCTATGGGTGCGTCTGTTACTCCTAATATGGATAAACTCGCAAAGAAAAGCTATATGGGTCTTGTAAAGACGGTGGCTGATAACATGAAGCCGGGAAGCGATGTGGCAAACCTCGCAGTTTTGGGATATGACCCCCAGATTTATTATTCGGGACGCTCTCCGTTGGAGGCAGGTTCTATCGGAATCGATATGAAGCCTACCGACGTTTCGCTGAGATGTAATTTAGTTACGCTGTCTGACGAACCTGAATATTCTGATAAGACTATTCTGGACTATTGCGCTGACGATATTTCAACCGGGGAAGCTAAGGAGATAATTAAAACCCTCGCCGAGCATTTCAACAATGATGAATTTCAGCTTTTTGCAGGAGTTTCCTATCGGCACTGTTTGATTTGGAATAACGGAACTACAGACCTTGGCGTTCTTACTCCTCCGCACGATATAACCGGAAAGCCTATCAAAAGCTATATACCATCTGATCCTAATGCTCAGAAGCTATATAGGATGATGGTTGAAAGCTATGACATCTTAAAGAACCACCCTGTTAATAAAGCCAGGGAAGAAAGAGGTTTAAGACCTGCAAATTCGATGTGGTTCTGGGGAGAGGGAACAAGAAAAGCTCTTATGCCTTTTGAAGAAAAATACGGACTGAAGGGCTCGATAATTTCTGCTGTGGATTTATTAAAGGGTATAGGTAAATTCAGCGGAATGAACGTTGTGAACGTAGAAGGAGCTACAGGTTATATTGACACTAATTTTGAAGGAAAGGCAAAAGCCGCAATAGAAGAATTCAAAAGAGGTCAGGACTTTGTTTATATTCATGTTGAGGCCCCCGACGAGTGCGGTCATAGGCATGAGATTGAGAATAAGAAAAAATCGCTTGAGCTTATTGATAAAAAGATTCTAGGTCCCGTTTTAAACGCTCTGGAGGAATATGACGATTATAAGGTTTTAATTATGCCCGACCATGCTACTCCGCTTGAGCTTAGAACACATACGAACGATCCTATTCCGTTTTTGATGTATCATAAGAACGGAGAGGTTGAGGGCAAAAGTGAGTTTACCGAGCAGACCTGCAAGGAAACAGGAGTCTATATTGAGGATGGTCATAATATTCTGGAAAAATTTCTTGCACGATAGTTGTTTCTAATACAAATACAGTTGTGTTTGAACAAAAACATGAAAATTCAGCTTGTTATTTGTGATAAATGTTTATTGACGGTTTTTGTTTTTTAATATAATTTACGCAAGATGTTCCCCGCCTCTATAGGCGGCGGATTTCATTACTCGGTCGGCAATGCCGACCCTTGCAGCGTCGAATGACGGGCAAGCCCTTATTGAATATTAATAATGTGTTTTGGAAGGGAAGATCAATAAATATGATTAAGGTTGTAAAGTTCGGCGGAAGCTCGCTTGCGGACGCTAAGCAGTTTAAAAAGGTAGCCGATATAATTAAAAGCGACAGTTCCAGAAGATTTGTTGTTCCGTCGGCTCCGGGAAAGCGATTTGCCGATGACGCTAAAATAACTGATATGCTTTATTCCTGTTATTCAAAGGCGGCTAAGGGTCTTGACTTTGAAGAGGAATTCGGAGCTATCAAAGAGCGATATAACGGAATTATTAAAGAACTTTCTTTAAATGTTTCGCTTGAAGATGAATTTAATACAATAAAGTCTTGCTTTACTCAAAAGGCAGGACGGGATTATGCCGCTTCAAGAGGGGAATATTTAAACGGTATACTTTTAGCTGATTATCTGGGCTTTGAGTTTATTGACGCTGCAGACGTTATATTTTTCAACGATAAGGGAGCGTATGACAGCGATAAAACAGCTTTTGTTTTGGGAGAACGTCTTAAAGGAACGGAGAATGCGGTTATTCCCGGATTTTACGGCTCAATGCCTAACGATACGATAAAAACCTTTTCAAGAGGCGGTTCAGATATAACGGGTTCTATTGTTGCGTCTGTCGTTATGGCTGACGTTTATGAAAACTGGACTGACGTTTCCGGCTTTCTTATTGCCGACCCCAGAATAATCGATAATCCTATGACTATTACATCGATTACATATAAAGAGCTTAGAGAGCTTTCTTATATGGGAGCTACAGTTTTGCATGACGAGGCTATTTTCCCGGTAAGAAAAGCGGGAATTCCCATTAACATTAAAAACACCAATAAGCCCGATGATACGGGTACGATGATAGTTGAATCCACCTCTCAGAAGTCAGAGTATACTATTACAGGTATTGCCGGAAAGAAAGGCTTTGCGGTTGTAAATATCGAAAAGGATATGATGAATTCGGAGCTTGGCTTCGGCAGACGCGTACTGGAGGTTTTTGAAAAAAACGGAATTTCATTCGAGCATATGCCGTCGGGAATAGATACGATGAGCGTCATTGTTCATCTGGATGAATTTGCCGAGAAAGAGCAGGAGATTTTATCCGGACTTCACAGAAACGTTCAGCCTGATTCTATTGAGATTGAAACCGATTTAGCTCTTGTAGCGGTTGTCGGACGGGGAATGAAATCTCACAGGGGAACTGCCGGAAGAATCTTTTCATCGCTTGCCCACAGCCATGTAAACGTTAAGATGATAGATCAGGGTTCGAGCGAGCTTAACATTATTATCGGAGTAGAGGAAAAGGATTTTAAAACCGCAATCAAGGCGATTTATGATATTTTTGTATTGCAGAAGCTATAATGACGGGCAAGCCCTTATTGAATCCCTGTGATTCTTCGGCAATAAACCGCTTAAGGGAATTTAAAGCTGTCCGATTTTTAACGGGCAGTTTTTTATTTAACTTGACATTAATGCTATAATATATTTGATAATGTTAAAAAGTAATCTATGAAACGGAGTTTAATATGGCAAATTTTAATGAAATAATAAACAGCGTTTCTTCACTTGTGATTTTTAAGGGAATTATAAAAAACGCTGCTGTTAATAAATTTTTAAAGCTTCTTGACGCTGTTTCGGAAAACTCAGCCGAACAAAAAAGTCTTATATACCTGTATTCTGACTTTGTAAACGAGCTTTATAAGTACAGCGACTGTCTGACTGAGTATCTTATGAAGGTTGTTTTGGAAGATGAAAATATATATATGCTTAAAAAAGGCGCTGAGGAAGATATAAGCGATTTATTGGAGGAGTGTCTGGCAAGCGAGCTAATGACTTTAGAAAGCCTTTCAAAAATAAAAAGCGGCGACGTTACAAAGGCTATAGGATATAAGGGCTTTCTTCCAAGGTGGAAAACCGACGATACCGACTTTTCAAAAGTATATGCGGACAGGATTCATGAGATTTATAGGTTCGGCTACGGAATGTATGCACGAAACCATATGTTTGTTATAAAAGACGGCAGAATAACTCCGGTAAGCTTTCCTGATAACACAAGGCTGTCTGAGCTGTCGGGTTATGAGATGGAAAGAAAAACGGTTATAGACAACACCCTTGCTTTGTTAAAGGGCAGACCTGCTAATAACGTTTTGCTTTACGGCGACTGCGGAACGGGAAAATCATCAACGGTCAAAGCTATTGCAAACGAGTATAAGGATATGGGGCTGAGGCTAATTGAGCTTAAGAAAAAACAGCTTCATGAAATTCCTCTTATTGTTGAAACGGTAAGCAAAAACCCTCTTAAGTTTATTTTGTTTATAGATGATTTGTCCTTTACTGAGGACGATGATGATTTTGCGGCGTTAAAGGCGATTTTAGAGGGAAGCGTTTCATCTTCTGCCGATAATTTGGTTATCTATGCGACCTCCAACCGCAGGCATCTTATTAAAGAAACCTTTTCAAGCCGTCAGGGAGATGACATTCACTTTAACGACACGATGCAGGAGCTTTTATCGCTTTCCGACAGGTTTGGTATAAGAGTGGTATTTCAAAAGCCGGATAAAGCTTTGTATCTTAAGGTTGTTGAGGATTTGGCAAAGCAGTATAATCTTTCTATGCCGATAGAAGACGTAAAGAAAAAAGCCGAAGCCTTTGCGCTTGAACGGGGCGGAAGATCTCCCAGAGCGGCAAGGCAGTTTACAGAAATACTGAAAGGAGCCGAAGAATAATGGAGCTTGTTAATGTAAAAACGAAAAAGCAGATAGAAGAAACTGCCCGTCTTGCTAACGAGATATGGCACGAGCATTACAGCAGTATAATTTCAGAAGAGCAGATTGATTATATGGTTGAGAAATTTCAGTCCGCCGATGTTATAGCTCGCCAGATTAAAAATGAGAATTATGAGTATTATAACTTTGTACATAAGGGCCGCAGCGTTGGGTATTTCGGTTTTGTCGAGCAGGAGAACGGCGTTTTGTTTCTCTCGAAAATTTATTTGCTTATTTCGGAAAGAGGAAAGGGTTATTCAAGAGAAGCTTTCGAGTTTCTTAAGCAGGAAGCTAAACAAAGAGGACTTTCAAAGATTTGGCTTACTGTAAACAAGGGCAACAAACATTCTATTGAAGTATATAAAAAGCTCGGTATGTATATCGAGAGGACGCAGATTGCAGATATTGGCGATAATTTTGTAATGGATGATTATGTTTTTGTCTATGATGTTTAAGCTTAACTCAATTAAATAAAGAAACCGACCTTCAGGTTTCTGAAAGAACGTAAAGAGGAAAACCTCAGATGCTTGGGATTTTCCTCTTTTAAATTATTTATCACATTTTAAAGGATTATGTCATATAATAAACTAACGCACCTTAAGCTCCCCGTTTTTTAAAATAAAGGTGTTTAAAATTTGTTTGTGCGGTCAACACTAATATCAAATAAATATGGGAGTGTTATATGGTGTCGGGTTATTATGAAAACGGAATTCATAGGGGAGAAATATATTATGCAGATTTAAGCCCGGTGGTGGGTTCTGAACAGGGCGGTATGCGTCCTGTGCTTATAGTGCAGAATGACGTTGGAAATAAGCACAGCCCGACAGTTATAGCTGCGGCAATAACTAGTAAAATGGATAAAGCTAAGCTTCCTACTCATATTGCAGTCAATGCGTCAAGCTGCGGACTTGCAAAGAATTCGGTGGTGCTGTTAGAGCAGATAAGAACCATAGACAAAACCCGTTTAAAAGAAAGAATGGGAGAGCTGGATACAAGCTCAATGTCCGCTGTGAACAGTGCGTTGTCCATCTCATTCGGTCTTGGCGGAAGAACTTAATATACATCATATTGCAAACAACTTACTTATTGAAAATCCCCTCTGAACGGAGGTTTTATAATGACAGGCAAGCCCTTATTGAATCCTCTTAGAGTAGACGCTTGAAAAAACAAAAAGAATTCAAGACTACACTAAGGGGATTTTTTATTATTTTATTGCTTCTTTTAAAGAACCGACGAATTCTCCGACCTTGTCCAAGCTGTATTTGCCGTATTTCTCAATAATGTTGACTATTGCGCTTCCCACGATAACTCCGTCGCAGTAGCCGGACATTTTCTTAGCCTGTTCAGGATTGGAGATTCCGAAGCCTACGCAGGTAGGACAGGACGCAGAGGAATTGATAAGCGAGAAAAACTCATCAAAGTCGGTTGAGAAGCTTGAACGTGTTCCCGTAACGCCGACTGATGAAACGCAGTATAAGAATCCTTTGCTTTGTGAAGCGATGGTTTTCACCCTGTCGTGTGAGGTCGGAGCAACGAGGTTTATGTTATAAACTCCGAGCTTTTCCGCCTGAGCTTTGACTTCGCCTCGCTCTTCAAAAGGCAGGTCGGGAATTATCACTCCGTCTATTCCGGCTTCACGGCAGTTTTCAAAGAATCTTTCCGTTCCGTATCTGAAAACAGTGTTTATGTACATCATAAGAAGCAAAGGGGAGTCGGTTTCGGTTCTGAGCTCACGTACCAGTGAAAAGATTTGATCCAGGTTGGTTCCGTTTTCAAGCGAACGAAGCGACGCTTTTTGAATGGTCGGACCTTCTGCAATTGGGTCAGAGAAGGGAACGCCAAGTTCTATAATATCCGAACCGCAGGAAAGCTTTTTCAAAACGATTTTTTTTGTTGTTTCAAGGTCGGGATCTCCCGCCGTAACGAAAGTAATAAGCGCCTTTTCATTTTTAGCCTTAAGGCTTTCAAAGCAGGCGTCAATTCTATTCTTCAACTAAATCAACTCCTCTGTATCTTGCTATTGAGTAAACGTCTTTGTCGCCTCTGCCGGACAGGTTGATAACTAGTATCTGTTCCTTTGACATTTCAGGCGCTGTTTTGATAGCTGCGGCAACGGCGTGTGCAGATTCTATTGCGGGAATAATACCCTCGGTCTTTGAGAGATATTCAAAGGCTTTTACCGCTTCTTCATCGGTGACGTCTACATATTCGGCGCGTCCGATTGAGTTCAGATATGCGTGTTCAGGTCCGATTCCGGGATAGTCAAGACCCGCCGAAATTGAGTATACAGGATCTATTTGACCGTATTCGTTTTGTAAAAACAGCGACTTCATGCCGTGGAAAATTCCAAGCGAGCCCTTTGAAATGGTTGCGGCATGGTAGGGTGTATCTATTCCTCTGCCGGCGGCTTCAGCGCCTATAAGGCGAACGCTTTTATCGTCTATAAAGTCATAGAAAGCGCCCATAGCGTTTGAACCTCCGCCTACACAGGCAATAACGCAGTCGGGAAGCCTGCCCTCTTTTTGATTAAGCTCGGCTTTTATTTCCCTGCCGATTACCTTCTGAAAATCTCTAACCATTTGAGGATAGGGGTGAGGTCCCATAACCGAGCCTATGCAGTAAAATGTTGTTTCGATATTTGTACACCAGTCGCGCATCGCTTCGTTAATGGCGTCCTTCAGCGTCGATGTTCCGCTGTCAACTCCTGTAACCTTTGCTCCAAGAAGATTCATTCTGTAAACGTTCAGCGACTGACGTTTCATATCTTCAGCGCCCATATAGACCTCACATTCCAGCCCGAACAGAGCGCATACGGTAGCCGTTGCAACACCGTGCTGCCCGGCTCCCGTTTCGGCGATAATTCTTTTCTTTCCCATCTTTTTTGCTAAAAGTATCTGACCGAGAACGTTGTTTATCTTGTGAGATCCTGTGTGGTTTAAGTCCTCGCGCTTGATATAGATTTTCGCTCCTCCGAGATCGTTCGTCATCTTTTCAGCGAAATAGAGCATCGACGGCCTGCCTGCGTAATTTTTATAAAGCTCTTTCAGTTCATTTTGAAATTCTTCGTTATTTTTGTACTTTTCATAAGCTTCATCGAGCTCTAAAACAGCGTTCATAACTGTTTCCGGAACATACTGTCCTCCGTACTCTCCGAAGCGTCCGATGTTTTTCATTTAATCTAACCTCCGTTTTTTCGCCATGCGGGCTTTTTGAGTTTAATCTTTATCTCTGACGGCTGAAATTATATTTCTTATCTTTTCTCTGTCCTTGAATTTATCTGTTTCAACCGAGCTTGAAACGTCAACGCCGAACGGCTTAACCTCGTCTATTGCTTTTGGAGCGTTTTCAGCCGATATACCTCCGGCTAAGAAAAACGGTTTTGTTATGTCGGCGTTTTTTATTATCTCCCAGTTGCCTACCTTACCTGTGCCGCCTATTGTTTTTTCACAAAAGCTGTCTATAAGAAGCTTATCGGCAGAAAGCTTGCAGGCTTCGTTTATTTCTTCTGTGGTTTGCGGTCTTATTGCCTTCCATATTTCACAGCTTGTTTTATTTCTCAGCGAATTTATAAATTCTTCATTCTCATCGCCGTGAAGCTGAATAACGCCAAGATATTGTGCAAAGGCAAGAATAGTATCAACAGACTCGTTTACAAATACCCCTACCGGAATAATTTCATTGTGCAGATTTTCAGTCAGACGTGAAAGCTCATTAAGTCTGATATGCCGCCAAAAAGGCTTTGACAGAATAAATCCTGCATAATCGGGCTTGAATTCATTTACAAATCCAATGTCCTCATCACGTCTTAACCCGCATATTTTAAGCTTTGTCATATGCTTTTCAGTCCCTTGAGAGTTTTTGATATGTTATTGCTTCTCATAAGCGTTTCGCCTATAAGAACTGCCGAAGCACCGTAATCATAAACGGTTTTCATATCGATATTATCTTTGATTCCGCTTTCCGAAACTATGATTTTGTTATTGGGAATCAGAGAGGTTAATTTTTTCGTAGTTTTAAGATCAACCTCAAATGTTTTGAGGTTGCGGTTGTTAATGCCGATTATTTCAGCGCCTATGCTTAAAGCTTTTTCAAGCTCTCTTTCATCGTGAACCTCAACCAGTGAATTAAGCGACAAGGAGCTTGCCAAATTATAAAATCTGCCGAGCGTTTCCTTGTCAAGAACCGCCGCTATCAGCAGAACTGCCGAAGCGCCTGTAGCTCTTGCTTCATAAATCTGATACTCGTCTATGATAAAGTCCTTTCGCAGAATCGGGATATTTACGTTTTCTGCAATCAGCTTTAAATATTCTGACGAGCCTTTAAAGTAATATTCCTCGGTTAAGCAGGAAATTGCGTCTGCGCCGGCTTTTTCATACTGCTTTGCAATTTCTAATGGGTTGAAGTCGGGTTTTATAAGTCCCTTTGACGGAGAAGCTTTTTTGACCTCGCATATAACGCTCAGGTTATTCCCCGACAAAGCTTGTTTAAAATCTTTTGTTACGAAGCCGGCGCTTTCTGCGGCTTCTGTTATTCTGTTCAGAGAAACATTTGATTTTTCCTTTTCAAGCTGTATTTTTCTCTTTTCGATTATATCGTCCAGAATCATAATTATCACCGTTTATTCGTAAATTCTATAAGCTCGTTCAGTTTTTTCAAAGCTTTGCCGCTGTCGATAGAGTCCTCGGCTAACTTGATACCGGCAGAAACAGTGTCTGCCTTTCCTGTGACATAAAGCGCGCAGCCTGCATTCAGCAAAACAATATTTCTCTTAGGACCTTTTTCCTTTCCGCTAAGAATGTCAAGGGTAATTTGGGCGTTTTCCTCTGGAGTTCCGCCTTTTATGTCTTCCTTTGAAGCTGTTTCAAAACCGAAATCGGCAGGATTTATTTCGTACTTTGTAATCTTTTCGTTGTTTATTTCACATACGGCAGTGCTGTTGGAAATTGAAACCTCATCCAGTTGGTCGTTTCCGTAAACGAGCAGTGCTCGTTTGATTCCAAGATTGATAAGCACCTTAGCCATTATATCCATAATCTTCGGAGAGTAAACTCCAAGTACCATATTTTCAGCAAAAGCAGGATTAATCAGCGGACCCATAATGTTGAAAACGGTTTTAATGCCGATTTGTTTTCTGACAGCTCCTACAAATCTCATTGCAGGGTGATAGCTTTGAGCGAACAAAAATGAGATGCCTATATCATTAATGAGCTTTTCAGCAGTTTCAGGAGTTGTTGCAATTTTTACCCCGAGGGCTTCCAAGCAGTCCGCCGCTCCGCTTTTTGACGAAGCGCTTCTGTTTCCGTGTTTGGCAACCTTTTGTCCGGCCCCTGCTATTACAAACGATGAGGTTGTGGAAATATTAAAGCTGTTCGACATATCTCCGCCCGTACCTACAATGTCTATAGAGTCGGAGCAGTTTTTAAGCTTTTGAGCCTTTTGCCTCATAAGCTTTGCAAAGCCTGTTATCTCTTCAATAGTTTCGCCTTTGACGGACATTGCCGTCAGCAGGGACGATATTTGAGCGTCGGTAGCCAGTCCGCTTGTTATAATATCCATAGCTGTATAAGCTTCGTCCTCGGTTAGACTTTCGCCGTTTACTGTTTTTGATATATATTTTTTAAGCTCTGTTTTTTCGCTTTCAGGAATAACTATTTTTTCTTTTGCATTAATTATTATTCCTACAATATTGTTGAGAAAGTTCCGTATGATTTTTTTGCCGGCGTCGGTAAGAATTGACTCCGGATGAAACTGAACGCCGAATGTAGGATGTTCATTATGCTTTACCGCCATTATCTGAGCCTTATCGTCCTCTGCTATAACAGACAGACAAGACGGTATGCTTGATCTTTCGGCTATAAGAGAATGGTATCTTGCGACCTTAATCTTTTGAGGAAGCCCTGAAAACAGAGGATTGCCAGTGTTGAGTGTAACTTCGGACGCTTTGCCGTGAAGCTGTTCTTTAGCTATGACTATATTTCCTCCGAAAGCTTGGACTATCGCCTGATGACCCAGGCAAACGCCCAATATAGGTATTTTTCCGCTGAAGCGCTTTATAGCTTCAACAGATATTCCTGCGTCCTTAGGATAGCAGGGACCGGGCGAGATAATGAGAGCTTCGGGATTTAGTTTTTCAATTTCATCAATGGTTATCTCATCATTTCTCACTACCCGGATTTCTTTGTACAGCTCGCCTATATACTG
Source organism: uncultured Ruminococcus sp. (assembly GCA_964617585.1). Taxonomy (GTDB): domain Bacteria; phylum Bacillota; class Clostridia; order Oscillospirales; family Ruminococcaceae; genus UMGS1601. The sequence goes on from CAZTXS010000001.1 coordinate 142,937, forward strand.
ATAAAGATTATAGGTAAAGCTGTCGTAATTGTCAATTAAAAGTATCATAATAAACCTCCAAATTTATAAATATTTTTTAATTTGCCGTTTAAGGAATTCTTACATTAAACAAGCTTTTCAAAGGCAGAGGGGATCCAACGTCACGAAAAAAGCCGACTGAACATTAATAAGAGTAAAGCCTGCCGTTTAAGGAATTCTTACATTAAACAAACTTTTCAAAGGCAGAGGGGATCCAACGTCACGAAAAAAGCCGACTGAACATTAATAAGAGTAAAGCCTGCCGTTTAAGGAATTCTTACATTAAACAAACTTTTCAAAGGCAGAGGGGATCCAACGTCACGTTGGCTTCTTTGATTGCGTTTATTACCGCAAGAGCTTTGTTGCAGGATTCCTGATATTCGTTTTCAGGAACGCTGTCGAGAACAACGCCGCCGCCTGCCTGAACATAAGCCTTATTATTCTTGAAAAGAACCGTTCTTATTGCAATGCAGGTGTCCAGACTTCCGTCAAAGGCAAGATAACCTACCGTTCCGCCGTAAAGACCGCGTCTTGTTGTTTCAAGCTCGTCGATTATCTCCATAGCCCTTACTTTAGGAGCGCCTGACAAGGTTCCTGCCGGAAGCGCCGACATAAGCGCATCAAGTGGCTTTTTATCTTCGGAAAGCTCTCCCTGAACGTTTGAAACAAGATGCATAACCTTTGAATAGCGTTCGACAGTCATGAAATCTGTTACCTTTACGCTTCCGAACGTTGAAACCTTTCCGATATCGTTTCTTCCCAAATCGACAAGCATTGTATGTTCAGCTTTTTCTTTAGGATCATTTAAAAGCTGTTTTTCGTTTTTGTAGTCCTCTTCATCGGTTAGGCCTCTTTTTATAGTTCCTGCAATCGGCTTGGTTATAACGGTTCTGCCGTTTACCGAAACAAGCTTTTCAGGTGAAGCCCCCGCAAAAGCATAGTCCTTGTGTTTAAAATAATATAGGTAAGGGGAGGGGTTAGTCGATCTTAACATTCTGTACACATCGAAGCTGTCAGGCGGATTGTCAATTTCAAAACGCTGTGACGGAACGATTTGAAAAATATCTCCGTTTTTTATGTATTCCTTTGCTTTTTCCACGTTTTGAAGGTATTTTTCCTTTGTGATGTTAGATTTAACTATCAGCTCTTTTCCGCTTGACTTTTTGGCGTTGCGCTTTTGAGCGGTGTACGATCTAAGCGCCTCTATTATTTCATCTTTTCTTTTATCGCACGCTTCATATTGCGAGTCGACATCTCCGTCCGAATGAATATTAAGAATTATAACCGCCTTATTGCTCAGATGGTCGTAAGCGACAATTTCATCAAACAAAAACAGATTTGCGTCAGCCATTCCGAGATCGTCCTCAGGAGGACTGCTTAGTGTTTTCTCAAAATATCTTACCATATCGTATGCGAAATAGCCTATAAGTCCTCCCGTCAGCTTGGGGCGGTTAGGAAATCCGGGAGATTTGTATTTTTCTAAAATCTTTGAAATAAACTCAATCGGGTTTGAAACCTCATAGCGTTTTTCCTTTCCGTTTTCTGAAATAACAGCTAAGTGATTTTTTAGGGTTATTTCCGCTTTCGGATTGATTCCTACAAACGAATAGCGTCCCCATTGGTCTTTGTTATCAACTGATTCAAGTATGAAACAGCTGTCGTAGGCCTCGTGCAGAGCGTTAAAAAGCTGAACGGGCGTAAACGAGTCTACAAGAAGTTCATAAAAAACGGGAACCGTCTTGTAGCTTTTAAGTATTTCTTTAATTTCTTGCTTTGATGGATACAGCATAACTAAAACCTCCGTAAAATTTATTTTCGGCAATAAAAAAAGCCCATCGTTACACATTGGTAAAACCAATGGGACGATAGACATCGCGGTGCCACCCAAATTCACAGCAAGCTTGCGCTCGCCGCCTCATAAAGTACGCAACTTCAGCATAAGCCGATTGTATCAATACTTCTTTTCAATAACGCCGAAAACCAGCGGCAACGGATACTTAGATAAATAATAATTTTAACTTTCACCGCGCTCCTCACAAACCCATTCACCGAAGTTCGTATGTGCCTTAATCCCACCGCATAAGGCTCTCTGCAACATCGTAAAATCAGCTACTTGCTTTTGTTCACAGGATTTAAAATATTAAAAGTTAATATTATTATATTCTCAAAAAAAACATTTGTCAATAGGTTTTATATAACTTTTTATAAAATGATAAAAAATAGATTGTATTTATTCTAGAATGTGATATAACTTAGGCAAGAAGTCCCCCGTCTTTATAGGCGGCGGGTTTCATTACTCGGTCGGCAACGCCGGCCCTTGCCACATTGAATGACGGGTAAGTCCTTATTGGATAAAAAGTTATATATAAATAAAAGCTTTCCCAAAGGGGAAGCTTTTATTTTACACTTCATCTTATTCAGGCTTGTTGGCGTCAACAGTCATTTTAATTGTTGAACCTACGGCTGCTTTTTTACCCTCGGCAGGACTCATGCTTAGTATATCACCCGTTTCTTCGCCCCACTTGTGCTGATACTTTACTTTTACCTTAAAGCCAAGCGACTCTAAAACTGTTTTTGCCGCCAAATAGTCCATGTCTGAAACTTCGGGTATCTCGACCTTTTGTACGCCCTTGCTTATAACTATGTCAACGGCTGTGCCTATTGAAATCTCTTCTCCCGCTTCAACACTCTGCCAAAAAATTTTATTCTTTTTAATCTCGTTATTATACTGCTTCGTTACAATAAGCGGAATGTTTTCCGTCTTTTCTACCGCCTGTTCATAAGTGAGTCCGCTTAAATCAGGCATAACTGTCTTGATGCGAATTTCTTCCTTTTGCACCTCTTCAACCGACGGCGTTTTATAGAATAAATCAGGAAAGCTGCATGAGCATAAGCTAAGCATAAGACCTAATACAGCTATTAAACAGAATATTTTTTTCATTTTCATTTATATCACCGCTTTTGTTTATTAATCATTCAAAGAATCTTCTTTATATTCTAAAATATCGCCCGGCTGGCAGTTTAAGAGCTTGCAGAGCTTTTCTATGGTTCTAGTGTCAATATCTCCGTCCTCAAGAATTTTTTATAGGTTGCCTGACCTTATTATTAAACTAACTTTCCAAAGGCAGAGCGGATTCAACGTCACGTTGAATTTTCATGGAAATGTCAAAGGCTTTGACGGAATGAGTAATAGCTCCCACCGAGATAATATCAACACCCGTTTCGGCTATGCTGAGAACGGTTTCCTCGGTAACGTTTCCGCTGGCTTCAAGCAAAGCCTTTCCTGAAACAATTTCGACGGCTTTTTTCATGTCGCCGCAGTCCATATTGTCAAGCATGATTATGTCAGCGCCGACCTTCAAAGCCTCTCTGACTTCGTTCAGAGTACCTGTTTCGACCTCAATCATTACCGTGTGTCCGAGCTTTTCTCTCAGAGTGTTCACAGCGTTGGTTATGCTTCCGTAAGCGTCTAAGTGCGTGTCTTTGAGCATTGCGCAGTCGGATAGATTAAAACGGTGATTTTTCCCTCCGCCGACAGTAACCGCATATTTTTGCAACGCTCTCAGACCCGGGAGCGTTTTTCTTGTGTCCGCAATGGAAGCCTTATTTCCGGCGACAAGTGAAACCAATTTGTTAGTCATGGTGGCAATACCCGACATATGCTGAAGCAGGTTCAAAGCAATCCGCTCACCCTTTAGAAGAATCTTTGTTTTTCCCGTTATAGAAGCTATTATGTCGCCTGCCGAAACCTTTTCACCGTCATGAATTTTAATGATAAACTGCGTATTGCCGTCCAAAAGCGTAAAAACTCTCAGCGCAATGTCAATGCCGCAAAGAATACCGCTGTCCTTGGCAATGTAATTCGCTGTGCTGACGCTTTCGTCGGAAATCAGATAATCCGTTGTGACGTCGATATAGCTAATGTCCTCTTTCAAAGCGTTTTTTATAATATCGTCAATTTCAAACTGCAATAACTGCATAAGGTTATTCTCCTTTTTTGTTTTCCCGGCTGACCATTATGGCGTCGCCGAGGTTTTTATTGTCCTCTAAAGCTTTTATTATTTTCTTTTCCTTTATTTTTGAGTTTACCGATTTCTGCAAAATTTTATATACAGTTGCTACAGCCGGAACTCCGATAAGCATACCTATAATGCCGAATAATCCTCCTCCTACGGTAATGCCGGCAAGAACCCACATACCGGGAAGTCCTATAGATTTTCCGACAACCTTGGGGTAAATGAAGGCTTCCTCGCATTGCTGAAGAATTATAAGAAAGATAATGAACATAACTGCTTTTACAGGGCTGACTGTAAATATCAGAAAAGCGCCTACCGCCGCTCCTATAAAAGCTCCGACAATGGGTATCAGTGCGGTAAGTCCTACTACTGCGCCTGTAACTCCTGCATAGGGGAATCTTAGGATAACCATTCCTATAAAGCAGAGAAAACCTAAAATGACCGCCTCGGTACACTGACCTACAATAAAGCTTGAGAAGGTTTTATCAGCTACTTTAATATAATCCAGAAGCTTTTTGTTCTTCCCGGGCTTTCCATATGCTTTTGACAATTTGTTAAACTGGCTTGAAAGCTTTTCCTTGTTGTACAAAATGTAAATTGCAAAAACAAAGGCAATTATAATGTCAGCTATTGTTCCTACTATAGAGCTTGTAACTGAAATAACCGAGCTGAGAAGCTGAGAAGGATTAACTTTAAAAAATCCCATAATGATCGGTTCAAGCTTTTCCCAACTGAATTCAAAGCTGTTGATCTTATCTGAAATAAAATCTGATTTTATATTTTGATTTATCCAGTCTTTTATGTTCTGGACGGCATTGGGAATAGCCTCGCTTAAAAGCTCAACGCATTTATAAAGCTCAGGTATAACTATTATAATGACAATAGCTATAATTGCGAGAACCGTGAATACCGAAAGGGCTATACAAACGCCTCTTTTTGATTTTTTTATAAGCCGGTTATTAGATTTAGGGAAATAAATGTTCTCATATTTTTTAAGCACAATATTAAGTATATACGCTATAACGCATCCCAGAATAAGAGCGTAGCAGGCGTCAATAAGCTTAGCGATAATACCCGCAAACAAAGTAAAATATTTGATAATAAGGCAGCTGAGAATAACTCCTGCAATAATAAGCACTATGAGCTTTTTGTTGCGCTTATTCAAGAACATTTATTTGCCACCTCCCTTATATTGCCTGAGTTTTAAGTTTAGTAATTGTTTAGTTCATATTCAGCCCATTTTGCAGCGTCGATTTCAGCGTTCTCGGTAGCTGTTTTGTTTGCCTCCTGCAAAATAAGATAGGCGATTGTAACAAGACTTTTAGCTTCGACATAATCCCTGTCGATTTTAAATCTTCCCGTATATAAAATTTCTTTTAGCTGATTTACCCTGTCATAGCCTTCAAACAGCGACTTGATATCCGGCATAACAAAATAAGCCGTCTGCATTATCTTTCTTATTTCCGTTCTTATTCCTTTCGGAATATGCGGAGCGTTGCTGTTAATTTCAAATTCGGCGGTGACAAAAGTAGACTTGGTGGTTTTGCTTCGGTCGTTTATTACCGAAGCCGCGCGGCGTGAGAAAACCAGCGCTTCAAGCAGCGAATTAGACGCAAGCCGGTTATTGCCGTGAACGCCTGTGCATGAACATTCACCGCAGGCAAATAAATCGCCGACGGTGGTTTCAGCGTTGGCGTCTACCTTGATTCCTCCCATGAGATAGTGCTGGCAGGGGAATATAGGTATCATTTCTTCTGTCATGTCAAAGCCTAGTTCTTTAAGCTTATTATATATCATAGGAAAACGATTTTTTATAAAATCAGAATCCTTGTGAGTTATATCTATATAAAAATTATTGCTTCCTGTTTTTGCGGCTTCAAACATAATCGAGTGTGAAACCACGTCCCTCGGGGCAAGCTCAAGACGCTTGTCATAATTATGCATAAACCGTTCGCCGAAGCAGTTTTTGAGATACGCTCCCTCGCCCCTGACAGCTTCCGAAATTAAAAAGCATTCTCTGTTGTATTTATCGTTAAAAGCCGTGGGGTGAAACTGTATATAGCTGATGTTTTTAATTTCAGCTCCCATATCATAAGCAAAGGCAATGCCGTCGCCCGTAGCAACCGAAGAATTAGTAGTGCGTTCATAGACTCTTCCTATTCCGCCGGTTGCCATAACCGCATAGTGCGAGTTATAAAATTTATGCTCGTCACCTTTTAATATGTCGAACGAAAAGCCCGAAGACGTTTTTTTTACGCTGCATATAACGGCGTTTTCGAGTATATCAACGTTGGAAAGAGTTTTGACATAAGCAAGCAGCTTTTTTTCTATTTCATAACCTGTCGTATCCTTGTGATGAAAAATCCTGTGTTTGCTGTGACCGCCCTCAAGCGTTCGGTGAAAATCGCCGCTGTCGTTTTTATCAAAATCAACTCCTAAGCTTATTATCTTATCTATATCTATCTTTGCTTCTTCGCAGAGAATTGTCGTAGTTTTCGGATCGTTTTCAAATCCGCCTGCAACAAACGTATCCTGTCTGTGAAGCTCGGGCGAATCTGACGGGGATTTGTAAACTCCGGCTATTCCTCCCTGAGCAAGAGCTGTGTTGCACAAATCCAGCTCGGATTTAGCGGCTATCAAAATTTTCAAATCTTTTGAAAGATTTATAGCTGAATAGAGTCCAGCAGCGCCGCAGCCGGCAATGATTACGTCATAATTACTCATAATACTGACTTTTGCCCCAATCGTAAATTAATATATAGCTACTGAAAATAGTTATACTTATTTTATAATAACATAAAATTAATTAAATTACCATAGTTTTTTGTTGAATATAATATGTATTTAATTTCATTCAATAATATAAACAGTTTGAAGATAATTTCATTAAGGATTAGCAGCCTTTAGGGCTTAAGCATGGGATCAATTCGCCTACTTAGAGGTAGAGGAAAATAAGCTGTATTCAATAAAGGCTTGCCGCCTATAGAGGCGGGGGGGGGACGTCTTGCCCTAGTTATATTGATTTTAAAAATTTAAATAAAAATATCAGAGTTTTTTTGTGAATATTTTTTATACGATTTGACACAAAATTCAATCAATTATTTTACTTTGCACCATAATATTACAAATTTCATACCAATTACGAACTGAAAACTACCAATTACGAATTATCTATTGACAGGAACTTTTATTTGAGTTACTTTTTTAACAAGAAAAGGCAAAAGTGTATTTAATAATTTATTAACTTCGGATTTAAAAGCATTTATTTTTAAATGGTTTTTAATTAATTCAAAATGTAAGGAGGGAAAAGACATGAAATTTATGAATAAGGCTGCAAAGGCTATGGCTAAGATTAGTTCAAAATCAGCTGTATCTGTAAGCTCAAGCGCTTCATTGGCAGGCTATCATCAGCCAAAGGAGCCAAAGGCTCTTAAGAGCTTCAAGTCTGCTAAGTAATTTCGGCAGTACATTTTGAAATGTCGATATTAAATGTATTTTGTACCATTTGTCAATACATAAGATACCAAATACAAATTGTCATCGGCTGCTTATGAAACTTCGGTTATGTTTTTTAGGGGTGATAATTTTGATTTCTTATCTTGCCGAAATCATAACCGATTTTTTCATAAGGTATGATGCGGCTGACAAAGATAACAGAGAAGTCTATAAGTACGGGAATGAGATTATAATAAGCACTGCGTTGGATTTTTTGATTTTATTTGCCTTCGCTATAGTGTTTCATGATTTTGCGACTGTATTTTTATTTTGGATTGTGTTTTTTATACTCAGAAAATTCGGCGGCGGCTATCACGCCGATACATATTTAAAATGCAAGATAATATTCTCATTGAATATTCTAATAGTTTTAATTTTGGTGGATTGTATCAATTACGTTTATAACTTTTACGTTCTTGTATTGCTGACAATGTTTTCTTGCTTGGTGATATTCTTTTTAGCTCCGATAGAGAACGAGAATAAACCCATGACTAAAAGTAAAATAAAAAGCAACGCTCATAAATCTAAAATTTGTTCGGTGCTTATAACCGTTTTGTCGGGAGCTTTGTTTTATCCGTTCAGGAATATATCTTTTACATTGGTATTGGCGCATTTTTCTGTTTCGGCAGCTATGCTGTATGCATATATGAAAAATAAAGATACAGAATAGTATAACGATCCTGGTTTTTAAGCTTTTCCCGTTAAACTTTTAACATGAATTTTTATACAGAATATAACTAAGGCGAGATGTTCCCCGCCTCTATAGGCGGCGGGTTCCATTACCCGTTCAGTAGTGGGATACAATCCCCTACTGAACGGTCGGTCGGCAGTGCCGACCCTTGCCACGTTGAATGACAGGCAAGCCCTTATAGAAATCCGAATCGATTGGTTCGGATTTTTTTATTAAAACGTTGGAGTTTTTTTCGGTTTGTGTTATTATATTAAGTGTAAGAAAATTATTTGGTTTTATATTCAGTTTAAGTGAAAATGTTAAAACTAATAGGGAGATGACGTTTTGAAAATCCTTATTACTACGGATTGGTATAAATCGTCGGTCAACGGCGTTGTAACTTCGGTGACTAACCTTGAAAAGGGTTTGAGAAAATTAGGACATGAGATAAAGATTCTCACGCTTTCACAAAACCGCTTATCTTATATCGATGGCGACGTGACCTATATAGGTTCGCTGAATGCAGGAATTATATATCCTTGCGCAAGAATTAAAATACCTCTTAAAAGCAGACTTATTAAAAATATAATTGACTGGCGTCCCGATATTATTCATTCTCAGTGTGAATTCAGCACTTTTTCACTTGCGAGAAAAATTTCAGAATTGACCGACGCTCCGATTGTTCATACTTATCATACGATTTATGAGGAGTATACTCATTACTTTTCGCCGAGCGTTAAGCTGGGACGCAGAGCCGCAAAGCTGTTTACTCGTCATATTGCTAAATGTTCCGATTATATGATAGCTCCGACTGAAAAGGTTCGTGATATACTTGACGGTTATAATGTGAACGCTCCCGTTGAGGTTATACCGAGCGGGCTCGACCTTGACGTTGTAGTTTCTCATAAGACGGATTATGAGATTAAAAGCTTTAAAAAAAGCATCGGAATCGATGAGAATAAAAGCGTTATACTGTATGCCGGAAGATTAGCTGAGGAGAAGAATATAAATGAAATTATCGAGTATCTGGGAAATCATAAGCCGGAAAACGCTGTTTTTTTGATTGTAGGAGACGGACCGTTTAAAGCGGAAACAGAAAAGAAAATAAAAGAATGCGGTCTTGCGGATATGACCGTTATGACCGGCATGGTCGATTACGGAGATATTAAAAATTATTATGCCGCAGGGGATATTTTCGTCAGCGCCTCTCAAAGCGAAACCCAGGGTCTTACTTATATTGAAGCTCTTGTAAACGGTTTAAAACTGCTCTGTAAAAAGGATAAATGCATAGATAACGTTCTTATGGACGGAATTAACGGTTATGCTTATGTAAATGAAAACGATTTTCGCAAATATCTAGACAGGCTTCTCGGCGACGAAGCTTTTTACGATAAAGAATCTGCAAAATGTCTTGCGGCGGAACAGTTTTCATTTGAAAGCTTTGCAAAAAAAGCTGAGGAAGTATATTTTGAAGCGTTGATTTTATTTAAAATAAAAAGCCTTAACTGCGCCTGATGCCTTCAAATATTTTGTTGTTTTATAAAAAATTACCTCTTATATTGATGAAGAAGAGAGTCATAATAATAAGGCAAACTCAAATATTTGAAAAGGAGTGAAATGAAATGAAGGGTATTACTTCAGAACAGGGCAGACAGAATCTTGAAAAGTTTAAGATGGAAGCTGCAAACGAAGTTGGCGTAAACCTTAAACAGGGTTACAACGGTGATTTAACATCTCGTCAGGCCGGTTCAATCGGCGGACAGATGGTTAAAAAGATGATCGACGCTTATAAAACAGCTAAATAGTTAATTGCTGAATAGTTTAAAACCCGGTATGAAATATCGTATCGGGTTTTAGTTTTACATAATTTCATTGTGCAATTTTTATAAAAATTAAATTGAATATTTGTATAAAAAGCATTAAATTGACGCAAAGCCTTTTAAAAGAAATTATTTTGTGATATAATCCATTACGAGGAATAATAACTTTTTTATTAATTAGGAAGTTTTCTTTTCCGAAGCCTTTTTGGAATCGGTAAATGCAAAAACATAAGAAAGGAGTATATATTCCTTATCGGAATATAATTTATATCTATGTCACAGAATATTTGGCGAAATCTCAAATATAAAAACGTTGCCGTTTTGCTGGCAGTGATTTTATTGCTGATTTTGATAATTGCGTCGTCCTGCTCAAAGGATGAATCAAACGGCGGCAATAAAATGGTTTCTACAGTTGCCGAACAGGAAAAGCCCAAGGACGCAGGCTCAAGCGACAAGCTTCCGTCAAATTCAGCTTATGTTGAGGTCGTTAACGCCGATATGCTCTATTTGGGCAATCTGATTCTCGTCAATAAGGATCATGAGTACGCCGCAAAGGATTCAGAGCCTGATAACCTCACCTCAATGTATCAGTACATCACAAACTCAAAGGGTAAAATGATTTTTTCCATGACCGATTCGTCGGTTTCGGTTTCTCAGAATTTTGCGGTCGCTTTGAAAAATATGATTACCGCTTTTTATAAGAAAACTAAAAATAACTCCATAATGCTCAAGAGCGGATACAGAACCGTCGAAGAGCAAAAAGAGCTTTATGACGAGGATACCGAAACTTCGGGGGCGGCTTCAACCAAATATAATAAGGAGGGCTACGACGAAAGTCATACGGGGCTTTCAATGGACCTCGGCTTGTATTCGGATTCGGACGGATATTCGGAATATAAAGGCACCGGCGATTATAAGTGGATCACAAATAACGCCGCTAAGTACGGTATCATTACCCGCTATACCAAGGAAAAGCAGGAGATAACGGGTATTCAGGCGGAACCCTGGCACTTGAGATACGTCGGAGTTCCTCACGCTGAGATTATAAATGAGAAAAGCTTGTGCCTGGAAGAGTATCTCGACTTCTTAAAAGGATATTCCTATGACAAGCCTCTGATTTATACTGCGTCGGATAGCATTAAGTACGGTATTTATTTCACCGAGGCAGGCAAGGAAAAAACCAATATCCAGATTCCTCTTGACGATAACGATCAGCAGTACGATTATGAGATTTCAGGAAATAATATGGACGGCTTTATCGTTACCGTTAATCTGGGCGAGGAACAGAAGACTGTTGACGAAACTTCGACGGCTGCGGCTTCTTCTGCAACCGAAGCCGCTGTGAACAACAGCACCCAGCCGACTCAGGCAACCTCGGACGGCGATGATGAATCTGTTATAACCGCTTCAACGACCGCCGCAGAATAAAATTATACATTATATAATGACGGGCAAGCCCTTATTGAAATTAAAGCTCTCGACTGTTTTTCAGTCGGGAGCTTTTTTAATATGCGTACGGCGGTTTTATCCGCTTTCCTCCGAGTATTTCGATTTTTCTTTTTTTTTACTTAAACCGAGTATATAATCAGTAGTTGTTTTGTAAAATTTCGCCAGAGTAATTATATGGTGAACGGGTATCTCTCTCTGCCCCGTTTCGTATCTGTTATATTGAGGCTGTGTAGTATTCAAAAGCTTGGCAATATCTGCTTGACTAAGGTCAGCGTCTTCACGCAAATCTCGCAATCTTTGTAAATAATACATAAAATTTTCACCCCTGTTTTGTGATTTGTTACAATTTTATCATAGCTTTAATTACACAGGTTGACATTATATCCATTTGGATATATAATATAAAAGCGTTGAATTTATTTTTCACAAGTTTATGAAAAATACTTGCGACGTTCTTAATTTATACGCATAAATATTTAAAAAAGCGGAGCAACTGAAATTTAAATCGGGGGAGGGATTTAGAAAAAATATTGTTTTTTATTGTGTCTATTATTAATTGATTTAGGAGGAAAAATTTATGAAGGTTAAAAAACTTTTGTCACTGTTAGCGGCTTGCGCTATGGCGGTGACGGCTTTGTTAGGTGCAATGCCGATAACAGCTTCGGCTGATGATGAAATTTTACCTGACAGCGGCGCATGGTCAACTACTTCGGTATCAAGTAATTCACAGTTATCTATTATGAATTATCCGAGTAATAAGCTGATATCTGCGCTTGACGGTCAGAATGACATTTATGTTACGTTTACCGTATCGGGAGTTACGACTGCCTGCGCAGCGTATCTGGCTATTTACACCACGGCGGGAACAAAGCTCAGCGTTTGGGAACCGAGCGATGTTTCAACTAATACTGCCGGCGTGACCAATACGCTCACGGAAATAACGGCGGACGGAACCTATACGGTATCTCTTCACAGCGATACGGCGTTTACGGCGGACACGGCGTACAGCTTTCTGGCTGTATGCTTCACCACAGGTTTAGGCTCAAAAACAGCTTACAAAATTTCAGACGCCTCGCTTGATTCCGTTACCTTGACCGATCCGAACGCAGGTTCAGGTTCGGCTATCATCGCTACATATACCAGCGGCGATACGACCTGTACGCTATATGATGACGGTTCATTTGTCGTATCGGGTACAGGAGCGATGGCGGATTTTAAATCTTCGACAGTACCATGGTCTGCCAATGCGTCCTTGATTACTTCAGTACTTATTGAAAGCGGCGTAACGTCTATAGGAGCTTATTCATTTTACAATTGCACCAATTTAACAGATGTTGAATTCTCATCAAACAGTCTTGAAGCTGTCGGAGATTCTGTATTCAATAAATGTACTGCTTTGGAAACCGTTAATTTCCCAAGCTCGGTCACGAAATTGGGAGAAAGTATGTTTAGCGGATGTACGGCTCTTAAGTCATTCTCAGTTCCTATCAATGTAACGGAGCTTCCTTACAGGTTATTCTATAAATGTTCAGCTCTTTCAACATTGGTAATGCCTGACAACATAACTTCAATGTCCAACTATGTATTTTTGGGTTGTACTTCACTTACAACAATAACGTTGCCTAAGGCTCTTGAAACCGTAACCGAACGTACATTCAATGATTCGGGATTTACAGCTATTAATGCCAATTCCGAAAGCACGGCGTTTTCAAGTGAAAACGGCGTATTATATAATGCGGATAAGACAGAGCTTATTGCTTATCCTACAAAGAAAACAGATACATCGTTCACGGTTCCTACAACGGTAGAAAAGATTTGGTCTAATGCATTCTATAATAATACGGCGCTTGAAACAGTAACTATGACTGCAGTTACTAATATCGGCGAATATGTATTCTCCGGATGTACGGCTCTTAAGTCAGCACCTCTTCCAGAGGGCTTAACTGAAATTCCGAATAGTGCATTCAATGGATGTGCGCTTACATCTGTAACAATTCCATCGGGAATCACGAAAATCGGTAACTATGCGTTCTCAAATTGCAGTGCGCTTGAAAGCGTAAGTGTTCCGAATACGGTAACGTCGCTCGGTACAAGCGTATTCTATAACGACTCTTCGCTTAAGGAAGCTGTTATTTCAAGCGGAATTACTACAATTCCCGCAAAGGCATTCTCCGGATGCACGAACGCAGAACTTAAGATTTTTCTCTTAGGTACAATTACTTCGCATACAGCTTCATCTTCATTCGGCAATGCAGCCGCCAGCTATGTAACCGGAACAATCTATGTATATAATGAAACCTCATATACAACGCTTTCAACTTCAAACGCTGTTACGAACGGCTATGCAACTCTTGCATACGCTGCCGACTTCACAGAGCTTAAGGCGTTAATTGAAGAAGTAAACAATATGAAATTATCAAATTACACAGACGCTTCTGTAAGCGTAGTTAAGTCCAGCTTATCTCTTGCAGAATCAGTTGTCGCAGACTATGCGGCGTCACAGGAACAGGCGGACGAAGCATACAATTCACTGAAAGCAGCTGTTGACGGTTTAGTATTAGAAGATTCAACCGAGGCTTGGGCAGCGCTTAATAAAGCAATTTCAGCTACTGAAGATTTGCTGGAAAGCGATTATAACGCAATAGCCTACGCTACGTTAGAAGCCGCTGTTGACGCTGCGAAAAGTCTTGCCGACGACGCAATGCCGGGAGATATTAAAGAAGCTACCAACGCAATCAACGAAGCTTTAAGCAATCTGCGGCCTGCATATGCTTATGCTGACACATTAGGATATATGTATTATTATAATACCGGCGGTACGTTGACAATTTTAAGCGGAAATACAACTGACGCTATGGCGGGCGCTACAAAGGTTAAGATTTATTTTGACTGTGCGTCTGACGTTTCATATAATATTTATACAACTATTAATCTTACAGCAACGATAGCAGACAATGAAAATTCCGCAGAGTTTACAGGTACCGACAGCAGTTATACCACCGGTTCGACCGGCTGGTCGGAAACCCTTAGCCTGAGCAGCGCAGTCGAGAGCGGAAAAGCATACTCGATAACAGGATATACTTGGTCGTGGAGCAATGCTTCGGATTATGTGTTTGCTATAAAGAGAGTTGAGTTTCTTAACGACGACGGCGACGTTCTGTTCTCAACAAAAGACATTGTTGTTCCTAACGAGGACTTAATCGCAGCAGTTGAAGAGGCTAAGGCTGTTGACACAACAGGCTGGACAGACGATGAGATTGCTAACCTTGAGGATGCAATCGAAGCTGCTGAAGCAGTTTTGGCTGAGGATATTCCGCTTCCGAGCGAACTTGAATCAGCAGAGGACGCTTTAACTAAGTCAATTGCAACAGCGGTAGAAAGAATAACGGCGGCGGATACGCTTGCAAAGGCAATTTCAGACGCAGAAGCAATTAACTCAGACAACTATACAGAGGAGAGTGTAGCGGCGTTAGCGGAAGCATTAGAAGCAGCAAAGGCGCTCACAGACGAAGCAACAGTTGATGAAATCAACGCTGCGGCAGAAGCAATTAACGAAGCAATTGCAGGACTTACTGTAAAACCATCGGAGCTTTCAAGCGAGCCAACATCAAACACAACCGCTTCGACATCAGCAACTACGGCTAAGACCACAGCTAAAACAACGGTTGATTCAAAGTCGGCGCAGGCGGCTAAGGACAAGGCGGCGGCTCAAAAGCTTATGAAGCAGGCAAAGATTACAAAGCTTT
>CAZTXS010000002.1:0-116703 GCA_964617585.1 uncultured Ruminococcus sp.
CCGGAAGCAACAGCGCCAGCTGATACGGTCATAGCACCGGTAAGTGCCGAAGCCGGAAAGATTGTAAGCATTGAAGCCGCTAAAGCTGCGCTTATAATAGCGGATATTATTTTTTTCATTAATATCACTCCTTTCATATGTAAAAATGTATAAATCCAATTTTATTCATTTTTGGTTCTATGTCAATACTATATGATGTTATTTGTTGTCGAACTTTGTCGAAGCTCAAATTATATTTAATAAAAGCTTGCCCGTCATTCAACATGGCAAGGGTCGGCATTGCCGACCGGCCGTTCAGTAGGGGATTGTATCCGCTGCTGATCGGGTAATGGAACCCGCTGCGCTATAGGGCGGGGGGACATTTTGCCTTAGTTATATTATGTAAATAATTTGTTAATTTTTAGGTCTTAGCAAAGATTATGAATATAACTGAATTCAAATTTTACATGACCGTGCATAAAGAGGGTTATACAAGCTACATTTAACAATTTAGAAGAATGTTTATTTAAGTATCCCTATTTAGTACCATTCCACTCGTTAATCATTGCGATAAAACAATTTGATTCTGAATATCAGCCTGTTTTAATTATTTCACCCCGTTGTTTTTATATTTTATTTTTTGTCTTTAACTGCTTCTGAAAATGTTAGGATCAATATCTAATGCTGTGCATATAAGAAGAAACTCATCAGCTAACATGCGTCTGTTTCCTTTTAAAATATCTGAAATCGTTTCCTTAGTCAATCCCGTTTGCTGAGATATGTACGCAGTTTTAATTCCTTTTTCATCTATGTATTCATTTAATTTATTAATTATATTCATAGAACAACTTCCCCCTATAATCTATGTTTCATAGATTTATTAGCATTATAATCTATATTTGTTAGATTGTCAAGGGGTTTTTCAATTTTTTTTCTAAGTTTTTTAGTTTTTTTGTTGACAATTAATAGAAAATCATATATAATATGAAAAAGGGAGATGAAATATTAATTAAATTTGAGGTGAAACAATGTCTCGTGAAACTATAGCTAAGGTTTTAAAAAGGCTTAGAGAACAAAGCGGTTTAACAGCCGACAAGGTCGGTAAAATGGTTGGTAAAAGCGGTAAAACCGTAAACGCATGGGAAAATAACAGAGGTCAGCCTGACGCAGAAATGCTGATGCTTTTGTGCGATATATATAACGTATCGGACATACTCGCAGAATTTCGTGATGATTCCAAAGAACCGTTTACCGTATCCGAACATGAAAAGGCAGTTATAACCGCATACCGTGACAATCCTGACATGAGAGAAGCGGTAGATCGGCTTCTCAGCGTCAGCAAATACAAGCGTGTAAACGTTTATAAAGCCGCCCGGAGCGTCAACGGGGAAAAGGACGGATACGTTGAAATGACAAATAACCAGCTTGACCGGCTTATAAACGCTCCTGAAACAGACGAAGATTTATAGTAACAGTAACGCATCCCCATTAAAATAGGGGCTTGAATTAAGCAGAACAAATGATTTACGGTAAATATAAAAATGCAAGAAACGCCGCCTGGCATTGTTTGATTGATTATAATATAAAGTCGCTTCCCGTAAATGTGACTAAGATTGCCAAAGATACGGGGATAAGGGTTGTGAAGAACGGCTCGGTGCAGTTGCTTATGCCCAATGAAATCGGGGCGAGCTTTATAAATAATAATCAGTGGTATATAGTATATGACGATACTGCTCTTCGCCGGCGAAGCAGATATACCATTGCGCATGAGCTGGGACACATCTTTCTCGGTCACAAGCTTATATACGACCGTAATTCACGTTCCTATGATATTTCCGAATCGACTGCGGAGCAGGAGGCGGATATATTTGCGTCAAGACTTCTCTCGCCTGCCTGTGTGCTTTGGGGGCTTGGACTGAAGAATCCGCATGAAATAGCCAGGGCTTGCGATATTTCGCTGACAGCGGCAGAATACAGAGCCGAGCGTATGAAGATTTTGTATGAAAGGAACAGATTCCTTACAAATTCCCTTGAAAGAAAGGTTTATAAAAATTTTGAAGAATACATACACAGCCAAACCTATAAAAATTGAAAACTTTGTCGAATTATGTTTTTAAATCTATCTTTATAAATAAATATAAATTATTATAAATAATTATAGCATAATTTGTTGTAAATTTTTTGAAATATATACTTGAATGGGCTTATTAGCTAATATATAATTTAATTATTGTAAAGTTTTAATTTATTCTTCTTTTTTTCTATTTGATTTTTCGGACAAGCTTGCATCCGCCATAAGGCGGCTGCAAGCTTTTTTCTTTACATTTGCGTTACATAAAAA
This sequence comes from uncultured Ruminococcus sp., assembly GCA_964617585.1. Taxonomy (GTDB): domain Bacteria; phylum Bacillota; class Clostridia; order Oscillospirales; family Ruminococcaceae; genus UMGS1601. Next base: position 2,321 of record CAZTXS010000002.1, read on the forward strand.
AGGGAAAGTCCTTTTTTGAAAGGACTCTCCCTTTAACTTTAACTATGAATTTACTGTTTACTCAAACTTTTTAACTTTTTCATTTATTATCTTTAATTCTGAATCAATAGTTCCGGAATAAGAGTTCTTCAAAGCGGTCCATGTTTTCTGAACTCCCGTATCGTCCGGCTTATAAATATCTTCATACAGTGCGCCTATAGGAGCTCTCTTACCCGCTGCCGAATCGTCCTCCGCAAGAACAGTGGAAACACCGTAACCGAAATCAAATACAGAGATATAATCGCTTGAGCTTGCGTCAAGGAATACCTGATACATCTCTTCATCCCAGCCCGGATTATCAGCCAGGAATTTATCTATACTTGTCTGCTTATAAGTTTCGTCAAATGTAGCTACTCTTTCACACTCATACCAGCACTTAACAGCTTCCTTAGCGGTTGAACCTTTAACCCACATATAAGCCAGCATATCTGAAGACATATACTTTCCGTCATTCTGCGGGTCAGAAGGAATCGGAACAACCTTCCAGTTATCATCGGCTGTAGGACCGGCTGATCCTGTCATAGCCCAAATACCCATATTATAGAATAGCGTCTGACCTGCTTCAAAACAGCTTCTTGCAGAATTATACCAGTTAAGGTCAACCAATCCCTCTTTACCCATGTTATAAAGAAGAGTTTCAGCTCTTTCAATATCAGCATTATTCAGGTTATTCTTAAATTCTCCGTCCTCATATTTTACAAGAGTCTGACCAGTCTGCTGAACAAGCTGAGGAGCAAACCAGCCTACTATTCCGTATCTTTCCTCATCGCCCGTTGCGTTAGCCTTATAATCAGACATTATGTTATACCAGTTATCCCAGTTCCATTCGCCGTTCTTATAAAGCTCATAAGGGTCGTCAAGTCCCTCGTTGTTGATAATATCCGCATCGTACATCATAAGAGTACCGACAGTAAAGCTTATCGGAGCAACATAGTGCTTGCCTTTAAGCGAGAACTGCTCCGCCGTATCCTTAACGCCTAACCAAATATCTGCGTCAAAATCAACTATTTCATCAACCGACTGATACATTCCCGTAATTACCTGTGAAGGGAATGCAATCCACTCATACTTGAATATATCCGGAACGTCCTTTCCGGATGTAATTGCGGTTGCTAATTTATCATATTTTTGTGCGTCAAGCACCTTAGTCCACTTAATTGAACCGCCCTTCTCCTCGAATAACGTCATAGCTACTGATTTTTCTTCATCCTCATCAGGATTCAGATCATAAGTTCCCATCCAGATTATCTCCTTCTGAGCGTCGTCAGGTATAGCTTCAATTGCATTAGCTGCTTCTGTTGAATTAACCTTTACCTTATCAACGTGCGAGCTTGAATCATCGTTGCTTTTTGAACAGCCGCCGACAGACATTGCCATTAAAAGAGCAAGAACGGCAGAACCTATTCTTTTTACATTTTTCATGCTTTTCCTCCTTATCGTTTTCCGGTATTAGCTTTGATAAACACAAACACTTTACCAATATTATTATATACTCGTTTGAAATCTAAAATCAACTGCTATATTGATTATATTTTCCTAAACTTTTTGTGCAAATTGCCTAATAATACTACATACTCTGAAAGCATAAACGTTTCCAAAGCCGACGCACTAATTTGTAAACAAATCAACCTTGAACTTTTTTTATTAATATAGTATAATGTTTTATATTTGTTTCAATAAGGGCTTGCCCGTCATTCAACATGGCAATGGTCGGCATTGCCGACCGTCCGTTCAATAGGGGATTGTATCCCGCTACTGAACGGGTAACGGAACCCGCCGCCTATAGAGGCGGGGGACATCTTGCCTAAGTTATAAATAAACCAATAAAAGACATCATCACATTATCAGAATGAGGTCGTTATGAAAAAGGTTGAAATTTTTACCGACGGAGCCTGCTCGGGAAACCCAGGTCCCGGAGGTTACGGCGTAGTACTCAGGTATAAAAATATTGAAAAAGAGCTTTCGGGCGGTGAAAGTGAAACCACAAACAACCGCATGGAGCTTTCAGCGGTAATTGCCGGACTCTCTACATTAAAAGAGCCCTGCGAGGTAACAATAATCAGTGACAGCAAATATGTGACCGACGCCGTTCAAAAAGGCTGGGCTGAAAAATGGAAGGCTAACAACTGGATAAAGCCGGATAAGAAAAAAGCCTTGAACTCAGATCTGTGGGAAAAGCTTTTATCTCTTCTGGAAAAGCATCAGGTTGAATTTATTTGGGTGAAGGGTCATGCAGGACATCCTGAAAACGAACGCTGCGATGAGCTTGCAGTGCAAGAATCCCGCAAATTCCGGTAGATTTGTGATTTTAAAATGGTTGTTGTATGCTAACTTTAAAAATTTATTCATATATCACCACTTGTAAGTTCATTAATAGTAATATATAATTATATTAAAAATATAGTATTTCTATATGAATAGAATATAAGTATACTTTCAATAAGGGCTTGCCCGTCATTCAACGCAGCAAGGGTCGGCATTGCCCGACCGGCGTTCAGTAGAGGATTGTATTCCGCTACTGAACGGGTAATGGAATCCGCCGCCTATAGAGGCGGGGACATCTTGACTAAGTTATAAAGCTGAAAGGACTTGAAAAATTGGAAAAAAAGTTTATTTACTGCGATAACGCCGCAACCACTAAAGTTTCAAAAAGCGTTCTTGAGGCTATGCTTCCCTATTTCACAGAGAAGTATGGAAACGCTTCCAGTATATATATGTTGGGACAAAGTGCGGCAAAAGACCTATTAAAAGCCAGAGAAGCCGTTGCAAAGGCAATTGGTGCTCGTCAGCATGAGATATTCTTTACGTCCGGCGGCTCTGAATCGGATAACTGGGCAATCAAGGGAATGGCTCTCAACGGGGCAAAATCCGGCAAAAAGCACATTATTACTTCTGTGTTTGAACATCACGCAGTTCTTCACACCTGCGAATTTTTAGAGAAACAGGGCTTTGAAGTCACATATGTCCCCGTCAGCGAAAAAGGGCTTGTCAACCCGGAGGACATAAAAAAAGCAATAAGAGAGGATACCTGCCTTGTAACAATAATGTTTGCAAACAACGAGATAGGAACTATACAGCCGATAGCTGAAATCGGTGAAATCTGCAAAGAAAAGAAAGTTCCTTTCCACACCGACGCCGTTCAGGCAATAGGAAACGTTGAGATAGACGTTAAAGCGATGAACATAGATATGCTTTCTGTTTCAGGTCATAAGATTCACGCTCCGAAAGGCGTGGGAGCCTTATATGTAAGAGGCGGACTGTCCTTGCCTAATCTGATCCACGGAGGAGCTCAGGAAAAAAGCAAGAGAGCCGGAACAGAAAATCTCCCGTCAATAATCGGACTTGCAAAGGCTATATCCGAAGCTTCTCAGAACATTAAAGAAAAGCAGGACAAAGTATCAAAGCTGAGAGATAAGCTTATCGACGGAATACTGAAAATCAATGAAACAAGGCTTAACGGCGATAGGGAAAAGCGTCTGTGCGGAAATGTAAATATTTCAATAAGAGGAGTCGAGGGCGAAAGCCTGCTTCTTTCGCTTGATAACGAAGGAATTTGTGCGTCAAGCGGTTCAGCCTGCACATCGGGAAGCCTTGACCCGTCCCATGTATTGCTTGCTATAGGTCTTCCTCACGAGATAGCTCACGGCTCGCTTCGTCTATCTATAAACGAAGAAACTACAGAGGAAGATATCGATTATATTCTTGAAACCGTACCTAAGGTAGTTAAAAAGCTGAGAAGCTGGTCGCCGCTTTGGGAAAGAATTTGCAAAAACGAGGGAATAACGGAAATAATATAATTCACGTCAATCAGGAAAGAGAGGAATATATATGATTTATTCGGAAAAGGTTATGGAACACTTCACTAATCCGAGAAATGTCGGCGAAATTGCCGACGCTGACGGAGTAGGCGAAGTTGGAAACGCTAAATGCGGAGATATAATGAAAATGTACATCAAGGTTGACGGCAACGTCATAAGCGACGTCAAATTCAAGACCTTCGGTTGCGGCGCAGCTATCGCCACATCTTCCATGGCGACTGAGCTTATAAAGGGCAAAACTATAGATGAGGCTCTTAAGCTTACAAACAAAGCCGTTGTCGAGGCTCTGGAGGGACTTCCGCCCGCAAAGCTTCACTGCTCTGTTTTGGCGGAACAGGCTATGAAGGCCGCTATTTCAGACTATTATAAAAGACAAGGAGTAGATCCGGCTGCAATAGTCGGAGATATAGGCGACTGTCAGGACTGTCATGGCTGTCAGTAAGGTTCTTATTGCTCTGAGCGGAGGAGTTGATTCTTCCGTATACGTAAAGCTTTTAAAAGAAAAGGGCTTTGACTATATTGCAACGGGACGCTATGCTAAAATAAAAAAAGACGGCGGCGTTTATCATCTTTATAATGGAGATGAAATCCTCGGCGGAGATATTAATTTTTAAAGTCTTTGTGCATATTGACGAAATCATTGTAAAAAGGGGACGGAAAGAATTTCTTTCCCCTTTTTGTTATTTTAAAGCATTTTTATGACACAATATATTGTACCGAACTTTCGAATCAAAACATATTTATGCACTTTGTTTTATCTGATAAATAACAGAACAATTACGATTTGGGCATAATTCATATAGACAAAACAAAACATTTATATTATAATAAAAATATTCAAAAGCAGACAAAGTTTTTATTCATCAACTTTTAAAGAAATTATTCAATAAGGGCTTGCCCGTCATTCAATGCGGCAAGGTTCGGCATTGCCGACCGGCCGTTCAGTGTGGGATTGTATCCCGCTACTGAACGGGTAATGGAATCCGCCGCCTATAGAGGCAAGAGGACATCTTGCCTAAGTTATAAAAATAAAACGTACTGCAAGCGCTTCTATTGAGTCTGTGCCGCATAAAACGCTGCAATTTTTAAGATTCTAAACCAAATTGATTTTTAAAAAGGAAGCCGTTGCTTAAAGTTTCGGCGTGGTGATAAAAATGAGAGTTATTACAGGTACGGCAAGAGGTAAAAAACTGATTGCTCCGCCGGGGCTTGACGTAAGACCTACTACCGAAATGGTTAAGGAAGCTATTTTTTCAAGTATACATTTTGACCTTCCGGGCGCTTCTGTGCTGGATCTTTTTTCCGGGTCGGGTCAGCTTGGGGTAGAAGCTCTCAGCCGAGGCGCTAAGCATTGCGTCTTTGTTGACAAAAGCAAAAGCTCTATAGATGTAATAAGAAAAAACATCGAAATCTGCGGCTTTAATTCTCAGTCGCGGGCGCTTAATATGGACAGCATTGAATATCTTTCGGTTGCAAAAACGGGGATTAATATTGCCCTTTTAGATCCTCCTTATAAACAGGGCTTGATTTTAAAGGCTATGCCACTTCTTGAAAGAATCATGTCCGATAACTCAATAGTAGTGTGCGAGCATGAAAACGAGCTTGCGCTTGAGGACAGCTACGGAAAACTGAAAAAAACCAAATCAAAAAGATATGGTAAAATTTCTGTTTCTTACTTTGAAGTAGCTTCCGAGGATGAATAAAAAGCATATACTTAAACCAAATAAGACGGATTGAGGGATTAGATATAAATGGTTAAAAAAATTGCGGTCTGTCCGGGAAGCTTCGATCCCGTAACATTAGGACATTTAGATATTATCGAACGGGCTTCCGGGCTTTTTGACGAGGTTATCGTAGCAGTTTCAATAAATTCACAAAAGACATACAGCTTTACCGCTGAAGAACGTATTGAGATGATTAAAACGGTTTCAGAGCATCTTCCTAATATAAAGGTGGAAAAATGCGAAGGACTTTTGGCGGAGTATTGCAGGCAAAAAGGAGCAATCGCAATCGTTAAAGGACTAAGAGCCGTTACCGATTTCGAGTATGAATTCCAGCAGGCGCTTGCAAACAAAAAGCTTTATGAAAAAGCGGATACGATTTTCCTTACAACCAGGTCGGAAAATATGTATTTAAGCTCAAGCGTTGTAAAAGAAATAGCAAGCTACGGCGGAGATATAAGCGAATTTGTTCCGATGAAGGTTCTGAATATGATTAACAGAAGGATTTCAAGGTAGTTTTTGCAGCAATAATTTAACGTATACAAAGCATTTCGCCTTTCATTTGTGTGTTATGTGTTATGTGAAATGCTAAATATAAATCATAGGAAAAGAACAAACAGGCAGGGCGAAAGCCTAGAAAAAAGAAGGAGAAAGAAAAATGAAGATTGATGAGATTTTAGACCTGATGGACGAGTTGCTTGACAAAGCGGTTACAGTGCCTTTCACAAACAAGAAAACACTTGTTGACACTGAAAAATTAAGAGAGTATATAGACAGTATAAGATATAATCTTCCGTCTGATATAAAACAGGCAAAAGAGCTTCAGAACGATAAAGCTCTTATTATGACAGAAGCTAATAAAAAGGCTGAGGTTATAATTAAGAAGGCTGAGGACAGAGCCAAGGTTTTGGTTTCAAATGAAGAGATATTAAAGCAGGCTAAAGAACAGGCGGCTGAAATTACGACTCAGGCTTATGCAATGGACAGGGACATCAGAAACGCTATGTCCGAAAAGCTTGACAGTCTTTTTGAACAGACTGAAGCTTCTCTTGCTTCAGCATTGAACGATATAAAAAACACAAGGATTGCTGTCAAAGCTGCAAACGCTCCTAAAAACACTTCAGAAGAATAAAATGACAAAGAATAAAGGAACGGTTCCCGATTCAGGGAACTGTTCCTTTTTTATGTACAAAATTATTGAGTTTTAAAAATACTTATGAATTGTATGCGTCTAAATACTGATACATTGTAGTATAAACTGCGTTATTGCTTCCGTTTATAATAAGTCTGTGTATAGCACAACTTGATAAAGTTTGATTGTTAAACTGATAAGTGAACTTATCAAACAGCTCCTCGCCTAAATATCCTGAAACCTTAATTCCTATGTATTTAGACGCTCTTTTGGAGTAGTTTATTCTGCTGTTCAAAGCCATATCGGTGTCTGAAAGCCACTGCATATCAATAGGTATCTGCTTATGTCTTATTATTTCTCTTGAAATCGCATATGAATCCTCTAAATTGTATGTTTCGTAATTTCCGTCGGAGTCTTTCATATGTATATTTGATATTAGATTCGACAGGCTTGAACCGCTGTATTTTTCAATTATCGAACCGGAATAACTTCTTGTTGTTCCGGCAGGAGCCGTAACTCTCACCTCGTTTGTTTTATAAATAAACGGGTAGGTGCCGTATGCTTTTAAGGAATATGCAACTACAGCGTCCCACAGAGTGGAATTTTCTAAAACATAAATATAGTTTATAGTTTTTGTTCCCGACTCGCAGGTTATGTTTTTAAGTGAAACATTTCGGGAAAGCAGGTTGCTGAGCGAAACGGAAGTATTTATCTGAGGCTTAGGCTGATTCAGTCCGAGAGCAAGCGTATACGACCTTGAAACTATGTCCAGTCTGTAATAATTACTTTTAAACGTCATTTTTGATACGTCTACAGAACCGAAATGAATATAATCTTCCCCATCGATTCCGAAGGCTATTGAAATAATCTCTTTATAAGCTTCAGAAATAATGAAAGAGCCTTTAAATGTTGTATAAGGAGTATAACGTTCCTTTTCAAGATTAAAATAAATACATTTGTCAAGCCTTTCGGTAGTTATATTTCCGTCTGAATCCATAACTCTTATATCTGCATATACACTGTTGATTTATATCACCCTCGTTTCTGTTATTTTTTTTAAATACTATGCGTTTTTGTACAATGATAAAGATACGTCATAAATATATTTATCCTCATTTCCACAGTATTCATAGCCTACTAACATAAAATTACCTACTGATAAGCCGTCGATTTCAACAGTATGCTCACCGGAGCCCTTAAAGCCGTTAATTATAAAATACAATTCATTAAGTCTGCTTCTGTCCATGAACGCCTTAACCTCGAGCCGTTCATGACCGTAACCCATATAAGCAGACGCTTTCGCCGTACTAAAAGCAGGTATTTCCTTAATTTCCGACGATCTGGATATTTTATAGCTGTTCACATAAAAAACATATCCGTCTATGGAAACAGAAATTCTGTGTTTTGCATTTGTTTCATCCATATATTAAGTCAGCCTCTCAAATTAATCTTCCGGCGCAGCTTCGGATATGAAGCACTTAAACTTCAAGAAAATATCAGTTTCAAACCGAGAACAAAGACTGTTCACCTTTAATTCTCCAAGCTTTATTGAAACAGGAAGCGCAGTTTCACTGAAAATAAAATCCATGTACACTTTTTCTATCAATTCACTGAACGAATCAGCCGCAGTTCCTTTTCCGGCGATAATCTTACATTCTGCGTCAATTAAAACCTCGCTTGATTTCACATTGCTGTTACATTGATAACTGCATACTTTCTCCACGCCTTTTATGCATATGAAACCCGTATGGCAGATTTGATTCTTTATCAAATCAATATCGTCTGAATACTGATTATAAACTGTAATTCCGTTATCAGACAATATATCGCATATACTTGTTTTAAAAGTGTTAAACATAATTCTAACCCCTTACAGATGAAAAAATGAAGTCCATATCCTCTGTTAAATCTGATATTCTTAGCAAAGCGTTATTTCTGAGCTCTCTTGCTCCTTCAAGCCTTTCGTTTTGATTTAAAGCCTCGGTTGCCGAACCTGTTATTGTTATTCCCCTTTTATCCTTCATAAGCGAAAGAACCGTATAATCGTAATAAGCTACACAAGCGGCGGCATATTCACATCGTTTAATATCCTTTTGCTCGGTCGGCGTTTCAATAAGCTTTCCCTCTATAAAATCCTTTGCGTCATCTATTGTATCGACGTAATTTTGCACATCTGAATTGGACAGTTCAGAAATACTCTGAAATATATCCGTTATATTTCCGAGGTCCATATAAACACCTCCGTAATAAAACTAATACTTTAAATATGATTAATACTAATCGGTACTAAGAACCTTAGTAGCGCCTGACGCTATTTTTGAAAATCCTACCGTAATTGAACAAGCAATCTCATCACACTGAGTAGAAATCAGCTTATCGAAATCTACTATGATATCTGTTCCGAAAATCATTTCAAGAGCGCAGTTTTTGTCAACGCCGACTGCTATACTGTCGCTTATTTCAGGGCATTTTACAAGAGTAACCCCGTACGGAGTTTTAACCATACCGCTTGTCATATAATCGGAAACGCAGTACTTCATCTCTTCAAATGCAAGAATTTTTGCCATATCAGCAGGCGAACAAAGCATTGTTGTCATATCATACTCGTTCATAGAAGCCCAAAATTCAGCTAAATCAGCATAAGTAAGCTCATCTCCGATAATAGATGACGGAGTAACTCCCGTGCTTAAAACGTTTACTGCTTTTGCGTTTACGGCTCTTGATATCTGAGCGCCCAAATCCTTCAAAATAACTGCGAAGGTTTCAATTCTCTGCTTTCTGATTGACTCATAAGAGCATGAAAGCTTTCTCGCATATTTTGAAAGAGTGATTGCAGAGGATGAAAGTCTGACATTTGTGTTAGGCAGAGTTCCCGCTTCTGAAATTTCGTCATCGGTTCCCTGCTTTGAAACGGTCAGACCGCGATATGTAATCTCATCTGTTACAGTTGTTGCTGCAACCACCTCAGACAGAACAGACGCCTGATCCATACCCTCTTTAATGCTTCTTCTTACAAACTCAGGGAACAAAACCGCCGACTCGGTTGAAAGAAAGAACTTTTCCACACGGTCGCAGTGTTCGCCCTGTACCTTAATATCGAATCTCTTGAGCTGGCGTTCATATGCGTCAAGACCCTCAAGATCCGTATTTTTATAATTTTCATCCGGGTCTAAATCGGTCAAAGCCATTGTAAAGCTTTTACCTGTAATGTTGTAGAGTCCCTTTTCTAATTTAATATCGTTATACATAATTTTTTCTCCTTTTCTGAAGCTTTTTATTAAGCTTAAATTCATTATTATCAGTCATTGCTGTTTTTTCGCTTTGATTAAGCCTTCCGTCCTTTTTTGTCCAAAGCTGAGGCAAAAAAAGACTTTCGCCGCGCGTCTTTTCAGAAAGCGTACGCTTTAAACAGAGCAGCTCTTCACAGTCGAGAGTTGAGATATTTTTTTCTATATATTCCGATGAAACGGACGGTTCGCACAAGTACTGCATTGATATTACGTCATGCTTCAAATCGTCATATAGCTTAGAAATTATGTCATCCTTCTTTTTAATATCGCTTATCAGATCTTTTCTTGACCTGCCTGTGTTTTTCGTCATATTCAGGCTGTCATTATCATTGCGAAATCCCTTTATCACTCCTGCGTTAGGCTGAGCCGGAATAGCAACGAAAGACCATTCATATGCGTCTGACGGTTCTTCCAGAACAGTATGGCAGACCTTTTTACCGTATTTTCTTCCTTTAATGTGAGAACACGGCTTAACTCGCATATCCGCTCCGCAGACGGAGCATATTTCTCTGTCTATTTTACAGCTTATCGATACTTCTTTTTTTATCCCCGCTTCAATCTCTGAAATAAGATCACCGGTTTTATCGGTTTTAATCATATAAGCCTTGGCAAGCAAATAAGTATATGCTTCTCCCGTTGAAGCCGCACGGCTTTTATCAGTTTTCACCTCGGCGTCGAAAATCCTTGCAGTCTGATTCTCACCCTTTGGGTTGTGGTCAAAAATACCTGTTTTTCCTATGAACATTTCCGACAGAGCCTCAAGCGCTTTCACCGAAAACCTTTCGTAATCCCTGTCGACGTTGTTATCACATAGTATAATGGGAAATGCGTATATATCGTCCTTTTTGAGTTCCTTCCGTGAATAAACGTTTATCTTTGACATAATTTCGTCATCAACTTCAAAGCTATCCGAATTATTCACTCTCGCTTGTGTTTCCATCAGCTTTTCTCCTTTCATTTTCAATTTCCAAGGCTTCTGCCTGAGCGTTGTAAAGCCGAGCTTTTGCAAGCTCTGACTCGTCCTGAAGATTAATGTTATCCCACTCTACAAAAACCCTGCTGTCCGCTCCCAGAAGATGAAGATAGGTTTCGCATATTCTGCGTATAACAGGAGTTAAAAGTCTGCGGTAATATTCAAGCTCACTGGTTAAAATATCGCTTTGCTGCTGGCTCATTCTTTCGGTTGTCGACCAATTAAGTCCCAGCAGGAACGGCGGTATCGCAAGCTTTGAAATCATCTGCTCCAAAATTTGACGAACCGGAATTTCAGTGTCGATAACCTGATTGTCTGCGCCGATAACCTTTATATCAACATCTCCTACCGCAACAAAATCCTTGACTATTCCATTTCTGGAAGCATTCATTCCGTCCGACCATTCTTTTGCTATCTGTATTGCCCGTTCCTTGGCAAAAGCCTTATCGCTCTCATTAGACGGCTTATAGGTAACTGCGTATCTTATATTTCCCACCCTGTCGAAGTTCTGACCGATACAGTCGTAAATCTTCATCAGAATCCCGGCTAAGCTGGGCAGTCCTCTGAAAATAGAAACGCCGTTAGGGCTTTTGGGGTTTGGATTAAGCGCTGAATAAAGTATCCTCTCAGGATATTCAATAAGGCGGTCGTCAGCTCCGCTTATTGCGTATATCCGTCTTTCGCAGGGAGTCTGACCTTCCTTTACCTCAAAACGTGTGGAATCGGCATTATAAATCCCGCAAACCTGCTTTGTCTTAGGATCTATCAGTATCTCGCCAATGGCTTTCCCGTAAGTCAGAAGCTGATCCAAATGAATATCCATAAACGTGTTTAAGGAAGAGCCTGATATTCCAACAGGAATCGTATCCATAAATTCCTCAAGCTGAGTTTGATATCTCTCATCCTCACAGATAAGCTTATACCCTCCTACAAGCCTTACTATTTTACCAATGCAGGCGTCAAGTATCGGAACCTGTGTTCTAAGCGTTTCATAAAAATCCTGCTCGAACGCATACGCCGTCGGAGCTAATCTGAAAATCTCCTTGCCGTTTACTCTTTCGGCTGAGGAAGCAATAGGCTCAAACCTTGCTGACTTATTTTCTTTTTCTCTGAATTTTAGTTTCATATTAATTACCATGCCTTTGAAATCAAAGGCAATTTCCTTTCATTGATTATTCAGCTTAATTTCTGTCAAGCGACATTACAAAAAAATCGTCGCCCGATCCATATACAAAAGCAGAAACAAAATATCTTATATCGTCCATGGCATGGTCGTTTTCCTTTACAGGGCAGTCCGAGCCGCTTTTTTCATCCCAGCGATAGAGAGTAAATTCCCTTAACGTATCTCTGCAAGATTTTGAGATCATAATTCTGCCTTCCGAAATAGCGTCGCCCACCTTGCGTATCCCGCTCATCACATCATTTTTAGCGGGAATCACATTGAAATAACCATGCCGCCTTATACATTCCATAAAAGACGCCGCCGACGGATCGCACACAACGGCTTCGGGCTTGAATTCACAGTCGGAGCAGAGCTTCTCCAAGCCCTTATAATGCTCCTCATCGGTACGCTGAACCCCCGAAAGACGAGAATTATAATAATACTCCTTTAATCGGTACCACACTCCGCCGGATAATCCCCAAAGTCCGAATGACGAAGGATTAACAGTTCCGTAATCACAGGACACGGCATATTTTTCAATACTCTCGGGAGGCTTTGAAAAGGTGTGTCGCAGCTCGTCAAACATAGGATAAACGCAGCCGTAAACGCTCGACCAGTTGCCGAGAACAAATCTTTCATAAAAAGCTCCGGAATAAAGTGTGTGATAACGCCTTTTAACCTCTTTACTGAGTGACGGATTATCGTCTAACGTGAACTTTAAATAAATCCCGTTTTTCTCATCTATTTTGTCAATCCACTCTTTTTTGAACCAGTGATACGGATTATCAGGATTGCAGTTAAACCAAAGCTTAGAGCCTGTAACAGAGCATCTCGCTACAGCCTGCTCAACAAAAGACCTGGGCATAAGAGCCACCTCGTCAAGCAAAACACCCGAAAGAGTAATTCCCTGTATCAGCGATGCAGAACCCTCGTCTCTTCCTCCGAAATAGTAAAATCTGTTTTTGTATTTACCGTTTGAAACATCAAGATAGTTCTTTGATATGCTTTCTTTCATCTTAAAGCCTGCGGATTTAAGCATTGGTCTGAGCGGCTCTATCAGGTTGCGTTTGAGCGAAGTAATAGTTTTTCCGCAAAGTCCGAACGCTCCCGAAGAGAATTTAGTCATCGCCCACATGACAAAGGAAAAAGACATACAAGTTGTCTTGCCGCTTCTAACTGCTCCGTCGCAGATAATAACGTCTTTGTCTTTATAACGATCATCTGTCCACCATGTCATTATCTGCATTTGTTTTTTTGAGTACCGATAAAACCTGTTATCAGCTTTCACTATCGTCCTCCCTGTCAGATGGAATTTCACCGACACTTTTATACCTGTCATCTTCAGACCGGGATAAGCTTATCTGATGCGCCGATTTCAAAAAGCCTTCTAAAAACTCGGAACCGCTCTCTTCGTTTTCAATTTCAGCCTTACCTATTTCAAACATAAGCTCGGCGGCTTTAAGCTTGTCATAGAATTTAATATCCGTGCTTCCGTCCTTATTTCTTTTTATTTCAGACACAGCATAAAGGCTTTCGCTTCGGAGGTTTTCATCGTTTCCCTCCGAACCGTCCTTTAAGACAAGTCCAACAGCCTCGCTCTTATCAGAGAACAGTATCCTGCCTATTGCAAGCTTTGCAAGCTCAGAAGCAGGAGTTCTGCAAACTCTTCTGTCCGAAAACCTTTTCACATATGTTCTCCTTTCGTATATTATTTTCTCCTGACCTGAGAAACTGAAAAAACATAAACGTCTTTTCACTTATCCCGTGTAAAAGCAAAAAAGTTGCACGTTTCAGTGCAACTTTCAGCCTGTTATAAAAGATTGGGTAGCTTTTTTGCGTAAAAAAGTATATTGAAATAAAAATGGGTGTACGAAATATTTGAAAAATGTCCTGATATACGAGGAAAAATCAAGATAATTAACATAGAAGTCTGATGCCTCAAAATCATATTTTTCGTCATAATTAAAAAAAGAACTACCATTTCCATCACCGGTAATGGTAGTCCCTTGACAAGCTGAAAGGACCAAAGAAAACATTTCCTCAATCCTTTACTTTTGCGTTAATATTTAATTACTTATCACCGAAATATCTGTCCAATAAGCCCTTAAATGCGCGTCCGTGACGAGCCTCGTCCTTAGCCATTTCATGAACCGTATCGTGAACAGCATCGTATCCAAGCTCCTTAGCCTTCTTAGCAAGCATAAGCTTACCCTCGCAGGCCCCGTTTTCAGCCATGTATCTGAGTTCAAGATTTTTCTTAGTCGAGTCTGTTACGACCTCGCCCAAAAGCTCTGCGAACTTAGCAGCGTGCTCAGCCTCTTCAATAGCAGCCTTTTCATAGTAAAGACCAACCTCAGGATATCCCTCTCTGATAGCTACTCTTGCCATTGCAAGATACATACCTGCTTCTGAACATTCACCGTTAAAGTTATCTCTTAAATCCTGTACAACCGCAGGGTCTAAGTCCTTTGCAATTCCGATTTTGTGATCGTCAGCCCATGTAAGCTCTGATTCCTCAGCCTTGTTAAATCTCTCACCCGGAACGCCGCACTGCGGGCATTTTTCAGGCGGAGTATCTCCCTCGTGTACATATCCGCAAACCGGACAAATCCATTTTGCCATAATTTTTTCCTCCTCAATTTTTATATTTAACACGTTAAGTGTTAATAATCGTTAAGCTGTTATAGCCTTTGAAAATTCTTCTCCAAGCACTTCAGCAGAAAGCAAATCATTTTCGGTAGGAACAAAGGTAAACTTGAATCCCTCTCCGAAAATATCGTTTTTAATACCCTTTAATCTGCTTATAAGATTAGGAACAGCTTCGCCGCTCCAACCATAAGAGCCAAATACCAAAGCCTTTCTCTTACGGTTATTTATAACGTCTATGGTACTTATAAGATTCCAGACAGGAGCAACCGCATCTCCGTTTATAGTAGGCGATCCAATCGCAAACGCATCGCTTGAGTTAATAATTCCCGCAAGCTCTGAAAGCTCATATTCGTTTATATCATAAGCCTTTGATTCAATTTCAGTTGAAGCTTTCATTATACCCTTGCTGATAGCCTGAGCCGCTTTTGCTGTATTGCCGTATGCCGAACAATAAAACACAGGAACTGACTTTTTATCCTTTTTAACAGGGGTACTCCAAGCCATATAATTTTCAAATACGTTTTCAAGCTTCCCTCCGCTCGTCAGAACAGGACCGTGGCTCGGGCAAACAATATCGAATTCAAGACCTTCAAGCTTTTTCATACCGGCAAGAACAAACGGTTTAAAAGGTCCGAAAATAGCGTCGTAATAGCCCTTTAACGCAATATCGTAAGACTTATCGTATGCAATAAACTTATCTATCATATACGGCTCGCAGTAATGGCAGCCGAACATATCGCACGAAAACAGAGCTTTCTCACTTTCGCAATATGTGAACATTGAATCGGGCCAATGCAGAAACGCCGCAGGGATAAACTGAAGCTTTGCTCCGCCCAGATCTAAGTCGTCGCCATCGTTGACAATCATAAAGTCGAGGTTTTCACTGTTGACGATATTTTTCAAAAAATTAGAACCTGCTTTTGTGCAAACTATTTTAGGGGAGCAGTGCTTCAGAATGTCAGCTAAAGCTCCGCTGTGATCAGGCTCGCAATGATTCAAAACTATATAGTCAATTTCAGACGGATCGCATACCTCTTTTATATTGTCAAGATAAGAGTCAAAAAAGCTTGCGTGACTGACTTCAATAAGAGCGGTTTTGTTTTTTCCCTTTAAAATATATGAATTATATGACGTTCCGTAGTCGGTTTTCATTATTACATCAAAAATCCTCATTGCAGGATTTAAAATGCCCACTGAATAAAGATTTTCAGTTATTTTTGTTGACGACATAAATTCCCCATGCTCCCGTTTAGAGCATTTCCTCCTATTACAAAAATTTATACCAAATATTAGATTTTTAATAATCTATATTTATAATATATCACATCAATATGCTCAGTTCTGTTGCATATGCAACTTTTACACGGTCTTAATAAAAAATACTTAATATAATGACGGGCAAGCTATTATTCAAACACACTAATTATTATAAGCTATACATTAATTATTTATTCAGACCTGAGAGCGACAACGGGATCTCTCTTAGCCGCCATTCGTGACGGAATCAAGCCTGCTATAAGGGTCAGAAGCATACTTATAATAACCAGTATCACCGCTCCTGCGGCAGGCAGAAGCGCAACTATATCCAAATTCGTCAGATGCTTTATTATTGCTGTTATAGGAATATCCAAAAGCATTGTAACGCCTATACCTATTATTCCTGCCGCAAATCCGACAATAAGAGTTTCTGCATTGAACACCCTTGATATATCCTTTTTTGAAGCTCCGATGCTTCTCAAAATTCCTATTTCCTTTGTTCTTTCAAGAACGGAAATATATGTGATTATTCCTATCATAATAGATGAAACCACCAAAGAGATAGTCACAAAGGCTATAAGAACATAAGATATAGAATTTATAATAGTGGTAATAGAACTCATCATAAGTCCTACATAATCGATATACTGAATTTTTTCACTGTCGGTTTTTCGGGCTGCGTTATACTCGTCTAAAACATCAACCAAAGCCTCCTTTTCATCAAATCCCTTTGCATAGAAAAGTATAGAGGCAGGCTCGTCGAGGTCCGAAACCCCAAGAGTCGTCAGATTATTCTCGAAGGTTTCCTGTCCGCTGAATTTCTGACCTGTGAAAACGTTTATATCCGGCTGCGACATCTGCTCTTTAACAATTTCAGATTCATTTACGGAATTAACAATATACTCGGTAAGCTCGCTTGTATATCCTATTCCCCCGCTTTCAAACGCCGTAGCGGTAACTCCGTCCTTAATTCTTATTATTCCCGAAACCTTTAATTCAAGAGAATTATCTAAAACAGTTTTCATATACTCTGTATCGCCTGATTTATCTATCCATACCCCGTCCTGCTTCTGATAATAATCACTGGTAAGCACAAGCTTATAGGTTCTGCTGAGAAGCTCGTCAAAAGTAAATTCAGAAGCCTGATCGGGAATATCGTCTTTTTTGCCCGAAATAATAGCTTCGACCGACTGATTATAGTCGTCCGTACTTCTCAGACCGAGTGAATATAAAACATAATCGTCTATCCTGTTATACTTATCAACGACAATAACTACCTCGTTTTTGTCCTTGGGCCAGCTTCCCTCCAGAACATCATACTGCGACTCCAAAAGCTCCTGATTATCAATAAGCTCGTTCCATACGGCGGTTTGACTAAGCATCATATTTACGCTTCCGTGAGTGACTTCTGATTCGCTGTCGAAATCAATAGGATTATTCTGAGTGTTTGAATTTTCATCATACTCGGAAGAATACACGTTGAACTCGTTTGAATATTTATACTGTATACTGTTTACAAGCTCATCAAACTTATCCCTGTTTTCCTCAATATACTTTTTAAAGCTCTTCATGTCATTGACGGTTATACCCTCGGCGTATGAATTGATTATAGAGTCAAGTACGTCTTTTTTATAAACCTTTTTTTCATCAGGAAATTCCTCTTCCTCATCGGTGTCGGAATTATCAGAAAAAAGAGCCGTCATTTCATTGTCCATTGTCAACTTGTCTATCTCAAGCGGATATGCTGAAAGAGTTTCCTCCTCCATTGTAGTTATATACGTCTGAAAACCGCTTGATAGCGAGAGAATCAAGGCGATTCCTATAATTCCTATGCTTCCTGCAAAAGAGGTCAGAATAGTTCTGGTTTTTTTGGTATTTAAGTTTCTGAAGCTTAGTGACAAAGCGGTTAAAAAGCTCATTGATTTTTTCTTTTTTGCCTTTTTTATTTTCTTAGCTTCCTTTTTGTCGTAAACCTTGCTCTCTGCTTCCTGTTCATCGCAAGAATAATCATATGGGTTTGAATCGTCTATAACCTCGCCGTCCGAAAGCTTTATTATACGAGTCGAATATTTTTCCGCCAGCAAAGGATTGTGAGTAACCATAATGACAAGCTTATCTTGGGCAACCTCTTTTAAAATTTCCATAACCTGAATACTTGTTTCGGTATCCAAAGCTCCCGTAGGCTCGTCCGCCAGAATAATGTCGGGGTTATTCACCAAAGCTCTTGCAATGGCAACCCTCTGCATCTGACCGCCCGAAAGCTGATTAGGCTTTTTGTTTATTTGATTTTCAAGCCCTACCCTCTCCAAAGCTGCCTGAGCCATTTTCTTTCTCTCGGATTTTGAAATTCCCGATAAAGTCAAAGCAAGCTCAACATTTCTCAGAACCGAAAGGTGCATTATCAGATTATAGCTCTGAAACACAAAGCCTACCGAATGATTTCGATATGCGTCCCAATCCTTGGGTTTATACTGCTTTGTAGATCTTCCGTTAACTGTAAGATCGCCCTCGGTATATCTGTCAAGCCCTCCTATAATATTGAGCATCGTAGTTTTTCCGCAGCCAGACTGACCTAAAATAGATACAAACTCATTTTCCCTGAAATCAATGCTAATGTTTTTTAATGCGTGAACAATCTGCTCTCCGCTTCCGTAATCCTTTTTTATATTCTTTAGTGACAGCATTTATACTTTCCTCCGCTTTATGTATTATTTTCATAAATATACGCTAAGTATATCATAACGAAATTATTTTCACAAGCAGCTTTTAGTTGCAAATTGAAAATTCCTGTCGTATTTACTTGAAACCCATCCCAAAAAATTTCACGCTCCGGCAAAATGCGGAACGTGAAATGTTAAAATTTCATTTTATATATATCCTTTTCTTTGCCCATAACGATAAGATGCTCGTTTTCAACGTCAACAAATGTATAATCGGCGCTTGGCACCTCGGTTATATCGTTCCCAACCTTTACGGCAAGGATTGAAACTCCGTATTTATTCCTTACGTCGATTTCCTGAATGGACTTTCCTATCCATTTAGACGGAACGGGAATTTCATAGATTGAAACCTCAGTAGTCAGCTCTATAAACTCAAAAACATTGTTAGAACCCGTTTTCATAGCAAGGTGTTCCGCACTGTCCTTATTTGGATAAACAACCGAATCAGCTCCGACCTTCAGCAAAAACTTAGCCTGATTATCTTTAGACGCCATTGAAATAACCCATGACGCTCCAAGCTCCTTTAACAAAGAGGTTATCTCAAGCGACGCCTGAAAATTATCACCGATTGATACCACGCAGATATCATAGGAATTAACTCCTAAAGAACGCAAAACCTCTTCTTTTGTGCAATCGCCTATCTGAGCAGACGTGACCTTTGAAGCAATTTCAGCGACCTTCTCTTCATCCTGATCCACAACCATAACATCGTGTCCAAGCTGCATATATTTAAGAGCGCAATATCTTCCGTAACTGCCTATACCGATAATTAAAATTGACTTCATGTTTCTTCCATCCTTAAAATATATTTAATTTTTATCCAACCGAAATCTTCTCTGTCGGGTATTTTATCGGCGGCGCAGCTATTGGTTTTGAAAAAGCCAAAGCCAGAGAAAGTCCGCCTATCCTTCCAAAGAACATAAGTATCGACAGAATAATTTTAGAAATTACAGATAAATCCCCTGTGTTTGTCATATCGACGCCCACAGTGCCTATTGCAGAGAAAACCTGAAACAGCGATTCTTTTAAGTGCATAGCGTCAACCGCACAGATTATTCCCGACGACAAAAGCGCAAAAAACAAATACATTGTTAAAATAGCCGAAACCTTTGACAGATAGCCGTGCGGCAACCGTCTGCGAAACGACGTTATAGAATCACGCTTAGTAAGCATTGCCACAACTCCGAGAATCAGCGTCATAAACGAAGTGGTTTTTATACCTCCTGCTGTTGAACCGGGAGAGCCGCCTATAAGCATCAGAACGCACCCTAAAAGCGATGATGAATCTGTCAGATTAGACGGTTGAACCGTACTGAATCCGGCTGTTCTTAAAGTCACCGACTGAAAGCCTGCCGACATGATAGCCTGCGGAGTAGAAAAGTCTTTATACGCATTATTTCTCTCCAGCACAAAAAACAAAACTGCCGGAACTATAATTAACACAGCGGTCATTGAAATAACCATCTTCGAATGAAGCTTATACTTTTTAAAATGAAGTCCGTTATTGTAAATGTCCTCCCATACATAAAAGCCTATACCGCCTATGATAATCAACGCTATTGTAACGACATTTACCAGCACATCTCCGTTAAAGGTTTCTAAAGACGAGTATTCGCCGTATCTTCCGAATAAATCAAAACCGGCATTGCAGAAAGACGAAATCGAATGAAATACAGACGTATAAATTCCCCTTGAAATGCCCATTAAAGGAATAAACCTTATACAAAACAAAGCGGCTCCGCACAGTTCAAAAAAAACGGTGCCTATCAGAACATGGCGCATAAGCCTTACCACGCCGGCAATCTGAGGAGTGTTCATCGCCTCCTGAATAATACCCCGCTCTTTCAGAGATATTTTTCTTCTCAGGGCAAACGACAGAAAGGTCGCAACGGACATAAAGCCGAGTCCGCCTATTTGTATCATAGTCAATATAGTAACCTGACCGAACATAGTCCAGTGAGTATATGTATCATAGACCACAAGACCTGTTACGCAGGTAGAGGACGCAGCCGTGAAAATCGCATTGATAAGCGTGGTAGTTTCACCATCTCTCGTTGCAATAGGCAGCATTAATAAAATTGTTCCGAGTGTGATTATCCCGAAAAAGCCTATAACTAAAACCTGTATTGACGACAGCTTACTCATAAAACACAACCATGCCCGATTTGAGCATACCTCCGTTTGTATATTTCATAAGGAACTACAAAAACTAAAATTATCTTTACAGATAACTATTGTATCAAAGTAGCATTGCAAAGTCAATGATTAATTAAAATATTTTACGCTCAATCCCTTTAAACAGGCAGTTTTTTTGTAAGAAATGTCTAAGATAACCCCTTCAAAACAAAAAAACTTATACAAAAAGTTGATTAATTCTCAAAAACATTGACTACTTGCAAATAATGTATTAGAATATTGGTAAAATAAAAACAAGGGAGGAAATTAATATGTCAAAAGCAGAATTAATTAACTTAATAGCTGAGAAAGGCGACTATACAAAGAAGGACGCAGAAAAGGCTCTCTCAGTTGTTATCAATTCAATCACCGATTCTCTTAAAAAGGGTGAAAAGGTTTCACTTGTGGGATTCGGAAGCTTTGAGGTTAAGGAAAGATCGGCAAGAAACGCTATCAATCCCTTGACCAAAGAGCCTATCAGTATCCCTGCTAAGAAGGTTCCTGCTTTTAAAGCGGGCAAGGCTCTTAAAGACGCTGTTGCAAAATAAGAGCCTTAAAAACACATTCCATAAGTCTTTTTTAAATTCAAGAAAGGAAGTATTCACTATGGCAAACAACGTAAAGAAAACAACCGCTGCCGACGTTAAGCCTGCAGCGCCTGCCGTACCTGTTGCAGAAACGGTTGAGGAAAAGAAAACAGCGGCTAAAAAAGCTCCTGTCAAGAAAACAGCAGCTAAAAAAACAACTGAAAATAAAAAAGCCGCAGAAACTAAAAAAGCTCCTGCCAAAAAGACTGCCGCTAAGAAACCGGTTGCCAAGAAAGCTGCTCCTAAGAAGCCATCGGTTGAAAGCAAGGTTTACATTCAGTTCTACGGCAAGCAGATTACTGCAAAGGATGTTGTCGCTTCATGCGAAGCAGATTACAAGAGCAATAACAAAGCCGCTGTAAAAACTATCGAAGTATATGTAAAGCCGGAGGACGACGTTGCTTATTACGTTGTAAACGGCGATGTACAGGGCAAGGTTTCTCTGTAATTTAAACCTTTAAAAAAACAAAAACCTCCTGCGTGCATAAAATGTACGCAGGAGGTTTTTCAATAAGGGCTTGCCCGTAATTCAATGCGGCAAGGGTCGGCATCAGTAGGGGATTGTATCCCGCTACTGAACGGGTAATGGAACCCGCCGCCTATAGAGGCGGGGGACATCTTGGCTAAGTTATATTCAGAAATTACTTTTCCGTTTTTAATATATAAGCCGAATAAGGAGCAAGCTCCGCTCCACCCCCGAAGTCAAAGATTTCGCCGTTAAGAAGATTTTCAGCCTGTCCGCAGCCTGCGTCGAAGTGCGCAGTATAGCTTTCGCTGTCAGCGTTTACAGCCACAAGAATTCGCTCGTCCTCAAGCTGTCTTTGAAAAATACACTGCTTGTTTGTGAGAATTATCTGATTAAAATCTCCGTAGCACAATGCCTTACTGCTCTTGTGGGCTTTCGCACAGCTTGCAATAAAGTCGGTTAATTCGTTCCATTCGGGATTTTCAAACGAAGCCCTGAGCGCAGGATCTCCCTGACTTTTATCAGCCTTGGTTCCCCACTCGCTTCCGTAATATACGCACGGTATGCCGGGCATTCCGAACTCCATAGCATAAATAAGCGGAAGATGCTTTTCATTTGTCAGAATTGAAGCCACTCTCGAAACATCATGATTATCAACAAAGGATAAAAGATGCATTCCTCTGTACTGACACCAGCTTTCCGAGCCAAACTGATTTTTCAGACTGTGACAGATTTCAAACATATTCATTGAGTTAAAGCTTGAATAAAGTCCTTTATAGCACTGATAATTAGTTGCGCTGTGAAGCATTTCGGGATTTACGAACTCAGCATAGTTTCCATGAAGAAGCTCGCCTATAAGGACGAAGTCCGGCTTTTGAGAATCGCAAAAGCTTCTGAGCTTTCTGATAAAATCTCTGTCAAGAGAGTAGGCTACGTCAAGCCTTAGTCCGTCGATGTCAAATTCCTCAATCCAGCCCTTTATGCACTCAAAAATGTGGTTTATTACCTCTTCATTTCTGAGATTCAGTTTTACGAGGTCATAATGGCCCTCCCAGCCCTCGTACCAAAGACCGTCGTTATAGCTTGAGTTCCCGCTGAAGTCAATGTTAAACCAGTATCTGTATGGCGAGCTTTCACGGTTCTTAAGCACATCCTGAAACGCCCGGAAGCCTCTTCCCACATGATTGAAAACTCCATCCAAAACCACCTTTATTCCGTTGCCGTGAAGCTCTTCGCAAACTTCCTTAAAATCATTATTATCACCCAAACGACAGTCGATACGCCTGAAATCCCTCGTGTTATAGCCGTGCGTGTCCGACTCAAAAACCGGAGAAAAATAAATTGCGTTCGCTCCCAGCTTCTTTATGTGAGGTATCCACTCTTTAACCTTTAATATTCTATGTACAGTCTGACCGTCGTTTTCAAACGGCGCGGAACAAAATCCTAAGGGATAAATCTGATAAAAAACACTTTCATATGCCCACATATTTTAAATACCAAACCTTTCTGACAAAGAAATTCGTAAAAATCATTCTTTACGTTACGCTTTAACATTATACCAAAACAATCTCGTTTTTGCAAATTCAACCGACTAAAGGTTATTTAATCCCTTACCAAATATTATCCAAACTCATATTATGCAGTCTGATTGACTTTTTAAGCTTCTTTATCTATAATATATTTAGACTTTATGTCTTATGGAGGATTATTATGGCGAAAAAAATTAAATGCAGAAACTGCGGAGCTTACTTACCGGATAACGCTCGTGTTTGTATGTACTGCAACGCAAAGGTAAACAGAAAAAGAAAATGCTCACCCAAGCTTATATTAGTTATACTTCTTTGGGTAATAGTTATTGCAGCTCTTTGCTGCACTGCTTATTATTTTTACGACCGCTTTGCGTTTCTTGAAATAGACGCTTCTCAGCTTATTAAGGTTAATGTTGAAGGTTCAAACGGCTCAGCTTCAGCATATCTGTCGTTGGATGAAGAGAGCGATTATTTTAAAGCTGACGCTACGGGAAGTAATGTTCCGCTGCTTACTGATATGTTCACGAATACAAACGACCTGCAAAAGGCAAAAGAAATGCAGACCGCCCTCAAAGCGGACATATACATAGCAACAGATTCCGACGACTCGCAATTTTTGTTCAGAAAAGGAACTGAGAGCATTAAAGCAAGTTCTATAGATAAAATCTCAGACATAAGCAACGGCGATCTGCTTACCGTCACGGTTAGATACGACAAAAAAGCTTTGAGAAAATTTCGTATCAAGCTGACTAACACAACATACACCGTAAACGTAAGCGATTTAAACTCGGTACAAAGCTTAAACGCATTTGCTGATATTTCCGTTTCATTCAGCGGAACCGACGGCTATGGTACGGCTGAAATAAACACTTCAAAGTGCAGTCAGGTTGTTCTGGACAGCTTTGAGTTCAACATCACCGAATCGTCAAACAACGGCAATCTTTCAAACGGCGATGTAATTACAATTTCGGCAAACTGCATTTCTTCTTCATATAACCCGGATGATTCAACTATCGAGTACGAAGATCAGAAATACGCCGTAAGCAAATCGTCAAGCACAGAGTTTAATGTTTCAGGGCTCGGCGAAGCCGACGAGCTGGATCCGTTTGAAAATGTTACTGTAAATTTCAGCGGTATATCGCCTATGGTTACAGCAAGCGGTATGAATACTGATAATGCTTCGGATATTATAAAGACTATGTTTGATTATACGATTTCACAAACGTCAGGATTAAAGCTCGGCGATGTTATAACCGTCAAAGCAAAGTATAAATCGGGCTATAACGACAGCACTTTGCTCAAAAAAGGCTTTACGCTTCTTAAAACCAAGAGGACTTATATTGTTGAAAATGTTGACGCCTATGCGACTAAAATCAAAGAAATAGACCTTATTGACATTAAAAACCAAATGCACAATCAGCTTTCATCATTTGAGGGCTCGGAGATAAACCTTATCGCCGCTTATTTTAACAAGGCAAAAGCAGGAGCTTCTGCTGATCCCTACAACAAATATTTTGAGGTTTATGAAATAAAGCTTGATACAGGCACTATTTACAGAATAGTCGAAACTGATAACATCTACACTTCAGCAAGCGGCGAACTGAAGTTCACTGTAAACGAAAGCTCAAAAAATTCTGGATTAAAGGATGTACTTATAGATCAGTTTGTCAAGTCGGATTCAAATTATAAGGTTAAGACCATAAAGACCGAAAAAACATTGATACAAGAAGCAAGCTAATAGTTTTAAAACATAAAAGGCGGAGTCGGAAACAACCGACTTCGCCTTTAAATTCAGACTTATTTTGTTGAACTTGGATTTATAAAGGAAATAGGATCTATCCACTCACCGTTTTGCTTAATTGCAAAATGCAAATGTGCAGGAAGCGCACTTTCAGCGTCTGCTGTTTTGCCTACCTCTCCTATTTTTTCACCAGAATTGACCGTATCTCCCTCGGCAACGTCAACCGACTTTTTAAGGTTATAATAATGTCCCTCTATATTATCTCCATGGTCGATTATAACCTCTGTTCCGTACAGCGGATCTTCTATCACCTTAGTTACCGTGCCGCTCGTCATCGCAACCACTTTTGTTCCGGCCTTTGCTTTAATATCGGCTCCGTCATGAGTCTGCCAATAGCCCAATGTTTCGCTTTTAACAAGCTCGCCGTTAGAAAACGGATTTATAACGTCTCCCTCTACAGGCATAACGTAAGGCTGTGTTTCTGTATCGACGTCCGTCGACGCAGCTTCTTCGCTTTCATCAGCGGCATTTTCTTCAGCGTCATCAACATCTTCCGATTCGCTGCTGTCTTCTTCACTGTTTTCGGAGGTCACAGTTGTTGTTTTCTTTATATCGCTTACTGTATTTGCAACCTGTGAATCCTCGATTTTAGTAAGTATATTACTGTTAGTAAGCTTGTTCATTGTGCTTTTATAAACAGCGAAGCTTCCTATTCCGACCGCCATAAGGAAAACCAGACATCCGACAAGTATTCCCTTTCCTTTAATTAATTCCGATAGCTTTTTCATGAAAATTTACGTTCCTTTCTTTTTGACTTGCATAAAAATTCTGACCTGAATATGTTTAGAAGATTCTATGAGGTTATTTTTGACAGAATTTTTTACTTTATACACTAAATGAAAAAAGTTATCTAATTTTTATTTTCAAAACACGCCTTCAGCTTTCCCAGCGCCTTCTTTTCAATTCGGGAAACATAAGATCGGGAAATATCAAACTTCTTTGCAATTTCTCTCTGCGTCAGCGGTATTTCTCCGTAAAGACCGTACCGCAGAATTATAATCTCACGCTCTCTTTCATCTAAGCACTCGGGAAGATAAGAATAAAGCTGACCGGACTTTATTGATATGTCTATCTTATCTATAATCTCTACATCCTCAGATATTATATCCATAAGCGTAAGCTGATTTCCGTCCTTATCCGTGTCAATAGGCTCATCGAAATAAATCTCTCCCGCTGATTTTTTCATAGATCTGAAATGCATAAGTATTTCATTTTCAACGCACTTGCTTCCATAGGTTGCAAACCTTGTTCCCTTTGTATAATCAAAGGTTGATACGGCTTTTATAAGTCCGATTGTGCCTATTGAAATGAGATCCTCCTGTTCGCTTGAGCCTGAATAATACTTTTTCACAATATGAGCTACAAGCCTGAGATTATGTTCAATAAGCTTTGTTCTTGCCGTTTCGTCCCCCTCCGCCATTTTAAGAAAACATTCCCTTTCCTCTTTGGCAGACAGCGGCTTGGGAAACGCTCCGCTGCGTTCTAAATGCAAAGCAAAGTAAAGACAGTTTGAAAGAATTATTTCTATTAAATGCGCAAACATAAAAACACACCCCTTACAAAGTTTATGAAAAAGAGGTGTTTGTCTATTCTATAACAATATTTCGGACAAAATGAAAAATTCTTATTTGCCACTTTTTTTATATTTCCTAATTTAAAAGTTCTTCGCTGTCAAGTATAACCGTAAAAGGTCCGTCGTTTAACAGACTTACTTTCATATCTGCTCCGAAAACCCCATGCTCAACCCGAGTTTCCAGTTTTTCACGGCAAAGATTTATAAAATACTCATAAAGCTCCTCCGCCCTTTGCGGATTACCGGCATTGATAAAGCTTGGTCTGTTTCCCTTTTTGCAATCGGCATACAGCGTAAACTGGGATACAATAAGAAGCTCTCCCTTAACATCTCTTAACGACAAGTTTGTTTTATCGTTCTCATCTGAAAAAATCCTCAGATTAATCATTTTATTACAAAGCTTTTCACACACAAGCTCCGTATCCGAATTGCTTATTCCTATCAGAACCAAATATCCCTGCGAGATTTTGCCGACAGTTTTTTCATCTGCCGAAACCTTGGCATTTTTCACCCTTTGTATAACCAGTTTCATTCTTACAACCGCTTTCCAATTCAGATTTTACTGCTACAACTAGGGCAAGGCGTCCCACGCCTATATAGGCGGCGGGTTCCTTTCCCCGTTCAGCAGCGGGATACAATCCCCTGCTTAACGACCGGTCGGCAATGCCGACCCTTGCCACGTTGAATGACGTGCAAGCCCTTATTGAATAGTACCACAAATATTCAAAAGAATCAACCGAAACGCAAGTTGAAAATCAGTTTTTTTTATGGTATACTTTATTAAATCACAAATACAATAAGGAGATATTTTTATGGATAGCTTTAAAGAACAACTGGTAACAAGAAATCCCGACACGTCAACGTTTGTCAAGAAGACAACGGTATTTGTTGCGGCACTTTTTATTTCAGCTCTGCTGTTTATTCTATTTAAAGCGCTGTCACTGGTTCTAATAGTGCTTATCGGCTATGGAACTTACTATCTGATAAAAAACTTTGACGTTGAATATGAATATATCTGTACAAACGGGGAGCTGGACATAGACAAAATCATAGCAAAAAGCAGAAGAAAAAGACTTATCTCCGCTGAGATTCAAGAAGCTTTGGAATTCGGAGAAGTCAGCGGAAAATCATTCAACAAAGATTACAGCGTAATAGACGCAACCTCAGGAAGCAATGAGAACGATTACTATTTAACCTGTAAAAGCTCAAAATTCGGAATGTGCTATGTTCTTATTTCACCGAACGACGAAATGCTTAATGTAATAAAGACATATCTTCCGAGAAATATCAGGAGCTGATTTATGTATACGACAGGCATTGATATTATAGAAATTTCAAGAATTAAAAAAAGCGTTTCAAACGATAGGTTTTTAAACTGCGTTTTTTCAGATAAAGAGCTTAAAATGTTTTATGCAAAAGCTGATCCATATCCTTCGATGGCGGGAAACTGGGCGGCTAAGGAAGCTTTTTCAAAAGCCCTCGGCACAGGCGTAAGGGGATTCAGCCTAAACGAGATTTCCGTTCTCAGAGAACAAAACGGAAAGCCTTATCTTGATCTTTGCGGCAATGCTGAAAAAGCGGCGCAGGGCTTATCGTTTTCAGTAAGCATAAGCCACACTTATTCTCTGGCAACGGCTATTGTTATTGCCTATAATGAAAGGTTCGGTGATTAAAATAAAAATTCTGACTGCTGAACAGATGAGCGAAGCTGAAAAGTCCTCGGAAAAGTACGGAGTTACATTATCTGAGCTTATGGACAACGCTGCCGCCGCACTGTGCAGAGAGATTACAAAAATCGCATATAAAGGTTATTATAAGAATATTCTTATTCTCGCCGGAAACGGAAATAACGGGGGCGACGGTCTTGTCTGCTCCAATATGCTGCTTGAAAATTCTTTAAACGTAAGAATTATTTTAGCTCAAGGCAGCCCAAAAACCGCTCTGGCAAGGTCTGCTTTTTCAAAGCTGAAGCAAAAGGCGGAAAAAGTTCCGACAGAAGAATCGGAAAACGCTTTCAAATGGGCTGATATTATCATAGACGCCGTTTTCGGAACAGGCTTTCACGGCGAGCTTCCCGATGACGTCAGATCATTGTTTGATAAAGCAGATAAATCCAAAGCTTTGAAAATTGCCTGCGACCTGCCGTCGGGAATTAATTCGAGAAACGGATTTGTATCAGACGGAACTTTAAAATGCGATTATACAATTTGCTTTCACGCTTTTAAGCTTGGAGCTTTACTTTCACCTGCCAAAGACTTTTGCGGAGAATCCATACTCTGCGATATAAACATACCAAAATCCGCCGAAAGCAATTTTGAATTCGAAATTTCAAAGCTTGATAACAACATTGTAAGAAGTCTTTTGCCTCCTCGCCCGGATAATTCTCATAAAGGCACCTTCGGGAAGCTTTTATGTATATGCGGCTGCTCCGATTACAGAGGAGCGGCGGCGATTTCAGTTACTTCTGCTATGCGCACGGGCGTCGGGCTTGTAAATCTGTGTTCTGTAGAAAGCGTTATAGCTTCGCTTTCGGCGGACATTTATGAAGCCGTATACACAACTCTTGACAGCGATGAAAACGGCTGTATCTCTTCAAAAAACTCGGATAAAATAATTTCACTTTCAAAGGATTATAATGTGATTCTACTGGGCTGCGGTCTTGGCAAAAATAAAAACACCGTAAAGCTTGTCGAACAAATAGTCAAGCGTTCTGAAATTCCCGTAATTATAGACGCTGACGGAATAAACTGCCTTTGCGGGAATATAAATGTATTAAAGGACACAAGGGCAAAAATCATTTTAACTCCGCACCCCGCTGAATTTGCAAGGCTTATAAACGTTTCTGTCGGCGAGTTTTTGGAAAACAGGTTTAATCTCGTAAAACAGTTCTGCGATGAATATAACGTAACAGTTTTATCCAAATCAGTCCAAAGTCTTGCAATTTCAAAAAACTGCAAGGATGTTTATTTATCCTGCACGGGCAATTCAGCTCTCAGTAAGGGCGGAAGCGGCGATTTGTTGGCAGGCATGACGGCTTCCTTTGCAGCTCAAGGCGCCGAGCCTATTAACGCCTGTGCCGCAGGACAGTATATTTTAGGACGTTCGGCAGAAGCGCTGACCGAAGAAATGTCGAAGCGTTCGGTTCTGGCAAGGGATATTTTAGATATTTTGCCTTTTGTCCTCAAAGAAATTGAGGATTAAATTAAAAAGCCTATGCTTACGGAAATATCCTCATGCATAGGTTTTTTATTTTTGAAAGGATGAAGTATTTTGAACCGACCTATTAAGCTCCTTGTATTCCCTGTTATGATTATTCTGACGTTTGCATTGACCTCATGTAATAAGAACACCGATTCAGTCACGCTGAAAATACCGTATTCATGCGATCTGACAATTAAAAACGACAATACTGACAGCGATACCTACAAAGCATCTCTTTCCCGAAAGGAAAACAGTTGGCAGATGACCTATTCCGAGCCTGAAAGCATAAGCGGAATGACCATAACATTTTCAGGCGAAACCTATAAAATAAAGCTTGAGGACTTAGAATTTGACGCCAAACAGGATGAACTCCCCGACAGTGCAATAAGCATTATGATAATATCTGCTCTGGACAAAACCACTCTTTCATCAAACGTTGAATACAAAACAAATGACGGCTGCACGGTGGCAAGCGGCACAATAGGCGAAAAGGATTATGAGCTGATATTTAAAGATGATGTGCCGCAGTCGCTGAAAATTTCCGATTATACGGTTACCTTCAAAAATTTCAAGTCTTAAATATTTTGGTTTTAAAAAAAGAGTACAAACCGCTTTGGTCTGTACTCTTAATATTTTTCTTTTTATATTATTTTAGATTTATCAGATTTATTTAACCTTTCTTCTGGAGATTACATATCCCGCTCCAAGAATCGCCGCCAGAGAAATCGCTACAGTTACTCCTCCTGCTGTATCAGGGTTCTCCGAGTTGTTTTCCTCTTCATCAGTCGTTTCGCCCCAGTTTACCGTGAATTTTACTGTTATCTCTTTCCAATCTTTTTCTATCGCTGCATAGTCTTTCTTTGCTCCCTGCGATAATGCCTGCGGTGAAGCGTCCTTTGCGCACTCTAGGTCGGGACTTGTATATGCATCGTCAGGTATCTCTGTTATATCTGCTGAATACAGCGGCACATATGCGTCCGATTCATCTATCGCCTGCGTATACGGCACTCCCGTCAGCTTTTGCTTCTTTCCGTCCAGCTTGACTTCGTCTATTGTTACCGTCGCATTACTTTGCTTCTTTATCAAGCCTTGTATCTCTAAGCTGCAGTCTGCTAATCCTGTCGCCTTTCCGTCGCATTTCGCCTTTACGGTATATGTCTTTCCGTTTCCTTTTTCCGACGTTACTACATCTACCGTTGTTGCCGTTACATTTTGATAGTTCTTTCCGTCGTTATACCACTGATATTTTCCTGTGTTGTCCTTGAACTGCAAATATCCGTAGCCTGTTGTTTCGTCTACCTTTTCGGTTACTTCCTTCAGATTTTCTATCGCTTTCTTCAGTTTTGCCGCTGCTGCGTCTATCTGATCCTGCGTTACTTCTTCTCCGTTTTCATACTTTTCTTTGAGCGCTTCTGCTTCCGATACTGCTTTTTCTACCGCCGCCCACGTTTTTGCCGTGTACTTTGTAAAATCCAAATCGTTTGCTGTTTCTATATATCCGTTAAGCTCGCCCCATATTAATATTCCAAGCTCGCTGCACACTGCCTTAATATCTGCAAGCGCTTTATCCAAAGCTGCCTGAGGATTGGTAATCAGTGATTTCGACAACGATTTGTAGCTTCCGTATTTGTCATATACGCTCTTTCCTGCTGTGTATACAGTGTTCAGCTTTTCTTTAATCTGCTCTACTGTAAGCGTAGGATTTTTCTTCTGAATGGATTCAAGCTCGCTCTCGCTGTTGAGTATCTCGCTTACCTCGTCCAATACGTTTTTAAGAGGCTTTGATGTTACCTTGTTCATCATGCTGTCAGGCGCGTTTACTTCAAACGTGATTTCCATTGCGTATTCCGGTAAGAAGCTGCAGCCTGAGTATCCGTTTGTAAATGAACTATCTTTGCTTCCCGTATATCCTGAAATACCGAATACGTCAAGTCCGCCGTCATAGTTTTGAT
This sequence comes from uncultured Ruminococcus sp., assembly GCA_964617585.1. Lineage (GTDB taxonomy): Bacteria > Bacillota > Clostridia > Oscillospirales > Ruminococcaceae > UMGS1601. The sequence goes on from CAZTXS010000002.1 coordinate 34,366, forward strand.
ATTTCTTGTCAAACGTTACAACCTTATTCAGCTCAGTATTTTCAACTCCGCTCTTAGTCCATAGGTTTCCGAACATATATTGCGTGTAAACAGTTGAATACTTATTGTCACCATGAGTCGTAAGCCAATAGCCGGCCGATATTGTTTTGTCAGGCTTCTTTGCCTCATAAGCTGCCTTTGAATTGTAAAGCTTAAGAACAGGGTTCTTGATTTCAACTCCGTTGCTCTCTAAATATTTGATGTTAGAGGTAATATAAAGAATATTAATACCGTTTCCGTTATCACTGTCTTTATTGTTAGCAACGTCAGCTTTAAAGTTATATCCCTGAATACCTACCGTATATGTACCGTTATTTCCTATCTTTGCGTCGTGAAGCTGAGCGTATTCCTTGATTCCGCTTTCACCTTCATCTTCTCCGTAAAACAAGCCGGTAGGACCGTATGCAGAACACGAAGATCTTAAATTAACTCCGTTACTGTCCTTTGTAATTAAAGCGTAACCGCCTCCGTATAAATGAGCCCATGAGCAATATGAGTTGATACCGGTAATCTTTTCATTGTTTACGTTATATACGCTCTGACTCATATCGGTGTCGTCCCCGATTGCGTTACGGTGAGTCCATGTTCCTGTCTGAACGCTTAATCCCATATAGTAATCGCCTGAAGTCACTGAATACGGCTTATCCGTAAAATCATAATCGTCCGAATCCTGTCTTTCTTGTCCTGTTTCAAAACCGATCTCTCCGGGCTTCTTGCTTAAATCAGCAGACGCTGAAAAGCTAAACGACGAAATTATCAAAGCCGCTGCAGCCGCCCCGGAAATTAATCTTTTAAATTTCATAATTTTTCCTCCTATATAAAATTGAATTTTATGTATAATGTTCATCAGGGCATAAAAACCCCATATACCCATAATTAATTTTATCACAACAATTTCGCTTATTCAATGATTTCTCTCACAAAAAACATCCGATAAATATAGTAAAGTTGCACAAATAATAAAGTATTTTAATAAAACTCTACTTTTTCCTCGCAGAAACAACGAACCCGCAAATAGCAAATATTATCACGATTCCCGCCGCTCCTCCGAGCAGATAATAAAACGTCGGCGTGGCTTCTTTTTCTTCAGGCTTATTGTTTTCTGCAAAAGGGTCGTCGTCGGTGCGTTCGGCAGTGGTCTGAGCAGTTTCTGATGTATTATTCTGTGACGTTTCATTTTCAGCCAAAACTGCCGCACTGAAACAAAATACTGATGAAATTAAAATTATACATCCTAAAAATGACAGAAAAAGCTTTTTCACTTTAATCACCCATGCCTTTTTGTAATATGAATTGATTACTTCACGGAATTTTAAAAGGTCAAGATATTCCTTGACCTTTTTATCATTTCATCTTCTTTGTCAATATAATAGCTAAAACTATCAAAACAACTCCGATTGCCAGCGCCGGAATAGCTATCCACCAAAAGCTTATACCCGAACTGTTATTGTCGGATATTATAGTTGTCGCATAAGTCGCCGTACTGCTCTCGGATACGGAGGTTTCCGAAGTAGCTTCCGAAGTCGTTTCGGACGTGGTAGTCTGAACAACCTTTCCCACTCCCGCTTTATAATAACCGACCGTAGGCTCTATAATATTTCCGAAGGATGCAAGCTCCCCGTTGTTTTTATCTAAAAGCTGAAGTCCGTTCAGCACAACAGTTCCCTGCCATAAATCTCCCTGAAGCGTTGCAACCTGTCCCAAATCGGACAAGTCAAATTCCAGCGTGTAGGTTCCCTTTGATTCCGCCTCGATGGGATTCTTCGTATTATCATAAGCCCACTGATTCGTGTCCATGGTCAGAAAATAAAAATCATCGCTGTCGCTGTTATTGTTTATAATAAATTTAAGTCCGAAACCTCCGTTAGAATTAAAATCGACTATAGTAACGCTAACGATAAGCTTCATGGCGTTTACTGCAACATCGGATCCGAAACTCTCGTCAAAAAAATAAGTGTCTGCATCGTTTACAGCCGTAAACTCCTCGCCTATTTCATAGGTCGTAGTTGAATCCTCTGAAAATACCGAAAACACAGATATTAACGACATTAAATAAATTAATATACATATCAATGAACATAATATTTTTTTTGTTTTCATAGTATATGAATCCTCCGAATAGCCGGGTTCAAATTACCAAACTATTTATTTCAGAGTATATTTTACCACAAACTCTTTTCTTTTTCAATAGCTGAAATAAAATATTATTTGACAGTAAATTAAAAAAAAGCGTCCGATTATTCCGAACGCTATTAATATTTTAATTGGGAACTTAGCCCCGACTTTCAATAACAACTTCGTTCAATAGCTCTCAGAGGTGAACCGACTCCTTAGAAAATGGGGCGTAAGCCGTATTACAGCTTTTTCAAATACTGAATGGCTAAAGTGATCACAGTCCATACGATATTGTAAAGAATCACTACCGACGCTGACAGCGAACTGAACGAGCCTATCAAAAGCATAACCAATGCAATCATAAGTCCCAGCAGAGCAGCCGCAATCTGAACGGTCATACCAAGATTAGTTATGAACTGAAGCTTTTTAGCTCCGCTGATAAGCATAGCAAACGACGGAAAATGCCCCGAACAAAGCATTGACGCCGACGCCTTCGGAACGAAGTCAGTCTGTTCCTCATACTCCTTATGATACCTGAAAGGAAGAAGCTTGAGCGAATCAGGCGAAACGTCGAACAGTTCGGACAAAAGATTTAGTGAAATGAATCCGTCCATTGATCTGATAACTGTAGTTATATTCTGACTTTCAAGCGTCTGAAGCCATTTCTTAACGCTTATACTTGAATTGACGTTTATAACAAAAAGAGTTGAAACCACTCCTGAAATTGAAAGGTACATAGGAATAAAGCCTTTGGTATACTCCTTTTCCTTTGAAAGCGGCGGAAGTCCCTCGATAGAATGATTCTCCATAAGCTCTCTTGTTCCGAATAAAATTCTCTGATTATCAATCCAGCCTGAAAGTCCCAGTCCGTCCTCGTAAATATAGCTCTCTACAGGATAAAGCATTTCTGTTTTTCCTCTGAGCATATTGTAAAACATAGATTTCAAAACGCTTCCCGCCTGGCAGGACAGGCTTGCCGCCATAAGTATAGATTCTTCTATCGGAGTGGAAGACAACGCCTTAAGATTCACAAGATTTATCATACCCTCAGGGAAAAGCTGACGCGCGTCAACTAAAATCGAATTGGTGTCGGCAAATTCCTCAACGGCCGAATAACCGAGCATAACTCCCGAAGAACGCAGAAATCTTTTAGAAGCCCTCGACAACGGCAGATTGACAACAAGCATCAGAGCAAAGGAAGCTGCTATTGAAACTGTTCCCGAAAATGCGCAAAACGCCGCTAATATCCTCTGGGCAATCCCTGTTGAATTTCTGTCGAAAATAAGAGCCAAAAGACCTACAAGCACGCTTACCGCAAGGAGCGGAAGCGCATATTTCTTGCTGTATCTGTCTGCGATGTCAGTTGAATACGAATGCTCAAGAAAATTGTTGTTGAACTCTGTTCTTCTCATAGTTGCAAGCTCGGGAAAATCGTTGAGCAGAGCGCCTTTGGTAAACTTCGCAGCAACGTCCTCATTCAGAACGTTTGTCACAGCAAACTTTTCATAATCGCCTGCGGCATATTTGAAATTTCTCTCGGTCCTGTTGACTATAAGAAGCTTGCCTAATGTATTGAACAAAAGCCCCAAAATAGCAACGGACATATATATATGATACGACTTAGTCTGAATAATTCCGGGATTTATAAACAGAAGAAGCGAAGCTATAAGCGATGAGCTTATACCCAAAGCCGCTATACTGTCACAGTCGGCGTTTTTCTTAAACAGCTTCTTTAAGCCGGAGAACAAAACCGTATATGAAACAAATGCCGAAATAAGCCCGAGAACTATATTTGTAAAAATAAACGTTTCAGCGCTTGTCCTCTTGAAAGCTTCTATAACAGGCCATCCCAAATCGTTGGCAAGAGCTATGTACACGCTGAAAAGCGATGTTATAACCAGTATACAAAGCCTGATAACCAGATTGCTTTTAAGCTGCAAAATATCCTCAAGAACCTTAGGAGCGTCGTTATAGCTTGTAAAGCCTTTAACGTGTTTTCTCGCTTCGCTGTCCTTAACGTCAGAAACTTCTCTGTCAGAGTTCTCTAACACAAAGCTGTCAACCTTATCCTTTCTTCTCTCTGCCAGTATCCTTAGCTTCATTGTGTCAGTTGCTCCCGCAGGGAAAATCAGGTCTTCTTCGTCAAGGTTTATTTTTTCAAACTGTTCTGTTCTCGGAATGATCTTTCCGTCCAGTCCCAAATCAACGTCTTTTATTTTAAGACGCTTTACCGGGGAAACGTTTGCCTCTCTTGAAACAGTTCCTCTTTCTCTCTTTAATTTTAAAAGTCCTTCGATAATAGCCGTGTTTCCTGAGGTCTTTCTTAATCTGAACCTGCTTTCAAGACCGGCTTCAAATCCTTCTTTTTCAGCCTTGTCCTCTTCAGCTTTCTCCTCCTCCAGCTTCTCTTTTTCAGCCTCAAGCCTGTCACTCAAAATTTTAACCAGACTCTTTTTGCTGCGCCCGGAGCTTTCCTCGCCGAGCTGAGCGGCATTGTCTTCAACCTCAATATCGGGAAGCTCAAAATTATCTACATTATCGTATTTATCGTCTTTAACAAGCGTAGGATCCTCGTCCTGCAAAACGGGAGTATCCTCAACGTCGGATACAGCTTCGTCAACCAATGTATCGACGTCTATATCTTCAATTCCTCCGCTTTCTCCGTCTTTTTTAGCTTCAGCCTTAATTGCCTCCTTAGGGCGTCCGTCGTCAATTACCTCTTCAAAAATTGAATCATCGATAAAAGATTTTTTTTCAGTTTTGTCAGTTTTCTCCTCTTTTTTCACACCTGCGCCTATCAGTGCGTCGACATCGGCGTCAGACAGAGGATTCACACTTTTAGCCTTGTCAGAATATTCGTCTAAAATATCGTCAAGATTAAAATTATCTGCCAATTCCTACACTCCCTTTTAAAAAATTGCCGTTTCCCTTTGTTCTATATATTTTTTCTTTTCAATAAGAGCTTGCCCGTCATTCAACGCGGCAAGGGTCGGCATTGCCGACCGGCCGTTCAGTAGGGGATTGTATCCCGCTGCTGAACGGGTAATGGAACCCGCCGCCTATAGAGGCGGGGACATCTTGCCTTAGTTATAATAAGCTGTAAATCTTTATTATACCGTGTTTTTACGTCTGCAGCTTAATTCTTGTCTTTAAAACTTCGTACATAAAAATACCGCCGGCTACCGAAGCGTTAAGCGACGTAATTTTCCCAACCATGGGAAGCTTAACTAAAAAGTCGCATTTTTCTTTAAGAAGCCTACTCATTCCGAAGCCCTCCGAGCCTATAATCAATCCGACCGCTCCGTCAAATGAAACGCTTGTATAATCCTCGCCCTGAGCGTCCGTACCGTAAATCCATACGCCCTTGCTTTTAAGAATATCCAACGTGCGGCTGAGATTTGAAACCCGTGCCACCGGCACCCATGCCGCCGCACCTGCCGATGTTTTATAAACCGTTTGGTTAAGCGACGCACTTCTCCTTTTCGGGATAACTACCCCATGAGCCCCGCTCGCCTCGGCGGTTCTTATAATCGCACCGAGATTGTGTGGATCCTCAATCTCATCGCAGATTATTATAAAAGGCGGTTCATTTTTTTCTTCGGCTATGTCAAGTATGTCCTGAAGCTCGGCATATTCAGCGCAGCCCGTCATAGCGATAACTCCCTGATGAGAAGCACCGTCCGCCATTTTATTAAGCTTCTGTTCATTTACCTGCTTAACTACAATTCCCTTTTCCTTTGCCAGCCTGCAAATCAGCGAAACAGAACCTCCCGCTTCACTGTTGACATAAATCGAATCTATAAGCTTACCCGATTTAAGACCTTCAACCACCGGATTTCTTCCGATAATAAGGCTTTTTCCAAGAGAATCGTTCATGTCATATCCTATGCTGTCAGCGGTTTTATTTAAATCAGGATTTCCTGCGGCAGCTTTAGCTTTGCCACGCTTTGAAAATTCTTCCGAACGAAATCCGCCGCTGCGGTTTTTGCCATATCTGCCGAAATTTCCGTTCCCTTTATATCTTTTATCAGAACCCATAAAAAACTTCTCCTGAATTTAAAACCAACTATTCAAAATACATTATAACACAAAAAACCCCAAAAGCCAATAGCTTTCGGAGATTTTTTTAATAAAATTATTTTTTTGTAAATTTATTTATTAAAACAGCCCTACATAATTGTGAATACCAAAAATCCCAAAAGAAACAAACACGCAAGCGAAAGCAAAACTATACATCCGACTGCGTTAATCCTCTCACGGTTTTCCTGCTTCGACTGCTCCATTATCGAGCGGTACATCTCAAGCATATCCTCATCAATCTCACAAACCCTGTTCATATCACTGCTCGGCTTGGTAAAAAGCAATATCTTCTCGTATTGTTCATTTTTCGGACATTTGATTTCAACAATTTGTTTATTTATTCCCTTAATCATAATTTTTTAAAACCTCCGACATTTATAAAATACGCTCAAACTTAGTATTGACCGTATTTTTTTTTATTATTCAACAAGAATTTGAAAATGAATAAAATTTTGTTGAAAACCCTGTTGAAAAGGTTTAAAAATCCAAAAAATTTGTTTAAAACTCTGTTGAAAAGGTTGAAAACTACCCGAATAATCGGCTTTTGCATATTTGCTTCAAAAATGTTGAAAAAATATTGTAACGTTATTTAACTAAATATTTTCACCCGTTACTTAATATTCCATAAAAATAATTGTTGCGAAATTATGAATTCGTACATAAACGGCTTTTAATAAGACTTTTATGCCTTACGTTTTGCTTTCCTTATTCCGAATGTAGTGAAAAAGATACTGCTGTGCTATTCCCTCCTGCCCTTTGACGCATTCAGGAAGCCCCTCGGGATAATACTCCGCCATAACACGTTTTATCCACACGTCTATAGGAAAAGCGTCTGTGCGATACATTCCGTAAAGCAGAGCGCACTCGGCAACCTTGGGTCCTACTCCCTTTATCGTCATCAGAGCTTTTCTTGCAGACTCAATATCCATTTTTGATATTTCATCAAGATTAAGCTCTCCACATGACAATCTCTGCGCAGCGTCTACAAGATATTTCGCCCTGAAGCCCGCCCTTAAAAAGCCTAAGCTTTCCGGCGTTTCCTCCGACAGCTCTGAATATGACGGAAATCCTCCGTAATGCTCGCACATTCTTGAAATTATCCCCTTGATGCGAGGAATGTTGTTGTTCTGCGAAATGATGAAGGAACACAGCGCCTCCCACTTATCCTGTCTTAACATTCTTATACCCGGAGCAAACTCGCAGGCGTCCTTCATCGTCCCGTCGCCGGAGAACGTCTTTTTAAGAGCTGAATAGTCCGTATAAAGATCAAAATAATCCGCCCAAACTTCCAGAAAATCATGTTCGGAGGTGTTGTGTAAAGTTATTTGCCTTTCATTACAGCTTTTGTAAATTTGTCTTTGACTTATCAAAAGCGGTATGTTAAGCTTAAAACCTTTATACGCTTTTTCAAACCCTGATTCCTCCAATATATTCTTATTTTCTCCGAGGTTATCTCTGTCAATTTTCTCCCACCTGAAAGCCTGTCCGCAGTCGAGAGTTTCATCCAAATCAAAATCGCTTTGAATTAGTATTATATCTTTTCCGCTCACCTTATAGTTCATATTATTAAATGCGCCTTTCGTATCAATAATCCGTTTTTCAATAAGGGCTTGCCCGTCATTTAACGTGGCAAGGGTCGGCATTGCCGACCGGGTAATAGAACCCGCCGCCTATAGACGCGGGGGGATATCTTGCCTAAGTTATACTCATGCCTATATAATATAGTATAACATTATAAAAGTATGCTGCAAAAAAACTCTCAGTTCAAAAAGCACTGAGAGTTTAGCATACTACATTCTTTCAACCGTCTTTATGCCTAGAACATCCAGATACTTTGTAAGAAGCTTTCTTACAAGCAGACAAAGAGAAACCCATGAAGACTTCTTCAAAGCGTCTGTTTCACCCATGATATGATTATCATGATAAAACGTAGAAAACAAAGAGGCAAGCTTATAAGCGTTATCACATATCACGCTTGGAGCTCTCTCTTCTAAAGCGTGTTTAAACGCCTCGCCGATTAAAATGATATTAAGCAGAAGCTCACGCTCTATATCCGAATATATACCGCTGAACGATATAGGAGCGTCCTCGTTAAGATTCAGCTTTCTTAAAATAGAATTGATTCTTGTCACTGTATATATAAGGTATGTTCCCGTTTTACCCTCAAAGGACAAAAACTTATCCATATCGAATATATAGTCCTTTAAAATATGGTTTGACAAATCGCCGAACTTTATAGCGGCAATCGATACCTTTTGAGCCGCTTCACGTTTTTCCTCGTCAGATTCAAAATTCTCGTCAGACATTTTTTCATACGCCGCTTTGTTTACGGTATCAAGCAAATCGGAAAGGCGCATAACGCCTCCGTCCCTTGTTTTATAAGGCTTGCCGTCGCTTCCGTTCATTGTGCCTATGCCCAGGTGAGCGAGCTCTGTACTTTCAGGAACTATACCCGCTTTTTTTGCGCAGCGGAAAACCTGAGTAAAGTGAAGACCCTGTCTTTTATCTACCACATACCATATTCTATCGGGAGAGAAATCCTTCTGACGCTGAATGATAGTGGCAAGGTCTGTCGTTGCATAAATATTCGAGTTATCAGATTTTTTTATTATAACAGGAGGAACCGCCGCCTTATCAGCTTCCTCTTCAACATCAACGACCATAGCCCCGTCGCTTTCATACATTAATCCCTTTTGATTTAATATTTCAATAAGCTCGTCAACATATTTGTCTGCGTCGCTCTCACCGTACCATAAGTCAAAATCAACATACAGCTTTGAATAGTTTTCCTTTAAATCACTGACGGAAATCCTCATTATTTCTTTCCATACGGCTATATAGCCTTTATGTCCGCTCTGAAGCTGAGCTGTGACGGTCCTTGCTTTTTCCTTAAAAGCTTCGTCCGTCTTGCTCTTTTTGCTTGCAAAAGGATAAATTTCATTAAGCTCGTCAACATCTATAGGAACAACCGTGTCCGTATCAGGGTCAAAATCAGGCGAAAAACACTTCAGACCGGGTTCCCGTTCGGAAAGCTCTGCTATTACTAAACCTATCTGAAGTCCCCAGTCGCCTAAATGAACGTCTGAAATAACTTTGTTGCCCATTGAGCTTGCTATTCTCTTTAACGATTCGCCTATTATCGCCGAACGCAGATGTCCTATATGAAGCGGCTTAGCAACGTTAGCTCCGCCGTAGTCAAGAATAATGGTTTCAGGCTTTTCTGCCTGCGGAACGCCTGAATTTTTATCCACGGCTATTTCTCTTGCCTTGTTTAAAATAGCTTCATCGGTCAGAGTTATATTTATAAAACCCGGCTTGACCGTCTGAACCGATTTGAAAATTTTATTATCACATAACTTTTGAGTAACCTCTTCAGCTATAACAAACGGAGACTTTTTGTACTGCTTAGCTCCTGAGAAAGCTCCGTTACATTGAAACTGACACAGGTCAAGTCTGTCGGAAACGGAAACCTCTCCTAGTTTTTCATCATAACCGCACGCTTTAAACGCTCCGCTTACTATTTCGGATAAGTCGCATATAATGTTTGTCATTTTTTGTTTTTCCTTCCCGAAGTCTGATATCTACAGACAAATATATATTTCTTTATGATTAACCGTCAGCTTGGCTTCACATTAATATTAACTTCATTATCGCTCATGAAGCTTGAATTTACATCTATTACATATTTGAAGAAAAGATCTCCCCCATCGTCGTTTAAACGGGAAACTATTTCATTCGCAGTCACGCCTATCATAACCGTACCGTAAGGCGTTCCGTAATGGCAGTGATGCTTATTTGCTTTTTCAATAATAAGCTGACTTTGCGCCGTTCCTGTCCTTTCTATTTCAATCATATTGTTTTCCGTTGCTTTTAAAGTAGTATATGAACCTGCAAAGCCCGTAGCTTCAGATTCATTATAGGAAATAATATACCCTTTATCGAATTTATTGTATTTTCCTTCGGTTATAATTTCCGTCTTCTCGCTGTTTCTTCCGTCAGATTGCTTAGTTGTCAACGTTATCATAACGTCCTTTTCAATCATATTTATCATCCAGCCTTTAGTTAATTTCTATTTTAAAACTGCCTTGCAAATAGTTCCGTTCACATCGGAACCCAGAATAGTCTTAACGTTTTCGGTAAACAGCTCAACGCTGTCCGTACAATAAAGCTCCAGACTGCCTGTTCCTTTATTATCGCTTAACAAATCATTTTCTATTAAAGTGTCTTTTGCATATTCAGCAGCCTCGGCGCTTGCGGAAATAAGTCTTACCTTATCGCCCAGAATTTCCTCAAAAACATCTTTAAGCAGCGGATAATGAGTACATCCCATTATAAGAGTATCCACCTGCTCGTCTTTCATTATCTGAAGATACTCTTGAGCTATTATTTTTGAAACCTCGCTGTTTTCACCTGTATATCCGTTTTCAACCAACGGAACAAACATAGGACACGCCTTGCCTATCAGCTTTGCTTCGGGAATTATCTCCCTTATAGCCTTTCCGTATCCGCCCGTCTTTATTGAAGCGCTTGTAGCTATAACGCCTATTTTCTTATTATCTGTTGCGGCGCACGCAGCCCTGACCGCAGGATATAACACGCCTGTCGACAGCTCGTTTTCCTGAAAAATCGGATATGTCATCATAACCGAAGAAACCGTTCCGCAGGCAACTATCACCATCTTAACGTTATGCTTCCTGAGAAAAGCAATATCCTGCTTTGCATATTCAAAAACCGTTTCCTTGCTCCTTGTTCCGTAAGGTACTCTTGCTGTGTCGCCCAGATATATTATATTTTCATGCGGAAGAATCCTCTGAAGCTCTGAAACGCAGGTAAGTCCCCCTACCCCCGAATCAAAAACGCCTATTGAGTTATTGTTCATTTATCTCTGTACCTCGAATGCTAAAGTTATCAGTCTGTGAATCTGCTCTGAGGGAGAAAGTCCCTCATACTCCATAAGCTTTGGATACATACTTATAGCAGTATGACCCGGAAGCGTATTAATCTCATTTAAGATTATCCCGCCGTCGTCGGTAACAAAAAAGTCGATTCTTGCAAGCCCCGTACAACCCATTGCAGAATAAGCCTTTAGAGCAATCTGCCTGATTTTGAAAATTATATCCTCGCTTATCCTTCCCGGAATGTATGTATGAGAATCATCATTATGATATTTCCCCTCGTAGTCATAAAACTCGTTTGCAGAATCAATCTCGCCCACAGTTGACGCTATTGCTCCGCAGTTTCCCATAACGGCACATTCACATTCCTTTCCCGAAATCCCCGTTTCAACGACGACCTTCTTGTCATGTGCAAAAGCTTTCTTTATGCCGTTTATAAGCTCGTCTAAATTGTTAACCTTTGAAACTCCTACCGAAGAACCGCAGTTTGCAGGCTTGACAAACATAGGATAGCCGAGCTTTTTCTCCATCTCTTCGGCGATGCCGCTTATTCTCTCTATATCGTATCTGTTTATAGACATCCAGTCTGCGGTTTTTATACCGTTAGCCTGAAGAATTATATGAGTGACCTCTTTATCCATACAGTTTGCAGAAGAAATACAGTCGCATCCTACATAAGGAATTTTCGACAGCGCAAAAAGCCCCTGAATCGTTCCGTCCTCTCCGTTTTTACCGTGAAGCACAGGAAAAATCACATCTACCTTAACAGGCTGAACCTGACCGTCGTTAAGTATTGCAATAAAGCCCTTATGCAGCGGATCGGGCGAAAGTATGCAGGAAACATTGTCGCTGTCCTGCTCCCAGGTTCCGTCGCATATTTTAGAGGTATCGCCGATATATAAAAGCCAGCGTCCCTTTTTCGTAATGCCTATGCAGACAACGTCATACCTATCTCTTGGTATATTATTTATAATATTTGTCGCAGAAAGAAGCGAAATTTCATGCTCGTTCGACGCACCGCCGAAAATAACGGCAACTCTTATCTTAGCCATACTATTCCTCCTATGTAATACTTAGGTTCTATAATGGGCAGCGCCCCGTCATTTAATAAGGGCTTGCCCGTCATTATATATAAAGTATATTTCGTTTTCATAAATTTAAAACCGACGCAGACCCAATAATAAATCGTTTTTATTATACGATTATGTAAAATTCACTGACTGTCGATAATTAAAAATATTATAACATATATTAATGTCCTTTGCAATAGCGAAAGCTTATCAGACAACCTGTTATAAAAACTATTTCGAGATTTAAAAAAGCTTCTGAAATTTTGCTGAATCACCATATATTGTAGTTGTTTTTAATAATATGCTCAACATTTATGTATAACTAAGAAAATTAAATGAATGTTTACAATTTGGATATTAATCAGATTTTCACAATGAAACGTTCATATTTTCTTTATGGCATAAGTATTTTATTATATATTTTGCACAAAATAATATTACTGTTTTTATAAAAATCATACTACTTTTAAAATTTATTGAATTTTCCGGTTTATTTATGAAATCATAAGCGATTAATTATTTTTTTCGGCTTATTTTTACCTCTTGCAATTTTTTTAGTTTTTATCTATAATAACTATTGGTGACATTTCAGGACGCCTTGAAACACAACATATTGTATTTGGATATTTTTTTTACAAATGTTGTTGAAAGTATTTCACTATAAATTTTCACACATTAAAACTTAAATTTATGCTCAAATTAATAAAGACCTCCGTATGCATTTCATACGTTTTGCTCACAAACGGATTCCCAAAAAGTTTGTGAAGTTAAAGCTTTTTTTGGGAGAAAGAGATAAGAATATGAAAGCAATGAAATTTGAAGAATGGAACGGATTTAACCGGGGAATTTGGGAAAAAGAAATAAACGTCCGTGATTTTATTCAAAAAAATTATGAGCCGTATGATGGTGACGATGAGTTTCTTCAAGGTCCTACGCCCGCTACCAAAGAGCTTTGGGAACAGGTTATGGATTTGTCTAAAAAGGAGCTTGACGCAGGCGGCGTTCTTGACATGGACACAAAGATTATTTCTACTATAACTTCTCACGGACCCGGTTATCTTGATAAGGATAAGGAAACCATTGTTGGTCTTCAGACTGATAAACCGTTTAAAAGAGCCTTACAGCCTAACGGCGGAATTCGTATGGCGATGAAAGCCTGCTCTGACAACGGATACGAGGTTGACAAAGAGGTATGCGAATTCTATACAAAGCATAGAAAAACGCACAATCAGGGCGTTTTCGACGCATACACTCCCGAAATGAGAGCCTGCCGTTCAAGCCATATTATCACCGGTCTGCCCGACGCATACGGCAGAGGCAGAATCATCGGCGACTACAGAAGAGTTGCCTTATACGGTGTAAACAGACTTATCGAGGATAAGCAGCATCAAAAGGATTCAACCAGAATAACAATGTATTCCGACGTTATCAGAGAACGTGAAGAGCTTTCCGAACAGATAAGAGCCTTGAGCGAGCTTATTGAGCTCGGAAAAATCTACGGTTTTGATATTACAAGACCTGCTAAGAACGTTAAGGAAGCTATTCAGTGGACTTATTTCGCTTATCTTGCCGCTGTTAAAGAGCAAAACGGAGCTGCAATGTCACTTGGAAGAACCTCAACTTTCCTCGACGTATATGCGCAGCGTGATCTTAAAAACGGCATTTTCACAGAAGAGCAAATTCAGGAATTTGTCGATCACTTCATTATGAAGCTTAGACTTGTGAAGTTTGCAAGAACTCCTGAATATAACGAGCTTTTTTCAGGAGATCCGACATGGGTAACCGAGTCTATCGCAGGAATAGGCGTTGACGGACGTCACATGGTTACTAAGATGTCTTACAGATATCTTCACACTCTGGAGAATTTGGGTACTGCTCCTGAACCTAACCTGACCGTTCTCTGGTCAACCAAGTTGCCTACCAACTTCAAGAGATTCTGTGCAAAGACTTCTATAGAATCCTCGTCGATACAATATGAAAACGACGACCTTATGAGAGTTACTCACGGCGACGACTATGCAATAGCCTGCTGCGTATCGTCAATGAGAATCGGTAAGGAAATGCAATTTTTCGGCGCAAGAGCCAATCTTGCAAAATGCCTGCTCTACGCTATAAACGGCGGCGTAGATGAAATTTCAATGAAGCAGGTCGGTCCTAAGTACAGACCGATAACCTCAGAATATCTTGATTATGACGAGGTTATGGATAAGTTTAAGGACATGATGAAATGGCTGGCTTCAGTTTATGTGAACGCTTTGAACATCATTCACTATATGCATGATAAATACTGCTATGAAAGAATTCAGATGGCTCTGCATGATAAAAAGGTAACCAGATGGTTCGCAACGGGAATCGCAGGTCTGTCAGTTGTAGCTGATTCGCTTTCCGCTATTAAATACGCTAAGGTAAAGCCTATCCGAAACGAAAAAGGAATTGCAATAGATTACGAGGTCGAGGGCGATTTCCCCAAATACGGCAACGACGACGATCGCGTCGACGAAATCGCAAACGATATAGTTCATGTATTTATGAACTATATTAAAGGAAACCACACCTACAGAGGAGGAATTCCTACAACGTCAATTCTCACAATTACGTCTAATGTAGTTTACGGGCAAAACACAGGCTCGACTCCTGACGGCAGAAAGGGAGGAGAAGCGTTCGCTCCCGGGGCTAACCCGATGCACAACCGTGACAAGAACGGCGCTATAGCGTCATTGAAATCTGTTTCTAAGCTTCCTTTTAAAGACGCTCAGGACGGAATTTCAAACACTTTCTCAATTATACCTGAATCACTCGGAAAGGACGATAAAATATTTGTGGGAGATATTGACGTCGATTTAGAGCTTTCAGAAACTGATACTTTTAATGATGAATTTTAATTAGTATTTAAGGTCGGTGAAATTGATATGAAAAATTCTGATCAAAGAATAGACGATATAGTTGATATGCTCGACAGCTTTATGGAAAAAAACGGCGGGCATATGAATATTAAAATAAACGAAAGCAAAAAGTCGGATGAAACGAATTTCAAAAAGATTTCCGTTTCTAAATCACTTGACTGCATGGAGGGAACCGCCTGCAGCGTTCCTACCCTGTTTGAAGGTATGGACGATCCCTACTATGAGGAAAAAAATAAAAATTCGGAGGTATGATTATGTCAAAAGTAAATGCAAATGAAGAACAAATAGATAACCTTGTTTCAGTTTTAGACGGTTATGCTGAAGAGGGCGGACATCATCTTAATATTAATGTTTTGTCCCGCGAAACTCTTCTGGATGCGCAAAAGCATCCGGAAAAATATCCGCAGCTCACCATTCGTGTTTCGGGCTACGCCGTAAACTTTGTTAAGCTTACAAAGGCTCAGCAGGACGAGGTTATTTCAAGAACGTTCCACGAAAATCTTTAAATTCAATCGTCATTCAACGTGGCAAGGGTCGGCAATGCCGATCGGGTAACGAAACCAGCCGTCTATAGAGGCTGGGGGAACATCTTGCCTAAGTTATAAGAACCAAAGGAAAAACCTTTGGTTCTTATGCTAATATGCTTTGAAAGGAAAGTTAAAATGCTGGGTTCAATTCACTCGATTGAAAGCTTCGGAACAGTTGACGGACCGGGCGTTAGAATGGTGGTCTTTATGAAGGGCTGCCCTATGAGATGCCAATACTGCCACAATCCCGACACATGGGATTTAAACGGCGGAACAAAAATGAGCGTTGAGGAAATTTTAAAAAAATACAACTCCAAAAAGAGCTTTTACAGAGGCGGAGGAATTACCGTCAGCGGAGGCGAGCCGCTTTTGCAGATGGATTTTGTAACCGAGCTTCTGAAATCCGCCAAAGAACAGGGAATCCACACCTGCGTTGATACGTCGGGAATTCTGTTTGATAAAAGCAATCAAGAAAAGCTTAAAAAGTTCGATGAGCTTATAAAATATACCGATTTGTTTTTGCTTGACATCAAACACATCAACGATGAAGAGCATAAAAAGCTTACAGGTCACTCTAACAAAAACATACTCGACTTTACAAAATACCTGGAAGAAAAAAATGTTCCCATTTGCATAAGGCACGTTGTTGTTCCGGGCATAACCTTTGACAAAGACTATTTATTTGAACTGGGCAAATATATCGGAACTCTCAAAAACCTAAAATCTATAGACGTTCTCGCATACCATGACATGGGCAAAAATAAATATAAGGAGCTTGGAATAGATTATCCGTTAAAGGATACTCCTTCTCTTTCAAAAGAGGACGCTTTAAAAGCTAAAAGGGTAATACTTCGTGGCATAAAGCAAACAAGAAATGTAACGTAACATTTTTCCGCCGCATATTTATATTTTGTTTTTTATCAAAAATTCAATAAGGGCTTACCGGTCATTATATTCGCCGCCCTTCAAAATAATATTAATAAGTTTCATCGAAAACAAAAAGGCTGTTCAAAATGAACGGCCTTTTTAATATGAAATTTTATCAAGAATGTTATTCAGATACGCTATTATAACTCCGTAATTAGACATCGCCACTCCTTGTTTTTTGGCTCTGTCAATTCGTGAAAGCACATATTTTCTGTTGAACATACAAGCTCCGCACTGAATTATCAAATCATATTTCGTCAAATCTTCAGGAAAGTCAGGTCCGCTCACTATATCTACAGTCAGTCCCTCGCCCACCTTTTTCCTCAGAAGCTTTGGAATCTTTTCTCTGCCTATATCCTCGCTCAACGGAGCATGAGTGCAGGCTTCCGCAATAAGCACCTTAGACCTTTCAGTCAGAAGCTCAACTGCTTCCGCTGATTTTATATAATACTCCAAATCTCCCTTATAGCCTGCAAACAAAGTCGAAAAGGAAGTCAGCATACTTTCCTCAGGCTTTTTGTCATAAACCGTTTTAAAAACCTGAGAATCGGTAATTATCAACTTCGGCGGACAGGAAAGAGAGTTAAGCGTTTCATCGATTTTATCTGTTGTGCAGCTCATAACAAGACACTTTTTATCAAGAAGATCACGTATCGTCTGAACCTGTGGAAGAATCAATCTGCCCTTAGGAGCCTGAATATCCTGCGGCATAACAAGCAGTACCAAATCTCCCTCGCTCACCAAATTCCCTGTTATGCTCCTGCTTCCGAAATCTTCGGGAATAAGTCTGATAAGAGCGTCCTTGAATCTGTCTGTTAAATTTTCGTTTTCAGAGCTTAGCGTCAGCGGCTCTTCCTTAGTCTTTTCGGTAAGTTCTCTCTTCAAAGCTGTAATTTCATCTTTGTCTAAAGCGTCCGCTTTGCTTATGACGGTCAAAACAGGAGTTCCTCTGCTTTTAAAAAATCTAAACCACTCAAGCTCTTTGGTAATATCAGAGTCCGAAAACAAAATAACCGCAACATCTGTTTTTTCCGCCGCTCTTTTTGTCTTTTCAACTCTTATGCTTCCAAGCTCTCCGATATCGTCAAAGCCCGCCGTATCTATAAGCACGCAAGCCCCTAAACCGGCTATCTCCATTGATTTAAAAACCGGGTCGGTAGTTGTTCCGGCAACATCGGAAACAATAGAAATTTCCTGCTTTGCAAACGCATTAATAAGCGTTGATTTTCCCGAATTTCTCTTTCCGAAAAAGCCTATGTGCAGTCTGTCCGCTCTTGGTGTTTCATTTAATGTCGGCATAATATAATCCACCCTTCGCAAAAATATTCCCCGTCCATCACTTAAAATCAACTAAAACCTGAAATCACGCTCGCCTTTATGAATTTTTTCTATCCTTTCCTTTGCGATACCTTTTGTCTTTTCATTAGGTATAAGCTCAATCTGCTTTTCTATAAGCTTTTCGCCCTTTTGCTTAGTGTCCTCGCTCGCATAGTCCTCCAAATATTCCTTCAGCGTCATTAAAGCGTTCGGCTGACAGCAGTTTGCAATCTGACCTGATTTGCACAGGCTCATAAACCTGTCGCCTGTTCTTCCCTCACGGTAACAAGCTGTACAGAAGCTAGGTATATATCCCATCTCCAAAAGCCAATTTACAACCTGGTCAAGCGTTCTGGTATCGGTAACGTCAAACTGGGCTGAATTGTCCTCCTCCGGCTCAGGCTCGACATATCCTCCTACGCTTGTTCTCGAACCTCCGCTTATCTGCGATACGCCGAGCTTTAATACTCTTTCTCTTGATTTCTGTGATTCCCTGGTTGAGATAATCATACCCGTATACGGTACAGCTATTCTGATAACCGAAACAATCTTAGCGAAAATGTCATCTGAAATTGAATTTGAAAAATCCGCCTTGTCAATATCGTCCGCTCCGCAGATTCTCGGAACGGATATAGTATGCGGACCCACTCCGTGAACAGCTTCAAGATGCTCGGCGTGCATAAGCAAGCCTACAAAATCATATTTATACATTTCAAGCCCGAACAGAACGCCGATACCTACATCGTCGATTCCACCCTCCATGGCTCTGTCCATAGCCTCGGTGTGATAAGCGTAATTGTGCTTTGGCCCCGTCGGGTGAAGAAGCTCATAATCGTGCTTGTTATACGTTTCCTGAAAGAGAATGTATGTTCCTATTCCGGCTTCCTTAAGCCTCCGGTAATTTTCAACCGTAGTAGCGGCTATATTTACATTCACACGTCTGATAGCTCCGTTTTTGTGCTTGATTGAATATATGGTCTTGATACTCTCCAAAATATATTCAATAGGATTATTGACAGGATCCTCTCCCGACTCGATAGCGAGCCTTTTGTGCCCCATATCCTGAAGCGCAATAACCTCCTGTTTTATTTCCTCCTGAGTAAGCTTTTTACGGCTTATATGCTTATTGCAGTGATGATAAGGACAGTATGTACAGCCGTTTACACAGTAGTTTGAAAGATAGAGCGGAGCGAACATTACTATTCGGTCGCCGTAAAGCTTCTGTTTTATTTCAATGGCTGTCTGCTCCATAGCTTCAATACATTCGGGTATGTCACATTCAAGAAGCGCCGCCGCTTCTCTGTGAGTAAGTCCCTTGCAGTCCTTTGCTCTTTCAATAAGCGACATAATGTATTCCCTGTCGTTCTTTCTCTCCTGCGCTTCCTTTAAGGTATCAAGAATTTCTTCATCGTTTATAAATTCCTCCGCCTTCATTGATTTAACGTCATACATAAAAATTCCCTCCGTTTAGTGTATAAATATTAATCAGGCTTCAATAAGGACTTGCTCGTCATTATAATCGCCTCTGTCGGTTACTATTTCATAGCCTATGCTTTTCATCCGATTGCTTAAGCACGCCTTGCACTGCGCCGATTCATCTCCCGTACATATCTTATTATCGTATAAAAGATACTTAGCCCTGACCTCGGTTGGGGAAAGATTAGGCATAACTACGTTAGCTCCCGCCAAAATCCCTTGCTCTCTTCCGCTATTTGAAACAGTTCCTAAAGCCGTGGTTGCGGGAAGCAGTACATTCGGCTTCATAAGTCTTATCAGTGACAGCATAAAAAGCGTATCCTCAAGACTTCCTTCTTTTTCGTTTTTAAAAGGCGTGTCATGCTGTGGAATAAAAGGACCTATCCCAACCATTTCAGGGTCAAGCTCCTTAATAAACAGCATATCCTCAGCTAAATTTTCAGCTGTCTGATAAGGCGAACCTACCATAAATCCGCAACCCGTCTGATAACCGATTTTCTTCAGGTCATACAGACATTCCTGTCTGCGCTTTGCAGTGAGATTTTCAGGATGAAGCTTCGCATAATGCTCCGGATTTGCAGTTTCATGCCTGAGAAGATACCTGTCAGCCCCTGCGTCAAACAGCCTTTTATAGCTTTCATAGCTGCGTTCGCCCAGCGAAAGAGTAACTGCGCAGTCGGGATACAAGCTTTTTATACTGCTTATCAAAGAACAGAAAAAAACATCGGTGAACTTGACGTCCTCACCGTCCTGCAAAACAAAAGTCCTGAAGCCTAACTCATAGCCCTCGCCGCAGCAGTTTAAAATTTCTTCCTTACTCAAACGGTAACGCTTTGCATTTTTATTTGAACGTCTTAGCCCGCAGTAAAGACAGTCGTTCTTACAATAGCTTGAAAACTCAATAAGTCCTCTTACATATACTTTTTTCCCGAATACTCTGTCCGCTTCGACTCTTGCAAGCTCTCTTGCAAACGCTCTGTCACCGTCGGTATATGTATCTATCAACTGTGTAAACTCGTCTTTGCTCAGTATTCTTTCATTTTTCAGCTTTTCGATCAGTTCCTTATTATTCATAACTCACCCCTTTTATTTCCCTAAACTTAAAGCTTTGAATAAACTGTCTTAGCCGTGACGTTCTTTATCATTCCCAGCTTTCCTGAAATTGCTCCTATAATCTCATTCGGTGCGTCTGCAACAACGCTGATAACATTTACATTTTTCTTGTGATACGGTATGCCCATTCTGCCGATTATGTAGTCAGAATAGTCGTGAAGAATCTTATTAAGCTTTTCAGTCTGTTCAATTTCTTCAACTATTATAGCTATAACTGCCAGTCTGGTACCGCTCTGTTCATTAACCATATCAATCTCCGTTCCGCATTAAAAAATCCTTTCACCTATAAAGGCAAAAGGATATAATTTCTCACTCGCAAATAAACAAGACTGCGATAAACTCTATACTCCGCCTTCAGGCTCAGGACTCTCCCTTGCCGTTAGAATCGATTTATTTTTATGCGCTTACAGTCCGGAAAACCTTTCTGCTTACAAAAATATTATAACACCCATATTTACAAATGTCAAGCAAACGTTTGAAATTGCCTGATCTAATTGCAAAACTGTTCCCTCATGGTCAAAAGCAGCTTTTTCTCACGCCTTGAAACCTGAACCTGCGTCATATCAAGCAGTCTTGCAGTTTCGGTCTGCGTTTTATTCTGAAAATATCTAAGCCTGATAAGCTGAGCGTCTTTTTTATCCAAAGAAGCTAATATCTGTTTTAATGTCAGACTGTTCGTTATATCCTCATCGGGAGGTAAAACAGGAATATCTATCTCAGTATTGGCTTCGTCCTCATAGCCTCCCCCGGCAAGACTGAGCGGAGGAAGCGAAACGTTTAACGCTTCTATAACATCTTCCTCTGAAATATCGGCAAGCTTTGAAAGCTCTTCAATAGTCGGCTCTCTGCCCTTGGTTCTTACAAAACGCTCCCTGATTTGAGAGATTTTCAGCGACAGCTCTTTAAGCCCTCTCGAAACCTTGATTGTTCCGCCGTCGCGAAACAGCCTTTTAATTTCCCCTAAAATAACCGGCACGGCATAGGTAGAGAACTTAACTCCCCTGCTTTCGTCAAAGCCTTTGACCGCCTTTAAAAGTCCAATACATCCTGCTCCGTAAAGATCGTCGTAATCTATCCCCTTTGAACGAAACTTATTTGCACACAGATGAACAAGACCTAAATTATCCTCTATGAACTTTTTACTGCTGTCAAGTTCAATCATTTGCATATCCTCTTAAGCTCAGAATTTTTGTTATGTATCAGTCGAGCTTGGTTTTAAGCTTTTTGGTGAGAACTACCGTTGTGCCTTTACCCTCCTTGCTGTAAACCTTCAGCTTGTCCATAAAGCTTTCCATTACAGCGAAGCCCAGTCCTGCTCTCTCCTCCTCTGGCGAGGTGGTGAAAAGCGGTTCCATAGCCTTTTTTATATCGGGAATACCGCACCCGAAGTCCTTTATTTTTATGTAAATAACGTTGTCCTCATAGATTCTCGCAAGCAGTTCTATTTTTCCTATCTGATTTTTATAAGCGTGGACTATCGAGTTCGTAACCGCTTCCGAAACAGCGGTTTTAATGTCGGATATTTCATCGACCTGCGGATCGAGCTGGGACGCAAAGCCCGAAACCGCAAGCCTTGAAAACCGCTCGTTCTCTGAAAGACTGGGGAACTGAAGCTTTATCTCATTTAATATTTTTGGTTTTTTCTTCGGCATAGCTTTTTACCTCCTCATCTTTATTGTTTTCTGAAACATCGGCGGAATTATTCTTATGAACGTTAATTGCCTCCGTCTTAACCTCGTCTGACGGCTTGTCCGAATTGACAAGCGAACCGCTCTCACTCATTTCAGACAAAGGAATATCTATATTCACTATTTTCGCAAGCTTGTTTATTCCGGCAACAAGCATAACTTTTTTAATGAGCGGCGGAGGATTCTGAATAAACAATCTTCCTCCTCTTTCGTTCTGGAGCTTATATCTTCCCATAACAAGACCTATGCCCGAACTATCCATAAAATCCACTTTAGAAAAGTCAAGATAAAGCTCCGACGGGTTAAGCTTCTCGATATTAATATCAATCTCTTTTCTTATGTTTTTAGCGGTATGGTGATCTATCTCTCCGCTTATAAAAGCCGTGAGCTTAGACTTTTCTTCAACTTCATCATATATTTTCAGTCCCAAAATTCTTTCAACTTCCCTTCCGGTTAATATAGTTTTAATTTTCTGATAAAATAATAACAGCTTCTGACTAAAAAATATGTCAAAAGCTGTTTTATTGCATATTATATTTTACTGATTTTAAAATATCCTTTTATTTTGATTTCCTTACCTTATTAAATAAAGACAAAACCTTACCTCCTATTTTTCTGTAAAGAGGGCGCTGATAATATTTTAGTCTGCGCTTTGTTTCTTCGAGCTTTGTTTGCGTGCTTTCAAGCTTTCTGTTCATATCCTTCGCTTCAAGCTCAAGCATTTTTCCGCATATATAAACAAGCTCGTCTTTAGAATACTCCTGCTTCGGACTACTTCTTTCGGGTATTTCATCTCTGAACAGTATACCGTCGCACCTGTTTAAATACTCTCTTGCCACCGCCTGATTTGAAGCTTCAAACTTACTCAGAAAATCCATCTGCCCTTCATAAGTAAAATACCTGCACTCCGAAAGCTTGTCGCCTCCGTCAGTTTCCTCTTGAATCGTTCTCAGGTACTTTACAGTCCAATTAGGCTTTCGGAAATACTCTATTTTATTAAGAATTCTCTTTACCTCAAGGAAGCTTCCGTAAACTCCTGTGTTCGCCACTATGTCCATATTCCATTTTGAATCATATTCCAAGCCCAGAACGCTTAAAAAATCTGAAATCAGCGAGTTGTTTTTTCCCTCAAACTGCTGTTTCTCATAAACACGGACAATAATATTTTCTTTCCCTGTAAACTCAGCTATTTTCTCAAGTGCGGAATAATAATCAAGCTTAAAGTATTTGTACTTTTCCGAAGCGATGTATTCGTCGAAATCCAGTTGAAGCTTATCCTTGACCCTTTGAACATAATAAGACTCTATTGCCAGATCCTGTCTTCTCAAATAAACTATTACTTTAAGACCTATATTCCGCTCGTCCAAGCCCTGCTTCAAAACCCTCCAGAAGTCTTTTCTCTTTACATATCCGTTCCATATATTTTCGTCTGAAAGAATAATGTTCGGGTATTCTTTTGAAATCTCTTTTAATTTGTCCAGTCCCTCGTAAAAACGTTCGTCTTCGGACTTCCTGAAATCAGCGGCCTCTTCATCCGACATAGAATAAAAATTTTCTCTATGCACCATAAAATGAGCGTTTCTATTCTCGCCCACTCCGGAATATCTGTAACCTAAATCGGGATAGCAGAACCCCTGTTTTTTTAGCAAATTCTCATTAAGACGCAGAAATTTCTGAATTGCTGAAGTACCTGTTTTCGGAGTACCTATGTGAAGATATAAATTTGACATTTTAATTACTGCACCTTTCTTAAATTCCTGCAAAACCTAGTAGCTCCAGCCCGATAAAACCTCCGCTCAAAACATTATGAACGTAAGCTTATCCGCTATATAATTAAATATAACTAAGGCAAGATGTCCCCCCCGCCTCTATAGGCGGCGGGTTCCATTACCCGGTCGGCAATGCCGACCCTTGCCACGTTGAATGACAGGCAAGCCCTTATTGAATAGTTATTTATTTTTTACATTTTTCATTATACATTCTTTAGACATCTGCGATGTGAAGTTAAAGTGAAATAAACAAAAAAAGAGCAATATGCACTTTGAACTGTACCCCAAAATCCTGACAATATGACATATAACTAAGGCAAGGTGTCCCCCCGCCCTATAGGCGGCGGGTTTCATTACCCGGTCGGCAATGCCGACCCTTGCCACCTTGCCACGTTGAATGACGGGCAAGCCCTTATTGAATAGTCATATAACCAGCGAAGGGGCGCAGTTAAATACATACTGCCCTCAATCTGATATTATTTATTTTTTACTGTTTTCTTTACGGACCATTTTCCGTATCGTTTCTTACCCTTTATAGTCTTATATGCCCGAACTCTGTACTTCGCAGATTTATTCTTCGCAAGGCTGAATTTATATTTATTCTTACTCTTGCCCTTTAAGGTTTTAACGGTCTTCCACTTCTTTGTGACAGCGTCATACTTCTGAACCTCATAGCCTGCGGCTCCTGTAATCTTACTCCACGTCAGCGTTCCTTTTTTGCCCTTAAACGTTGCTTTAAGGGAGCTGACCTTTGAAGGAAGAGTGGACATACTGTACGATGAGCTTTTAGCTCCCAGCCATTTAACGCCGTTAGCTGTTTTATATGCTCTTACAATGAACTTATATGTAGTTCCCGATTTAAGTCCTTTAACGGTAGCGCTGTTTTTGCTTTTTCCCGAAACAGTCTTACACAAAACATATTTTTTCTTAGCTTTGTTATAATAGAATATCTGATAGCCCGAACCCCTGTCAAGCTTATTCCATGTCAGCTTTATAGAAGTAGCCGCAGTTTTTGTATATTTAAGTCCGCTTACCTTTTTGGGAATAACCGCAGTCTTTAAAGACGATGAATTAAGAAGAGATACTATTGTTCCATCGTCTTCTTTTGAATACCCTTGAACAATAAATTTATAGCAGGTTCCGTATTCAAGATTGGTTATCTTAGCAGTAACCGTACTGTTTTTGGAAATTGTTTTAATAACCTCCCATTTTTTCTCCTTATCATTATACATTTTTATATAATAGCCGTCGGCAAGATTAAGCTTATTCCATTTTATAGTAACAGAGCTTGTGGTTGATTTTGTCTGCGTTAAACCGATAACCTTAGTAATAGGCGACTGATATGTAACAACTGAAGAATACGAGCCGTATATTCGCTGAGTTCCGATAAGCTTAAACGCTCTTACCTTATACTGATATTCTTTATTGGAAGCCAGATTGCTTACAACCATAGTGTTTGATTTAGTTGTACCCAGTGAAACCCATTTCTCTGTAGAATCGTCATAAACCTTGACCTGATATTTATAAGCTCCTGCCGCACGATTCCATGAAAGATAGAATTCTGTGGGATCATCATTGGTGCTGTCGTTAGCCTTCAATCCCTCAACTTTATGAGGCTTTGAAAGATAATATTTATTAATATCGACGCTTCCCTTTATTCCGTTTACCGAACCCTTTGAGGAATACTGCCACATACTGAATTCATTTGCATATGTAGTGCTGGTTGCATAATGCGCAAGCCATATAGCGTACTTCTGCGCCAGCGTTTTGCCGTTTATTTCTGTTTCAAGCCATGATTTGTTCGCATAAACGCCTCCCGTGTAGCCCTTGCTCTGAATTCTGTTTGCAAAGGCCTTGCATATATTAGTTTTTGAAGCCTTTGAAAGATTTGCAGAATCAAGCCTTCCGTTAGCGTCGGCATATTCAATGTCTATATAAATCGGCAGCGTAATATTATAACCTTTTACTGAGTTTATGCAAAAGTCTGCCTCCTGCCTTGCTTCAGTTGCCGTTATTGCCTGAGTGTAAAAATATACACCGACCTGAAGTCCTGCCGCCAATGCGCCCTCGATATTCTGAGTGAAATACGAATCTGCTACTATCTTTCCGTTTCCCCAGCCTCGGTAACCGCATCTGATTATCGCATATGAAACTCCTGCAGCCTTAACCTTACTCCAGTCGATAGCAGTGGAATACGCCTGATACATAGAAACGTCTATTCCGTCAATAACGTCCAGACCTGCCAATGCATCGGGAGTCGTCGGCTCGGTCACTCCGAAAGCCTTTGAAGAATAAGCGGCAACCGAATCCTCCATATACTTCTTATAAAGCGGATCATTGCTTGCAGTTTCTTCTTCCGACAATTCATCGCTCTGCAAAATTTCAAGTCCTTCAGTATAATCCACATTTATGTCATCGCCGTCGTCATCGGCGTCATAATCTGTCAAATTCTCGTCGTCAGCGCATATTAACACATCTGAATTATCTGAAGAATCTGAAATTTTTAAAACGTCTGCTGAATATCCTATGAATGACTGTACCAAAACAGCGCATGACAGAAAAGCTGCTATACCTGTCTTGACTAATTTGTTCATTGTTTTCCCCTCCGTTTAATTTCTTATATAACAACCTTAACATAAAACCTTGCTTTTTGTCAAATTATTATAGGTTCAATTTCCATGAAATATATGGAAAATAATCAAAAGATTTTTACCTTGAGAAAATGAAAAAATTCTTCTCCATTGTAAAGAGAAGAATTTATAATTTTAGTCTGCCGCGTTGGCAAGCATAAGCTTTATTCTGTTTTCCTGATTAACCTTCGTCGCTCCGGGGTCGTAGTCGATAGCCACGATATTAGCGTCGGGATAAGCGTTCTTGATAACCCTTGACATACCCTTTGCCACAATGTGATTTGGCAGGCATCCGAACGGCTGAGTGCAGATTATGTTTTTTGTTCCCGACTCTGCCAAAGCCGCCATTTCAGCGGTTATAAGCCAGCCCTCGCCCATTTTTACACCCTGATTAATATACTTGTCTGCATAGCGTCTTAGAAGTTCAAAATCGTGAGGCGGAGCAAACTCGCCGTGTTCTTTCATAACCCGAATCTGCTGTTTCTGAAACTTATAAAGCACATCGTAACCTATTCCGAACAGCATGGTTTTTTTCGTTTTCGTATCGTAAAGCTTTGCGTCGTTTATTGCGTCGGAAGCGCAATAAAGTATAAAATCAAGCAATCCGGGAATATTCGGTTCGCAGCCCTCTTCAATCAAAAAGTCGCAAAGATGATTATTTGCCAAAGGCGAATATTTCACATAAATTTCACCTACTATGCCCACTCTCGGCTTCTTTTTGGCGGTTCTTTTAATACTTGAAAAATCGTCTAAAATTCTCTTATATATTTTTTTTGTATTGAAATATTTATTTTTGTGAAACAAAACCGCAAGCTTTCTCTGCCAGTTTCTAAGAACCCTGTCGGAGCTTCCCTTGTGAATCTCATAGGGCTTGCACTGATAATACAGCGACATAAGCATATCGCCGTACATAACCGCATAAATAAGCTTTAACGCTATTATCGGCGTAATCTTAAACGCCGAATTTTTTTCAAGTCCCGAGAAATTAAGCGATATTACCGGAACCTGCGGAAACTCTGCGGAAAGAGATTTGCGCAAAAGATGCAGATAGTTTGACGCTCTGCAGCCACCTCCCGTTTGGGAAATCAAGAGAGCCGTCTTGTTTACGTCATATTTTCCGCTTTTAAGAGCGTCCATAAACTGACCTATTACCAGAAGAGCCGGATAGCAGGTATCGTTGTGAACATTTTTCAATCCCTCGTCGATAACCGATCTGGTAGAGGTCTGCAAAAGCTCCATATTATATCCGTACTCACGCAGAATTTCGATTATAAGCTTAAAGTGGATAGGAAGCATATCGGGTACGAGAATCGTATATTCCTTCTTCATATCCTCCGTAAAAACAGTCTGATTAACTCTTTCTGAAGCCATTTAACTTCTCCTCTCAATGATTTACGGTCTTTTAAATATTTATCCGAAAAGCCTGAAGCCTATGCTTCAAACTTACCCTCTTTTTCTTCTAAAGAAGCCACAAGACTTCTCATTCTTATTTTTGCCGCACCCAGGTTGTTTATCTCGTCGATTTTAAGCTGAGTATACAGCTTTCCTTTTTCCTCGAGAATAGCCCTGACCTCATCGGTCGTCACAGCGTCGATTCCGCAACCGAACGAAACAAGCTGAACGAGCTGCATATCAGGCTGAGTTGTCACATACTCTGCCGCCCGGTAAAGCCTTGAATGATAAGTCCATTGGTTTAAAACGTCAAGCGGCGGAACGTCTATCAGGCTTGATACGCTGTCCTCAGTGACAACGGCAAGACCCAGCGATGTAATAAGCTTGTGTATTCCGTGGTTTATCTCAGGATCTATGTGGTAAGGACGTCCTGCAAGAACAATTATCTTCTGTCCCTTTGAACGGGCTTGAGCTATAATCTCTCTAGCCTTTGTTTCTATGCTTCTTCTGAAACGAACCTCGTTTGAATAAGCCTTATCGAGAACATCATATACCATAGATCTTGTAATATTATACTTTTTCAAAGCTCTTGAAATTGCTTTAGCCGTATGATTCTTTTTATTTATATCTATATAAGGAGATAAAAAGTTATCATCGTTAAGCCGAGGCATATTTGCCTTTAAAAGCTCCGGATAATAAGCTACAACCGGGCAGTTGTAATGATTATCGCTTCCTCCCTCGTCAACATTATAGCTCATACACGGATAGAAAATGAAGTCAACTCCCTTTTCAAAAAGGCTTTCAATATGACCGTGAGCAAGCTTGGCAGGATAGCAAACAGTATCGGAAGGTATAGTCTGCTGTCCTTTGTAATAGGTATCCCTTGTAGATTTCTCTGAGAGAATTACCTCAAAACCAAGCGATGTAAACACAGTATGGAAGAAAGGAAGCAGATCATAAAAGCTCAGAGCCAAAGGTATTCCGACCTTAGCTATCGGGTTCTCAGGCTTTATATTTTCATATTCTCTTATCACGCCGTACTTATACTCAAACATATTAAGCGGCATATCCGCAGTCTTTATTCCGGCGCCCTTTTCACACCTGTTTCCTGAAATAAACCTATGTCCGTCGCTGAACCTGATAATCGTCAGATTACAGTTTGCTCCGCATCCTCCGCACTGAGCCGAGGTTTGTTTATATGAGAAGTTTTCTATTTCGCTTTCGGAAATCAAATCAGATTTTTCCTTTTTGTCGGACTTTGCCTTTTCCTTTGCATATAAAGCGCAGCCGAAAGCTCCCATAAGTCCGGCGATGGCAGGACGAGTAACGTTCCTGCCCATTTCAAGCTCAAACGACCGTAAAACTGCGTCGTTTAAGAAAGTTCCGCCCTGAACAACTATATTTTTTCCAAGCTCCTCAGGCGATTTAGCCCGTATAACCTTATAAATAGCGTTTTTGATAATGGACGAAGAAAGTCCCGCTGAAATATCCTCAACGCTTGCTCCGTCCTTTTGAGCCTGTTTAACCGAGCTGTTCATAAATACTGTGCATCTTGAACCTAGCTCAACAGGAGCTTTCGCAAAAAGACCTAAGTTCGCAAAGTCGGCGATTTCATATCCCATTGCCTGGGCAAAGGTCTGTATAAACGAGCCGCATCCCGAAGAACAGGCTTCATTCAGCATAATGCTGTCAATAGCGTTATTTTTAATTTTAAAGCACTTGATATCCTGACCGCCGATATCAATAATAAAATCAACGTCCGGGCAGAAATGAGCCGCAGCTTTAAAGTGCGCAACCGTTTCAACTATTCCGTAATCAACGCCAAGACCCGCTTTGATAAGATCCTCGCCGTAGCCCGTTACCGCAGACGATTTTATGTTGATTCGTCCCTGTGAAAGCTTATATATTTCCTTAATTTTGTCTGCTATTATATCCAAGGGCTGTCCTTGGTTTGAGCAATAGTGATGATAAAGAAGCTTGCCGTCAGGAGTTATCAAAACAAGCTTTGTCGTAGTCGAGCCTGCGTCGATTCCGAGGTAAGCGTCCCCCTCATATGTATTGACGTTCTCATACTTGAGATCTGATTTCTTGTGCCTTTGGACAAACTCGTGATATTCTTCCCTTGATTTAAAAAGCGGCTCTCCGACAACTATGTTGTCTGACGTTTTTGCGTTGAGTATCTTTTCCAGAGCCTCGTCTATCGTCATAGGCGAAGAAACCTGCT
Source organism: uncultured Ruminococcus sp. (assembly GCA_964617585.1). Taxonomy (GTDB): domain Bacteria; phylum Bacillota; class Clostridia; order Oscillospirales; family Ruminococcaceae; genus UMGS1601. The sequence continues at coordinate 64,531 of CAZTXS010000002.1, forward strand.
CCGCCTGCAAAGCGCTTCCATATGCCATAAAGCACGGAGCAAGTTCAGGAAAAACCGCATGGTCCTCATCTAATTTAAGCGTGGTGACAAAAGCCTTTCTCAGTCCGCTGAGAAATGAAAGAGGTCCGCCTAAAAATAAAACCTTTCCCTCGATTTTTCTTCCCTGAGCAAGTCCCGAAACCGTCTGATCGACAACCGCCTGATAAATTGAAGCCGCTATATCCTCTTTCTTAGCTCCCTGATTTAACAGCGGTTGAATATCGGATTTCGCAAAAACTCCGCATCTTGAAGCAATGGGATAAATCTTCTGAGCTTTAAGAGAAAGCTCGTTCAGCTCGTCAGGAGTAACTCCCAAAAGGGTTGCCATCTGATCGATAAAAGCTCCCGTTCCGCCTGCGCATGAGCCGTTCATTCGCTGCTCAACTCCGCCTGTCAGAAATATAATTTTTGCGTCCTCGCCGCCAAGCTCAACTACAACATCGGCGTCAGGATAGCTTTTATTTACAGCAACAAATGCCGAATAAACCTCCTGAACGAACTCTATTCCGGCTGTATTTGCAATCCCCAGCCCTGCCGAGCCTGTGATGGCGATTTTAAATCTCTCGCCTTTGAACTTATCTCTGATTATTCTAAGCTGATCGGCAACCGTTTCCTTAACCTTAGAAAAGTGCCTTTCGTATTTATTATAAATTATTTTATCGCCGTCCAGAATTACTGTTTTTACAGTAGTTGAACCAACGTCTATTCCGAGATTATAAATTTTCTCCATAAAAATCTCCCTTACAAACAAGATTTTTTTGCCGGTTAAGGCAAAGTAAAAATCCTATATGAAATATAACTTAGTCAAGATGTCCCCCGCCTCTATAGGCGGCGGGTTCCATTACTCGTTCAGTAGTGGGATACAATCCCCTACTGAACGGCCGGTCGGCAATGCCGACCCTTGCCGCGTTGAATGACGGGCAAGCCCTTATTGAAAATTTCAATGTGCGTTTATATATTATACAACACTTTTTTAAAAAAATAAAGACTTTTCGATTAAGAATTAATATCCGTTTAATGATATATGTTCCAGATAATTTTTAAGCCTTATTATTTCTTACAGTCTATAAAACCTAACATTTTTTATAAATAAAATACTATTATTATTGACATCACACAAATAAAAATAGTATAATTAACAAAATAAACTTTGCATTAAACCGCAAAGAAAGAAAGGATATAATTATGAATTTTAAGAAATTAATTTCGGGTCTGATATGTTCTGTTATGGCTGCGTCGTCAGTTCTCTGCGCATTTCCCGCTGCAGTAAGCGCCGTTGACAGCTATGACGATGAATTCACCGACCTTAACCAATCACAGATAGTTGAAGCTATGGGCGCAAGCTGGAACTTGGGAAATCAGCTTGAAGCTTCAAATTCAGGAACTCCCAGTGAAACAGCTTGGGGTAATCCTGTTATAAAAAAAGAACTTATTCAAACAGTTAAAGAAGCAGGGTTCAAATCTATAAGAATTCCTGTATCATATTTAAGCTACATAGGCGAAGGTCCTAACTACACAATAAACGCTGCATGGTTAAACAGAGTACAAGAGGTTATTGATTATGCTGTAGCTGAAGGACTTTATGTAATTATGAATATTCACGGCGATGGATATTATACAGTTACCGGAAGTTGGCTTTTGTGCGGCGAGTCTGAAGAAGATCAGGTTGCAATAAGAGCTAAATATGAAGCAGTCTGGAAACAGATTGCAGAACGCTTCAAAGACTATGACGAGCATCTTATTTTCGAGTCAATGAACGAAGAAGGTGCAAACAACATGACAAATGAAGCATATGAAAATCTCAACAAATATAACCAGATTTTTGTTGACACAGTTCGTCAGACAGGCGGAAACAACGCAAAACGCTGGCTGCTTGTACCGGGTTGGTATACCAACATAGACTATACTGTCGGAAATTACGGATTTTCAATTCCTACAGATTTAAAGAGAGATGCGTCTGTCCCGTCAGATGAACAGAGAATAATGATTTCCGTTCACTACTATGACCCATGGGATTTCTGCGGTGATGACACAAGCGGCACTTACTCTCAGTGGGGTAAGGATTCTAATTCCAAAAAGGCAGCGTCCTATTGCAACACCGAAGAATATATGGAGGGTCAAATCAAGAAAGTTTATGACAAGTTTGTCACAGAGGGCTACCCTGTAGTTATCGGCGAATACGGTTGTATAAACAAGGAAAGTTCAGATCCTCTTAGCACATATTTCAGAGCATATTACTGCAAAACAATGTGTGAGCTTTCAAAAAAGTATGGCTGTGTTCCTGTTTATTGGGATAACGGAGCGATTTCAAACAGCTTTGGTCTTATTAACAGAAAGACTTTAGAAATAGCTCAGCCTCAGATAATTGACGCAATAATGAGCGTTTATTTAACTCCTGCGGAAAATATCAACAGATTTATAACCTTCACATCATCCCTTGACGAAGGATGCTATACTGCTGAAACTTGGTATGTATTCAACACAGCTCTTGCAAATGCTGAGTCTGTTTTATCCAACTCAGGTTCTGATGATGAAAAATGTCAAGAAGCTTATGACGCATTACACAAAGCATACTACAGCATGGTGATTAACGACGAATACCAGACAGAAAAAGAAATTATCGAAGCCGGTACGGACATTGCTGATTCAAGCAGCATAGACGCTACTGATAAATATATCGTTTCAGTGGCAGATGATTTGATAAACATTAAGCTGTCAAAAACTCTTACAATCAAGTTTAAAGTATTAAGCGGAAGTCTTTCAGCAAACGATAACGTTTTCATTCTCAAACCATACAGTAACATAAATTGGGATGGATGGAACGATAACTTTGTAAAATTCTCAGACTGTACCTATGATTCATCAGCAGACGAATATACAGTAAAGATTGACACACAAAAGGTTCTTGCTTCTTACACAGGTTCTTCTGAAGCAAACGGTATAAACCTATACTATGCAATAGAGGACAGTTCCCCTGTTGTAAAGGTTACATATTACACAGCAACAATGCCGGCGGAGCATACACACCATTATGAGCTGACAGCTTCAATTGATAGCTGTAATTCTATTAGGGAATACACCTGTTTTTCCTGCAAAGACGTTATAACGGAAACAATTTCTTCATCACACACATGGAGCAGTTGGACAATAGTAAAAGAAGCAACCTGCACAGAGGAAGGAAGTCAGGAACGTGAGTGTACTGTTTGCGGAGAAAAAGAAACTAAGACTGTAAAGGCAAAAGGACACAGCTATGCAAACGGCGTTTGCACAGTATGCGGAGCAATAGATCCCAATAACCCAACGACTACAACAACAAAACCTACTTCCAACACAATTGCTACAAAAATAACTACAACCGCCGATTCAAAGGCCGCTCAGGCTGCAAAAGACAAAGCAGCGGCTAAGAAGGCTATGAAGCAGGCAAAGATCACAAAGCTGACAGTTAAAAGCAAGGCTAAGAAGAAGATAACGGTTTCATGGAAGAAGGTAAAGAAAGCTACAGGCTATCAGGTACAGGTTTCCAAGAAGAAGAACTTCAAGAAGATAGTATTCAAAAAGTTTACATCTAAGAAGAAACTCACAATCAAGAACAGCAAGATCAAGAGCAAAAAGACATATTATGTAAGAGTAAGAGCATACGCTACATACAAGAATGCTAATAACAAGGCAATTAAGGTATACAGCAGTTGGAATAAAAAACTCAGAAAAGTTAAAGTAAAGTAAAAGCCTGCCGTTTCATGAACCTTAACATTTTACAAGTTTCCAAAAGACAGAAAGCGTGCATGGGTCGCACTGCGTTAGGGAACGCCCTCTCTTGCAGTGCTTTCCCTCTGCTAAAAAAATCCGGTGGACTTTATTAGCATTCGCCTATTTCGGAGCGCCCTACGGAAAAGAATTTCGCTATCTGCGGATGGCGGCAAGTAACTCCTCCCTTTACCCCGCAAGCCTTTGTAAAGGCTTGACCGAAACTTTTTTCTATACCTGTTTATCATTTGAGAAATGTATAAATTTGATAAACGGCAGACTTATAACTTAGCCAAGATGTCCCCCGCCTCTATAGGCGGCGGGTTCCATTACCCGTTCAGTAGCGGATACAATCCCTACTGAACGGCCGGTCGGCAATGCCGACCCTTGCCACGTTGAATGACGGGCAAGCCCTTATTGAATAATCAAAAAAACCTGACATCTAACAGTGTCAGGTTCTTTTGCGTATAAGCATTTTATTTCTTTATTAGTACCGAAGCGGAAATCTGTTCCATCTCAAAACTGTTCTTGAATATTTCTCCCGAAGCCGATTCATCTTCACCCAGAGAATTTAAAATAACCGAATATTCACCATCAGGTATTTTGACCTTTCGGCTTTCGTCATAAGGATTGAACAGAATTATAAGCTCTTCTCTTTCATCCCCTTCTGTATCAGTAAGCGAATAACCGATAATATTACAATCTCCCGTATCAAAAAACTTAAAAGAAGCTTCTACATCCTCTCTTCGGCTAAGTCTGAACTGAGGATGTTTTTTTCTTAAATCAATCAAAGCCTTATAGAATTTAAAAACGCTTAAATTTTCCGCTTTTTGATTCCATTTAATAGAGTTTGTTTCATCGGGAGCGTTATAACTGTTTCCGCTGAAATAATCTTCTCTGACTTTAGAGCTTTGATTATTTAAAGCTATCGGCTTTGAGCGAAGAAAGTCCTGCCCCAGCTCTAAAAACGGAACTCCTTGAGCAAGCATTATAATCGCCGCCGAAAGCTTATCCATTCTTATACGCTCGTCTAAAGTGCGGTTTTCAGCGCTTATCGTAAGCTTATCCCAAAGCGTATGATTGTCATGAGCTTCGCAGTAATTTATCGTCTGCGTCGGATTATAAGCAAAGCAAGCGTCGTCGAAGCCTGTTATCTGGCTGTGTGGAATACTTCCTGTCAGGCATCTTTTTATAACCCCCGACATATCCCTGTTTCCGCTTACATAGCCTGTGTCATAAACATTAAACACTCCGCCCTTCACAGCATCACGAATATTGTCGTTAAACAGACCTACTCTTGCAAACTGATAAGAGTTCCACTTGTACGCAAGCTTTTCCGACGGCATTGGCGAATCTCCGCCGGTCCATCCTTCGCCGTACATTAGAATCTGAGGATCAATCTCGCAGAGCTTATCCCTTATAAGGTTTACGGTTTCTATATCGTGAAGTCCCATTAAATCAAATCTGAAGCCGTCTATTTTATACTCCCTTGCCCAGAACTCTACAGAATCAAGAATATATTTTCTCACCATAGCACGTTCGGAGGCAAGTTCGTTTCCACAGCCCGAACCGTTTGAAAACCAGTTGTTTGAAGTGCGATGATAATAAAACGGAAAGGTCTTATGAAAGCTTGATTTCTCACTCTCATATGTGTGATTGTAAACAACGTCCATAATTACGCCGATATTATTTTCATGAAGCGTCTTAATAAGCTCCTTAAACTCTCTTATTCTTACCTTTGGATCATAAGGATCAGATGAATAAGAACCCTCAAGGCAGTTATAGTTTTTAGGGTCATAGCCCCAGTTGTATTCTTCATTTTCAGTAATGGGAATCCTCTCGTCTATTGTTGCAAAATCAAACACAGGCAGCAAATGAACGTGAGTTATACCGAGAGATATTAAATGATCAAGGCAGGTCTGAACGCCGCCGCAGGAGGTCGATCTTTCAGTAAACGCTAAAAATCTTCCTCTGTTTTGCTCGCTCACTCCGCTTGACTTATCAACAGAGAAATCCCTCACATTTGTTTCGTATATTACCGCTTCGCATGGATTTTTGCAGGTCGGTTTTTTCACCTTATCCCAGTCTTTCGGATTCGTGGTTTTAAAATCCACAACAGCTCCCCTGTCGCCGTTTACGCCGCAGGCTTTTGCATATATATCTATGGTTTCATAACGCTGACCCTCATACTCAAAGGTATAGGTATAAAAAAATCCGTCCAGATTCTTTGAAACTACAGCTTCCCAAACGCCTTTTTCCGTCCTGTTCATGGGTTTGCTTTCAATCAGGTTATCTCCCTCGCCGCCGCTGTACAAATTCAAAAAAACAGCAAATGAATTAGGCGACCACACTTTAAACTGAGTTTCCTCACCGATAATAATTGCCCCTAAATCACTGCCGAAATAAGCATTTTCCCTGTCCAGTTTTTCATAATCGTGTTTATTCATTAATTTTACCAGTCCTAAAATTTAATATATAACTTAGGCAAGATGTCCCCCGCCTCTATAGGCAGCGGGTTCCATTACCCGGTCAATAGCGGGATACAATCCCCTACTGACCGACTGGTCGGCAATGCCGACCCTTGCCGCATTGAATGACGGGCAAGCCCTTATTGAAATAGTATGCCCGGCGTTAATCCGCAATATTCCCGCCCTGAAGCGCTATAGTTTCAAAGCCGTCGAAAGTATTTTTCAAAAATTCGGATTGTGGTTCTCTTCCGTTTTGAAGAAGCAGCGCTATGGTCGAGCCGCCGAACTCAAAATACCCCTTTTCATCTCCCTTTTTAACGCTGCATGAACCTTTATCCCTGTTTGTTATCCTGCCTACCATCAACGCTCCGATTTCCATTTGAACTACAATATCCCTGTCCGTTTTAATAACGCAGTATTCCCTTGAGTTTTCTTTAAAAACCTCAACGCTGTCAAAAGCCGATGGATTAACGGTATGAAGAACGCCGTTTATATATCTGTCAGCGGATTTCTTTCCGTCAGTGCAATAACAGTATCTGTGATAATCGTCAACCGACAGCCTGATAATAACGGCATAACCGCCCTTAAATCTTTCTGCCAAAGCTCTGCTTCTGAGAAGCGATGAAACCGAATAAACCGAGTTTTTTATCTCAAATTCTGCGCCGTCTGAAATCCTGTAGCAGGAAACCTTTCCGTCGCTCGGAGAAATAATACCGCTTTCCCCGATAATGCGCCCGCCTTTTTTTATCCTTCTTGTGAAAAAGTCGTTATACGATGAATAACCGAAATACCTGTCGTTTGCACGCACTTCAAAACCGTTTTCAACCCTTGAAGCCTCTCCCTTTTCAAACATATCCATATCTATATTATTTCTTTTTATAAAAGGTCTTATCAAAAACCTAGAAGCCCTTGATCCGAGAAAAGCTCCGCATATATCAGATACCCTGCGGCAGGTCAGCGGTTTTATCAGCGCTCTGCCAATATAAGAAGAATATATACACTTTAACAGCCTGTCCTGAAAAGTGTCGTTATAAAATTCATTACCCGATAAATCTCTGTATTTCATAATAATATTTCCCTGTCAGAATTTTTTCCGTTTCAGATATTTTCACACTTCATATTCTTTAAGCTACTTAAGCTGTCCTCTTATAAATCCTATCAGAATTAAAATACCTATAGTGAAAAGAAGTAATATTCCTCTCAGATGAGGCTTTTTTATCTTAAACTTAAGTAAAAACAAAATGCCTATAATTATCATAAAAATCTGAAAAATATACGGGAAAAGCTTCATTCCTACAAAGGCTTTTCCAAGATATATTATAGGAAGAATTATAGCTACCGAAGTAACGGGGAGCCCTCTGTACTCAACCCTGTTTTCATCGGTTTGCTTTTGTCTTTCCTGCTCCATAACGTTAAAAAAGCCAAGCCTTATAACCGCTCCCTGAATAATAAAATACGCCGCCGCAAGTCCGAGTCCGTAGTTAAACCCAAGAGAATAACCCAAAATCGCCGGAAACACCCCGAAGCATACAAGGTCGCAAAGCGAATCTATCTGGATTCCGAAAATCTTTTCACGCTCGGTACGGTTTTTCATTTTTCTTGCAATCTTTCCGTCAAACATATCGCAAAGGCCTGATAAAAGCAAACACAAAAACGGCAGGGAATAATCCCCGTGACCCGAATATGCTTCAATAACCTGAGTTATGCCGAAAATTGACGATGCAAGGCCTATATATGTAACGATAACCGAATAGTTATAGTATCCTAACAAACAAATCCATCCCCTTTAATTCATTTGAACTTCCTAAAATTTTAAAGCCAAAGCAACGGCAACCAGCGAAATAACAAGCTGCAAAATACTGAATCTGAACACAACCTGAGCGTCGCTCCAGCCCTTAACCTTTCTCATCTGATCATGGACGGGAGTTCTTATACTCTTCATAAAATTCTTCATATTAAAATATCTTATACAAACAATTTTTATCAAGCCCAGTCCGCCGTCGATTATCAGCATAAACGCTCCGAAAATAAATGTGACGGGCGATCCGGTTTTTAAAAATGCCAACGCCAAAATTACTCCCAGCGCTCTTGAACCTGCGTCCCCCATAAGCAGCTTGCTTGGGGAAGCGTTGAACCAAAGATAACCAAGTACAACCGTTATTATTATGAGAAGCATCAAACTGAATCCGTCGTCTTTTCCGACAAAGAAAAGCAAAATATATGCCGTGAAAAATGATATAAGCGACAGACTTGCGCAAAGTCCGTCAACGCCGTCCGAACAGTTTGTAACATTCACAGCCGCCCAGACAAGCACCGCTCCTAAAATTATAAACAGAACAGGCGGAATCTTTACGTTGTGTACGCCCAGTACGGCAAAGCTTATTGTGCTTCCGTTAAACGCATAATACGTAACCGAAACACTCACTGATACTATAAGGTCAATAAAGCCTTTTTTAAACTCGCCCCACGGAACCTTTGAACCATCGTCTAAATAACCGCTCATCATTTCAATGAAAATCAAAGCAAGATAAATTAAAAGCTCGGAGCTAAGCGGAACAAAAAGCACGGACGATAATATAAACACCGTTATCAGAATAATTCCCGCTCCTCTGGGTTTGCCCTCGGAAAGCTTTCCGTTTACGGCAAATTCCCTGCCCTGGTCTTTCGGAAGAAATCCTCTGAAAAGCTTTATTCCTCCGAACGCCATAAAAAAGCTTGCAAGTATTAAAATTCCGTAGAAAATATTTAGATTCTGTTCAGGTATTAAACTGCGAAGCATATTTCATCATTCCTTATAACATATTTAAAAATATTATACTACTATATTTATTAAAAAGCAAGGCAGAAAAGCCGTGCTAAGTTTTACAAATATGAAAAATGGTGTTTTTCGTCGCATATGCTCTTGAACGGTCGAATAAAATATGTTATTATATTTTCACAGGCTGCCGATTTAATTCTTTTGTGCGGAAATCAGCGTTAACGGCGGCAATTTTGCGGGTCGAAGCAAGCTGCGGGCTCGGAAGAAAGGTTTGGTATTAAAGTGGAAAAGAAAAAAGGTTTTTTGACTCAATTCAAAGAATTCATATCAAAAGGAAATGTTCTTGACCTGGCAGTAGGTATGATTATAGGCTCTGCTTTCACAGCGATAGTTACATCGCTGGTTGAAGATATACTTACTCCTATTCTGGGTATAGTTTTAAGAAAATCGGGAATTGAAAAATTCGCCGACTGGGCTCCTGGAGGATTCGGCATAGGAAGCTTTATCAACGCAATAATAAGCTTTCTGCTCATATCTTTTACTATATTTTTGATAGTTACGGCCTTAAACAAAGCTCATGAATTAGGCAAAAAGGTAAAAAAAGACGAACAGAAAGAGGAAGAATCCGCTCCCGTTACTGATATTAAGCTTCTCACCGAAATAAGGGATTTGCTTGCGGAACAAAAGACCGCTTTGCAGGAAAATTCAGAAAAAGAATAAAAATTTTTCAGCTCGGATTATTGTCGGGCTGATTTTTTGTTTTCATTTTATTTCCAAAACAGAAAATTCTTTCATTATTTGCTCCTCAAAATAATAGTATAAATTTTTGTTTTATGTAAACAATATTACTACTGTAATTATAAAAAATAATTTTGGAGGAAATAAAAAATGAAAGCTACCGGAATAGTCAGAAGAATCGACGACCTCGGAAGGGTCGTTATTCCGAAAGAAATAAGAAGAACCTTAAGAATCAGAGAAGGAAGTCCGCTTGAAATTTATACAGATAACGACGGGAACGTTATTTTCAGAAAATATTCGCCTGTACATGAATTGAGCGAGTCTGCCACCCAGGCTGCCGACGTTATACACAAGCTTGACGGAGGAACTGTTGTGGTTTTTGACCGAGATCACGTCGTAGCAGTTTCCGGACAGGGCAAGAAAGAATATTCTGAACGCAGGGTTTCACAGGCTTTGGAGGACTTTTTCCAAAGCGGAAAATCCTTCACTTATGAAAACGGAGAAAGCCCTGTAATGCCGATAGAAGGCGTTTCAAAAATGGCTCTTGCTATATCTCCTATAATCTCAGAGGGCTCTGTGACCGGGGCGGTCGCTCTTTTGGCAAACGATGAAAACGCAAAAGGAGATCAGAATAAGCTTATTCTGACAAAGGCTGCCGCCATGTTTTTAAGCAAACAGATGGAGGAATAACAAATTATTTACAAAATATTTCAATTCTTTTAAGTAAATAATAAACCGTTTTTTGTATAAATTTAAAAGATACGTCTGTGCCATTTTTCGGTACAGACGCTTTTTTCTGTTTTTTATATAAATCATTTCCACCACTTGACAAGATACGATTATTTAGTTATAATTATTTAGTGAATATTTTTGCGATTTCCAACGCAATTTTACAATTTACATACCTAGGAGGACGAACAGTGCGAAAAGTAAAGAAGCCCGTGTTCTTTATTGTTGTAGTAATCATAGCGTTACTCGGTTATCTCACATTTGTAGGTATCCACTCTCAATACGGCGATACAAGAACTTCTTACATCAAGGGCGTAGATGAAATCAGATGGGGAATCGATATCCAAGGCGGAGTAAACGCTACGTTTGAACCTGCCGACGGCTACGAAGCTACCGACTCTAATATGGACGCAGCCAAATCGGTTATCGAGCAAAGACTTGTCAGCCTGAACATTACAGACAGTGAAGTTTATGTTGACTACAACAACAAAAGAGTAGTTGTCAGCTTCCCATGGCAGGCAGGCGACACAAGCTTTGATCCTGAGGCTGCCGTTAAGGAATTAGGCGAAACCGCTATTCTGGCTTTCAGAGAAGGTCAGGAAGATCCAAACGGAGCTTTGATTCTTTCAGGCGATCAGGTTACAAAAGCTGAAGCTACAATCCAACAGACAGACAACAACACAACCGAAAACGTTGTAAGCCTTGAATTCGACAATGATGGTAAGACAGCGTTTGCAGACGCTACATCGCGTCTTGCCGGAAGCGGATACATCTCTATTTACATGGACGACGACTGCATTTCCGCTCCTTCGGTAAACACAGCTATCACAGACGGAAAGTGCATTATTGAGGGTGATTTCACTTATGACAGCGCTAAGGCGCTTGCTGATAAGATTAACGCAGGATCGCTTCCGTTCAAGCTTGAGGCTACAAGTACGGACATTATTTCTCCGACGCTCGGAACCGGAGCTTTGAACGCAATGCTTATCGCAGGAGTTATCGCATTTGCACTTATCTGCATTTATATGATTTGCATTTACAGGCTTGCGGGAGCGGTTGCTTCTATTGCTCTTGTCGGACAGGTAGTTTGCACGATAGCAGCTATATCGGGATTCTTCCCTAGTATAGAAAGCTTCACGCTTACTATTCCGGGTATCGCAGGTATTATTCTTGCTGTCGGAATGGGCGTTGACGCAAACGTTGTTACCTTTGAAAGAATAAAAGAAGAGCTTAAAAACGGCAAAACATTAAACGGCGCTATCGAAGTCGGTTATAAGAGAGCATGGTCGGCGGTATTTGACAGTAACATCACGGTCGTATTTGTCGCAGTTATACTTATGGGAGCTTTCGGACCTACGGACAGCTTGTTTGCAAAGATGCTTAACTTTATCTTCTTCTCGTTCGGAGCTTCAACCGCCGGAACGATTTACTCGCTCGGTTATACATTGCTTGTAGGTATTATTCTGAACTTTGTGTTCGGAATTTTCGCATCAAGATTAATGCTTTCATCACTTTCAAAGTTCAAATGCTTTAAAAATCCAAGACTTTACGGAGGTGTTAAGCATGACTAAAAAGACTAACGCTCCTGCAACGGAAGTTGTAAAGGATGAATCAAAAAACGCACAAAAGAAACCGCTTAACGTTTGCGGACACAAGAAGATTTTCTATATTGTTTCTTTGGCATTAATCGTTATCTCTATAGTTGTCGCTCTGTGCGGCAGACTTAACCTGGCAATCCAGTTTAAGGGCGGAACAGAAATAACATACTCATACGAAGGTGAAATCGATACCTCTAAGGTTGAAAAAATCGTAAGCGATGCAATTGATGAAAAAGCAACGGTTACGACAGGCGAAAGCATGGCGGATTCGTCAAAAACGGTTACGCTGTCATTTGCGTCGGGCGAAGGCTTGAAAAATACAAAACAGATTGAGCTTACAGACGCTCTTCAAAGCGAATTAAAGGACAATAACCTCGAAGTTTACGGCTCTAACGACGTTTCACCTTCAAACGGTAAAGAGTTCTTTATCAAATGTTTGGTTGCCGTTATATTTTCGGTTGTAATAATGATTATCTACATCGGTTTCAGATTCAGGAAAATCGGCGGTATTTCAGCAGGATGTATGGCGGTTGTTGCGCTTGTACACGATATGCTGATGGTATTCGGATGCTTTGTTATCTGCGGATTTGATATTGACGCTAACTTTATGGCGGTTCTTCTGACAATTCTCGGATACTCTATCAATGCAACAATTATTATTTACGACCGCATTCGTGAGAATAAGAGAATCTACGGCAGAAAGGCTGACGTTGCAGATTTGGTAAACATCTCTGTTACTCAGACAATCGGACGTTCTATTCACACAAACGTTACAACAATTATGGCAATGGCTATCGTATGTATCGTTTGCGTTATCTCGGGCGTGTCGTCAATCCTGAGCTTTGCGTTCCCGCTTATTATAGGAATGCTTGCCGGAGTTTATTCTTCAAACTGCCTTGCTCCTACCCTTTGGGTATGCTGGCAGGAACATAAGCAAAAGAAGCTTATAGCTAAGGCTCAGGCAAGAAAGAAAAAATAAAAGAACAATAAAAAATGCCTCCTTCGAAAATTCGAGGGAGGCATTTTTTTCAATAAGGGCTTGCCCGTCATTCAACGCAGCAAGGGTCGGCATTGCTGACCGAGTGATGAAACCCGCCGCCTATAGAGGAGGGGGACATCTTACCTAAGTTATAACTAATTTACTCTTCAACTAAGATTTTATAGCAGTCAATATAATCCTTAACTATTTCAGGATGAAGCTTTGCCTGAGCGAAAATCTCGTCCGCCAGATCCTCTGCAACGGCTTTTACGTCGGCAATCGGCTTTTCAGCTATAACCGGACAGACGGGCGACAGAGCGATAACGGTTTTTTTACCCTTTTTCATAACTCTCAGAGGCCAGATTTTGCAGTCGAAGGGTTTGTTATTCTTACCCAGCATACAGCCTTTGGTTCTGTCAAGCATAGTGCAGGGATAAAGACTGTCATCCTGCTTATGAAGCTTTAAAAGCCTTAGCTTTCCGCCGCCGAAATCCTTCTCCAAAAATTCCTGAGCCGGATTTATTTCAAGTATGCTTTTCATACCGTCCTCATATATAACAGGAGTTTCCCACAAATCGCTGTCGTCAAATTCACAGCATATTTTGCATTTTGAGCAATCTTCCTTTGACAGAATTCCAGATAGCATCAGCTTCACCTCTTTTGTATTTTAGCATATCGAGATGAAAATTTCAATCCGGGCAGACTAAAAAAGCTTGGTGCATATATAGTAAATAAGACCATATACCATTGAAGCTAATGTTCCGTATAAAATCACCGGTCCGGAAATTATAAAGATTTTGGCTCCTAAACCTAAAATCAGACCCTCTGTTTTAAATTCGATAGCAGGCGCAACCACAGAGTTTGCAAAGCCTGTTATCGGCACAAGAGTTCCTGCTCCGGCGTGTTTCGCCAGCTTTTGATAAAGTCCCAGCCCTGTAAACAAAGCGGATAGAAACACAAGAGTAATTGAGGTAAGCATAGCCCCGTTATCCTTGCTCATTCCAAGATATTCATAGAGATTCAGCAGAACCTCCCCAAATGTGCAGATAAGACCTCCTATAACAAAAGCTTTCGGAATGGTTATCCACGACTTTGTTCCCATTGACGCTTCCTTGTACAGCTCGCTGTACTGTGACTGACTAAGTTTCATAAGTAAAATCCCTTTCTATGTTTCAATATTAGTTATTTACATTAATATCTATATTTTAACCGTTAAAATCCGATGTATACGCAATTTTATTGACTTATTGCACAAAGAAATTAATGTAAAATTGTTAAAAAGAATAAGTGAAAAACGTAAAATAATGTGTTATACTAATAACAGCAACAAATACAAACACGTGAATTTTTGAAAGGAGGTTTTTGTTGTGAAATCAATTATTACTATAAGCAGAGAATTCGGAAGCGGAGGGCGTGAAATCGGTGAAAAGCTGGCAAATCGGCTGGGAATTCCTTTTTACGATAAAAAACTTCTTGAAATGGCGTCTAAAGAGAGCGGAATTTGTGAGGAGCTTTTCTACAGAAATGATGAATCGCATTCAAACAGTCTGCTTTACTCCTTAGTTATGGGTACTTATCCTCTTAGCTCCGATGGCAAAATCCGACCTGATATGCCATTAAACCACAAGCTCTTTCTTGCTCAGTTTGACACAATTAAGAAAATCGGCGAGCAGGGTCCTTGTGTCATTGTAGGGAGATGCGCCGATTACATCTTAAAAGACCGAAAGAATGTTATAAACTTCTTCATAAACGCAGATTTGGCAAACAAGAAGAAAAGAATTTTAGACCGTTATGACATTGAAAAGGATAAAGTGCGTGACTTTATCAAAAAGACCGATAAAAACAGAGCGAACTATTACAACTATTACTCAGATATGAAGTGGGGAGAAGCTAAAAACTACGATTTATGCATAAACTCCTCTCAGATTGGTATAGATGGCTCTGTCGAACTTATGATAACCTATATAAACGAAAGAGAAAAGCATTTAGAGAATTGTTAGAAAAACGCACAAAACCCCGGCTTACTGATTTTAGGTCAGCCGGGGTTTATTCAATAAGGGCTTGCCCGTCATTCAACGCAGCAAGGGTCGGCATTGCCGACCGGCCGTTCAGTAGGGGATTGTATCCCGCTACTAACGGGTAAGGGAACCCTACGCCTATAAAGGCGGGGGACATCTTACCTTAGTTGTATATTGTTTTATTCTTTAACTTTTAAAGCTCTTGCTTTCGGAAATCTAATTCAGCTTAGCTCCCAGTTAATAGGCTCCTGCCCGGAAGAAATCAAAAACTCATTGACCTTTGAAAAATGTCTGCATCCGAAAAAGCCGTTAAATGCTGACAGAGGGCTTGGATGAGCGGCTTCAAAAATACCGTGAACAGGGTTTGTAATAAGAGCCTTTTTAGATCTTGCATTTCCTCCCCAAAGGATAAAAGCAATAGGCTTTTCACGCTGATTCAGCTTTCTGACAACCTCGTCGGTCAAAATCTCCCAGCCAACCCCCTTGTGACTGTTCGCCTGTCCTTCACGAACAGTAAGAGCAGTGTTCATAAGAAGCACTCCCTGCTTCGCCCAAGGGGTCAGAGTACCGTTCTTCGGCGGAGCAATACCTAAATCTGCGTTAAGCTCCTTAAAAATATTTTTAAGCGACGGCGGAAAAGGTACGCCCTCCTTAACCGAAAAACAAAGTCCATGCGCCTGCCCTGCCCCGTGATAAGGATCCTGCCCTAAGATAACCGCTTTGACATCACTGTAAGAGGTGTATTTCAAGGCGTTGAAAATGTCGTACATATCCGGATATATCCGTCTTGTGGCATATTCACGCTTCAGAAACTCACGAAGCTTCAAATAATAATCCTTTTTAAATTCTTCCTTTAAAATCTCGTCCCATTCGTTGCCTATATGAACCATATTAAAAACCTTACCCTTACATACTTCCTACTGCGCCTTGATAAACCGCCCCAACAATGATGCCGAGAACCATTGCCGCTGCAACTGTCAAAACAATAATGCGCATTAATAAACTTTTTTTCTTATCCTTCATAATTTAATCCTCCGACTTTTTTCTACCCGGACAAGCTCTCGGAAGCCCCGTCCGACGATGAAGCGCTTTCCGAGCTTATTTCCTTAGTGTATTCTTTTATATCCTCAGCCATAGCCTTAAATATTTCATAAGCCGCATCATAGTTTTCCTGCATATCTTCTTTACTGTCCTTGAGGGTCTTTATAGGCTTTCTCATACCGAGATAAATATTCTGCGGATAATCTGTATGATACTTAAACACGTCCTCAATATAATCTCCTTTAAGGGAAAGTCCTTTTTCAGTTACAAATTCGTTATTTTCAAATTCTTCGGAAACATCCGCCAGAAGGTTGTCGCTGTCGTTCTCACTGTAAATGTCAGTATCGGTCTTGTCGTCGGTCAGAATGAATATTATCTCACCCGTCTGCATATTAGCAAGATAGGTTTCCTGATATTGCTGTATCTGTACATAATCGTCCGTATCGTCTGTAAGCGGAACGGAAATTATCTGCGCTTTAATCTCTCCGTCGCCGTTTATATCGGGACAGAACCGCTCAAAATAATCTTCAATCTCCTCGATGCGGTTAGTCAGACCGTTATTTACCGTCATAATTATCTTTATATCCGGCTTTACCCTTGAAAGTGAATCATAAGTTATATAAGCCACAACAACAACGGCAAGCATCACAAGGATAATGATAATCTTATTATGCCACCAAAAATTTTTTATCCACTGCGTTTTACTCAGCTTTATGGGATCCGAAACCTCTTCTTTTATTATATCGCTTTCATCGATAACCCCGGTTTTCAGCTTGACAAGCTCAATCTTCTCGCTTTCAAGCTTTTTTTCATAATCTCTGCGTTCCAGTTCTTTACGCTCATTATATTCCGCAAGCTCTTTTTCATAACGCTCACGAGCGTTCTTCTGCTCCTCAAAGCGTTTGCGTTCAAAGTCAAAGTCATCTTCAGGTATAAGACTTTTGTCTGCGGCTAAAGACATTCTTTCTTCAGAATTTTTGTTTTCCTTGTTTTTATCATTCATACAACGCACCGCCGTTTCAAAAAGAAATCAAAACACATTAAAGGTAGTATACCGCCTAATTGTGAACTGGTTATTAATTTTCACAATCTTACGCCCTGCTTTTAAAAACTTAATAAAAAGTATAAAATATCGTGTTATACTATTTAAAAGTAAACAATGGAGATTTTATAAATGAAAACAGATTTCACATTTGAAAACGCCTTGAGCTTCATAACGGGATTTTCACGGCTGGGCAAGAAGGTAAATGATCTTTCAAGGGTTAAAAGGCTTTTAAACCTGCTGGGAAATCCTCAGGATTCTTTGCAATTTATCCACATAGCAGGCACAAACGGCAAAGGCTCGACCGCCTCTATGATTAATGAAATATTATGCGAATCGGGCGTGAGAACCGGGCTTTTCACTTCACCGTATATTGTTGAGTTTCGCGACAGAATACGCTTTATGAACGGTCTTATCCCAAAAGAGGAGCTTGCAAAAATATGTTTTGAAGTTAAGTCGAAGCTTGACGAAATAAATAACGAGAGAGATTTTTCAGGCTTTGAAATTACAATGGCTGTAGCGTTGCTATACTTTAAGAAGGTAAAATGTGAAGCGGTTGTTTTTGAAACAGGTCTGGGAGGTCTTTTAGATTGTACAAATGTAATTGAAAAGCCTCTTGTTTCGATTATAACCTCCATTTCACACGATCACACGGCGATACTCGGAAATACCATTCATGAAATTTCCGTTCAGAAAGCCGGAATTATTAAACCACATTGCCCGGTAGTTTTATCGCCGTTCAACCCGAACGAAGCTGTAAAGGTTATATCAAAAACCGCACTGAACAACAATTCTTTACTAATTATACCCGACCTGTCAAAGCTTGAAATTCAAAGCGCGGCTTTAGGCGATACTTCTTTTATATACAAAAATACACCCTATTCTCTTTCTATGTACGGCAGACACCAGATAGCAAACGCTTTATCCGCCATTGAAGCTGCGGACCTTTTGAAAAGCAGATTTAATATATCAGATTCCGCCGTAAAAAGAGGTCTGAAAAACGCTTTTGTCATAGGCAGAACAGAAGTTTTACTCTCTCCGAACAGTGATATAAGCTGCTATGTCATTCTTGACGGAAGTCATAACGACGGAGGAATGAATGCTTTGGCGGACATTCTAAAGGAGATTCCGAAACCTGTTACCGCCGTTATCGGCTCGCTTAAAAGCAAGGACGTCAGAAGCTCTGTTCCGCATCTCTTCAATTATATTGACAAATTTATCTGCGTTGACGATTTCACTTCGGATACCATACCCAAAGAGCGGCTTTGCAGTATAATTAACGAAGAATATTCAAAATATTCTCACAGTGAAAAAGCAATCGCCTTTGAGGGGATTGATACCAAAACCGAGTATTTAAACGCAATGTCCGGCAAATATCATAACACGGTTATCTGCGGAACTCTGTACCTCGTTTCGTATATTAAGCAGCTTGACGCCGCTCAAGGCTAAGCTGTAGTTCAATAAGGGCTTGCCCCGTCATTCAACGCAGCAAGAGTCGGCATTGCCGACCGGCCGTTCAGTGGGGGATTGTATCCCCTACTGAACGGGTAATGGAACCCGCCTCCTATAGAGGCGGGGGACATCTTGCCTAAGTTATAATAAATATAAAAATCTCCACGTTACGCTTAATCAACAGCTCAGACTGATATAGGTAAAAAACAACCCGACATACTTTCATGTAAGTCGGGCGTTTAATTTACAGATTTAACTGCAGTTGAAACGAACGTTAATATAATCAAGTTAAAATGCTGATAGCGTCGGTAATCGTTTTTTTCGAAACGATAGCTCTACAGCATCTCATCGTCGGTTAGTTCTTAACGACGGTTTTGGCAATATCGTTAAAATGTTTAAACGCAAGTTCTCCGCTCACGCATGGCGGGCAACCTTCTCCTGAAGATTATTCTCGGTCACAAACTTCTGAAGTCCCTCGACTACCTGTCTTGAACCCTTTAAATGACATGAACTTCCGATACATATTGTAACTTTAATTTCGTTCTCCTTTAAAAACCGCTCTCTCCGAGTTTTATGTCCGCCCATACGGACTTATTCGTAATCTACTACGTTTACCCACTTCATTAAGAAGTCTTTCTCCTCCGGGTTTCCCTTTACAGACTGCGAAGCTGCAACTATAGGCATCCACTGCTGAACATACTGCTTTGCGGTATCGCTCTTTTCGCAGAACATACTCAAATACTTTTCAGCAACCTCTTTTTTCCCCTCAAGCATAAAAAGAAGATAAGTTCTTGCAGCGTCGGCAGAAGCGTTTCCCTGAGTAGCGTGAGCCCAGTCTATAACGAATGCGTCGCCGTTTTCTTTAATGATAACGTTAGACGGATTATAATCGCCGTGGCATACCTTGTAATGCTTAGGCATACCTGCCAGACGTGTATGAAGCTCATATCTTGTGGTAGCGTCAAGCCCTGTCTGTGAAATTTTACCCTGCATTTTATCCTTTAGTTTATTTAAGTGAGGGCATTTCTTACTCTGAATATCAAGCTGAATATCAACAAAGCGCTCCAAATACTCGTCAAGCTTTTCAGGCTCCTCTTCCATAAGACCTGCAAGAGTTTTACCCTTTATATAATCGCTTGTAATAGCCCATTTGCCGTCAATTTTCGACACCTCGATAACAGACGGTATATTAAGACCGGTTTCTTCAACTCTTGCCTGATTCAGGGCTTCGTTTAAAATATCCGACTTTTTAAAATCCTCATTAAACACTTTTATAGCCTTATCGCCGTTTTTATAAACCGTCTTTGTGTTTCTGACAGCTAAAACTTTCTCAAAATCCATAATTAATATCCTCCTATTAATTAAATTTCATAAGCAAAATAAACATATTATTTCTTATTCAATTATAACAAATCCATATGCCGTATGCAAGTGTATTTTGTACACTTGCACAACATATTTACTTTTTTAGTCCTCTATAAGCTTTTCACCGTAGTAAGCCTTGATATACATATCCTTTATCTCGCTCATAAGAGGATATCTTGGGTTAGCGCCGGTACACTGGTCGTCGAATGCGTCCTCTGTCATCTGATCAAGAGTAGCCATAAAGTCATCTTCACTTATGCCGTAATCCTTAATAGACTTCTTGATTCCGACCTTTTCCTTTAACTCGTCTATAGCTTCAATAAACAGCTCGAGAGTTTCCTTATCGTCCTTGCCCTTGATTCCCAGGAAGCTTGCACATTCACAGTATCTTTCAAGCGTCTGAGGATACTGATATTGTGAAAATGTTCCCATCTTTCTCGGAGTAGGATTAGCGTTGAATCTCATAACGTTGTCAATAAGCAGTGCGTTAGCCACACCGTGAGGAAGATGGTGATAAGCTCCCAGCTTGTGAGCCATTGAGTGACAAACTCCCAAAAAAGCATTTGCAAACGCCATACCTGCCAGAGTTGACGCAGTAGCCATTTTTTCTCTTGCCACCGGGTCTGCAGCTCCGTTTTCATATGCCGAGGGCAGATAGGTAAAGATGTTCTTCAAAGCCTTAAGCGCAAGACCGTCAGTATACTCGGTAGCCATTACCGAAGCATAAGCTTCAAGCGAGTGAGTTACAGCGTCTATGCCTGAAGCGGCAGTAAGTCCTTTAGGCTGATTCATCATCATATCAGCGTCAATAACAGCCATGTTAGGAAGCAGCTCATAATCGGCAAGAGGATATTTTGTTCCGGTCTTTTCATCTGTGATAACTGCAAAAGGAGTAACCTCAGAACCTGTGCCCGACGAAGTCGGAACAGCTATAAAGTAAGCCTTTTCTCCCATTTTCGGGAATGTATAAACTCTCTTGCGGATATCTATAAATCTCATTGCCATATCCATAAAGTCAGCTTCGGGATGCTCGTAAAGAACCCACATGATTTTTGCAGCGTCCATAGCTGAACCTCCGCCGACAGCGATAATTACATCAGGGCCGAAAGCCGTCATCTGCTTTGCGCCCTCGATAGCGCAGCCAAGAGTAGGATCGGGAGCAACGTCAAAGAAAGATGCGTGCTTGATTCCCATTTCGTTTAATTTATCTTCAATGCATTTTGTGTAACCGTTTTGATATAAGAACCGGTCTGTAACAATGAAGCACTTTTTCTTATCCATAACCGTCTTTAACTCGCTGAGCGCAACGGGCAGACAACCTTTCTTAAAGTAAACCTTTTCAGGCGCTCTGAACCAAAGCATATTCTCTCTCCTCTCAGCAACTGTCTTGATATTTAATAAGTGCTTAACCCCAACGTTTTCAGAAATCGAGTTTCCTCCCCATGAGCCGCATCCCAAAGTAAGCGAAGGAAGAAGCTTGAAGTTATACAAATCGCCGATACCGCCGTGAGATGAAGGAGTGTTTACAACTATACGGCAGGTTTTCATCATGTTAGCGAATTTATCGATTTTCTCTTTTTCAGTTACAGCGTTTACATACAGAGAAGCCGTATGACCGTATCCGCCGTCCTTGATCAGACGGTCGGCTTTTTCACAAGCGTCCTCGAAATCATTAGACTTATACATAGCCAAAACAGGAGAAAGCTTTTCATGCGCAAAAGGTTCGTCAAGTGAAACCGATGTAACCTCTCCTATGAGAATCTTTGTATCGGCAGGAACGTCAATGCCTGCAAGTTCTGCAATGGTATGAGCGGACTGTCCGGCGATTTTGGAGTTCAAAGCTCCGTTTATAATCATTGTTTCGCCGAGCTTTTTGGTTTCAGCCTTATTTAAAATATAACAGCCTCTGTCTTTGAATTCTTTCTTAACTTCCGTATATATATCCTTGTCTATGATAACAGACTGCTCAGACGCACAAATAACTCCGTTATCAAAGGTCTTTGAGTGAATAATCGAACTAACAGCCATTTTTATGTCAGCCGACTTGTCAATAACAGCCGGCACGTTACCCGCTCCAACGCCGAGCGCAGGCTTACCGCTTGAATATGCGGCGTGAACCATTCCCGGTCCTCCCGTAGCGAGTATAATATCAGCTTCGCTCATTACCATATTTGTAAGCTCCAGCGATGGAACGTCAATCCAACCGATAATTCCCTCAGGCGCTCCTGCCTCAACCGCCGCTTCAAGAACTACCTTAGCCGCTTCAATAGTACAATTCTTAGCCCTTGGGTGGGGAGAAATTATAATTGCGTTTCTTGTCTTTAAGCAGATAAGAGTTTTGAATATTGCCGTTGACGTCGGGTTTGTTGTAGGGATAACCGCTGCGACAACTCCGATAGGCTCTGCAACCTTAATCATTCCGTAAGCTTCATCTCTCTCGATAATATCACAGGTTTTAGTATCCTTGTATGCGTTATAGATATATTCAGCCGCATAGTTATTCTTAATGACCTTATCCTCGACAATTCCCATTCCGGTTTCTTCAACTGCCATTTTAGCAAGAGGAATCCTCTGCTTGTTCGCAGCCATAGCCGCCGCCTTAAAGATTTTATCTACCCTTTCCTGAGAAAATGCCGCAAACTCCTCCTGAGCCTTTCTCAGCTCCTTGAGTCTTAAGTCTAAAGCTTCAACGCTGTCAACAACATCCGTTTTCACTTCTGCCGCTTCTTTTTTGTTACTCATAAAGAAATCTCTCCTATTCATAAAAAATTTACTGTATAGTTTAATCTATCCTGATTGATTTGGACAGAATTGCAAGCGACGCCGCAAGGTTTTCATTCTGAACAATTATGTTTTCCGGCGCTTTTAAGTGTGCCTGAGCGAAATTCCATATAGCCAAAATGCCTGCCTCAACCATAATATCGCAAATTTCCTGCGCATATTCATCCGGAACGGTTATTATACCCAGATGAATGTTAAGCCTTTTGCAAATATCAACTATCCTGTCATTTGAAAATATCCTTTTGCCGTGAACCTCTTTGCCTATCAGATTCTTATCCGTATCAAAGCCTGCAACAACGTTAAGTCCGTGATTCTTAAAGCCCTCGAACGACATTAACGCAATGCCCAAATGCCCGACTCCGACCACAATGGCATCCTTAACATTATCATAGCCCAAATATTTCTCAATATCCAAAATAAGCTCGCTTAAAAGGTAACCTGTTCTTGGTTTTCCGCCGTTTTCACTTACAGCCGACAAATCCTTTCTGACCTGAACCTCGTTTAAACTAAGCCCCCTGGCTACCGTAGGCGCCGAGATATTAATAACACCTTCCTTTGCTTTACCTTTTAAAAAGGTCAAATAATCAGGAAGCCGTTTGACAGTCTGTCTTGATACTGATTTTTCAGACCCTGTCACCTAACCACCTCGCAAACCTGATAAATAATCAGTATTTATTTATCGATATAATTATAATATGTCAAATAGCCGTTGTCAATAGAATATTGTTAATTTTTTAACATTCTACGTTTTAAACAAAAACATCAAAACTAACGATATTTTTTTGCATATTTTTGTTTTAGAAAAATAATAATATACCAAAATTATTATTCATCAATCGTTCGGATTTATTAACAGCTTATTCAATAAGGGCTTGCCCGTCATTATAAATCTAAATACTTTTCATTGACTATTTATTCATTAGTATGTATAATAAATATATGATAAAATTTTGAATATGAGCCAAAAAGCTGAAATAATTTATAAGCTTAAAGGATCATTCCCCGGGCGTTTCCGGCTCAGAATTCAGAGAGGAGAGCGTATTCCCCATAGGGAGTATTATTAAAAACATGAAGAGAGTAATTTCAGTTATTATATCAATATGTCTGATACTCATGGCCGTCATACCGCTTGATGTTTTAATTTACTCGTCCGCCATAGACCTAAACGACGCCGAGCCTATAGACGAAGACACAAGCTATAGCGTTACGGTTGAAGGCAGCGGAGATTATCTGTTAGCAAGCTTTACCGCTTCCGAGGACGGTTATTATCTTTTTGAAGCTATCGGCACAAAAAGCTATGTGTTCCCGTCTTCCTATACATATACAGAGCCGGTAGCAACTCTATACGACAGCGATGGGAATGAACTTCAGTATGTCGAGTTTGATTTTTATTATCCCGGAGTCTATGGTGAGATGCCCTATCTGAAAATGGTACAGAAAATGTCTGAGGGTGAAACTTATTATTTTAAAACAGGCTTGCTCAACCCTGACGACAGCGGAACATACACAATAAGGGTAAAAAAATCTCCCGACTTTGTTTTTACATATGAAAGCGGAACTTATTATCTGTACAGATATGTCGGTGCGTCGGCGGAGCTGACCATAAACAGCAATTACACCGTCACTGAAGAAAATTCTTTATTTGTCCCGCCGGACGGCAGCGTTCCTCTTGAAACAATAGGACTGAACTCATGCGAGGGCAACGAATATCTTGAAGATTTGACTATATCAACCGGCATTTACTATATTGCCTCCGAAGCGTTTTTAAACTGCAAAAATTTAAGCTCGGTAACATTGGGAAGCCGTATCAAAACAATCGGTTACAGGGCTTTTGCAGGTTGCGACTCACTTAAAAGCATAGTAATTAATTCGGACGATATTAATTTTGAATATCAATGTCTGGGCTATGACGAAAACGGAAACAAATATGATGATTTCACCATAATCTGCAATAAAGGCTCAACTGCGGCGACTTATGCCGAATCAAACGGCATTACCGCAGCCTTTTTAGACGATTCATCAGATAACGAACAGCCGACTCAGACATCATCTGTTTCAAAAACAAACAGCACAAATAATACTGCTGTAACCTCCTCAAGCGACGCTGTGAAAAAGCCTGCGGTAAAAAAAGCGCTTATAAAAAAGATAACCCCAAATAAAAAAAAGCTCAAGGTTAAATGGAAAAAGCTTAAAAACGTCAGCGGTTATCAGATTAAGTGCGGACTTAATAAAAAAATGACCAAGGGCAAAAAGGTCGTTGTTATAAAAACAAACCGCAAGTCAAAAATTATAAAAGGTCTGAAATCAAAGAAGAAATACTATGTTAAAGTGAGAGCATATAAAACATATACCTCATTTTCCGGAAAGACCTTGAAAACCTATGGAAAATGGTCAAAAATAAAAAAAGCAAAGACAAAATAGCCTTATGCAAAATACCTCCTGAAATTATTTTCATCAGGAGGTATTTTTTATTCTTCAGCTATTCGTCAAGCGCCTTTTTCATAAATTCTTCTGTTGAAATCCCGCTCGGGCGGTTATATCTGTTAAGACAATAAAGACATTCTTCATCTTTGGTTATATAGTTTTGCTTTTCTTCGACGCCGAAGCTGACTTTAAATCCGCAGGCCTTTACAAACTGAAGGCTCTCCTCGGAGATTCCGCCGTAGGGGTAAACATAAGTATTCGGAATTATTTCGCTTTTGCTTTTTATCTTGTCTAAAAAGTTAAGAGTATCCGACATAAACGCAGACCTGTATTCGTCATAACTTTCATTTGAAATTTTTTTTGCGCCAAACCTGTTTCCCAAGGTGTGAAAGTCATCAGAATGACAAGCTATTTCCACTCTTCCGCTTGTATATGCTTCCTTGCAATCGCTCCATGACATATATGAATAGTTAGGGTTCGGATCGTTTTCTTCCTCCGCTTTATCGCACAGGGTTCCCACTACTGAAAATACCGCTTTCATATTATATTTAGACAGCAGAGGAATAACATATTCAACATTATTATAGCAGCCGTCGTCAAAGCTTAAGATAACCGGCTTTTCGGGAAGCTCTTTATCAGAATAAACATATGATATAAGGTCCTGACAAAGAATCGGAGTGTAGCCGTGTTCTTTTAAATAAAGCATATCGCTTTCCAAATCAACGGGAGATAAAACGTACTCTCCCTGCTTGCTTTCATCTTTTAATATGCTGTGATACATTATTATAGGCACTTTTATACCCTTCCGGCTCTCAACGAATGCAGAACACACAAAAGCCAGAGCGGAAACAACAGCAAGGCTTAGAATAAAAAAAAACAGTGATTTTATAATTCTTTTTACCGATATGACTTGAAATAACATTGTAAACACCCCTGAAATATCACTTTGCAAATTTTCTGACACTTATAATATATTAAAACAAATCTGCGATTATTTGTTTTTTTCTTGTTTTTAGTATTGGAATATGGTATACTGTTTTTAGCGTTTAAAAAACTGTTTAAATTCGGGAGGACTTTTTATGTTATCTGACATTGAGATTGCTTCACAGGCGAATATGCTTAAAATTACCGAGGTTGCAGAAAAATTAGGTATCGGCGAAGAGGATATTGAGCCTTACGGTCATTACAAAGCCAAGCTGTCTGAAGCTCTTTTCAAAAAGCTTGAAAATAAAGAGGACGGAAAGCTTATTCTCGTAACGGCTATCAATCCCACCCCTGCCGGAGAAGGCAAAACCACAATTTCAGTAGGCTTGGCGGAAGCTATGGCTAAAATAAACAAAAACGCTGTTCTGGCTCTCAGAGAACCTTCTTTAGGCCCTGTATTCGGCATAAAGGGAGGAGCTGCCGGAGGAGGATACGCTCAGGTTGTTCCTATGGAGGATATTAATCTTCACTTCACAGGCGATATGCACGCAATTACCTCGGCAAACAACCTTCTGTGCGCTCTTATAGATAACCATATGCAGCAGGGCAACGAGCTTCGCATTGATCAGAGAAGAATTCTTATTAAACGCTGTCTTGATATGAACGACAGAGCGCTGAGATATATAAATATAGGTCTTGGCGGAAAAGTAAACGGAATACCCAGAGAGGACGGCTTCCAGATAACTGTCGCTACTGAAATTATGGCGATTCTATGCCTTGCCTCTGACCTTGACGACCTAAAGAAACGGCTTGAAAGAATTTTAGTGGCTTATGACTTAGACGGAAATCCTGTTTACGCAAAACAGTTAAACGGCTGCGGAGCAATGACGGCTTTGTTAAAAGACGCGCTGAAGCCTAACCTTGTTCAGACGCTGGAAAACAATCCCGCTATCATGCACGGCGGACCTTTTGCAAATATTGCGCACGGCTGCAACTCCATACGAGCTACTAAGCTTGCGCTCAAGCTAGGCGATTACTGCATTACCGAGGCCGGCTTCGGGGCGGATCTCGGAGCGGAAAAATTCCTTGATATAAAATGCAGGTTCGGCGGTTTAAAACCAAGCTGTATTGTTTTGGTGGCGACCATCAGAGCATTGAAATACAACGGAGGGATTCCAAAGGATAAGCTAACCGAAGAAAATGTAGAAGCCTTGAAAAAAGGCGTCGTGAACCTGAAAACTCATATTGAAAATATGCATAAGTTCGGCGTTCCGGTAGTTGTTGCGATAAACAGATTCCACACGGATACAGACGCTGAAATCGAATATATCAAAAAATTCTGTGCTGAAATGGGTGTAGAGGTTTCACTTGCTGAAATATTTGCCAAGGGCGGAATCGGGGGAACAGACTTAGCTCAAAAGGTATGCGATACAATCGAAAAATGTGAAGGCTGTGTTACAAACTTCCATTGCCTATATGATGAGAAGCTTCCTATAAAAGAAAAGCTTGACATAATAGCAAAGGAAATCTATCGTGCTGACGGTGTAATTTATACAAAAGCTGCTGAAAAAGCAATTAAGGAAATTGAAGCGTTAGGTCATGCAGATATTCCTGTTTGTGTTGCCAAAACGCAATACTCTCTTTCCGACGACCCAACGAAGCTCGGAAAGCCTGAGAATTTTGAAATAACTGTCCGTGACCTGAAGCTTTCTGCAGGAGCAGGCTTTATAGTTGCATACACAGGCGATATTATGACTATGCCGGGGCTTCCTAAACGTCCTGCCGCAAACATGATAGACTGTGATAACAACGGAAATATAAGCGGACTTTTCTAAATTATTTTATGAAACGGAGATAGAAAAATGAATTTTCTGAAAGATGTATTCGGGGAAAAAGGAACTTTGATTTTTTTTGCAGTATGCGCAGTTATAGTTTTGCTGATTCTTTTAATTATAATCTGCACCGCTGTGAAAAAAAAGAACCGTAAGAAAAGACTTGACCGTGACATTCAGCGCGTTAAGGCTATTGTTGCAAAGTCATTGCCGGGAATTAAAGACCTTACCGTTGTATTCGCCAGCAAAACCGGCTCAACGTCAAATTCCAGGGGTAAAAAATCATATACCTATGAAAACTTTATCTACGCTTTTAAGGAGTGGGAAAGCTACGCTATACCTATCACTTTTAAAGGAGAAAGAGTTATCGCCGCAGAGCCCGTAAAGCTCTCTCTCGATAACGTTTCCAAGATAGTAATAAGATATATGAAAACAAACGCAAAATTTTACGACGATAACGGAAACGAAATTATTGAATTCACTGTTGCCGCTCTTAACACTAAGCAGATTGCCGAAGAATGTCCGTTTGAAATCGATCAGGTTGACGCTGCCCAAAAATATTTCACCTTTATCGAAAGGTTTGAATCCAAGGTCAGCCATAAAAATGAAAACGGTATAGATAAGGCATATGAGAACGCTCAGGTTTCAGAGAAAAAAGAAGACCTGAACAATAAAATTGACGAGTTTCTGTCTAACGAAACTCTTTATGACGACCATACCGAAGAAGCTCTTTTAAAAAAATAGGCTACGAAAGGTATAGGTCTGATTTATGAAAGCGGTTACAAACTCTCCCGAGGAAACAATAGAACTGGCAAAAAAAATAGGAAGAAAACTTAAAAACGGTGACATTATCGCTTATACCGGAGATCTGGGAGCCGGAAAGACCACCTTCACAAGAGGGTTGGCTATAGGCATCGGTCTTGGCGATATAGTCACATCGCCCACCTTTTCTTTGGTAAACGAATACAGAGCAAACGATTGCAGTTCAACCCTGTGTCATTTTGATATGTACAGAATAGCCGATTCGGACGAGCTTGAAGCTATCGGATTTTTCGACTATTTATCGGAGGATAATATACTGGCGGTCGAATGGAGCGAAAACATAAGCGACGTTCTCCCAGAAAGCACTGTTTATATCAAAATAATGAGAATAGACGATAATAAAAGAGAGATTGAAATTAACGGAGATGAACGATTTGTCTGAAACGACAGAACAGAAACAACCGAATATAATAGTCGGTATCGATACTTCAGGAAAAATAGCCTCAATAGCAATATCAGACGGAAAATGCATCTTAGCAAGCACTACTGTAGTTACAAAGCTCACTCATTCGCAAATTCTGCTGCCGCTTTTAAAAAAACTTCTTGAGGACGCCTGCCTTACCCTTGACGATATTGACGCTTTTGCCGTTGCTAAAGGTCCGGGCAGCTATACGGGACTCAGAATAGGCATTTCGGCGGTTAAAGGGCTGTGCTTTAAAGACAATAAAATGTGCGCGGGAATTTCAACCTTGAAATCTCTCGCCATGAATCTCTTCACAGGCGAAGCTCGTGAAAAAATAGTATTTTCGGTTATGAAAGCAAGACCTGAGATATCATATTTCGGAGTTTATAAATTAACTCACAACAGCGTTGAGGTATTGCTTGACGACGCCGTCTGCGAAAACAAAGAAATATTAACATATAAAAACAGCAAAAGCTTCAGCGAGGTTATACTCGTCGGCGACAATGCTGAGAAAATTAAATCAAGTCTTTTTGAAAACGATGACAGCGTTATTACTGCGCCGCCTGATAAAAGGCTTCAGAACTCGGCTTCGCTTTGCGTGACGGCTATAAACGATAAAAGCGTATGGGGAAGCGCATCTGAACTTAACGCAGGCTATCTTCAGATAACCAAAGCTGAAAAAGACAGAAAAATGTCTGAATAATATAACTAAGGCAAAATGCCGACCCTTGCCACGTTGAATGACGGGCAAACCCTTATTGAAAAGGAGCAATTAAGACAATGATTGGATTGGGAAACGACCACGCAGGAACAGAAATAAAGGAAGCAATAGCGGCTCATCTGAAGGAAAACGGCATTGAATATAAAGACTACGGTTGCATGAAGGGTGAAAAATGCGACTATCCGCAAAAGGCTAAAGAGGTTTGCGACGATATAGTAAAAGGCACGATAGACAAGGCTATACTTATCTGCGGTACGGGAATCGGAATTTCCATAGCTGCAAATAAAGTTAAGGGAATAAGAGCTGCGTGCTGTTCGGATTACTATTCCGCTAAGCTTACAAGACAGCATAACGACGCAAACGTCCTTTGCATGGGCGGCAGAGTTGTAGGAGAGGGTCTGGCGTGCGAGCTTGCGGACGTTTTTCTTAAAACGGAATTCGAGGGCGGCCGCCATCAAAGAAGAGTGGATATGATAACCGATATTGAAAATCTTTAATAAATTTCAATAATAAAGCCGGACTGTTCTCTGAGAATAATCCGGCTTTTTAATAAGGGTCAACGCCCCGTAATTCAACGATAACTAAGAGCAATAAAGCTTGAAACTTTCAGAAGAAAACTAATTCCCCTGATGAAAGTATAAATGTTCCCCGCCTACAAGACAGGAAACATAAATTTTATTCAATAAGGGCTTGCCCGTCATATAATATATTAAGGCTTGATTTTCCTGCATTCTATGTAAAATCTTTTATCCTCAGCGTGTCCCATTGAAAAAGTCTTTTTAGGAAGCGCTCCGTCCTTTATAACAGTCGGGAACAGCTCAGATTTCAGCATATCGGGAAGTATAAAGCCTATACTGTTTTCAGCCTTGGCAAGACCCTCTAATACGTCCGTTCCGTGAATATAGTCAACCTTTCCGCCATTTGTCTTTATGTACTCGTCCAAGGCGGTTTGAAGCGAACCTACAGTCAGATTCGACAGCTTGTTTTTGATATACAGAGTCTTTTTAACTCCCTTATACACGCAGATAAACGATTGATCCGAACCATCGTTTTCATTCTCCGAAAGCGCAAGTCTGTTCTTAAGGAAGGACAGCAAATTTTCTCCGTTTACTTCGGTAACTATTCTGTGTATTGCTTCAAACTGCAAAGCCTCGCTGTGCAGATTAACAAGTTCAATCAAAGCATAACGCGCCGGGTGATTTGACAAATCCTTGTCAGGATTGCTTCGCTTTAGCTCTTCATAAAAAGCTTTGGCGGTTGCAAGAGAGTGATTTCCGTCCCCCATTGCAAAAAGCAGCACGGAAGAGTCCGTCAAACAGTATTTTTTATTAAAGCTTTCCGGTTCGCCCAAAGCTGTCAAAGCGTTATCTATTTTTATCTTTTGATCGTCTGAAACCAAATAGCCTTTAACGCTTCCTCCCTTTTTCATAAGAGAAAAATCATACAGCTTTTTCATTCGGCTCTTATCGTTTCCAATCGGTTCTATAACCGTTTTTTCCTCGTCGTCTATCAGAATCATTATATGAGGAAGCTCTAAATCCGCTCCGCGTCTTACTTTAATTCTCGGCGGAATCCTTTCAACAACGGTAGCTTCGGTCGCACGTACAGAAGATTCGCTTTCCTTCGAGTAATCGTATTCTTCAAGGTCTATCATACCGATAAGACCTTTTCTGACCCTTCCGTCGCTTTGAACCCTCTCTAAATAAATATATGAATCCTTATACTCGTCAAAAACCTCTGAATTCAGATAGTCTGCCATTGTATTATGTATACGGTCTATTCTTTCCTCAATATTGTCGCTTTCCAGATAAACCTCAGGCAATATCAGATTTAATGCAGACGGCTTTTCACCGACATAATTTTTAACGCCGCTCCAGTATTCAGGCTCGCTGGTGTATTGGTCGCACGCAACCACAGACCACGCCGTCATGTCGGTTTTTTCTTTAGGTATAAGTATATCTGCAGGTTTAAAAGCAGAAGGCATATTAATCACCGTTCCTTTATTCAAAATCAATGCTGCAACACGCTGCGCCAAAAAATAATTTGTAAAAATATTTTCACACAGGCGATGTCAGTTAATAATTTATCTTTCGCCCTGATGAACAATTCCCGTTTTGTTAAGAACAAGCGCTATCAGAGGAATAAATATAATTTGAATAGCCAATCCCGAAAGAACGTTCAGAAACTCCCCGTTTATAAAATCCTGTGCGGTATATGCTATTCCCTCGTGCTTGAGCATAAAATAATACACAATATAATAAACCGTTCTTCCGCCGAACATCGACAAAAGCAAAGATACAAAAACATTCTGCCTCATAGTTTTGTATAAAAGTCCGCATAAAACACCAAAGGCGCAAAGCTCAATAGCTGTTGCAACGCCCCAAGGATAAACGGACGCCGTACTGAAAATAAGAGCATATAAAATCGGAACAACCGCCCCGACAACTCCTCCGTAACCTAAACCGCATATCATTCCGCAAAGCAAAACCGGAAACTCCATAAGAAGAAGATCTGTTCCGAACAAACGGATTCCGCCGAAAAACCACGGAAGCAAAATCCCGAGTATTGCAAAAATAATCGCTAAAACAAACAGCTTTAAATTTACTCTCATATAATCACCGTTCCTTATCCAGACTGCAGCTCAATAAATAGATTATAGCATAACCGTTTTATTTTTTCAACAGTCCGAATCTATTGAGCTGACAAAAATAATCACGCTCCGCCATGCACGAAACGTGATTTTAATGAAAGTAAATTAGCTGTTGTGAAAAAAACTCAATTATGTAATTCTTACAGTAGATTTTCATATTGAAAACATTAAAACTTGCACTAACAATATCAAGCATCATAATTATTCAAGTTAATTATCTTCTTTTTCTGAATCAATGCAGGATAATTCTTTTATGCAATCCTTACAAACTAATTTATCCTTGAAAACAATGTTATCAGTATCATTACCGCAAAATTCACATTTGTTAGAGTACTTTTTTAACACAATAGTATCGTCCTCAACGAAAATTTCAAGATAATCTTTAGGGTTTATACCCATTGACCGCTTAAACTCTTTCGGCAGAACTATCCTGCCTAAATCGTCTAAAGCTCTGGTGATTCCTATTCCTTCCATTCTTTTTCCTCATCCTTTCATTAATTAGTAAGAATCCTCTCATTTACATTTTAATATTAATTCCCTATTTTGTCAAGCATTATAAAATATTCTTACTATTTGTCTTTATTTAGTTCAAAATTTATTTACTTTTTTTAGTAAACATAACTTCTTTTATTTTTATACAGAATGTGCTATACTAAAAACAACTAAATTTTTAATGCGGAGGAATATTCCAACATCGGAATATAATTACAATTATGAACGAATTAAAGGGACTTATCGACTGTCACACTCACACTCGCTTTTCTCCCGATTCAAAAGCAGATCCCATAAAAATGGTTGAAAGAGCTATTGAACTCGGACTTACGGCTTATGCGATAACAGATCATTGCGAATGTAACCGCTGGTACGGTATAGAACATTATAACGCAAAGCCTAACGAGCATGACACATATAACTTCGGCGAAGGCTTTAATGAATCGCTTGATAATATCACGAGTTTAAAAAATACATACGGAGATAAGATAAATCTCATATGCGGAATCGAGTTGGGACAAGCAACGCACGATTATGAAATTGCCGACATGGCTGCCGCAGACGAACGTCTTGATTTTATTATAGGTTCAATGCATGAGCTTCCGAAACGCCCCGACTTTTGTTTTATTAATTATAACAATTATACCACAGTTGAAATTTATAAGCTATTAGAAGATTATTTCAAAGAGCTTTTTAAACTGTGTAAATGGGCGAACTTTGACGTTTTAGGTCACATGACCTATACGCTCAGATACATTGAGGGCGAATACGGCATTAAAATTGACCTCTCCCGATATGACGATATAATAATGGAATGCTTTAAATCTATCGTTCAAAACTCCAAAGGAATTGAAATCAACACCTCAGGACTTCGGCAGAAATACTCAAAGCCTTTCCCTGAATATAAGTACATAAAGCTTTATCGAGAGATTGGCGGCGAAATTATCTCTTTAGGGTCTGACGCACACGCAGTTTCCGACCTCGGCAAAGGCATAAGGGAATGTTCTGAGCTTGCCAAGTCGGCAGGATTTAATTATATTACATACTTTAAAAAGCATAAACCGGTTTTTGTTAAAATATAAATAAAATGATAAAGCACAAAAATCCCCTGATTAAAAAATCCGGGGATTTCTTTTATTATTCGGTATTTATTAAACCGCAATCTGAGCTTCTATCTCTCTGCTCTTTATATCTTTTTTGAATAAAAGCTTAAAAATTGTTCTGACTAGCGGCTGAATGAAAAATAACTGTGTGAAAAATGCGAACGGAAAGTTAAAGCATACGAGCTTCAGCCAGTTTGCAAGCAATGTAATTACGTTAAATCCTGCATAATACGGATAGTAAAGCAGCGCTGCTATAAAGCTCATAGCAGGACACATAAGAGCTACTGTTGCACAAATAACAGCGCTTTCAAAAATCATCGGGTGTGTTTCTCTCATGTCAAAAACCCTTCCGGCCAGTTTGAAAGAACAAGGACTTCCCATGACGACCTCAAGCAGATAAGCGAAACAGAATTCTACTATAACCACAGCCCATATAGGAAGATATGTACCGAACATATAAACTCCTCCCTGATGATTTATTGCAGAAATAACACCGTCTGTTCCGTTTAAAGCTATCAAGGTGCTTCCGTTTACCACATACAGACTAAAAAACACATAAGCGTGAACCGTTATCACAACTGTTACAAACGCAAAAACCATTCTTTGAAATTGATTTCTAGGCATATTTTTTCTCCTTTCTACACAACAAAAAAACACACATGAACGCTATTAGCATGAAATCCGTTTATTTACGTTCCGTAATCAGATTTACATACCTTTAGGTATCACATGTGTCGTTTACGTGTTTATAATATTGTATGAATATTAAAATATCCGTTTGTTATTTTAACATAAATTCTCGGCTTTTGTCAAGAATTTAATTCTTATCTTTCATACACAAAACCATAACGGCCTTTTGTGCGTGAAGCCTGTTTTCAGCTTCCTCGAAAATCTCGTCAGCGTGTTCTTCAAATACCTTTTCAGTGATTTCCTCGCCCCTGTGAGCAGGCAGACAATGCTGCACCATAGCGTCAGGCTTTGCCTGAGCCATAATCTCATCATTTATCTGATAACCGTTAAAGGCAATTTTTCTCTTTTCCGTTTCAGCTTCCTCACCCATAGAAGTCCAAACATCGGTGAACAAAACGTCGCAGTCCTTTGCAGCTTCAATAGGTTTATCGGTCATAAAAAACTTATCGCCGAAATCCTCTGCAAATTTTAAAACCTCGTCATCAGGCTGATAGTCGTTCGGGCAGGCGACAGAAACGCTCATTCCTACCTTTAAACATCCTACAATAAGCGAGTTCGCCATGTTGTTCCCGTCGCCTATATAGCACATTTTTAGTCCCTCAAGACGTCCTTTAAACTCTCTTATAGTCATCAGGTCGGCAAGTATCTGACAAGGGTGACAGAAGTCGGTAAGTCCGTTTATAACAGGTATCGAACCGAACTTTGCCAAGTCCTCAACCTCTTTCTGTTCAAAAGTCCTTATCATTATTCCGTCAATATAACGTGACAAAACTCTCGCCGTATCCTGAACAGGTTCTCCCCTGCCTATCTGCAAATCGCTTGCCGACAGAAAAAGAGGATTTCCACCAAGCTGATACATTCCCGTTTCAAAAGAAACACGGGTACGGGTCGATGATTTCTGAAAAATCATACCCAAGGTTTTTCCCTTTAACAGATGATGCTCTATTCCGTTTTTGTTTTCATACTTGAGCTGGTCTGCAAGATTCAGAATATCGGTAATTTCCTGCTTTGACAAGTCAAGCATTTTAAGTAAGTGTTCCATAATCTTCTCCTTTATTTGTCTAAAATATTTTTAAGGATGCTAAGTCCTTTATCTATTTCTTCTTTTGTTATATTAAGCGGCGGCAGAAGCCTTAGCTTTTCCTTAGCGGTAAGAACCAAGAGCCCGTTATCAAGACATTCTCTGCAAACATCTGCCGCTTGCTTTGTTTTAAGCCTTATACCAAGCATAAGCCCCAAACCGTCAACGCCTTCTACCTCTTTAATCTCACAAAGCTTACTTTTTAGATAGTCGCCTTTATCAGAAACCTCGTTTAAAAAACCGTCTGACAGAACTCTGTTTAAAACTACGTTTCCTCCGGCGCAGCTTATCGGATTACCCCCGAAGGTCGAGCCGTGCATACCCTTTGTTAAAACGTCGCAGCATTTTTTATTCGCCATACAAACTCCTATAGGTATCCCTCCGGCAAGCCCCTTAGCCAAAGTAACTATGTCAGGCTTTATTCCGAAATGCTCGCAGGCCAAAAACTTTCCTGTCCGCCCTACTCCCGTCTGAACCTCGTCACAGATCGTCAGAATATCACGCTTTTCGCACTCGTTCATAATTGCGTCCGCAAAATTCTTTTCAAGCGGAATAACTCCGCCCTCTCCCTGAACACATTCAAACATAACAGCGCAAATTGTGTCTTTATTGTCCTCAAGGGTTTTTATAAGAGCCTCTGTATCGTTTGCAGGAATATTTA
The DNA here is from genome assembly GCA_964617585.1 of uncultured Ruminococcus sp. Taxonomy (GTDB): domain Bacteria; phylum Bacillota; class Clostridia; order Oscillospirales; family Ruminococcaceae; genus UMGS1601. The sequence continues at coordinate 101,086 of CAZTXS010000002.1, forward strand.
TAAACCCGTCGACGAACGGAAAGAAATAGTTATGAAAATCCTCCTGACCTGTTGCCGAAAGCGTGCATAGAGTTCTTCCGTGAAAGCTGTTTACCAGCGTAATTATATTGTACCTATCCTTACCGTATTTGTCAAAGCTGTATTTTCTGGCAAGCTTTATTGCGCACTCGTTAGCTTCCGCACCTGAATTTCCGAAAAAGATTTTTGAATATCCCGAAGCCGTTGTCAGCCTTTCTGCAAAATCGGCAGAAACCTTTGTATAATAATAATTCGAGGTATGCTGTATTGAATGTGCCTGAGCAGATACAGCGTCCGCCCATTCGCTGTCGCAGAATCCAAGGCTGTTTGTTCCTATTCCCGAACCGAAATCTATATACTCTTTTCCGTTTTCGTCTAAAGCAGTGCGGTTTTTGCCGCTTTCTAAAACAACGTCAAATCGCCCGTATGTAGGCATAACGTGTTCATTAAATTTCTCTATTGTGCTCATTTTCTGTCCTTTCATTACATAAACTGCGTGCCGACTCCCTCATTTGAGAGAAGCTCAATCAAAATGGAATGAGGAACTCTGCCGTCGATTATTGAAGTCTTTTTAACTCCTCGCCTTACCGCTTCAACGCAGCAGTCTATTTTAGGAATCATTCCGCCGCTGATAATTCCCATTTTTTTGAGATAAGGAACCTCCGAAACGTTCACCTGAGGTATCAGCGTGCTTTCATCGTTTTTGTCCTCCAAAAGTCCTGCTATATCGGTCATCAAAATAAGCTTTTCAGCCCTCAGGCAGCTTGCAATCCTTGCTGCCGCCGTATCTGCGTTGATGTTATAGGTTTCGCCGCTTTCACTTGTCGCAACAGTCGAAATAACAGGAATTAATCCGCTGTTAAGAGCGTCTATTATAGGCTTGGTGGAAACGCTTTTTATCTGACCTACAAAGCCTAAATCGTATTCTCCTTCAAGCTTTTCAGCAACTATCATTTCGCCGTCAATACCGCACATTCCCAAAGCTTTTCCGCCGTGAGTCTGAATGTTCTGCACAAGCTGCTTGTTAAGCTTGCCTGCTAAAACCATCTGAACTACCTCCATAGTTTCAGCGTCGGTATAACGCAGCCCGTTTACAAACTTTGATTCTATTCCGATACGGTCTAGCATTGAATTAATTTCAGGTCCTCCACCGTGAACTACTACCACCTTTATTCCGACCGCTCCGAGCAGAACAATATCGCTCATAACCGCTTCTTTGAGTATCTCGTTTGTCATTGCGTTTCCGCCGTATTTTACAACCACTATTTTTTCATTATACATCTGTATATGCGGAAGTGCGTCCATTAGCACTTTCGTTCGAGTATAATTTGTAATTTCATCCATAATATTTTCTCCTAAACCTATATTTTAACTTCTGTAATCTCCGTTTATCTTGACATAATCATATGTCAAATCGCAACCCCATGCCGTGCATGACGCTTTTCCGCCGCCGATTGAAATATCAATAATTATCTCGTCTTCAAGCAAAATCTCCTTTGCTTTTTCTTCTGAAAACTCAACTCCCGCTCCGTTTTCGCAAACATGAATTTCTCCTTTTAAAGAGCTGAGCGTAACGGACACCTTATTTATATCAAAATCTGCGTCCGCATATCCTACTGCGCAAAGGATTCTTCCCCAGTTTGCGTCTGCTCCGAACATAGCGCACTTAAACAGCGGCGAGCATATTACGCTTTTTGCAACGCACCTTGCCGTTTCAAAATCCTCAGCGCCCGTCACATTACATTCTAAAAGCTTTGAAGCGCCCTCGCCGTCAGCGGCTAACATTCTTGTCATATTCATCATAACAGCGTAAAGAGCTTTTTTAAACACATCAAAATCCGCTCCCTCGCCTGTTATCTCGTCATTTCCCGCAAGTCCGTTCGCCATAACGGATACCATATCGTTTGTTGATGTATCTCCGTCAACCGACAGACAATTATATGTCGTTTCCACAACCTCGCTCAGTGCCTTTTTAAGCATAGAAACTGATATACTGACGTCTGTTGTAATGAAATTAAGCGTTGTAGCCATGTTAGGGTGAATCATTCCGCTTCCCTTTGCCATTCCGCCAAGAATACATACCTTTCCGTCGATTTCAAACTCTACGGCGACCTGTTTATCTACAGTATCGGTTGTCATAATAGCGTTTGCCGCCTTGTCGTTTCCGTCATATGAAAGTCCGTCTGCGAGAGGTTTAATAGCCCCCTCAATCGGCTCAATCGGCAAGACCTGTCCTATAACTCCTGTCGAAGCAACTATTACTTCATTGGGCGCAATACCAAGAGTACCTGCCGCCAGCTCGCACATTCTCATTGCCTTTCCCTCGCCGTCTGCGTTGCAGGTGTTGGCATTTTTGGAGTTCACAATCACAGCTCTTGACTTACCGCCCGTTGCCGAAAGGTTTTTCTTGGTTACAATAATCGGCGCACCCTTTACTTTATTCTGCGTGTAAACGCAGGCTGTATTGCAAAGCGTATCGGAGAGAATAAGTCCCAGATCGTTTTTGTTTTTGTCAGCATTAAGACCGCAGTTTATACCATTCGCTTTAAAACCCTTTGCGGCGCAAACTCCGCCCTTAATAAATTTATCATTGCCTTTTAGTTTCATGTTATTGTCCTTTCAACTAATATTTTTGAATTTCATTATTACAACTTCATGTTTGATATTAAACTTTTTTCCGAAATCATTTTCAATCATTTCCAAATGCCTTTTGCTGAAAGCTTCAACCTCTTTAGACGAAAGCGATGCGCCGACACCTCGGCTTGCTTTCATACGTCCGTTCCAACTTTCGCTCGTAAACGGAATATCCGCATCAAAAGCATGAAAGGTAGTCATTCTGAAATTTCCCTCTGTCCATTTCGGAACTGTAACCTCAGTTCTGTGGTCATAACCGTTCCAGCTTGGATTAAATTCATGAACCATATCAAATGACTTTTTTACAATTTCATTCTCGTCAGGAAGCCACGACATAAAAGCAATAATTAACTCTCCGCCCGGCTTTAAAACTCTTTTTATTTCCGGAATGACTTTAGTCTTATCAAGATAATTCCAGCATTGAACGGCAATAACAATATCAAAGCTGTTATCAGCAAAGTCTAGCTTCTCTGCGCTGCAAACCTTATACGCTATATTCATATTGCTTGCCTTTGATAATTCTTTTGCCTTTTCAATCTGACCGTCTGCTATGTCGATACCGCAAAAGTCTCCGCCATAAGAATACATATTTCTGGGAACAACTCCTGTTCCCGTTCCTATATCAAGAATCTTCTGTCCTTTTTTGCCGACGCCAAAGCAGTTGAGCGTCTGATACATTTCTTTAGGATAAATATCTCGGTATTTTGCGTAATCGGAGGACGCCATGCTCCAATCGAAGCTGTTTCCGCTGTCAATGCCTTTTAGTTTCATATAATAATCACCGCTTTAAATTATCGCTTAAATTCTTTTCGTATAACAAGCTCGACCTGTGCGCCGATAATCTCTTCTCCCTCAAAATCAAGCCGTATCACAAACGGCATAAAATCTATTATTTTCATAAAGCATTCAAAATCATACTGAGGATAATAAAAATTGAGTATTGTGCTGAGTGCTGTTCCGTGAGTTGCTATAACTATGTTTTCATCTTTATGAGATGACAAAACCTTTCTCAAGGCTCTGATATTTCTTGACTGAACCTCGTTTAAGCTCTCGCCGTCTTGAATATGATAATTAAAATCCTCCCATTGTTTTTCTATGTATTTGAGGAAATTTTCACCGTGCCATCTGCCTGCGTTTCTCTCTCGGAAATCATCGTCCGTTTGAATTTCTTTCCCAAGTTTTTTTGCAAGATCACCTATCGTATCTATGCTTCGCTTATAAGGGCTTGACATTAGAAAATCAATGTTCTTATCTTTTAGTATTCTTGTTACCTCAAGAGAATCTCTTATTCCCTCTTCAGTGAGCGGACGTGTTCTGTCATCGTGAACGCTCCTGTCAGGCTCTGCATGACGAACAAAATATATTCTTGTCATTATTTACTCTCCTAATATGTTAACTTTGAATTAAATTATCCATTGCCCATTGTCAACTGTCAATTATTCAATAAGGGCTTGCCCCGTCATTCAATAAGGGCTTGCCCCGTCATTCAACTATGAACGAGGGCGATAGACCCTTAGGATTTCAGTCAGGGGATTGTATCCCCTGCTGAAAGACGTAAATGGCCGCCGCCTATAGAGGCGGGGGACATTCGTTCATGTTATAATTCCGCCCTCCGAATTCCGCATTACGAACTATTCAAGCCCTGTTTTTTCGTCAATTCCGAGCATGATATTCATGCACTGAACAGCAGCTCCGGAAGCTCCCTTTCCTAAATTGTCAAGCCGTGAACAGAGCAATACCTGCTCGTCATTTCCCAAAACAAATATCTGCATATTGTTAGTTCCAGCAAGCGTGTTTGCCGCAAGGAAACCGTCAGGCAAGGTTGTTTCACCGCCCATTTCTAAAACTTTCACAAAATGCTCGCCCTCATAATGATTTTTAAATACATTATATATGTCCGCCATAGTCGGCTTGTTAGGCAAAGTGCGTGTGTGAAGCGGAACGCTCACTACCATTCCTGCAAAATAATCATCTACTATAGGATTGAACATCGGAGGAAAGTCCAGTCCGCAGACTTTTTGCATTTCAGGCAGATGCTTATGGTGCTGTGAAAGCGCATACTGACGAGGAGAATAGCACTCCAAAGGCTTATTATCGCTCTCTAAAACTGCAATCATTTTCTTTCCGCCGCCCGAATACCCTGAAACCGCATGGCAGGTTACGGGATAATCCTTTGGCATTAACCCTGATTCAACCAGCGGATAAACAAGGGAAATAAATCCGCTTGCATAACAACCCGGAACAGCGATTCTGCTTCCGTTTTTAATATTCTCACGATGGATTTCCGATAGTTCAGGAAAGCCGTATGCCCAGTTCGGATTTGTCCTGTGAGCGGTAGATGCGTCTATTATTTTTGTGTGATTATTGTCTTTGTCAATCAGCGAAACCGCTTCTCTTGCCGCCGCATCGGGCAGACATAGGAAAGTAATGTCGGACGAATTAATAAGTCTTGCTCTCTCGCCTGCGTCCTTTCGCTTATTCTCGTCTATGAGCAAAATCTCCAAGTCGTCACGGTTTTTAAAACGCTCGAAAATTTTAAGACCTGTTGTACCTTCTTTTCCGTCAATAAAAATTTTAGTTTTCATATTTTAAGAATCCTTTTCATCAAGCTTTTTTAATATATACTCGATCTGAACCCTAACGCTCTCAGGTGCCGGACCGCCCTGTGACTTTCTCTCCATAACACAAGTGTCCAGAGAAATCGCTTCATAAACATCTTCATCAAAAACGTCACTAAGCTTTTTATATTCGTCCATAGACAAGGTTTCAAGCGTAACGCCAAGCTCTATACATCTTGCCACAAGAGTTCCTGTAATTTTATATGCGTCCCTGAAAGGCATACCCTTTTTAACGAGGTAATCCGCACAGTCAGTTGCATTGATAAATCCCTTTGCTGCCGCCGCTCTCATATTTTCTTTTAACACCGTCATTGTCTGAAGCATAGGTATAAACGTATTTATGCACAGCTTAACCGTATCAACAGCGTCAAAGATTGCCTCTTTGTCCTCCTGCATATCCTTGTTATAAGCAAGAGGCAGATTCTTCATCATAGAAAGAAGCGTATTCAAATCCCCGTACACACGAGCTGTCTTTCCTCTTATAAGCTCAGTTACATCAGGGTTTTTCTTCTGAGGCATTATGCTTGAGCCTGTAGCGTATGCGTCGTCAAGCTCAACAAACTTAAATTCCCATGAGCACCACATGATTATCTCTTCCGAAAAACGTGACAAATGCATCATTAGAATTGATAATGTGCTTGCCAGCTCTATGCAGAAATCCCTGTCCGAAACTCCGTCAAGCGAATTTTGACATATCTCATCAAAACCAAGTAAATCACAAACCATTCGGCGGTCTGTGTTATAGGTCGTTCCGGAAAGCGCTCCGCAGCCTAAAGGCATTTGGTTCATACGCTTGTATGTATCATCAAGTCTGCCCACATCACGAAGAAGCATATTCGCATATGCCATCAGGTGGTGTCCGAATGTAATAGGCTGTGCTCTTTGAAGATGAGTATATCCGGGCATAACCGTTTCAAGATTTTCTTCAGCCATATCGGTTATAACTCGAATAAGCTTTATAGTTATTTCTTTTATTTCCTTAACCTCGTCGAGCAGATACATTCTTATATCAAGTGCAACCTGATCGTTTCTTGAACGTGCTGTGTGAAGCCTTTTGCCTGCGTCGCCCACTCTCTTTGTAAGCTCTGCTTCAATAAACATATGAATATCCTCAGCGTTCGGGTCGAACTCCAAAGCTCCGCTGTCTATATCAGCCAAAATGCCTTTAAGCCCGTCAATAATAACCTTGCTTTCGCTTTTGTCGATAATTCCGCATTCTCCGAGCATAGTCGCATGAGCTATCGAGCCCTTTATATCGTGGCGATACAATCTTGCGTCAAACTTAATTGACGAATTAAAGTCATTTACACGCTCATCAATATCCTTTGAAAAACGTCCTGCCCACATCGGCATAATAATCTCTCCTTTATGTAATATGTAAAATATTTTTCTTCAAATTATATATGTGTTTCTAATATAAAATTCAATTTACCTATCTGCCTCGGTAACTATATGAAGAACACTTCTGCTATTTAAAATATCCTTTATTTTTTCTTTCAAAAACGACGGCTTTATATTATATTTTTCAATCTCATCAATTAAAATCCAATGCATTTCCTCCCGCTCATCATCCCGGTTGTATGACACACTTTTTAAATCCTTGTTACCTTTACTTTTCATAAGAAAATAAAACTCAAGACAATGGCAGTCAAGCCCTTCAAGCTTTCCGCCGTGACCTTTGAAAAAATTTTCGCATACAACTGCCAGACGCTCTACTTCATACTCTATTCCTGTTTCTTCAAATACCTCACGCCTTACACAATCTTCAGCTTTTTCTCCTATGCGAACGCCGCCGCCTACGGTATACAAATAATCAAAACTCTTGCTTGATGCAAATAAAACGCAATTATCTTCTACAATTATGGCTCCTGTTCTATATCTGAACCAATCATTTTCATTAATAAAACAGCAATCTTTATTTCTGTTACTCATTTCATTTCTCCATCAATGCCAATCCATCTTGCTATCGTCATTCATCAAAATCATCAAGTATTTTTATTTATCTTACATATACTTTCAGCGTCGCTTAATTCAGCTTTCCGTATATTTATATCATTGATAAAAACGTCCTATAAAAACCTATAAGGGCAGACATAAAAATGCTGCCCCTGATAGTTGTAATAATTGATAATTGACAGTTGATAATGGACAATTATAATTTTAGATTGTACTTAGTTGTTCTTGTAATAGCAATAAGAATTTTAATAATCTCTGTACAATCCTTATATATACTTTCAAATTGAGATAATGTAATATAGTCAGTTTCTTTTAGAAGCCTTAACCAAAATCAGTTTCATATGCCTCTTTCAACGAAATATTAATTTTTGAGAGAAAGTCTTTCTTACTTTGAGCTTACTGAGCCTCAACAATATTAGCTCCTGTACTCGTTCCGCTTTTAAGAATTTGATTGATAAAGTATATTCTTTCTTTTCAGAATGCAAATAGTTACATAGCTTCACTATCCTAATCGCAAAATGAAAGCTTTTATTTTCAATTACATTGTCCATTTTCCATTATCCATTGTCAATTGTATTTACTTATCATTTCTCTTTTGATCAAGCTTAGCCTTAACCTTAATAGGAAGTCCGAACAGATTGATAAATCCTGCACTGTCTGCCTGATTATAAACATTATCCTCGTCGAAGGTTGCAACCTCTTCATCATACAATGTGTATGGAGATGTAACTCCTGCATTGATGATATTTCCCTTGTAAAGCTTCAGCTTAACGTCGCCCGTAACAGTCTTTTGTGTTTCGGTAACAAAAGCTGAAAGCGCTTCTCTGAGCGGTGTGTACCATTGTCCGTTGTAAACGATATCAGCAAATTTAATGCCGATATATTGCTTCATTCTTGCAGTTTCCTTATCAATTGTAATTGTTTCCAAAACCTCGTGAGCGTGATACAAAATCGCACCGCCCGGAGTTTCATAAACGCCTCTTGACTTCATTCCTACCAAACGGTTTTCAACGAGGTCGGCAAGTCCGATACCGTTTTCTCCGCCGAGCTTGTTTAAAGTCTTTACAATGTCAACGCCCTTCATTTCCTTTCCGTCAATAGCGGTAGGAATACCCTTTTCAAAGTGAATTGTTACATATGTAGGCTTATCGGGTGCTTGCAGAGGTGAAACACCCATCTCTAAGAAACCTTCTTTTTCATACTGCGGCTCGTTTGCAGGATCCTCAAGGTCAAGACCCTCATGCGACAGATGCCACAGGTTTTTATCCTTTGAATAGTTTGTTTCTCTGTTTATTTTTAGAGGAATGTTGTGTGCTTCGGCGTATTCAATTTCCTGCTCACGGGATTTTAAATCCCAGATTCTCCAAGGAGCGATAATCTCCATATCAGGAGCGAAGGCTTTGATAGCAAGCTCAAATCTCACCTGGTCGTTGCCCTTACCTGTACAGCCGTGGCAGATTGCGTCAGCGCCCTCTTTAATAGCTATCTCAGCGATTCTCTTTGCAATAATAGGTCTTGCAAATGAAGTGCCCAGCAGATATCTGTTTTCATAAACAGCGCCTGCCTGAACAGTCGGAAAAACATAATCTTCAACAAATTCATCGTTCAAATCCTCAATATAAAGCTTTGAAGCTCCTGTCTTTATTGCCTTTTCCTCAAGTCCGTCAAGCTCTGTTCCCTGTCCGACGTCGCCGGAAACAGCTATAACCTCGCAGTTGTTATAGTTCTCTTTCAACCAAGAGATAATAATGGATGTATCAAGACCGCCCGAATATGCTAAAACTACCTTTTTAATTTCTTTTGCCATTTTTATTCCTCCAAAAAATTTTTATGTCAGTGTTAATTATACACTAAAGATTGTTAATGTCAAGGACTTTATGCAATTTTTGAATTATTTTCTGAATATTTATCAGTAATAATGAATATTTTATGTATATATTCATGAATATAATGTATATTTATTCATTAATGTTTTTGGGATTTTCCTTTTCGCTTTCTTTTTGCCAAAATATTCAACGTAACTGCGATAACACCAAAAATAAAAGCTATCCATGCACTCACATCGCAAATAAAGAAAACAATAACTGCTATAATAACCAGAATATCAAAAGTCACTGCAAAAATCTCTAACTTATTTTCTTTAAAGAACTTTTCCACGGAAAAAACTCCCTTCGAGTGAAATACACCGATTGAAAAACATTTTATCATATTTTTATCACTTTGTCCATATATAATTATGTATACGATTATAATACCGTGTGATATTTACCTCTTGAAAATCATATTAATGTAGTATATAATTTAATAAGGGCTTGCCCGTCATTCAACGTGGCAAGGGTCGGCATTGACGACCGGCCGTTCAGTAGGGGATTTTATCCCGTTGCTGAACGGGTAATGGGCCCCGCCGCCTATAGAGGCGGGGGACATCTTGTCTAAGTTATTTTAACTCAAACTATAATGTCATTTAATCAGGAGGAAATATTATGGCTTTTAAAGAAACGGATATTAAATCGCTTGAAAAACTCAACCCTTTTTCTAAAATTGCGGACGATTGGTTTTTAGTTACCGCCGGTGACGAAAACGGATACAACACAATGACCGCTTCATGGGGAAGCATGGGAACTATGTGGGGACAAAGCGCTGTCGTTACGGTTATCCGTCCTCAGAGATATACTAAGGAATTTATCGATAAAAACGATCTCTTTACCATTACGTTTTTGAAAGACGGAAACAAAGACAAGTTAAATTTCTGCGGAACAAAAAGCGGCAGAGATTTTGACAAGGCAAAGGAGACGGGCTTAAAGCCTGTATTTATCGACGGTACAACTACCTTTGAACAATCGGAGCTGACTCTGGTCTGCAAAAAGGTATTCGCTCAGAAAATAGATCCCGAATGTTTTCTTGACGATACGATAACAGACAAATGGTATCCTAAAAAAGACTTCCATACCGCATACGTCGGAATAGTAGTTAAAGCTTATCAGAATGTCTGAATCAGTATGATATTCAGTTTAAGGGCGGTGTACGGTTTTCTTCACCGCCTTGTTTTTTAGTTTTGTATTTATTTTACTTTTTTGTTTTTAAAAGCTTATATTGCGGTAAAAAACAGCTTGAAAATAACTGTTATTTTTGCTTTTTATATTGTAATCACTGTAAAGTTAGTGTATAATATACTTATACTTTACGAAATGACAATAAACAAGATATAGATTATTAAAAAGAACATAGAAAGGGAAATTCAGATGAAAAAAGATTCCGATAGAAACGGTCAGAAAATTAATTCAGACTATGATGTTGAAAAGATTATAGCCGAAGTAAATAAATCAGCAAAGCAGCAAAATGACGAATATAATTCCGCTGTTCCGGGCGATTTCCCTCAGCGGAAAACCGCCACGGCTGTTTCCGACAAATCAAAGAGCGATATAATAAACAAAATAAATCAAAGCTTAGAAAAAAGTGAAAAAGAAGAATATAATAAATATGAAAGCGGCAGAACAAACGCATTTTCAAACGGCGGAGCTGAAAGCGTTCAGCGGGAAATTGAACGTGAAACAAGATACAATGAGCTTAAAAGCATGAGAGTCAAAAGCCATAGAGGCAGAAACGCAGTATTGTTTGTTTTGGGACTTGTAATAATTCTTCTTATCGGAGCGTACATAGTAGGCTATATAATGACTAAGGACAGCTTTCTTCCCAATACATATGTGAACGGTGTTTCCGTCGGCGGTTTAAATGTCGATGAAGCTGCTGAATCCGTACATTCCGACATTACGGTGAACAAGCTTGTTTTAGAAAAGCTCAACGGTGAAACGGTAACTATCGATTATTCAAAAATTGACTATACATATTCAACAACCGAAGAGCTTGAAAAGATTATTAATCAGGAAAACAAGGCTCTCTGGTTTGTTAATCTAATAAAGAAATCAAACTATACGATTTCTGTTGAGGGATCATATTCCGAAGATAAGCTCAAAGAAATTATAGAAAACGCAAGCTTCGGCGTTACGCCTTCTAAAAACGCAAAAATAGTAAAAGGCGAGGACGAGTTTGTTATAGAACCTGAGGTTCAGGGTGATATTGTAGATACGGAAAAGGTCTTTGAAGCCGCAAAAGAAGCAATAAACAACAGCGTTGAAAAAATTAATCTTTCCGAAAAGAACTGTTATGAAAAGCCGAGCGTCGTTTCAAGCGATCTTACCGAGAAGCTGGATGAGCTGAACAAGGTTTTTAAATTAGAGGTCAAGCTGGACTTTGATTATACTACCGAGAACTTGACCTATGACGTATTTAAGGATTGGGTGTCAATAGACAAGGACGGTAGTTATACAATAGACGAAGAGTCTGTATGGGAATGGGTAAACTCTTTAAGATCGAAATACGATACTCTTAATAAGACGAGAAAGTTTAAATCAACCCTTCAGGGTACCGTAACAATAAAAGCGAAAAAGGGTACGGACGGAAAATATGACGGAATTTTCGGCTATTATCTTGACGCTGATGAAACAGCCGCCGCTATAGTTAAAGCCCTGAAAGCGGGAAAAAATACGACTATCGAACCCGTATACTGGACAAACGGCGGATACACATATGACACTCAGGGCAAGGTTAAACGTACAAAGAGCGATGAGAAAAAAGTAATAACTGATATTTCTCAGCTTGATACATACATTGAGGTTGACCTGACAAACCAAAAGCTTTGGTATTATAAAAACGGAAAGTTGAAGCATAAATGCGATGTTGTTTCCGGACTTCCTACCGCTGAAAGAATGACATATCCCGGAATCTATCAGCTTTGGATGAAAGAAACCAACAAAACTATGAAGGGAAGCACATCCGAAGGCTCTTATGAATCAAAATGCTCTTACTGGAATTATATCAGTCAAAACAGTATAGGCATTCACGACGCAACATGGCAAACGTCGTTCGGAGGCGACAGATATAAGACGTACGGTTCTCACGGCTGCGTAGGAATCTCGCTAAGCGACGCAAAATATATCTATGACAATATTCCCTTGGGAACTGTAGTAATTATGTATTATTAAAATATTAAAGCTCTCGGCTTAATTACCGGGAGCTTTTTTGATGTGATAAATTTAAAACGCATATGACTTGAGCATATTCGTTTCCCTGATATATAACTTTGGCAAGATGTCCACCTCCTCTATAGACGGCGGGTTCAGTTGCCATGTCAGTAGTGGGATACAATCCCCTACCGACAGGCCGGTCGGCATTGCCGACCCTTGCCACGTTGAATGACTGGCAAGCCCTTATTGAAATTCTGACAAACTAAAAATCACACACCGAAAACAGTGTGTGATTATTATGTAGCGTCAAGTTAAATTACTCAGCTGATGGCGCTGAAACAGGGCAAACACCTGCGCAAGCTCCGCACTCAATGCAGGTATCTGCATCAATTACATATTTTCCGTCGCCCTCCGTAATTGCACCTACCGGACATTCGCCGGCACAAGCGCCGCAACTGATACATTCATCAGAAATTTTATATGCCATAATAGCAAACCTCCTTCAATATTTAAATGTATAAAACATTTTATAACTATATGATAACACATAATTTTAAAAATGCAAGCGTTTTTATAAAAGTTTTAAAATTAATAATTCCCTGATTATCATATTTATTTTATTTCGGGAAAAGATATATAAATATAACTTAGGCAAGCCCTTATTGAACTCCTTATAAAAGTTAAACCCCGAACATACTTTTTATTAACTTAGTTCCCGTTTTAGTATTAAATATTTTTTCCATCGCATTCGTTATAGAATCATTATTCAAATCATCCTCATATGCATTAACAAGAAAATCCGATTCAATAAGTATTTGATAATCGATTTCATCCGTCATATTATACGTATGGTGATGACCAACCAAAAATGCAACTCTCTCTATAATTTCTTTATCTAAATTAAATTCGGACAGAAATTCTCTTACTATCCTCTCTCCCTCAATCTCCTGATGCTTACCCAAGCTGTCACCGTATTTTTCTTCTGACGGCTTTATTCCTATATCATGAACAATAGACGCTGTTAAAAGTGTATTCAAAGTTTTTTCATTAATATTTTCACACTCACCTATAAGCTTTGCAAAAGCATACACCTTGGTAAAGTGCTGAACACGCTTAGCATCTCCCTTATAATACTCAACCATTTTCATAAAAACCTTATTTATTATATCCATTTTAAACCTGCCTTTTCATATTTATTTCCGTACCCGCCGAATTATTTCAAAAAGCGTCTTGCTTATTTTTTATAAGTAGTGTATAATAATTTTAAAAAATTTTCAAGTATTATTCAATAAGGGCTTGCTCGTCATTATAGATTAGGAGGAATATTATGTCTTATATATATACTATTAAAGAGCTTTACGGTGCTGAAAATGAAGCTATGCAATCACAGCGTTACAGGAACGCTGTGAACAGCTTTAAAGAGCTTTACGGAGATTGTGAATACCGTATCTTTTCCGCTTCGGGAAGAACAGAAGTCGGCGGAAACCACACCGATCATAATTTCGGAAAGGTTCTTGCCGCCGGCGTTTCATTGGACGTTATCGCAGTGGTTAAAGCGACTGACGATAATATTATCGAGGTCAAATCCGAGGGCTTCCCGAAAGACGTTGTCGATTTAAGCAATCTCAACGTTCACCCCAATGAGGAGGGAGGCTCCGCCGCTCTTATAAGAGGCGTTGCCGCAGGCTTTAAGAATAAAAGCTATGGTATAGGCGGCTTCAGGGCATACACTACCTCAAATGTTCTGAAAGGTTCGGGACTTTCTTCATCAGCGGCTTTTGAGGTTTTAATCGGAACAATTTTAAACTATCTTTACAACGGCTTAAAGGCAACCAACGTAGAAATTGCTCAGATAGCTCAATTTGCCGAAAACGTATATTTCGGAAAGCCTTCGGGACTTATGGATCAAATGGCTTCTAGCGTAGGAAGCTTTATCACGATTGATTTTAAAGACCCCAAAAACCCGTTAATCAATAAAATTGATTTTGATTTTGAAAATTGCGGACACAGCCTCTGCATTGTCGATACCAAGGGCAGTCATGCCGACCTCACGCCTGAATATGCCGCTATTCCTCGGGAGATGAAATCTGTCGCAGGCTTTTTCGGCAAGCAGGCGCTGCGTGAAATAACTTTAGCGGACGTTCTCGGAAATATAAAGGTTCTCAGGGAGAAATTCGGCGACAGAGCCGTGCTTCGCGCATTTCACTTCTTAAATGAAAACGAAACGGTAGAGCGTGAAGCAAATGCGCTTAAAAACGGAGATTTTGACGCTTTTTTAAAAGAAGTAACAAAGTCGGGAAACAGCTCGTATAAATATCTTCAGAACATCTATGCCAATAAATCTCCCGAACAGCAGGGACTTGCCATCGGGCTGAGCTTAGCTGAAACGGTTCTTGACGGAGAGGGAGCGTGCAGAGTTCACGGCGGCGGTTTTGCCGGAACTATACAGGCTTTTGTGCCGAACGAAAAGCTTGAAGAATTCAAAGAAACCCTTAACGGCTGCTTCGGCGAGGGAAGCTGTCATGTGATTTCGATACGCCCCGTCGGCGGAATTGAAGTTAAAAACAATTTTTAAAGCGTTGCTTTACGGAGTATATTTATGAGAATGAGAAAGAAAAAACACCTCGAGCAGCGGCTTGAAGAGTGTTCCGATTACATATTTTTTATTGAACGCGAGGATAGGAATTTTCAGTCTGTCGGCGAAAAGGAATATTTAGATTTTAAAAAAATATTCGAAAACGACAATCCCGTACATCTTGAAATCGGATGCGGTAAGGGCAGATTCTCCTGCGAAACGGCAAAAAATAATCCTGAGCTTAACATTCTTGCCTTAGAAAAAGCGAGCAATGTAATTGTCAACGGAGCGGAGTACGCAAAAAAAGCCGGACTGAAAAACCTCTATTTTATAAGAGGCGGAGCAGAGTACCTTGAGTGTTATATACCTAAAAAATCTATAGAAAGAATATATCTCAATTTCAGCTGTCCGTTCCCTAAGAAAAAATATGCGAGCCACAGACTGACTCATCACAATTTCCTGAAAATATATAAAACCTTGTTAAAGGATAACGCTGAGATATGGCAAAAAACCGACAACACCGGGTTTTTTGAATTCTCTATAGAAGAATTCTCACAAAATGGTTTCGCATTAAAAAACGTCACCTTTGATTTGCATAATTCGGGTTTTGAGGGAAATATCATGACCGAATATGAAAAGAAATTTTCAGAACAAGGGCTTCCCATCTATCGGCTGGAGGCTTACATAAAATAATTCAATAAGAGCTTGCCCGTCATTCAATGCGGCAAAGGTCGGCAATGCCGACCGGCCGTTCAGTAGGGGATTGTATCCCGCTGCTGAACGGGTAATGGAA
>CAZTXS010000003.1:0-110676 GCA_964617585.1 uncultured Ruminococcus sp.
AGAGCGGGTCAAGCACGATGTTCAAAACGCCGCCCATCCCGACGCCGAAGCCGGCTTGTTTCGCATAACCGGCGTTCCGTAAAAGATGGGACATTGCCATACACATGGTTGCGGGGATGCCGCCAATCACAATTGCGAACAGCGTGTAGGACGCTGCGTAATCGATGGTTTTCTCTGTAGCTCCCACTAACCCCAACAGCGGCTTTCTCAGAACAAAGCACAGCAAGGCGTAAATCCCTGAGATGATAATTGTGCCATACATACTGACGGCGCAAGCTTCCTTAGAGCCCTGTTCGTCTTTTTGTCCCAACAGTTGAGACATAAGGCTTCCTCCGCCGATTCCGAACAGATTCGCCCATGCGGTCAGCAAAAAGAACAGAACGCTTGCAACAGATACGGCGGCGACCTTGAGCGGGTCGTTCGTCTGTCCCACAAAAAAGGTATCGGCCAAATTGTAAATCATGGTAATCAGTTGGCTGATAATCGTTGGTATTGCCAGCTTTGCAAGAGCCTTATTTACCGGCATGGTTTCAAATATTTCAGTGTTATTATCCATAAATCGTTCATTCCTTTCCTGCACGGATTGCGTGCATATTGTCAAGGGCTATTTGAAGAAACCTGTCAAATTCTCTTTTTTCCTCATCATTCATGCCAGCCGTAAGCTCCTGTTGCGCTTCGAGCGCGGTAGTCTTCAAAGCCTCTGCCAGTTCTTCCCCACGCTTCGTAGCGGAAAGGATGGCTTTTCTCCCATCACTTTCATCAGCTGATTTCATAATGATTCCCTTGCGTTCTAAACGAAACAAAATACCAGCCATAGTAGACTGTGATAACCTCATTTTTTCTTTCAGCATAACGGCAGTGATTCCAGGATTCTCTAAAATCGCGCGCATTGCGTCGCTCTGGACGGAAGTCAGCCCGATTTCCTTCTCCTTGATGTTTCTGAAATAGGTAACGGCATTTCCAAGCTGCACCAGCTTGGTCGCTGTCTTGAATTGAGAAACTTCTATCATTTTGTAACCTCCGAAAACAATACAAATAGCAAGCGAAGTATCGCTTGCGAACTATATCATATCACCGCTGCGGTCACCTGTCAATAACGTATCAGAGCTTTTACATAGCGTTCACAGTATTGTCACAGACAGCAGGTAAAAAAACAGAAAATAACTGATATGTTTTAAATTATGATCTATAACTAAGGCAATATGTTCCCCGCCTCTATAGGCGGGGAACATATTTGGGATTTGGTTGTTTAAACGTAATTTTGCCTGCCCTGCGGAATATCGCTTGAGCAAGCGGTAAATATATTGACGGTTTGTTTTGTATCTTATTGCTGCCTTAGTTACGCCGTACTTTTGAGCGTATTTTATTAGCGCTTGACGATACAGCATATTTTGTTTTACAGTTTTTATGACGAATGGTTTACCTTCTTTCAGTTGGAGTCACAACTTAACTGTAACACATGGTTTTCCATTCGTCATTTATTTTTTTACTTTACTGTAACACTCCTATTGTAAACCTACAGTAAGTAATATGAAAGTTTTGTGAAAAGACTTGTCTTTAATAGAAAATACTGATATAATAAAAAGGTAATTTTTTAGGAGGACGAATCAATGACAAATTTAATTAATATTATGGCGGATAGTACAAATTCAGCTATGTCGCTTGTAAGTCTTATTCCTTTGGTTCTTATTATTGTTGTATTTTATTTTTTGCTTATAAGACCGCAAAGAAAAAAAGATAAGCAGGACGCTCAAATGAGAAAGAATCTCCAAGTCGGTGACGAAGTAGTTACGGCAGGCGGTGTTGTAGGTATTGTTTTCTCTATAAAGGACGATACGGTTGTTGTTGAAACGGGCGGCGACAGAAGTAAGATTCGCGTTAAGAAATGGGCTATAGCTCAGAATCTGACTGATCACGACGATCAGTCAAAGTAGTAATATTTAATAAAAATCCTGAATAAAGTTTAGTAAGAGAGCTTTAGGAGGGATTTTTTTGTTTTCACGCACCGGAAGGCACACCTCATCATCCGTAAAAAAGGATGTATTTTTCGTTTTCTTAGCGATACTGGCAGGATTCCTTATAACCGCTTTGGTACTGTTGTTTTTTTCTTTCATTCTCACTAAAATTGACGCTCCCGATAAAGTAATCAAACTGCTGTCCACGGTTGCGCTTGGAGTGGGAACCTATTTCGGAGGATATATCTGCTCAAAGCATAAGCATAACAGAGGTATATTCAGAGGAGCTTTATGCGGTTTTATAATGTTTTGTATTATAGTTATTTTCGGAGCAATATTCGCTGATACCGTTTTATCCTTCAGTTCAACATCCAAGCTGGTTTTAACTTTGGTATGCGGCGCTATAGGCGGAATAGTCGGAGCTAATTCAAAATTCAAAAGATATTGACATATTTTTTATATTGTGATATACTATAAAAAACAATTTACGGAGGAAATAAAATGAAACATATCAAAACTGTCAATAAAACGAATTTAAAGAAAACAGCAGCTAAGGGCGGATGCGGTAATTGTCAGGCTTCATGTCAGTCGGCTTGCAAGACTTCATGCACTGTCGCTAACCAGAAATGCGAAAAAGACGCATAGTCTTTTAAATTTGTATCTAAAATAAAAATTTTTAAAGGGACAGGATTTGTCCCTTTAATTTTTGTATTAAGGACAGATTATAAATAAGTTTACAGCGTTTTGTAGTGTTTGCCGCCTGATATTGAAGCGGTGAATTAAAATCTAAAAACGCATTAATATCAAAAGAAAGGAGTTGCCTTTGCGATTCAAAGGCGTTTATTTAAAATGATACACTGCTTTAGGCTTAAAGGCTTCAACATTGTTTTAGACGTTCACACAGGGGGAGTTCACGTTGTTGACGATCTTACATATGAAATATTGGACGGTATATCCTTGCCGCTTGACGAAAAGAGCAGAAATGACGCTTTAAAAAGACTGTCGGATAAATATACTGCTGATGAAATTAACGAGTGTTTTGATGAAATAATCGAGCTTTATGAGGAAGGTATACTTTTCAGTGAGGACGATTATGAAAAATTCGCTGAATATGCGGTAGCTTCGCCAGTGAAAGCTATGTGCCTTCACATAGCGCACGACTGTAACTTAAGATGTAAATATTGTTTTGCTTCTACAGGCGATTTCGGCGGGGGAAGAAAGCTTATGGATTTAGATACCGGAAAAGCTGCGATTGACTTTCTTTTAGAGAAATCAGAGAAAAGGAAAAATCTTGAACTCGACTTTTTCGGCGGCGAGCCATTGATGAATTTTGATGTTGTTAAAGAAATTGTTAAATACGCAAGAAGCAAGGAAAAAGAATACGGAAAGACATTCAGATTTACTATAACTACAAACGGACTTCTTCTCACTGATGATAAAATTGATTTTATAAACAAAGAGATGTCAAATGTCGTTTTGTCAATTGACGGAAGAAAAGAAATAAACGACAGAATGAGAGTTTGTGTTGACGGAAGCGGCTGCTATGATTATATAGTTGAAAAATTTAAGGATCTGGTTTCAAAGCGAGATAAGAACAAGGATTATTATGTGAGAGGAACATATACTAAATATAATTTGGATTTTTCAAACGATGTGCTTCATCTTTATGATTTGGGATTTGATCAGGTTTCAGTTGAGCCTGTAATGGGCGATGAAGCTGAAGCTTATGCAATCAGTGAAGCGGATCTTGATAAAATCAGCGGCGAATATGATATTTTAGTTGACAAACTCAGTGAGATAAGAGAAAATGGCGGATTTTGCAATTTCTTTCACTTCATGCTCGATTTAAACCGGGGACCTTGCGCAATAAAAAGGCTGAGAGGCTGCGGAAGCGGAAATGAGTATGTTGCTGTTACGCCCGACGGGGATATTTACCCTTGCCATCAGTTTGTCGGGATTGAGGAGTTCAAAATGGGAAATCTTCACGATAAAACATTTGACATGGATATAAAAAACACCTTTGCAAAAACTCATATATACGCAAAGGACGACTGTAAAGACTGCTGGGCTAAGTTTTATTGCAGCGGCGGCTGCAACGCCAATAACTATCTGTATGAAGGTGATATTCTTAAATCTCATAAGCTTTCTTGCAAGATTCAGAGAAAACGTTTGGAGTGTGCAATTTTAATGGCTGTAAAGAAAGAACTTGAAAAGCAGTCGTAAAGTATAACTAAGGCAAGATGTCCCCCGCCTCTATAGGCGGCGGGTTTCATTACCCGTTCAGTAGGGGGATTGTATCCCCCTACTGAACGGCTGGTCGGCAATGCCGACCCTTGCCGCATTGAATGACGGGCAAGCCTTTATCGAATAGTTAATATTCAGACAGTTTAGGGATTTATTTCCGGGCTGTCTTATTTTTTTGTAATAAAATAAAAGCTTGTCACATAAGATTTAATACAAGCTTTTTAAAAGAAAGGATTTTAAATATGCAGACTAACAAAAGCAAGTTGGACAAGGCAATTAAGCTTCTTTCGCCAAACATAGCCCAGCCATTTTATATGATGTCTAACAAAGACAGACCGAAAATAAATGAGATAAGGCTTAGAAATAAAAAGTATCTTTCCGTTTCAATAGGCGAAAGAGAATTTTACGTTACCGAGGTAGGAAAGCTTTCATCTGACAGCCGAAACGGAGTTCCTGTAGCACATGAAGAAATAGATTATACATATAAGACAGCATTGAGAAACACTATCTATAGCTTTAAAAGAGAAATATCGATGGGTTATATTATAACCGAAGGAGGAAACAGAGTAGGATTTTGCGGAACTGCGATAACGGACGAATCGGGAAAGGTTGAAACGCTGAAAAACATATCAAGCGTCAGTATAAGAATTTCGCGTGAAATTATAGGGATTTCTAAAGAGATAACAGAAAGGCTTGAGCTTGAAAAGTTAAAAAACATACTTATCATAGGTCCGCCGTCAAGCGGGAAAACTACGCTTCTCAGAGATTTGTGCCGGGAAATAGGCAGCGCTCACAGAATATCTTTGATAGATGAAAAGAATGAAATATCAGCTTCGTTTGATTCTTCCGCACAGAATAATATAGGAAACTTTACGGATGTATTTGATTCCTACACAAAGTATTACGGCATTTTATCGGCCATCAAAATCATGTCGCCACAGGTTATAGTGTGCGATGAGATAGGAACCAAAGACGATTTGGCAGCTCTTGATTACGCAATAAATTCGGGAGTAAATATAATAGCAACAATGCACTCAAACAGCATTGACGACGTATATAAAAAACCGTTCATGAAAGAGTTTTTTTTAAGAAAAGCGTTCGATTATATAGTTTTGCTTGGAACAGGCGTCAGCTTGGGAAAAATCATTGACATAAGAAGGTTAAACTGATGAAGATAACAGGTATTATTCTTGTTTTTTTAGCGTCGTCGTTTACCGGCGTTTACTTTTCAAATAAGTATAAAAAACGCGTGCAGACTCTTGAAAAAATAAACTCGCTGATTATTAATACAAAAATTCTTATCGAAGCGCAAAGCCTGACAATCGAAGAGCTTTTTGCTTTATTGGATAGGGAAAAAAAGCTGGACGGTTTTTTTATAACGAAAGACGCATTTTTATCTCATGACTATAAACGCAGGATAAAAGCCGAGTGTAAAAAAATAAGCTTTCTGAGCGAAGAGGATAAGAGTTTATTTTGCGGTTTTATAAACGAATTAGGCGTTACATTTTTAGAAGGTCAGATAGCAATATTGGACGGATATATAAAACAGTTTGAAAACAAAATAACGGAGCTTAAATCTGTTCAGGGAACAAAATGCAGAATGTATAATTCATTCGGCGTTCTGATAGGAGTTTTTTTATCAATAGTTTTATCATAGTGATTTAAATAAAAAACAGGAGAAGTTATGGAGATTGATTTAGTCTTTAAAATAGCGGCGATTGGAATAATAGTTGCGGTATTAAATCAGCTTTTAAAGCGTGCTGAACGCGACGAACAGGCGATGATGGTTACTTTAGCAGGACTTATAATCGTACTGATTATTATAGTTAATCAGATTGCTTCGTTATTTGATACTATCAAAAGTGTTTTTGAATTGTGACATTTTATAACTAAGGCAAGATGCCCCCGCCTCTATAGGCGGCGGGTTCCATTACCCGTTCAGCAGTTGGATACAATCCCTACTGATCGGCCGGTCGGCATTGCCGACCCTGCCGCGTTAATGACGGGCAAGCACTTATTGAAAGACGGAGAAAATCAATGAATGTTATATCAGTCGTTGCGCTTTGTATAATAGCTACAATCATATGCAAAGCGCTTGAAAGGGATAATAAAGAAATATCAATACTGATTGGGATTTTTGTTGCAGGATATATTCTTCTTATGGTGGTTATAAGCTTTTCGGATATATCGGATACTATAGACTCATTGTTTTCAAAAGCCAGCATAAGCGATGAATATATAGAAATTCTTTTCAAGGCGGTCGGAATCAGCTATATAACTCAGCTCGGGTGCGACTGCTGCAGAGATTCAGGCGAAAATGCAATATGTACCGGAGTTGAGCTTTTTGGGAAGATAACCATTCTGTTGATTTCGCTTCCGATATATTCTGCTGTTATCTCTTTGATTGAGGAATTATTAAGCTGAGGATTTATGAAAAAAACAATAATCTTTATTTCTGTATTGATTTTGTGTTGCTTTTCGTGCGGAACTATTATTTTTGCAGAGGATTCATCCGACGAAGAAGAAATTCAAAATGAAATCACACAGGAAATTGAAAGCGCAATAGAATCGGACGTGCCTGACGAAGCGGACGATTTTTTAAACGACAATGACATATCGGCAGACGATCCCGAATCTGTTTCGGAAATAGGCGTGGGGGACTGGTTTGATTACATATTAGGTCTTGCTGAAAATTATATATCACGTCCTTTAAAGCTTTTGGGAGCTTTGCTTCTGATAACTATATTCACTTCGGTTGCTACAGGTATTTTAAACAGCAATTCTAAGCTTTCAGATATTATAAGCATAGTGAGCGTGCTCTCCTGCACGGCTGTTTTGTTTGAAACTATAAGCGACTGCGTAGAATCCGTAAGCGGAACAATAACCAATTTATCTGTGTTTATTGCTTCATACGTGCCCATATTTTCAAGTGTTGTCGCAACCTGCGGGAATGCCTCAAGCGGCGTTTCTTATTATGTTTTGGTTCTTCTGCTTTGTGAAGTAATAACATTTATCATAAACTTTGTTCTTATGCCGTTTATAAGCTTTAGCTTAGCGTCTTCCATAATTGAGTCGATAAACCCTAATTTATCTGTAAACGGTTTTTCAAGGGGATTGCTGAGCGCCGCTAAGTGGATATTGGGACTTATTACGACGATTTTTATAGGAGTTACTTCAATACAGAGCATTATTGGAACGTCGGTTGATACAGTGGGAGTAAAAGCGGCTAAATTTGCAGCCTCGAGCATGATTCCCGTTGTAGGAGGCGCTATGTCGGACGCATATTCTACTATGATGGGAAGCCTTTCGCTCATAAAAAACAGCGTGGGAGTTTTAGGAATAATAATAATTCTTGTTACAGTGCTTAAGCCGGTTGTGTCCGTGGCTTGTCTGAAAATCATTATTTGGTTTTCGGGAGTTATAGCGGCTTTTTTTGAACAAAACAGAATATGTTCGCTTTTGAAAGGCATAAACAGTGTTTTGTCAATACTGCTTGGAGTTGTAGCGTGTTTTACTCTTATATTTATTATTTCTACAGCAGTCGTCATGCTTCTCAGTTTTAATATGGTTTAGGAAAGTGATAAAAAAATGGAACTTATAAAAAGTGTTGTTTCCGCTTTTTGCTTTGTAGGGCTTGCGGCGACCGTTTTTGATTATATTTCTCCATGTGAAAGCTTCAGACTGAATATTAAACAGATTCTTGCATTGATACTTATTATTTCAATGCTTACGCCTTTAATCGGACAAGGTCTTGAGCTGAGAATTCCCGAGCTTAACGAGATAACCGATTTAAAGGAATATAACGAGCTTAATGAGAGCGTTAATAAATCGTATGAGAGCTTGCTTACCAAAACGCTTGAGGAGAAGGTTTTAGAAAAGCTTCAAGCAATAGATAAAAACATTAAAAAAGTTGTCATACAAGCCGGCTTATACGAATATAATTCTTTAGAAGCAGAAAAGGTATCGGTTTATATAGCTTCTGATGAAATTTCCGATGAGAACAAAGAAAAAATAGAAGAAGAAATTAAAAACAATATTGGAGAAACAAAAGTTGAATTCTATGAATATGAAGAAGAAAATCAATAGTTCCTTAAGTACCTTCGCCGACAAATTTCAAAGCAAAACAGGTCTGTCGAAAAAAGCCTGTATTGTCTTTTTGGTCGGAGCCTTGGGACTGCTGCTTATAGTTTTTTCGGAATTCATTCCGAATGAAAAATCAGATGAAAGCGCAGATGATTCAGTTTCCTTTTCGGAAGCTTCTTATTCAGACAGCTATAAAAAAAATATTGAAAAAGAGCTTAAAGAAATTATCAGCAGGATAGACGGCGTCGGAGAAGTAAATCTTATGGTTACTTTGGACGGAACAACAGAATATGTTTACGCCGAGGACGTTGATACTCAGACAGATGAAAAGAGCGACAGTAAAAGTGATAAATATAAAAACCAGGTGATAATTGTTGATTCAGACGGCAATGAAACTGCTTTGATTAAGAAAATAATAGAACCTCAGGTAAAAGGCGTTGTTATCGTATGCTCCGGAGGGGGAAATACAGAGATAAAAGAACGTGTTATTAAGGCTGTATCGTCAGCTTTAAATATATCAACAAACAACATTTGTGTTGAAAAAGGTTAAATGTGGAGGAGATACTATGAAAATTCCTAATTTTATTGTGGGAAAGAAACAAATAATTTTAGCAAGCCTGACATTGTTTTTAGGACTTGCAATCTATGTCAATTATGCTATGAATACTGATAAAGACGACATAAAAACAACAAAGGTTGTCAATACAAAATCGTCAAACTACGGTGTAGCTGATTTTGTGAACGAATCAAGCGATGAGGATGATTATTTCGCCCAGGCAAGGCTTGACCGAATGACCTCCAGAGATGAAGCGGCACAGACGCTTGAAACTATTATAGGCGGAGGAGATTCGACCGATGAAGAAAAAGATGTGGCATCGGAGGAAGCGGTATCCATTTCAAAACTTATAGAATCGGAAAGCAAGATAGAGAATCTTATAAAAGCTGCGGGATATGAGGACTGTGTGGTTTATCTTGACGGAACGGGAGCTAATATAGTTGTAAAGTCGGACGGTCTTGAAAAGGCACAGGCGGCACAGATAAAGGACATTTTGCTTGACGAAGTAGATGTTGCAAATGAAAACATTAAAATTTTTGATGTAAAATAGTTGTGTTAATCACTTTTTAATGGTATAATAATATTAATTATATTATTTCCGTTAAGAGGTGATTTTTAACTATGATGTTCGGAAACCGAAAAATCCAAGGTCAGCTAAAAGTCAGTAAAGACGTTATCACCACGGTGACTAAAAACGCTGTTTTGAATACAGACGGCGTTAAATCCATAGCTAATGCGAAAAACAAAGTTTTAAAAAATATTTTTTTATCTCAATCTGAATCGGAATCGATTGATATTGACTTTGTAAACGATACGGTTGAGATTACAATATCGCTTTATGTTGAGCCGGGTGTGAAAGTGAAATTTTTAGCTGAACAAGTGCAGAATTCTGTTAAAAACGAAGTTCAGTCGATGACGGGAGTTACCGTATCCAAAGTAAACGTAATTATTGAAGACGTTAAATATAATTAATACGTTCGCCTCATTATCTTAAAAGGATATCGGGGCTTACGCTGTTTAAAAGGGAAGTGTTTAAGTGAGTTTGTCAAGACGGAGTATGAGGGAATCTGCGTTTATAATTATATTTGAAAAAACTTTTGGAAACTATGAGCTGGACGAGCTTTTTGAAATTGCAAAAGAATCTGAGGATATTCAGCTGAACGATCAGGTTGAAAGCACTGTCAGAGGAGTTTTTGAACATATTGAGGAGCTTGATGAAATTATTTCAAAGTTCAGTCAAAAACGAACCATCGACCGTATACCCAGAGTGAATTTATCAGTGCTCAGACTTGCGATTTATGAAGCGAAATATTCTGAAAAAATTCCTGTAAACGTTGCGATTTCCGAAGCTGTAAGCATTGCTCAGAAGTATGCTTTTGAGGCTGACGCAAAGTTTATAAACGGAGCATTGGGAGCTTTTGCCCGAGATGACGAGGCAATGCTTAATGCGTAACGTCTTAGGCATCGACACAAGTAACTATACAACCTCCGCTGCATTACTGAACACTGACGATATGTCTGTTTTTCAGTCAAAAATGCTGCTTCCCGTAAAGCCGGGTGAGCTTGGGATAAGACAGTCAGACGCTGTTTTTCATCACACGAAACAGTTACCTTTGGTTTTATCTCAGCTCATTGAAAAGACGGGTTTTTCAGACTTGAAAATAAAAGCGGTCGGCGTTTCCAAAAGCCCCAGATTGGTTTCAGGCTCTTATATGCCTTGTTTTTTGGCGGGCGATAGCTTCGCCGATTCTTATTCAAAGCTTTGCCGAATCGATTTATATAAAACTTCTCATCAAATCGGTCATATTCTTGCAGCGTTATATTCCTGCGGAAGACTGGACTTGATTTTTAATAAAAAGTCCTTTGTTGCTTTTCATATCAGCGGCGGAACAACCGATTGCCTGCTGTGCAAACCCGACATGGAAAATATATTAAGCATCAGTGAAATAGGTTCTTCGCTTGATTTAAAAGCCGGACAGGCTGTTGACAGAGTCGGAATCAAGCTGGGTTTGACTTTTCCGTGCGGAGCTGAACTGGAAAAACTGGCTCTGAAAAGCTGCCGGGAATATAAAATTAACCCGGTGTTAAAAGATAATAACTGTTGTCTTTCGGGGCTTGAAAATATTTGCGGAAAAATGATAAAAAGCGGTGAAAAACCTTGCGACGTTGCAAAATATTGTTTAAGCTATATTGCCGAAACTGTGATAGCTATGTCGCATGAGGTCAGAAAAAATTATAAGGAGCTTCCGAAAATTTATGCAGGCGGCGTGATGTCTGACGAAATTATAAGGGATAAGATACTTAAAAGAATTGAAAACGCTTATTTTGCAAGCGCTGAGTTTTCATGCGATAACGCAGTGGGTACGGCTTTATATGCTGCAATTAAAAAAGGACTGATATAATGAGTGCAATATTGACTGTTTCTCAGATTAACAGATATTTAGCTAGTAAAATCCGCGGTGATATGAAGCTTAAAAGTATTGCTGTTAAGGGTGAAGTTTCAAATCTCAATATGAATTATTCATCAGGGCATATATATTTTACTTTAAAAGATGAAAACAGCTCTCTCAGGGCGGTTATGTTTGCAAGCTCTGCCGGAAATCTTAGGTTTGAGCTTCAAAACGGCGCCAACATCATGGCGCTCGGGAATATTGACTGTTATGAGCGCGATGGAGTTTATCAGATTATAGTAACTGATATTCAGCCAATAGGCGTCGGCGCTGTCAAAGAGTCGCTTGAAAAGCTTAAAGAAAAGCTTAATAAAAAAGGCTATTTCAGTTCTTCATTAAAAAAGCAGATACCATATGCGCCTAAAACTATAGGAGTAGTTACTTCTTTGACGGGAGCTGCTGTTCAGGATATTTTAAATGTTTTGAAAAGGCGTTACCCAATTTGTAAAGCGCTGATATTTCCTACGTCGGTTCAAGGCGCAGAAGCTGCTGAAAATATAAGCGATTCGGTCAGACTGGCGGATTCAATGAATCTTGATACTATTATACTGGCCAGAGGAGGGGGTTCTGCTGAGGATCTTTCGGTTTTTAACAGCGAAAGGGTTGCCGACGCAATTTTTCAATCTAAAACTCCCGTGATTTCAGCTATAGGTCATGAAACAGACGTGACTATTGCAGATTTGGTTGCAGATTTGAGAGCTCCCACACCGTCGGCAGCGGCAGAGCTGGCGTCCCCGGATATTTCAGATTATTATTTATTGATAAAAAGCTTGAGATCAAGGCTTGACAAAACTGCGGAAAACGAAATTTTGAATTTGGAAACAAAGCTGAAGGCTGTATATGAAAAACTTATGTCGTCATCGCCTGAGAAAAGACTGCAAATTGACGAAATCAAGCTTAATAATGCTGAATATAAGCTAAGAAGTACTTTTAAAAATAGGCTGAACGAGTATACTGCAAGCCTGAAATCGGCGGCATCGCTTTTGGATTCATACAGTCCTTTGAAGGTTTTAAGCAGGGGATATTCTCTGACCACTAAAAACGGCAGGGTAGTCACAAGAGCCGATGAGATTTCACAAGGTGAAGAATTTAAAATTCAATTTTCAGATTCTTCAATCAACGCTGTTGCAGTAAAAATAAACAATTAAAGAAGAATACGGAGGATTATCTATGACGTTTGATGAAACACTTGAAAAGCTTAACGGTATTGTTTCTCAGCTTGAATCGGGAAATCTCAGCTTAGAGGAATCTTTGAACAAATTCAAAGAGGGGATAGAGCTTTCCGAGCAATGCAATAAAAAGCTCGAAGAGGCTAAGCTGGTTGTTGAAACTGTTGATAAAAAATATATCGAGGAATAGATTATGCGGGAAGAAAATTTAAATTTAATGCGGGAATATCTTGAAAAGATACAGGATACTCTTCATAGCTTTACAAAGAGAAAAGAGTTTTATAAGAAAGAAGTTATGCAGGCAATGGAATATTCAATTTTAAGTCCGGGCAAAAGGATAAGACCTGTATTAGTTCTTGAGTTTTGTAAAATGTGCGGAGGAGCTTCCGGGCAATATTATGAGATAGCCTGTTGTATAGAACTTATACATTGTTTTTCGCTTATCCATGATGATCTTCCGTGCATGGATGATGATGATTTTCGCAGAGGACAGCCGTCATGTCATAAAAAATTCGGTGAAGCCGAGGCGCTCCTAGCAGGCGACGCTTTAAACATTCTTCCGTTTGAAATTATTTCAAACGTCTGCAAACAAGGAAAGCTTTCAGCCGAAAGCGCCGTTAAGCTTATAGGAGAAATTTCAACTTCGGCGGGAATTAACGGAATGATAGGCGGACAAGCCTTTGATATATATTCTGTTAAGATGAAGCGCTTTGACGCTCAGAATCTGAATCTTTTGCATGAGCTTAAAACCTGTCGGCTTATGGAAGCTTCCTGCGCAATGGGATGTATTTTGGCAAACGCAGAAGATGAAAAAATTGACCTTGCCAAAGAATTCGGAAGAAAGCTGGGCTATGCTTTTCAGATTGTAGATGATATATTAGATGTAGAGGGCAGCTTTGACAATTTAGGTAAGCCTATAGGAAGCGATAAGGAAAACGATAAGATAACGTACGTTTCCTTAGTGGGACTGGAGAAAGCAAAGGACGCCGCTCGTCACCAGACGCTTGAAGCTATGAAGGTTCTCGAAAAATTCGATAATAACGATTTCATGATTGATTTGGCGTCTGACTTATTAAACAGAAAAAAGTAATATTTTTTTGTTGAATGCTTGATGTTTTGTTCATAAAATATAGGGATAAAAGTGAAATGGGGATAATAAATGACAGAAGAGTTTAAAAAAGAATTTGATAAAATGAGTCTTCCCGATGATTTAAAGCTGCTTACATATAATCAATGCAGAAGATTATGTAAGGAAATAAGAGATACTCTTATTAAAACTGTATCAAAAAACGGAGGACACTTGTCATCAAATCTGGGAACGGTTGAACTGTCGTTGGCGCTTCACAGGGTTTTTAATTCTCCTAAAGACAAGTTTGTCTGGGATGTAGGTCATCAGTCATATACTCATAAGATTTTAACCGGCAGACTGAATGAATTTTCAACCCTTAGAAAAGAGAATGGTTTGTCAGGTTTCTGCAGGCCGGAGGAATCTGAGCATGACGCATTCATAAGCGGTCACAGTTCTAACTCGGTTTCTGCGGCTTTGGGCATTGCGGCGGCAATGAAAATGGACGGAGATAATCACCATGCAATAGCTGTTTTGGGTGATGGCGCTGCAACGGGCGGATTATCGTTTGAAGGTCTAAATAATGCCGGTAAAAGCAACACAAATTTGATTGTCGTGCTTAATTATAACGAGATGTCAATATCAAAAAATGTGGGAGCTTTCGCAAAATACCTTTCTAATTTCAGAACAAAGGATTCATATAAGAAAACCAAAACGATTGTTGAACGTGCTTTAGACAGTATACCGGTTGTGGGTCAGCCTATTAAAGAAACCTTAAAGTTTTCAAAAGACACAATTAAAAACTCCATATTCAGGACAACTATTTTTGAGGATTTGGGTTTTGAATTTGTCGGACCTGTAGACGGTCATAATTTAGAAGAGCTTGAAACTGCGCTTAATAAGGCTAAGTCAATGTATAAACCGGTAGTTGTCCAGGTAAATACTATAAAAGGCAAAGGTTATGCCCCTGCCGAAGAAAATCCTCGTGAATTTCACGGAATCAGTTCGTTTGAGCTTAAAACAGGTAATCCTGATGTTTGCAAGAGCGATAGTTTTTCAACTGTTTTCGGCAGAGAGCTTTCAAGGCTTGCCGATAATGATGAAAGAATATGCGCTATTACTGCGGCTATGAAATTCGGAACAGGGCTTGAAGAGTTTGAGTGTTCTCATAAGGAAAGATTTTTTGACGTCGGCATAGCCGAGGGTCACGCTCTTACTTTTGCAGGCGGTCTTGCATCAATGGGAAAGATTCCTGTTTTTGCGGTTTATTCATCTTTTCTTCAAAGAGGGTATGACGAAATCATACATGATTTGGCTATATCTGACGCACACGCTGTTATCGGAGTTGACAGAGCGGGAATAGTAGGCGAGGACGGAGTAACTCACCAAGGTATTTTCGATGTTTCATTTCTGACTTCAATTCCAAATGTGAAAATTTATTCACCTAGCAATTACGGTGAATTAAAGGCCTGTTTGTTCCAAGCTATATATAGCAGCGATGGGTTAACTGCGGTTCGTTATCCAAGGGGTAATGAAGAAAGATGTATATTAAAGAAAGAAACTGTATCAACCGACTATGAAATATATGAAAACGGTTCAGATACGCTTGTTATAACATACGGAAGACTGTTTAACGAAGTTTCATATGCCTATGAAAAATTAAAAGACTTGAATAAATCAATTAATATTTTAAAGCTAATTAACATAACAGGCATAGACGAGAAATTAATCAGAAAGATAAAAAAATATAAAAAGGTTTTCTTTTTTGAAGAATCCTATTACAACGGTTCTATTTCTCAAAAGCTTAAAAATACCGTTAAAAAGCTTGATTGCACTGCCGTTTATGATTTTGTTCAGCAAGCGTCAATAAAATCTTCTCTGGAGCATTTGGGCTTGTCAGGCGAGCGTATTTTTGAAAAACTTAACTCGGAGATTTAAGAATGAGCGAAAGACTGGATGTTGAATTAGTAAACAGAGGGCTGTCAAAGACTCGTTCAAAGGCGAAGAATATGATAAAAAGCTCTGTTGCTTTTGTCAATAATAAGGTTGTAACCAAACCGTCGTTTTCAGTTGAAAAGACTGATTTGATTGAAATCATCGGCAACGCCCTTAAATACGTCGGAAAAGGCGGATTAAAGCTTGAAAAAGCTGTTGCAGATTTCAAAATTGATTTAAACAAAAAGGTTTGTGTTGATTTCGGAGCTTCAACAGGCGGATTCACAGACTGTCTGCTTCAGAACGGCGCCGGGTTTGTATATGCTGTCGACGTTGGAAAGAACCAACTGGATAAAAGTCTGATAAATAATCCGAAGGTTATGAATATTGAAAATACTAATATCAAAAATGTTGATAAACTTACTTTTGACAAAGAAATTGATTTTTGTACTGTTGATCTTTCTTTTATATCTTTGAATTATGCGATTCCTGTGGTTTATGAGGTTTTGTCAAATAATGGAGAAGCCGTAATGCTTATAAAACCTCAGTTTGAAGCCGGTCCTGATAATCTTTCTAAAAAAGGAATTGTTAAAAGCAGAAAAGCTCATGTTACGGTACTGGAAAATTTAACCTTTAATATTCAAAGCATCGGGTTCAGCATTTTGAATATGTCCTTTTCGCCGATTAAGGGCGGGGAAGGGAATATTGAATATTTGATTTATGTAAAAAAGAGAGTAAATAAGTCGGATTTTTCTGCTGATTTGAAAAAATTAGTTGATACGGCTTTCGGAAGTTTAAAGTAAGGAGGAAAAATTGTTGAATATTTTCATTTCACCTAATTTAAACAAGGACAACAGCGAAAGATATACCAGAGAAGCAATCAAATTGCTTAAAAATCATAACGCAGAATTATCTGTTTCCGACAAATATAAAGCTGTTTTTTCCGAACTGGATTTTATCCGCTTTTCTGATGAAGAGGATTTGATTTCTCAGTGTGATATAATTCTTGCCGTAGGAGGAGACGGAACAATTCTCAAAACGGCTTATAAGGCTTCAAAATATGAAAAGCCTATACTGGGGCTTAACTGCGGCAGACTCGGATTTATGTGTATGCTTGAACATGATGAGCTTGAGCTTTTAAACAATCTTTTTATCGGGGACTATGAAATTCAAAAAAGAATAATGCTGGACGGTGAAATAATAAAAAAGAACGGTAAAACTAAAGCTTTCAGAGCGCTTAACGATATTGTTGTGTCTAAACCTCCACACAGCAAGATTTCTGATTTTGAGATTTCAAAATCGGGCAAAATCGTTTCTTCAATAAGGGCGGACGGACTGATATTTTCCACACCTACCGGCGCAACCGCATATTCGCTTTCCGCCGGAGGACCTATTATCGAGCCTGATATGGAATGTATAGAGTTTACGCCGATTTGTCCTCATTCTTTGCTTTCAAGAACGCTTATTTTTTCAAGGTCGTCTAAGCTTTCGGTTAAGTTCTATACAAATTCAGGAGAACGCTTCGGACTCTCTGTCGACGGCGTGACCGAGGATGATATTTCATCTGAAGATATTCTGAACATTACTGCTTCTGAAAAATATATAAAGCTCATCGATATTAAAGGCGGAAGCTTTTTTGACTCGGTTAATTCAAAGCTTATGAGGCCTCTTAAAGCTGTTATGGAGGATAACGATAATGTCTAAGATTATGAGGCAAAAAGCCATTATAAACATTATTACAACTGAAAATGTTTCCACTCAGCAGGAATTAAAAGAAAAGCTCAGTGAAAACGGATTTGAAGCGACTCAGGCGACAATTTCAAGGGACATAAAAGAATTGTCGTTAATTAAAACCGTTTCAATAGACGGAGTGTATAAATATGATATTCCCAACAGCATAAAAGATAAAGGTAAAAGCCCCGGAGAGCTGTTGATAAGCATTTTTAATGAAGCGGTCATTTCGGTTAATTTTGCCGGAAATATAGTGGTTATAAAATGTCATACGGGAATGGCTCAGGCAGTGTGCGCTAAGCTGGATTCGGCAAATTTCGATTCGATTGTCGGCACTTTAGCCGGTGACGATACTATTTTTGTCGTACTTAAAAGTGAATCTTTTGCTATTGAATTTACCGGGGTTTTGAATAAATTTTTAAGCTAAATAGTTATACTATACAGACGAAAGGAGGGTATAAGAGATGCTGACAGAATTATATATTGAGAATCTTGCGGTTATTGAAAAAGCAGCTATAACGTTCGGAGAAAAGCTTAATGTGTTTACCGGGGAAACCGGAGCCGGCAAATCGATTTTAATTAACGGAATAAACGCAATATTAGGTCAGCGTATAACTAAAGACATAGTGCGTACGGGAACAAAAAAAGCTGTCATTTCAGCGGTTTTTAACAACGTTCCCGAAAAAATTTTTCATATGCTTTATGAACTCGGAATAGATAACGATGACGATATTCTTATAATTTCTAGAGAAATTTCTGCAGACGGCGGAAGTATTGCACGTGTAAATTCACGTCCTGTAAATTTATCAGTTTTAAAAGAAATAGGCTCTTACTTAGTCAATGTCCACGGACAGCATGACAGTCAGATTCTTTTATCTCCTCATAAGCACATGGAGATTCTTGATTCCTACGGTAATCTTGAAAGCGATGTAGAAAGCTACAGAAAGTCTTTCAGAGAGCTTCAGGCTGTTTCCAAACAGATAAAAAACGTAACGCTTAATCAACAGAATAAGGTTGACAGGATTGCTTACCTCAAAGAAGTTATAGAAGAAATCTCCTCATTGGATTTGAAAGAAAAAGAGGATGAAGAAATTGAAGATGAATTTACTCTTTCAAATAACGCTGTAGAAGTAAGATCGGCTGTCAGCGAAGTTATAAATCTTATTGAAAGCGATAACGGCATAAGCGGAAGTCTGTTTGGTTCAACAGATATTCTAGAAAACTATTCTGATATTTTTTCGGATTTAGAACCACTGATTGATCGGTTAAAATCTGCAAAAATTGAAATAGACGATATATGCGCAGAGCTGAATCATCTGACATCAAGGCTTGAGGTCGATCCCGAAAGATACTCTTATATCTCCGACCGAAACGACAGTATTATCAAAATAAAGAAGAAATACGGTCCCGAGCTGAGCGACGTAATGAAAGCTCTGGATGAATCGGTTAAAGAGCTTGAAATACTTACAGGAAACGAAAACAACCTTGACGCTCTGAAAGAAAAAAGAGAAACGCTTTTGGAGAAAGTTTCAAGAAAAGCTAAGGATTTATCTCAAAAACGCAGAGAAGTTGGAAATAGATTTATAAAAGAAGTCATATCAGAGCTTGAATTTTTAAATATGCCTAATGTTAAGCTAAAGATTTCCAATATTATAGGGAAGCTGACTTTTAACGGTATGGATAACATCGAATTTTTGATTTCTGCAAATTTAGGGGAAGAGGCAAAGCCTATAGCAAAAATTGCTTCAGGAGGAGAGCTTTCACGAATAATGCTTGCGCTTAAAAGCGTTATTGCTGAAAAGGATAACACTCCCACAATGATATTTGATGAAATTGATACCGGGGTCAGCGGACGTGCGGCTCAGAAAATAGGCGTTAAGCTGCGTGAAATCTCCAGAAACCGTCAGGTTATTTGCGTTACTCATCTTGCGCAGATAGCAGTGAACGGAGATACGCATTTTCTCATTGAAAAGAAAACGGAAAATGAAAAAACAAAGGCAACTGTCTGCGAGCTTGACACATTAGATGAAAGGAAGAAAGAAATTGCGAGAATTATCAGCGGGAATAATGCGTCTGCCGCTTCTCTTACCAGTGCGGAGGAAATGTTAAACAGTATACATCAGAAATAGTCCGAAAAACCGACAGACTTTAAGCTTGTCGGTTTTTTTGCTTATTTGACTTTTTTCGTGCAAAATGATATAATTAACTGACTTTAAATATAATGATAAAAGCTATGAAATTTTAGCTTATCGGAAAGGGCTGTTATATGAAAGTAACACTTTTAACGCATACTCCCGAACCTGAAAAAACAATAGCTGCCGCTGCCAAGCTTTGTTATGCCAGCTCGGATATTGATACGCTTCTCGACGGATTGACCGATGAAAAAACTGAAAGCTTTTTGAATATGCTTTCCGATTTGGGGCATGAAAGCCCTATTGAGCATATATCATTTACATTTGGAATTGAAGGTGTTTCACGTGCGCTTTTAGCGCAAATTACAAGACACAGGATAGCTTCTTTCTCTGTTCAGAGTCAAAGATATGTTGAAGAAAAAAATTATGAGTTTGTTACTCCGCCTGAAATTATGGCTGTTCCTGAAGCTTTAGAGGAGTTTAACAATCAAATGGATTGCGCTATCACAAGCTACAATAAGCTTGCCGATATTCTCAAAGATAAGCATTATAAGACTTTTATCTCTCAGGGTATTGACGAAAAAGAGGCTAGAAAGAAAGCTCAGAAAAAGGCGATAGAGGACGCCAGATTCGTTCTTCCTAACGCCTGCGATACAAAAATGATTATTACAATGAACGCAAGAAGTCTGCTTAACTTTTTTAAGCTGAGATGTTGCTCCAGGGCGCAATGGGAGATAAAGGCTCTTGCCGATGAAATGCTTAAGCTATGCTATCGGGCTGCTCCTACTATATTTAAGAATGCAGGGCCGGGTTGCGTTAGGGGAAAATGCGCCGAGGGGAAAATGACCTGCGGAAGAATGAAGGAAATTCAGCAGTATTATAAGGAGTTAAAAAATGCAGAATAAATCTAAGCTTGTTGTTATTGAAGGATTGGACGGAAGCGGAAAATCTACTCAGTTTGAAATAATAAGCAGTATTTTTGCACAAAATAATATTCCTTATAAGGCTATCAGCTTTCCCAATTATGATGAGCCGTCGTCATCGTTGATTAAAATGTATTTAAACGGTGAATTTTCAAAAAACGCTAATGACGTTAATGCGTATGCGGCTTCAAGCTTTTATGCGGTAGATCGTTATGCGAGTTTCAAGCTGTACTGGGAGGATTCATATAAAAACGGCGACTTTATTCTTGCCGGCAGATACGTTACGTCTAATGCAATTTATCAGATGGTGAAATGCGACAGAAGCGATTGGGAAAACTATCTTGAATGGCTTTCTGATTATGAATACAATAAGCTTGGACTTCCGGAACCTGATTTAGTTATTTTTCTTGATATGCCTGTTGAGGTTTCTCAGCAGCTTATGACAGAAAGATATAACGGTGATGAAAGCAAAAAAGATATTCATGAAACAGATATAGAGTTTTTAAAAAATTGCCGTGAAGCCGCCTTGTATACTGCAAATAAACAGGACTGGAAAATTATCAGCTGCAGCGATGGGAAATCTCCGTTTTCGGTTGAAGCTATTACAGATTTAATTATGTCGGAAATTAGGAATCTGAAATAAGTTTTTGAAAAGAAGGATACAATGTTTGATTTCAGAGAAATTGAATTAAGCGATAAGCCATGGATAGACGAGCTTTTAGCTAAATCTGATTTTATGGGCTGTGAATATTCGTTTGCCAATAATGTTGCATGGAGGAGGCTTAATAATTCGATTATATCCAGATATAAGGACTTCTATTTAATTTCTACTGAGGATAATGATAATATTTACCTGACTTATCCGGCAGGCGAGGGAAACATTTTAGAGCTTCTGAATTTGTTTAATGGTTATTGCCGGGGAAAAGGTAAAACATTTGTTTTATCATCGGTTTCCCTAAGTAATTTATATTATTTAAAAGAGCATATCGGTGATAAAATTGAAACAGTGAAATCAAATCCTGATTATTTCGATTATATTTATTATGCCGAGGAACTGATTAATCTTAAGGGTAAGAAATATCATTCAAAGAGAAATCATATAAGCAATTTTAAAAAGCAACCGTGGGAATATAAACCGCTTACCTGCGATTTATTTGACGACTGTATTGAGTTTATTACCGAAACTTACAATAATAAAGATAATTTTGATAGTTATTCCGCAGTGGTTGAGCAGTTTGCTGTTAATACGTTTTTCAATAACTTTGAGTATATGAATCTTGTAGGCGGTGTATTATATCAAAACGAGAGAATAGTCGGAGTGACTATCGGCGAAAAGATTAATTCTAACACCTTGGTTGTTCACGTTGAAAAGGCGTCCGGCAGTATTAACGGCGCTTATCCTACTATATGCAACGAATTTGCAAAGGCAAACGCCGCAAATTTAAAATATATAAACAGGGAAGAGGATTTGGGAATTGAAGGCTTGCGCAAATCCAAGCGTTCGTACAATCCGTGCTTTCTTTTGGAAAAGAATACTGTTATCTTTAAAAAAGACTGATTTTAAGCTTTTCAGAAAGGATTATTTTTATGGTTTATGTTTTTTTAGCAAACGGTTTTGAAGAGATTGAAGCTTTAGCCCCGGTTGATATCCTAAGACGAGCCGACGTCAATGTCAAAACTGTGGGAATTGATTCAAACATCATACGGGGATCGCATAATATTCCCGTAATAACCGATTTGGATTCAAATGAAATTGAGTTAAATGATGATTTGGAAATGATAGTTCTTCCGGGAGGTATGCCGGGCACGATTAACTTGGAAAGCAATGAAAAGCTTCAAAGTGCGATAGATTTTTGCGTTGACAACGGTAAATATATATCTGCAATATGCGCAGCTCCCTCTATTCTGGGTCATAAAAGCATTTTAGACGGGAAGTCAGCCACTTGTTTTCCCGGATTTGAAAAGGAACTCGGAAAAGCTGAATATACAGGCGATTTAGTTGTAAACGACGGAAAAATCACTACAGCCAAGGGAGCCGGAGCGGCTGTGAAATTCGGACTTAAGTTAGTAGAGCTGCTTGTATCCAAGGATAAAGCCGACTCGCTTGAGGCGTCGCTGCAATGCAAATAGGCAACATAAAAGAGCAAAAAAACGCACTCAGAAAAAGAATTTTGAAAAGTCGAAGAGAGCTAAGCGTTTTTGACAGGGATTCAAAAAGCTCAAACATTTGTAAACGACTGATTTTAACTGATGAAATCAACCGTGCAAAAAACGTCTGTACTTATATTTCTAAAAAAGGTGAAGTCAGCACAGACTTTTTGATAAACGAGCTTTTTAATTTTAATAAAGCTGTTTATGCTCCTGTAAGCTGTTTGGAAAGTAATAAAATGTCTTTTTATCGTATAAATTCTTCAGAAGATTTGAAGTCCGGAGCATTTTCCGTATTGGAGCCTGTTTTGCGGTCTGAAAAATACGAAAAAAGCGATAAAAACGATATTTGTATAGTTCCTGCTCTCAGCTTTGACAGACAGGGATTTAGACTGGGATACGGGAAAGGTTATTACGACAGGTTTTTGAAAGATTTTGACGGAATTAAAATCGGATTGTGTTTTGATGAATTTGTTACAGAAACTCTTCCAAAATATGAAACTGATATAGCAGTTGACATGATTATTACCGAAACAGAAAAATTTTATGTAAAGGCGGGAAGTTAAAATGGATGAAAAAGAGAAAAAACTCGAACACACAAACGACAGCCGTGATGAGTTCGATATTGATTCTCAGCTTAATGATTTTTTGAATGAAAGTCTGAAAGCTTCTGAGGAGCTTAATTCTGTTGTGGGTGAAGATAAAAGTAAAAACGTTGTCGCTTCGGCTGACGTTACTCTAACTAATCTTGAAATCAGAAAGCTTGCGGCAAAAGCCAAAAGCGAGGATGACAATAATATACATACCGAAGAAGATGAAGCTAAAACGAATAATACTCATGTAATTTCCAAAGAAGATATTATATCTTCATATGAAGATGATTTAAAGCTAAGCGTTGACAAGGCTCTTGTCGATGATGCCTCAGAGCCTGTAAGTCATGAGGAAAACGTTTCGGATAGTATTACTGAGGAAAAACATGATGACGCTTCAACATCTTTATCCGTTGATAACAGCGATGCTAAGCCGTATAGTGTAAACAGTTCTAAAGGCAAATTTAATATAAATATAGATTATTCAAAAAGTGAATTCACAGAGCCTAAGCATAGTTCTAAGGAGTTAAACAACAAAGCTAAAAAAGGCAGCAAGAAAAAAAAGAAAAAGGTTGAAGTTAATAATTCTATTTTTACAGGACTTATAGTTACTGTAGTAGTTTTAGTTATATCTGTTTCTATTGCTTTTTTCGGTATATCTTTAGGTCTTGAATATCTTGGCGTAAATAAAAGCGATTCGGTAATTAAGCTAAATATAAAAGAGGGTTCTAACACTAATGAAATCGCTCAGCAGCTTGAGGACGCAGGAATTATTGATAATAAGTTTCTGTTTAAGGTTATTGTTAATCTGAAAAATGCAGGTTCTTTGATGAAACCGGGTGATATTGAACTTAAGCCAAGCTCTTCATACGCTGATAAAATCGACGCTCTTATGGAACAAAGACAGTCTTTTGAAACTGTTTCTGTTGTTTTCCCTGAGGGAACTGATCTTTTGAGCGCCGCTAAGCTTTTAGAAGAAAAAGGCGTCATATCAAATTATCAGGAGCTTATATATACCTTCAATCATGAAAAGTTCGGTTATGATTATGAAAGCGTTATAGATGACTCAGACAATAAATTTTATGCTATGGAAGGCTATTTTTATCCTGACACTTATGATTTTTATATCGACGACTCATGTTATAACGTTGTTAAAAAGGTAAGAGAGCATTTTAATTCAAAGTTTACTTCTGCAATGAAAGAAACAATGCAGAAAAACGGCATGACAATGGATCAGGTTATGACATTGGCTTCTATCGTCCAGGCGGAGGCAGGCTCTGCAGAAGATATGCCGAAGGTTGCTTCTGTTTTCCTGAACCGACTGAACAATTCTGCTGATTTCCCAAGACTTGAATCCGACGCAACAGACGATTATTATAATAATGTAATCAAGGTCGAAGCTAAGAATTCTAAGGCGTATACTGAAAGTGAAATTGAAGCTTTTAAAGATATATATGACACCTATGTTGCAAACGGCTTGCCGGCAGGACCGATATGCAATCCCGGTATTGAAGCAATCAATGCAGTGCTGAATCCAGCAGAAACAGATTATTTATACTTCTGTTCAAACTTAAAGACGAAAAAGACGTATTTTGCAAAGACTCTTGCCAAGCATAAGAAGAATCTAAAAAAAGCGGGATTAACAGACTGATTTTACGGAGGTAAATTTCCGAAATGGATTTAAGCAAATTAGAAGTTTTATCTCCGGCAGGAGATATGGAACGGCTCGATGCAGCTCTTGATTTTGGCGCTGACGCAGTATACTTAGGCGGAAAATCATTCGGTATGAGAGCGGGTTCTGCAAACTTTGATGATTCCCGGCTTAAAGTTGCTGTTGAAAAGGCTCATTATAAAGGCGTATCCGTATATCTTACCTGTAACACGCTTCCTCATAACGATGAAATACCCTATTTTGAAAGCTTTATAAATAATGCGGTTGCTTCAAATGTCGACGCAGTTATTGTAAATGACATAGGTTTGCTTTCTTTAGTTAAAAAATATGCTCCTCAAATGGAAATTCATATATCAACTCAGGCGGGCATTGTAAATTACGTTACTGCCAACGAGTTTTATAATATGGGAGCTAAACGTGTAGTTCTGGCAAGAGAGCTTTCGCTCGAAGAAATAGCTGAAATAAGAGCAAAAACCCCTAAAGATTTGGATATTGAGTGTTTTGTTCACGGAGCTATGTGCGTTAGCTTTTCAGGAAGATGTCTTTTGTCAAGCTATCTGGTAAACCGTGACGCAAACAGGGGAGAGTGCGCTCAGCCTTGCAGGTGGGGCTATCATCTTATGGAGGAAAAACGCGACGGTCAGTATTTTCCTGTTTTTGAGGATGAAAAGGGGACATATATACTCAACGCTAAAGATATGTGTATGATTGAACATTTAGATATGCTTGCAAAAGCAGGTATAAAAAGCTTTAAAATCGAGGGCAGAGCAAAGTCTGCGTATTATGTTTCGGTTGTAACTAACGCATACAGAATGGCGGTTGATTTTCTCAAGGCTAATCCGAACGACTATAGTAAGCTTCCGCAATGGATTAAAGACGAAGTTTTTAAGGTAAGTCACAGAGCGTATTGTACAGGCTTCTTTTTCGGACATCCTAATGAGCAAAGAGATACACAATATTATGAAAACAGCGGTTATATAAGGGAATATGATGTTGTTGCAATAGTTGATGAGTGCCATGACGGTAAAATTTATGCAACGCAGCGGAATAAATTCAACAGGGGAGATACGCTTGAAATTTTGTCGCCGGGCAAAGAGCCTGTAACCGTTATTGCTGAAAAGATTTACGACGATAAAAACGAAGAAATTGACACCGCAAATCATGCAATGATGAAAATTTCCCTTGACTGTGAAAAAGCTTTTGAGAGAAATTCAATTATCAGAATGAAGAAATAATTAAAACAATATACTCTTTGTTGAATGACGGGTAAGCCCTTATTGAATAAAGGGTTTAGCTTTTTATAAGAATATGCGTGTGGTGAAATAAATAATGAAAAATTTAAAAATAGCACATTAATAATAGAAGCAGGGGAATCAGAGGGGATATTTATCTTGCTGAATTTCCTATTGACGAAATCCGTGAATATAGAAAAAGGGAAGTCCACGGTAACGCTTACAGGCATCCTCAAAAGTATGGTATGTTGATTGATGAAAGAATAAACGAACCGTTTATAAGAAAGGATTACAGAAAATAATATACCTAAAAGTCCTTTGCGAAATATTTATGTTTCGTATATTAGGACTTTTTTATTTAGATTTTTTTGATTTAGACGATTTATTATGAGCCAGCGGAGAGGACTCTGCGGCTTTTTTTAGATTTTCATTGGAAAGATGAGTATAAATTTCTGTTGTAGCAATACTTTTATGGCCTAATATTTCCTTAAGAACCAAGGGATCAACTCTGCCGTGCTGATACATTAAAGTAGCTGCTGTGTGTCTAAGTTTATGAGTTGTGATGCCTAAATTTCCAAGTCCTGCATTATTAAGATTATTTTCTACTATCCTTTGTATTTGTCTAGTACAAAGACGATTACCTTTAGCTGAGATAAAAATAGCATTTTTTTCCGACTGTATATCAGGTCGCACTTTGAACCAACTGTTTAGCGAATCTACACAAGACTCATTTAAGTATACTATTCTTTCTTTTCGGCCTTTACCAAACAAACGTAATGTTTTGTTATCAGCACTATAATCATTAAAATTTAGTGCAGCAAGCTCACTTAATCTCATTCCGCAATTTAGGAATAAATTAATTATACAGTAATCACGTTCAGGATATCTTGATTTTA
Source organism: uncultured Ruminococcus sp. (assembly GCA_964617585.1). Classification (GTDB taxonomy): domain Bacteria; phylum Bacillota; class Clostridia; order Oscillospirales; family Ruminococcaceae; genus UMGS1601. Next base: position 26,783 of record CAZTXS010000003.1, read on the forward strand.
TATTTTTAAGAAGCTGTAAACTTTGTTCCAACGAAAGATATTTTGGAAGCCCGCTTTTTATTCTTGGCATTTCCAAATCAGTTAGTGGATTATTAGGTAATAAAAAAGCTTTTGCATTGAGAAAATAAAATAACTGTTTTATAGCTGAAGTTTTTCTTGCGCGTGTTCTTGAAGAATTATCACGATCTTGTTTTAAATAATTCAAATACTCATAAGCGTCAGATAATGTGAACTCCTTAAGCCATTCAATAGGAACATCTGAAATAGTAATATCATCAATTGAAGTATCCTTAGATACAGAACCTTTTCTATATTTTAAATACCTTAAAAATGTTCTTATATCAAGATAATAAGCTTCTTCAGTACGATCAGCTCTATCTCTTACAAGTTTTAAATTCATAAGAAATTGTTTAACGTATTCCGGGCAATCTCTGAGATATTCATCTTTCATGTGTTTTCTCCTTCCCTAAATGTCACTAAATTTTTATTTAGTGACATTTAATATAATTATTTTACCATACTTTTTTCGTCTTGTCAATTCCCTAGTTTCCATTAAACAAAATAAAATACACTTAGAACAATTAAGTTCTAAGTGCAAAAAAATTAGTTTAACTCGGCAACTGTTACGCCGTCTTCACCCTCGCCGTAAACTCCTCGCCGTGATGATTTTACTTGCTTGTGATTTTTCAAATGGTTTCGCACTGCATTTTTTAAAACTCCGGTTCCTTTACCGTGAATTATCGTTATTACTTTTATATGTGATAAAACTGCGTTATCAATGAAGCTGTCCAGTTCATATAAGCCCTCGTCAACTGAATAACCTCTGATGTCCAATTCCATTGAAGCTTTTCTGTCTGCAACCGATTGTACATCTTTAGTGGAAACCTTACCCGATATTTTTTTATTGTTAAGTGTTACCTTTTCTTTCTCTTTTAAGATTAACTTTGAAACATGAACTTTAGTTTTCATAATTCCGGCCTGAACATAGCAATGACCTGAATTGTCAGGCGGTGTAATGACAATACCGACCGCATTAGTATCAGTAATAAGGACGCTATCCCCTTTTTTCAATGCTCTTGGAAGCTTATAATCGCTTTTAATTGTTTTGCTTATTGGATTTGCTTCATTATAAAGATCATTTATCTTATTCTTAACAAGTCGTTTAGCATTAATTGCCATGCTTTCGAAGTTATCTTTGTTCTTTGATTTTCTTATATCGTTTAACTCATCTAAAAGTGTATCGGATTCTCTGGACACTCTGGAAACTATGGCGTTTGCTTCACGTGAAGCGCTTTCAATTATTCTATTTTTATCGGCTTCAAGCTGAATTCGTTCTTGTTCAAGCTGATATTTCAGCGCCTCAGCTTCTCTTTTTAAGTTTTCAGCCGACCTTCGGTTTTCCTCAAAAGACTTACGTTCATTTTCCAAATTTTCTAAAATGTGTTCAAATTTTTTGTTTTCGTCGTTAATTAGTTTTTTAGAAGCTTCAATTATATCCTTTTTCATTCCGAGCTTTAAAGCTATTTCAAACGCATTAGATTTGCCGGGAGTCCCGAAAAGAAGCCTGTATGTAGGCTGTAAAGTTTTAGCGTCAAACTCACATGAAGCATTGATAATACCGACAGTTTCAAGAGCGTACATTTTAAGCTCCTGATAGTGGGTTGTAGTAATTATTTCAGCTCCGTTTTCCTTTAGTTTGTTAATAATTGAAACAGCTAATGCCGCTCCTTCAACAGGGTCGGTTCCGGAGCCAAGCTCGTCTAACAAAACCAAAGACCTGCTGTCTGCAATTTTTAAAATATCAATCACTTTATTTAGATGTGATGAAAATGTTGAAAGACTCTGTTCGATAGATTGACTATCCCCTATGTCAACCAATATTTTATTGAAAATCGATATGCTGCTTCCGTCAGAAACAGGTATGAGCAATCCGCACATTGTCATAAGCGTTAACAGACCGACTGTTTTTAAAATAACTGTTTTTCCGCCTGTATTCGGACCTGTTATAACAACAGCCTGATTTTCGCTTCCAATATTAAAATCTATAGGAACGACTTTATTTTTATCAATCAGCGGATGCCGTGCTTTTTTAAGATTTATAACTCCGTCATCAGTAATTTCAGGCGGTAAAGCGTTCATTTTTGCAGCAAGATTCGCTTTTGAAAAATACAAGTCAAGCAATTTTATGGCGTTCAGATTTGAATAAAACTGCTCCTTAAACTCAGCGCATAAAGCTGAAAGCTCAGAAATTATCCTGTTTATTTCATCCTTTTCTTCGCCTAAAAGTATTTGAATATCGTTGTTCGCTTCAACAACGCTTAGCGGTTCAACAAAAATGGTAGAACCGCTGCCGGAGGTCGCATGAATTAACCCCGGAACGTTGCTTTTGTTTTCCGTTTTGACAGGTAATACAAATCTTCCGTCACGAACTGTTATAATTGCTTCCTGAAGATATTTTTGAGTATCTTTAGAGCGTATCATTTTTTCAAGGCTTTCACGGACTTTAATTTCGGATTGATTGATTTTTTTTCTGATTCTGTTTAATTCCGGGCTTGCGTCATCAGAAAGCTCTTCTTCATTAAGTATTGCAGAACTCAGTTTTCTTTCCAAACGTTCATTAGAAATAATGCTGTCAAATAGATAATCAAGCGAAGTTTCTTCACTTGAGAACTGATTTCTGTAGCTTATTAATTCGTTAGCTTGAATCAATACGTCCTTCACTTGCAAAAGCTCTTTTAATGATAGTAATGCTCCTGAATCAGCCATCTTAATTGTGTCTGTAATATCATAAATATTGTGAAAAACAGGTGAGCCGAACTTAACAGACAGATTAAAAGCAGTATCTGTTTTTCCGATTTCTTTTTTCACGTTCTCAAGCTTATAATCAGGACGTATATTTAAAGCCAGCGCTTTTGACATCTTGCTTGAACACTCGTTTGCAAGCAGTTCTAAAATTTTATGTAGCTCAAGCGTTTTATAGTCTTTTTTTATTTTATCCATTAATTCTCCTCAATTTAACCTATATGAATCCGAAATATTCCTGAAATAATCAAGCGTTTTAAAGTTTCTGTTTATATGCGCATAAACATATCGATCTGTTATCTTATTTAGTTCATTTATAAGCCTGTCAGAAGCTTTGACGTTAAATAAAATACTTATATCAGATAAGGCAATATGACGTAATGCAGAAACTACGCTTTCGTTTACAGAAATAATATTGTATCCGTCGTTTCCTTTAAAACAATTATCGCATATTAGTTTTCCTGCCTGTATGTCAAAATGCATTGTTTGACATATGTAAATATTGCATACCGAACATCCAATTAAATCAGGTATAAGACCTATTTCCGATAACAGTCTAAATTCAAAGATAGATTTCAAAAGCATAATGTTATGAGAATCTTTTTCTAAATAATATAAGGTGTTCAGCAAAAGCTTTAATATAATTTCATAAGACTCATCAGAATCATATGATAAAACGGTATATTTTAAAAGTTCTGCAAAATATGACGCTAAAGCTAGCTTTTCAACATCAAATCTGAGATTATAAAAAGTGTTTTTTATTTCAGAACTGTTTAAATAATATCTTTCGCCCCTTTTACTGACGCAGAATTTTGAATATGAAAATAATGCTGTTGATGCTGCATTTTTTGAATTAAGCTTTCTGCCGCCTTTAACCATTACCTCGATTATTCCGTAATCTTTAGTGAAAATATCTATGAATTTGTCATTCTCACCGTAGGCTCTCTCCCCTATTACTACTCCCGTTGTTGTCAGCAGCATCTATTTTTACTCCCTCGTTTTTAACACTGTATTTATAATAATTCAAATAATCTGAAATCTTTCCCGACTTATAAAATATATCCCAAAGCTTATCCATAATAACACCGTCTTTCTAATTATTGATATTATTATAGTAAGCAAACCTTTAAGTAATTATTAGAGGTAATTCATTCTAATGTTATTTATTGGTCAAACCGAAGTTTCTTATTATCCCCTCTCGGTTTCTCCATCCCTCTTTAACTTTTACCCAGCACTGAAGATTAACCTTTATTCTAAAAAACAATTCAAGCTCTTCTCTTGCGTCGCTTCCGATTTTCTGAAGCATTGAACCCTTCTTGCCTATTATAATACCTTTGTGGGATTCCCTCTCGCAGAAGATTACTGCGCTTATGTCAAGCACAGCTTCACCATTTCTCGTTTCCCTTTCGGAAACCTGTTCGACAGCGACCGCAATGCCATGCGGTATTTCTTCATTAAGGTTGAGCAGAGCTTTTTCTCTTATAATTTCAGCCATTATAACCTTTTCGGGCTGATCTGTCAAAGCGTCATCAGGAAAATAGTGAGGTTCTTCCTGAGCATTTTTATCTATTGCCTCAAAAATCAAGTCGAGTCCGTCATTTTCAAGAGCGCTTATTGGTATAATGTCTTGAAAATCATAAAGTTTTGAATATTCGCTGAGAATATCTATAAGCTTGCTTTTATCACTGAGTAAATCGATTTTATTTACGGCGAGTATTACATTTCTATGCGACTGTTTAAAGCTGTTTATGAGTGATAGCTCGTTGTCGCTGATTTTTTTTGTGCAGTCAACAACAAAAATAGCTGTTTCAACATCTTTGACCGCTTCATCTATATTCTCAAGCATATGCTCCGAAAGCTTTGTTTTTGCCTTATGCATACCAGGTGTATCAATAAAAATGTACTGCGTTTCGCCTTTTGTTACAATGCCTGTTATTTTTGTTCGAGTAGTCTGAGGTTTATGGCTGACTGCGGCGATTTTCTCACCCACCATTACGTTTAAAAGCGAAGACTTTCCCACGTTTGCCCTGCCTACGATTGAAACAAAAGCAGTTTTAGTTCCCATTTATTTTTTCTCCTTAACATTTTCCGGAACGTTTTGCTTTTTTGACTTAAATAATACGAAAACAAATATATAAGAGATAACTATTGATAAAATTAAAATCAACAGCCTAAATATGCTTGAAAAATATACAATAATGCTTTTAATTATATTCAAATCAAAAAACAGCAAAACACCGACAGCTATTGAACAAACGGCAGCAATTAAAACAGAACTCGCCGCTGTATCTTTAGATATTTTAGCTTTTTCGTGGTATGACGGAGATGTCAGATCGACATTCGCTTCAATCGCAGTATTTAATAATTCCGCTGAAATAACCAAGCCAATAACTAAAAACAAAACGGCATACTCAGCTTTAGAAAAATTATAAAAAGACGAAAAATACAGCGCATATGCCGCCGCAACCAGATGAAATCGCATATGACGTTCACTTATCACGGCGCTGATTATACCTCTTAAAGCATTTTTAAAGCTGTTAATTATTATTTTAATCATTGTTCTGTAATATAAGAGCTTTGTCTGGAAACGCCCAACTTGTCCAGTATCTGCTCCTCGGTTTCACGCATATTTCTTGCCTCTACGCCGCCGTGTTCATGATCATAGCCCAATAAATGAAGCATCGAATGAACAGTCAAAAAGCCTATTTCACGCTCCAGCGAATGGCCGTAAAGCTTTGCTTGTTTTAAAGCGGTCTGAATTGAAATCACTATATCTCCGAGTATATATGCGCCTGTTTCATTATTATAGTCGTATACACCGTTTTCACCTAAAGGAAAGGACAATACATCCGTCGGTCTGTCAACATCACGATATTCATAATTAAGTTTATGAATATCATCATCGCTTACAAAGGAAACGCTCACCTCGGCGTCATGCGAAAACTTTTCATTATCCAATACTGCATTGCAGCTTCTTCTTATCAGAAGCCTTATTCCAACCGGTATTTTAATATCCTTTTGCTTATTTGCTATTAAAACCTTTGTTTTTCCCATTATTTTTGAATCCTTTCTTCTCGGAATTAAATTTCTCATATGCCCTAATAATATCCTGAACAAGTCTGTGTCTTACAACATCGCTTTCGCTGAAGTAATTTATAAAAATGTCGTCAACATCTTTCAACACTTTGGTTACTTGAATCAGTCCGGAGCTTCTTGCATCGGGAAGATCAATTTGCGTAATATCGCCGGTAATTACAATTTTGCTGTTAAATCCAAGACGTGTTAAAAACATTTTCATCTGTTCGGGCGTCGTGTTTTGAGCCTCGTCAAGTATAATAAATGCGTCGTCAAGTGTACGTCCTCTCATATAGGCAAGCGGAGCAACCTCAATGCATCCCCTTTCCTGCTGTTTTGAAAACGTATCAGGCCCGAGCATTTCAAACAAAGCGTCATAAAGCGGTCTTAAATAAGGGTCAACCTTGTCCTGAAGATCTCCCGGCAGAAATCCAAGCTTTTCGCCTGCCTCTACAGCAGGTCTGGTCAGAATAATCTTGTTTACTTCGTGATTCCTGAAAGCCTTTACCGCCATTGCAACCGCCAGATAAGTTTTTCCTGTTCCGGCAGGTCCGACTCCGATAACTATTGTGTTTTCACGTATAGCGTCGACATATTTTTTTTGCCCGAGCGTTTTGGGCTTAACTATTTTACCGCCTGTTGTAACGCAAATTCCGTCGTCGTTAAGCTTGGTAAGCTCCTTCTGAGCTCCCTCTCTGACAAGAGAAAATACATATCTTAAAGTTTGCTCATTTATGTGATCTCCCTTACCTGCTAAAAGGATCAAAGACTCGATTGCTTTTTCGGCTTTTTTAACGTTATCCTCATCGCCGGTAATTTTAATATCTGTTCCTCTGCTCAGAATCACCACATTATACTGCTTTTGAATCAGATTGACATTTTCATCAAAATTTCCGAAAACATTTAAAATTGAATCCATTGAATCTACATTTACAATTCTTTCAACCATTTATTCACCCTGTTATTTTTGAATTCTTTTTTTCACTGACTGATTATAGTCGCTCACAAAAATATTATATCATAATAATACAAAAAAATAAAGTAATTTTATTCATTTTGTCAATAACTCCTTTTCAATCGCGATATTACCGTTTATTTTGTAATTAATCGTTATCGTCATACCCTTTTTGGTTTCCTTTATTTCAGTTTCCTTGTTTATAATTTTTTTATCCTGTAATAAGTTCTGTTCATATATTTCTATTTTTTTCATAAGCTTAGCCTTAGCTTCTTTTTTAGAAAGCTTTACTTTTTCAAAATAATATTTGTCATATGTTTTTTTAGAAAGTCCCACGGGAAGCTTAAATCCTAAAAATGAAAAATAGGATTTATTATCTGTCATAATATAGTTTCCTTCTACCTTTTTACCTATGGACAAAGGAATCTCCAGCTCAAAAATTGTCAGGTATCTTCTTATTTTATCATCATCAATAATTATCTCCTGCTCGTCGGAATAGTTTTGCTCAAAGGTTATGGTTTCGTCGTAGTCCGCCATAATTTCTCCCTTGCAGTGAAACAGCATAAGCTTTGCTTCGTCCTTTTTGCTCTCATCTACTGCATTTGCTCTGTATTTACCGCTTACCAAAACATCTCCCTTTTTAACCTTTTTACCGACCGGAGTGATAAGCTTTCCTATGTAGACATTGACGTCTGTTATCACGGCATCACGGCTTGCCACTAAATTTGTCACAGGACGTGTTTTTGTCATTTCGGGTTCTTCGGTTTTTTCAAGTACATCGACTACGAGCGTAGCTCCGTTGTTTCTTATTGTTATCCAAGAGAAATTATCAGAATTCAGCATCATATAGCTTTCAGCTTTTGAAAAATCAATGCCCGGAATAAAGCTTCCCACAGTAATATTCTGCTGCTTTAAAAGAGCTTTAATTTCATAGTTAAGCTCACTGTTACCTCCGGTAATTTCAATCCTTAAAATAATATTGGAAAGTATGAAAATAAGAATTATTGTCGCTAAAAGCCCTATCGGTATTCCGTAACGAAATTTATATCTGCATACCTTTGCAAAAAAGCCCTTGGATTTAACAGACGTAAGTTCAATTCCCATTTTGCTGCATATAGTTTTAGCCTGCTTAAGCTTTAAAAAAGAAATACATATATGTATCTCGCCTTTTTTTGTTGTAATCTCCTTAATGGGAATGTTATGTTTTGAAAACTCACTTATAAGTCCGGTAGAATTATCGCTTTTTATTATGAGATTTGTTTTGCCGGTTATAAAATTTAAAGCCACTGTATTTCTCCCCTAAAGTCATTTAACTGAGTTTTTCTTTTTTTCGTCAATTTCTATTTTGTCAATGCTTCCCGTCACTTCAGCGTAGCCGGAAGAATACGACGTAAGCTTTAATCCGTTTCCCCATATGCTGATACTGCAGTCACAGGTTCTTATCATAATCAGCGCTTCGTTACATTCCAGTATCTTTTTGAAGCTTTCTATTACCACTTTTCGAGTTCCGTAAATGTTTATATTTGAAGCTGTACCCGTCACTTCGCCAAAAAAATTGTTTTTTCTGAAACCTTTCATTTTGTCCCTCCGCTTGAATTTATATTACCGAATTTGTAATATATAAAATTATTTCTCATTAATTATATTATTATTTTTTCACACATATACATTTTACATAAATACCAAACACATTTTTCAGAGGTAGAATCTAAATGGCTAAATTAAAAAACTATATTATATATTTTCTTATAGTTTTATTCGGAATACTGTCTGTCGTTATGTCCTCAGAGGTTTCAGATGAGATTGTTATTTCTTTAAAGCGATGTCTGACGGTAATTATTCCCTCCCTGTTTTCATTTCTTGTTTTTTCGGATTTAATTTTAAAATCAGGCTTTTATAAAATTATATGCAAACCGTTTTATCTTTTATCAAAGTATGTTTTTAAGCTGGACGGAAATCTGTTTTTTATTTTTCTTTTGGGAAATATCTGCGGCTATCCTATAGGATTCAAATTGCTTAATAATTTATATAAGGAAGGTAAAATCAGCAAATTTACGGCGGAAGTCATGTCCTGTTACTGCTATGCTTCGGGACCTTCGTTTGTGATAGGTTTGGTAGGTATAACGATTTTCTCTTCAAAGACTATAGGTCTGATTATATTTTCAGCAAATTTTCTTGCAAACGCTGTTATCGCTATAGTTTTAAACCATATTGTGAAAATATCAGCTTCAGAAAAGCCCGAGAGTGATAATACTAAGCTTTCTATTGTTGAGTCGGTTAAAAGTTCATCAAAAAACTTGTTTGTTATCTGTTCAATGATAATAATGTTTGCGTCAATTATCGGAATTTTAAAGGGCTTGAGCATTTTTGAAAAGCTGCCGTTTAATATACTTCCATTTCTTGAAATAACATATGTTGTCGATATGCCTGTCAGTATTGATGTTATTCCGCTGATTTCGGCATTGACATCTTTCGGCGGGATATGCGTTTTATTTCAGCTATTGTCCTTATCTCAAGGTCTGTCGATTAAATACCTCATTTTATCAAGACTTCCGGCGTGTTTTCTTTCTGCAGTATTCTCAAGAATTATGCTTGCTGTTTTTGACGTTCAATATGAAGTTTTAGCAGCACAAACATATATAAGCGGAAAATCAATCGGCTTTACCGATGCGAAAAGCTATCTTCCCCCTATTCTTCTTGTAATTATGATGTTCATCCTGATTTTAACAAAAGAAAATAGCTTGATAAAAAAACAAAATACCCATCTGCCGTAACAGATGGGTTAATGTGTTATTAATATATTTGTGTTTTCATATTCAGCATAAACCTATTTATATTGCGAATAATTGCTATGCTTCAAGCTTTTTAAGTATAATCTCTTTCATCATACCCGGATTAGCCTTACCTTTAGAAGCTTTCATGCACTGCCCTACTAAATAACCTAAGGCATTTGTTTTTCCGCCTTTATAATCGCTTACCGACTTTTCATTGTTCGCAATAACTTCATCAGCAATGGCTTCTAAAGCCGATGAATCCGAAACCTGTGCAAGAGATTTCTCCTTAATGATTTCGTCTATATCCTTGTCCTCGTTAATAATAATTTCAAAAACGGTTTTTCCTGCGCTGTTTGAAATCTTACCCTCGCCTATCAGCTTTATTATATATAAAAGCTTTTTCGCTGTAAGCTTTGTGTCGGAAATGTTTTTACCTGTTTCATTGCAATACTTGGCAACATCACTTAAAATCCAATTTGAAACGCTTTTAGCATTGGACGGATTTTCCTTTACACATTCGTCAAAAAGCTTGGATTTTTCAATATCTTCGGCAATGAAAGAAGCGTCCTTTTGCGATAATCCAAACTCTTTTACATACCTGACAAGCTTCTTGTTAGGCAGCTCCGGTATTTCATCTTTAAGCTTTTGAATCCTGTCCTCATCAACAACAATAGTAAGCAAATCAGGTTCAGGGAAGTATCTGTAATCCTGAGCGTCCTCTTTGCTTCTCATAGACAAGCTTTCGCCTTTTGTGTCATCCCAGCGGCGGGTTTCCTGAACTACCTTTCCTCCTGCTTCGAGAATTTCAATCTGCCTGTTGACTTCAAAATCAATTCCTCTTACTGCCGCAGAAAAGCTGTTTACATTCTTCATTTCCGAACGTGTTCCTAAAGGTTCGCCCGGCTTATGAACCGAAACATTTACATCACATCTTATAGAACCCTCCTGCATTTTGCAGTCGCTGATATTTAAGTATTGCAGAATTGATTTTATTGTTTCGAGATAAGCGTGCGCCTCCGCAGAGCTTCTCATATCAGGCTCTGAAACAATCTCAATCAGCGGAACTCCGCATCTGTTAAGGTCAACCAGAGAGCCGTCGAATTTATCAGAATGAAGAAGCTTACCTGCGTCCTCTTCAATGTGAATTCTGGTAACTCCTATTCTTCTTTCCTCACCGTCAACCAGAATGTCCAGATAACCGTTCTCACAAAGAGGAACCTCAGCCTGAGAAATCTGATAAGCCTTTGGCAAATCAGGATAAAAATAATTCTTTCTGTCCTGTTTGCAGACGCTGTTTATTGTGCAATTTAAAGCGTGACCCATCTTAATTGCATAGTCTACAACTTTTTCATTGAGCGTTGGAAGCGCTCCGGGCATACCCATGCATATAGGACAAACCTGAGTATTCACTTCCAATCCGAAAGCATTTTTGCAGTCGCAATATATTTTAGAATCCGTATTAAGTTCAGCGTGAACTTCAAGACCGATTACAACTTCATAGCCTTTAACCATATGCGTCTACCTCCTAATTAAAGCAATGGACTTTTAAAGCCGCCGATAATATTTTCATATGCATCAGCGGTATTAAAAAGAGTCTGCTCACAAAATTTATTTCCGATAATCTGAAGTCCTATAGGAAGTCCTTTATCGTCATATCCGCAGGGAATACTGATAGCAGGAAGCCCTGCAATATTTATAGTAACGGTGCATATATCCGTTGCATACATCTTCAAGGGATTATTTATGTTCTCACCTATTTTAAAGGCTGTTGACGGAACTGTAGGAGTGCATATGACGTCAACTTTTTTGAAAACCTCGCTGAATTCGGATGAAACCCTTCTCTGAACAAGCTTTGCCTTTTTGTAATATGCATCAAAGAATCCTGAGCTTAACACAAACGTGCCAAGAAGAATTCTTCTCTTTACTTCATTACCGAAGCCCTCGGAACGTGTTTTTTCATACATATCAATCAGGCTGTCGAATTCTTTAGCTCTGTATCCGTATTTAACTCCGTCATATCTGGCCAAATTGGAAGAAGCTTCTGCCGAAGAAATAATGTAATAAGCCGACAACGCATAGTTAGTTGACGGAAGACTTATTTCCTTTACAACAGCTCCGTTTTTCTCCAACGCTTTTACAGCAGAATAAACTGCGTCTTTTACATTAGTATCTATGCCGTCTCCGAAGTATTCTTTGGGTATACCGATTCTGAGTCCCTTGACATCAGACTTCAAGTCTGCTAAGTAATCTACACAATCAATGTCAGCCGAAGTAGCGTCATAACGGTCGTGCCCGGAAATAACAGACTGAAGCATAGCTGCGTCTTTTACGGTTCTTCCAATAGGTCCGATCTGATCAAGTGATGACGCAAACGCAACAAGTCCGAAACGTGATACTCTGCCGTAAGTAGGTTTAAGTCCGACAACTCCGCAGTAGGACGCAGGCTGACGAATAGAGCCGCCCGTATCCGAGCCCAATGAAACAATTGCTTCACCTGCCGATACAGCCGCAGCCGAACCGCCTGACGAGCCGCCCGGAATTCTTTCCAAGTCGTATGGGTTTTTAGTTTTCTTGAAGTAAGATGTTTCAGTAGACGAACCCATTGCAAATTCATCCATGTTAAGCTTTCCTGTGATAATCATATCAGCGCTGTTGATTTTATCAATTACGGAAGCGTTAAAAGGCGGAACATATTCGCCAAGCATTTTAGATGAACAGGTTGTTCTAAGACCTTTGGTTGAAATGTTGTCTTTTATGCCTATTGGTATTCCGGCTAAAGCTGAAAGAGAATCGCCGTTTGAACGCTTAGCGTCAACCTCCTCAGCCTTATGCAATGCGTTTTCTTTATTCGGTGTAACATAGGCGTCTATCTTATCTTCAACCGCTTCAATTCTTTTGAAAACTGACTTTGTCAGTTCAACCGAGCTTATCTCTTTATTCTTAAGCATTTGAGATAATTCAAACGCACTTTTTTCATATAAATTCATTATGGAAACCTCCCTATTCTACTGTTTTAGGAACAACAAGGCAGCCTGCGGTAACATGAGGCGCATTTTTAGTAAGCTCATCTCTTGAATATTTATTTTCTCTAACCTTGTCTTCTCTCAAAGTCATTGCATTTTCAGGATTGAGCAAAGGCTCGTCCTTTATATCGTCAGGAAGATTTTCAACCATTTCTACAATTCCCTGCATTTCGTTTTCAAACTGACTTAGCTCATCTTCATCAATATGAAGTCTTGCAAGCTTTGCAATGTGTTTAATATCAATATTCATTTATTTTCCTCCTCAAATAAGAATAAATATTTATTACAATTTATCAGCAGGATAATTCTCTATCAAATAAACTTTTGTTTTGAAATATTGCTCAAAAAATTTTATTTTTTCATATATTTCATCAACTGTATATTTTTCATTGCTGACAATCCATTTTGTTTCAATGTCATCTTCCCTTACTGCTACAGCTATAACATCGCCGGTATAGTTGGCAATAGGATAATTTATAGTGCTGTCAAGAATATAAGCATCCTGCTCATGCATATCCCCGCCTATTACCCCTGAAATATATCCATAATTAACTTCATAAGAATGTCCGTGATGAACATATCCTATAGGTCTGTCAACAGTTACATTAACTTTCAATGTTCTTACTCCTGAATCATATCTAAAAATTCATCTTCTGAAATGATTTTTATACCTAAGCTTTCAGCCCTAACCAATTTGCTTCCGGCATCTTCACCGGCTAATACATAATCAGTTTTTTTAGAAACAGAACCGCTTGCCTTTCCTCCGTACTTTTCAATAATCTCTTTAGCCTCTGAACGTTTCAACGTAGGCAGCGTACCTGTAAGTACGAAAGTTTTTCCTTCAAATCTACTGTCGACCTGAACCTTTTCATAGTAAACATTTACACCGTATGATTTAAGACGTTCTATAATCTCAAGCCTATGCGGCTCTTTAAATGCCTTTGAAACGCTTTCAGCCATTATATCTCCGAAACCGTCAATTTCTGCAATTTCCTTTGCAGAAGCTTCTATAATATTATCCAGACTTCCGAATCTGTCGCAGAGAAGCTTTGCAGAGGCGCTTCCGATATTTCTTATTCCCAAACCGAATATCAATTTGTCAAGAGAATTGCTTTTTGATTTTTCTATTGAAGACAGCAAATTGTTTACCGATTTTTCCTTAAAATTGTCCAGCTTTATAAGCTTGTCTGCGTCGAGCGTATATAAATCGGCAACTGACTGTATTAAACCGTTGTTTATAAGCGTATCGACTATAGCCGGACCTAAGCCGTCTATATTCATAGCTCCTTTAGAAGCAAAATGCACTATGCTTCGATAAATCTGAGCGGGGCAATTAACGTTAGGACATCTTATAGCGCTTTCGTCAGCTTCTCTTATGAGCTTTGTTCCGCAATCGGGACAAAATTCAGGAAGTTTAAAGCTGTCCTGATTAACTCCCCGTTTTGAAACTCCCAGAACCTCGGGAATAATATCTCCGGCTTTTCTGACTTTAACTATATCCCCTATAGATATGTGTTTTTCATCAATAAAGTCCTGATTGTGAAGCGTTGCCCTTGAAACTGAAGTTCCTGCCAAAATTATAGGCTCAAATACCGCAACGGGAGTTACAGCGCCTGTTCTTCCGACATTCACTTCAATATTGAGAAGCTTAGTTTCTTTTTCTTCAGGCGGAAACTTATAAGCCACCGCCCATTTAGGCGTTTTAGCGGTAGATCCCATTTGTTCACGCTGTGCGAAATCATCAACTTTAATAACAACGCCGTCTATATCATAGCTTAGAAAAAATCTGTTATCACCTATAGAGGTTATTTTTTCACTTACAGCTTTAAAATTATCAGTCTTTTCATATTCGGTAATAACCTTAAATCCTTGATTTTTTAGATAGTCAAGCGATTCCTTATGAGAAAAAAGCTCTTTTCCCTCAATCTGCTGAACATTGAAGCAGAATATATCAAGCTTTCGCTTTGCGGCAATTTTTGAATCCTTTTGCCGCAGCGATCCTGCCGCTGCATTTCTAGGGTTTTTAAACGGTTGTTCATCGTTTAATTCCTGTTCCTTGACAAGCGATTCAAAAACCGATTTCGGCATATATACCTCGCCTCTTACTTCTAAGTAAGAAATCGGCTCTTTAAGCTTCATCGGAACAGACATTATCGTCTTAATATTTGCCGTGACGTCTTCACCGACATAACCGTCGCCCCGTGTAGAACCCCTGATAAAATTTCCGTTTTCATACTCTAAGGAAACGGAAAGACCGTCTATTTTGGGTTCAACACAAAACTCTGCGTGAGGGTTTATTTCTTTAGTTTTATTTATAAAGCTTTCAACCTGCTCAAAGGAGAATACATCCTGAAGACTCGCCATTTGAACTCTATGCTCAACCTTTTCAAATATAGAAACAGGTTCGCCTCCGACTCGCTGTGTAGGCGAATCAGAACGCACCAGAGCCGGATATTGCTCTTCGAGCTTTTTAAGCTCCTGCTGCATCATATCATAGTCGTAATCATCAATTTCGGGATTATCCTCAACATAGTATTTATGGCTGTGATAATTCAAAGTATCGACAAGCTCGTTAACTCTTTTCTCTGCTTCATTAATATCCATAATAATCTCCTTAAAAAACACACTAATAGTATACCACAGTTTACATTAATAAAGCTAGTAATTTTCATAATATTTCTTAATTTTTTAAGATATTGAAGCATATCTTTCAGGTATTTCTCCCACAATTACCGTTTCAGCAAGCAAAAATTCAGTTTCAACGTTAGATTCATATGTACCGTCAGCGGCGACTGCCACTATATCCGAGCTGACTTCAATATAAATCTGATGCAATGTTTGATTTATCCCCGCACCGGAAAACGAGCTTTTAATGTTTGTCTTGACGCTTCCCTCTTTTTCAAAATGAACAGTAATCTCAGGTCCGACTCCGCTGAAAAGGTTAATTCCGGTGACAGTTCCGACAGAGATGTTAAATCCGTTTTTGTCCTGATTTTCAAAGCCTTTGTTTATTTCGTCTGAAATACTTGTCTTTAAGCTGTTTATCTTTGATGAAGCACAGGATATTGAAGTTATTTCATTATCGGAGTTTTTGCTGATTTCCACTAAATCGCTGTATGTATAATCCGAGTCTGAAAGAGTGTTTTGTATTGCCTCGTTAATCATATCGGTTGCGCTGTTTTGGCACTTATAAATTGCTATATCTCTTAATTTGATTTTAAGCTGATGATTAAGTGAAAAAAGTATTGTAACAACTATGCAAATCAGAACAATTATTACTGAATTGCGTTTTCTGTTTCGGCTTTTTCTTTTTAGTTTAGCTCTCAAGGAACCTTCCTCCCTTCGCGATTGCAGATAACATATTATATTCATTATCACGAAAAGAGTGAAAAAGCTATCAGACATTAAATCTGATAGCTTAAATACCTTTACTGTTTATTTTCCGAGAGCCTCTTTTGCCGTCTTAATAATATTTTCAGACGATAAACCGAATTCCTTTAACAGCTCAACGGCAGGTCCTGAATGACCGAATTCATCATTTACGCCTATTTTTACAACCCTTGTTGGCAGGTTTTCTGATACAACGTCACTTACAGCAGAACCAAGTCCGCCGATTACGCTATGCTCTTCGACTGTAAGAAGAAGTCCTGTATCCTTAGCTGCTTCAAGAATAATATCCTTATCAATCGGCTTGATGGTGTGGATATTAATAACTCTTGCATTAATTCCGTCTTTTTTAAGCTCTTCAGCGGCAGTAAGCGCCTCGGAAACCATGAGTCCCGTTGCGATAATAGCAATATCGTTTCCATCTGTCAGCTTTATACCCTTGCCAAGCTCAAATTTATACGTTTCTCTATCATTAAACACAGGCGCAGCTAAACGTCCGAATCTTAAATAAACAGGTCCCTCGTGCAGGATTGCAGCCTCAACAGCCGCTTTAGCTTCAACATCATCAGCAGGATTAATAATTGTCATTCCCGGAATGGTTCTCATAAGAGCAATATCCTCGTTGCACTGATGAGTAGCTCCGTCCTCACCGACCGAAATACCTGCATGAGTAGCTCCGATTTTAACATTCAAATGAGGATAGCCTATTGAGTTTCTCACAATTTCATATGCTCTTCCTGCCGCAAACATTGCAAATGTAGAAGCAAAAGGAATTTTGCCCGTTGCCGCCATTCCTGCGGCAACACCCATCATGTTAGCTTCTGCAATACCGCAGTCGAAAAATCTTTCAGGGTATTTTTTCTTAAAGATTCCTGTTTTAGTTGCAGCCGCAAGGTCTGCATCAAAAACATATAGATTTTCATATTTATCAGCCAGTTCTGCTAAAGCCTCACCATAGCTTTCTCTGGTAGCCTTTTTAATTATTTCGCTCATCTTTTAGCCCTCCAATGCCTTTAAAGTATTATTTAATTCGTCCATTGCTTTCTCGTATTGCTCGGCATTAGGCGCAGAACCGTGCCATGAAACCTGATTTTCCATAAAAGAAACGCCTTTTCCCTTGACGCTTTTCTGAATAATTGCAACAGGCTGTCCTGAAATCTTTTCAGCTTCATCAAAAGCAGCTTCAAGCTTGTCAAAGTCGTGAGCGTCAGTTTCAATAACGTGCCATCCGAAAGCCTCGAATTTTTCCTTGATAGGATATGGAGAACAAACATCCTCAACAGGACCGTCGATTTGTAAGCCGTTATTATCAACTATTGCAATCAGGTTATCAAGCTTCTTATGGGATGCGAACATTGCAGCTTCCCACACCTGACCTTCTTCAATCTCTCCGTCGCCGAGTATTGTATAAACCTTATAAGGCATATTTGAAAGCTTTCCGCTGAGCGCCATTCCGCAAGCCGCCGAAATACCCTGTCCTAATGATCCCGACGACATATCAACGCCCGGAATATGAATACAAGGGTGTCCTTGAAGCAAAGCGCCTATATGTCTTAATGATTTAAGCTCGTCAGTTGAGAAAAATCCTTTGTTAGCCAAGGTTGAATAAAGTGCAGGCGCAGTATGTCCTTTTGAAAGAACCAGTCTGTCCCTGTCCGCCATATCAGGGTTTTTAGGGTCAACATTCATCTTAACAAAATAAAGATATGTCAGCGTGTCAGCTATTGACAATGATCCTCCCGGATGTCCGGACTTTGCATTATAAACGCCCTCTATTATACCCTTACGAATTTTGCAGGCTTGAATCTCAAGCTGTTTTTTAATTGTAACGTCCATTTTATCAATCCTCCAAGATTAATTTACTTTTGAAAATATATAATCTATCACGGCTGCGATAGCATTTTCATCACAAGATTCGGTTAATACCAGATCGGCGGTTTTCTTAACGGCTTCAACAGCGTTTGAAGGACAAACGCCCAAATCAGCTTCTTTTATCATTTCTATATCGTTATTATAATCGCCTACTGCAACGATAGTAAAATCTTCAATACCGCAGAGCTTTCGCATTGCTTTCAGTGCAGAACCCTTTGAACTGCTTAGCGGAAGAATCTCAAAATAATTCAAATCGCTTCTTACAAAGTCAACTCCGGAAAAGTCTTTTTCCGAAACGTATTTTTCAACTTCGTCAAGGTTTTCCTTTGTGTCGGCGAACAAAACTTTATACCACTTATTTCCGATATGTTCAATGTCTGTGAAGTTAGGAGTTACCTTACATATTCTTATGTGATTTTTTTCAGTTTCATTCAGACTTATGACATTGACTTTTTCAGTTAAAAGCTCACAACCGAGATTTGGAAACCTATCTAAAATTTCCGCTGTTATTTCTTTAGCGATAGGAGGTACGAAAATATCAAAAATTGATTTATCCTTTTCCAAATCATATATCATACCGCCGTTAAACATTATCATCGGAAAATTAGCTTTAAAGTATTCAAAATACTGCGATGAAGCCTGATGAGCTCTGCCTGTTGCAATTGTAAACTTTCCTCCGGCTTTCTGAAACCTTTTTATCGCTTTCAAATTACCCTCTGACGGGATTTTATTTGTCGGAAGAAAGGTTCCGTCCATATCAGTTATAAGCAGAACTTTTGAAATATCTTCAAACATAAATCTATCTGACCTTCTTTAAAACACTTTCAAAATACTCGGGAAGCTTACTGTCAAACTCCATATACTTCCCTGTTGCAGGGTGAATAAATCCTATCTTTTTTGCGTGAAGGCACTGACCCTCAATACCTTTGAATGATTTGCCGTAAACATCATCGCCTAAAATGGGATGACCGATATAAGCCATATGAACCCTAATTTGATGAGTTCTTCCCGTTTCGAGATTAAATTTCAAAAGCGAATATTTATCAAACGATTCTAAAACTTTATAATGCGTGACTGCATTTTTTGAATTTTTATCTGTCACCGTCATCTTTTTTCGGTCGTGCTGATGCCTGCCTATAGGAGCGTTAATTGTGCTTTCTTCATCTTTCATATGTCCGCAGACAATACCGACATACTCTCTCGTAAAGGAATGATTTTTTATTTGCTCAGCTAAATGAGTATGAGCGTTATCATTTTTGGCAACTATTAAAAGTCCGCTTGTGAACTTATCAATTCTGTGAACTATGCCCGGTCTGATTACACCGTTTATGCTTGAAAGACGACCTTTACAATGATATAACAAAGCGTTTACCAAAGTTCCGTCAGAATTCCCTGCCGCAGGATGAACAACCATGCCTTTGGGTTTATTTACGACTAACAAATCATTATCTTCATAAACAATTTCTATAGGTATATTTTGAGGAATGACATCAAGGTCTGCCGGGTCGGGAATGTTAATCTCTATAATATCCCCGATACGAAGCTTATAATTTTTATTAACAGAGGCAGAATTGATATTAATATTCCCCTCCTTGAGAAGCTTTTGTACCGAAGTACGGGATAAATCATCAATATTTTCAGCCAGCCACTTATCTATTCTTATTCCGTCGGTTTCTTCCGATACGGAAAGCTTAAAGCTCCTCATTGTTTGAATCCTCTGGCTTTACGTTATCGCTCTTTGTATGATTAAGGTCGGATGAAAGCTCGGTAATCATGTCTATTTCGTCTATTTCATCGTTATAGCTTTGAGCGCCGCCCAAAGTCCCTATAACCATAGATTCCTTGATTTTTCTTTCTCTTATTGTTTCACCGATTAAAAATAAAATGCAAAATCCGATTGCGCCCGTGACAACACAGATGTCGGCAAAATTAAACACAGGAAAATTGATAAAATCAGTTCTTATATAATCAATAACCTCTTTATATTTTATTCTGTCAATAAGATTACCTATTCCGCCTGCCATTATTAAAGACAGCATAACTATTTCTGATTTTAATTTAAACTTGCCCGATGCAATTAAAAAAAG
This sequence comes from uncultured Ruminococcus sp., assembly GCA_964617585.1. Taxonomy (GTDB): domain Bacteria; phylum Bacillota; class Clostridia; order Oscillospirales; family Ruminococcaceae; genus UMGS1601. The sequence continues at coordinate 46,758 of CAZTXS010000003.1, forward strand.
AACAACAAAAATAGCCGCAGCAGCAATAATGACCAACAAAGCCGTCTTTCCTTCTAATATGCTCCATGCAGCCCCTTGGTTTCTGACATGAGTTATGCTGAATATATCGCATCCGCCTATATTCAGAGTATAAAATGTATCATATAAATCAATATTTGACATCACAAAGTATTTAATCGCCTGATCAATAAGAACAAGCGCTATAACTATAATAAGCGATAAAAAAATAATTTTAATCACCAACCCTTTTCAGCGTTTGAATTTTCAACGCTTTACTCTGAACAAAACATAAGTTGCCAAAGATAATCTGACAACTTATGTTTATAATAATTATTCAGCAATAACGCTATGACATCTGCTGCACAATGTCGGGTGGTCGCTGTGCGTTCCGACAGAATCGGAAAATCTCCAACATCTTTCGCATTTTTCTCCGCTTGCTTTTACAACGTCGATTGAAATGCTTTCAAGCTCGCCTGAGAATTCTCCCTTGCCCTCTTTAAGGTCAACCTTTGAAACTATAAAGATTTCAGGAAGCTCATCAACGAACTTAGATATTCGGTCAGCCGTTTCTCCATCGGCATATATAATGATGTCGGCTTCAAGCGACTTACCTATGACTTTGTCCGCTCTCTTTATTTCCAGAGCTTTCTTGACATCCTCTCTCAAAGCTGCAATCAAATCCCATTTCGCAATAAAATCATCGCTTGCAGCTACACCCGATTTTTCAGGCATATCGTTTAAGAATACGCTCTTTTCGTTGTCCTTATACGAATGAGGAATATAACTCCAAATTTCATCAGCAGTAAACGACATAATAGGAGCAATAAGCCTTGTAACAGCGCTTAATATTTTGCACATTACTGTCTGAGCAGCTTTTCTGGAAACTGAGTTAACGCCGTCACAATATAATCTGTCCTTGATAATATCAAGATAGAAATTTGACATATCTATAACGCAGAAATTATGAATAGCCTGGAATACAATATGATAATCAAAGGCCTTATAAGCAGAGTTTACCTTATCAATAAGCTGATCAAGCTTCATAATTGCCCATTTGTCCAGCTCTGACAATTCATCATCCGAAACTGCGTCTTTATCAAAATCAAATCCATCGGCATTAGATAAGTTACCCAAAATAAATCTTGCAGTGTTTCTTATCTTCTTATAAGCGTCTGAAAGCTGAGCGAGAATGTCGTTTGAGATTCTTATATCCGAATGATAATCACTTGAAGCAACCCAAAGTCTTAAAATATCCGCTCCGTATTTGTCGTTTATCTCATTAGGCTCTATACCGTTACCAAGTGATTTATGCATTACCTTGCCCTGTCCGTCAACAGTCCAGCCATGCGTGCAGACCGCTTTGTAAGGTGCTTCTCCGTTACATACAACAGAAGTAAGAAGTGATGACTGAAACCAGCCTCTATACTGATCAGCTCCCTCAAGGTACAGATCAGCGGGAGCGTTTAAATCTTCCCTTTCTTCTAAAACAGCTTTATGAGTAACTCCGCTGTCGAACCAAACGTCCAGAATATCCATTTCCTTTTCAAAATCTGAACATCCGCACTCGCATTTTACACTTTCGGGAATGAATTCTTCAGCGTTTTTTATATACCATGCGTCTGAGCCCTCAGCTCTGAATAAATCAGAAATAGCTTTAATTGTTGTATCATTGCATATAGGCTTTCCGCAGTCTTTGCAATATATTACGGGAATGGGGACTCCCCAAGTTCTTTGTCTTGAAATACACCAATCGGAACGATCCTGAACCATTCCTTTAATTCTGTCCTCGCCCCAGGCGGGTATCCATTCTACATTCTCTATTGCCTTAATAGTTTCTTCTTTAAAATTCTTAACCGAGCAGAACCACTGTTCGGTAGCTCTGAATAATATCGGCGATTTACATCTCCAGCAATGCGGATACTGGTGTTCGATGTCCTGAATTGCAAATAAAGCGCCGGTTTCTTTCAAATGCTCTGCTATTACTTTATTAGCTTTATCGGTAGTAAGACCCTCAAATATACCTGAGTCTTTTGTAAGAACTCCTTTACCGTCAACGCCTACAACGATGCCGATGTCATCGTACTTTTTACATACCTCAAAGTCGTCAACGCCGTATCCGGGAGCTGTATGAACGCAGCCTGTACCGCTCTCCAGAGTAACATGATCTCCCAAAATAACAGGTGAAGGACGATTCATGAAAGGATGCTCGGTTTTTATACCCTCAAGCTCGCTTCCTTGGAACTTCGCAATAATCTCATAATTTTCAATTCCGGCTTCCTGCATTGTAACAGGAACCAGGTATTCAGCCATTACATAATTCTCACCGTTTTCAGCCTTAACAACGGCATATTCATAACTCGGACCAAGGCAGATAGCCAAGTTGCCGGGAAGCGTCCATGTGGTAGTTGTCCAAATTACAAAAAACGTCTTATCAAGGTCAATTCCCTTTTCAGTAAACAAGCCTTTATCATCAGAAACCTTGAATTTAACGTATATCGACTGACACGGGTCGTCTGAATATTCAATTTCAGCTTCGGCTAATGCCGTTTGACATTCAGGACACCAATAAACCGGCTTTAAGCCTTTATAAACATAACCTTTTTTTGCAAATTCGCCGAAAACCTCGACTTCTCTGGCTTCAAATTCAGGCTTAAGTGTCAGATAAGGATTATCAAAATCGCCCAGAATACCAAGTCTTTTAAACTGTTTCTTTTGATTTTCAACAAAAGACAAAGCAAAATCCTTACAGTGTTGTCTAAGCTCAACAGGAGGAATCGCACCGTTCTCAACACCGATTGATTTCATCGCCTTAAGCTCAATCGGCAGACCGTGAGTGTCCCAGCCCGGAACGTAATGCGAGCGATAACCGCTCATATTCTTATACTTTACTATTATATCTTTGAGAACTTTGTTCAGAGCCGTTCCCAAATGAATGTCGCCGTTAGCATATGGAGGTCCGTCATGCAAAGTATAATCAGGCTTTCCCTCGTTGCGTTTGATTATATCCTCATAAAGCTTTTCCTCTTCCCATTTTTCAAGCATTTCAGGCTCTCTTTTAGGAAGATTTCCTCTCATGGGGAATTCTGTCTTGGGTAAATTCAAAGAATTGTTATAATCCTGTGGCATCTGCAAAAAGTCTCCTAACCGTTAGTTATTTTTTCCGAATTTTAAATCGCCGTAATGACCGTCGTCAACAGGCGTATATTTATTTCCTTCATAGTGGAAATTTTCCTGAGAGTTCGTTGACTGAGAAGCTATTTCCTGAGCCTTGTCTATTATAGCTTTGCTTTCTTCAAGCTTCTTCTCACGAGCTTCTTTCTCTGCAATAATCTGTTCAACGTCGTCCTCAGAAATCTCAGGAAGTTCCATAATCAGCTTAAGCTGCTTATTATAAAGCTCGGTAAGCTGCGCCTTGAACCTTGTAACCTCAACCTTTAGCTTTGCAAGGTTTTCCGCTTCCTGCTCGCTTTGTATCTTAGAGGATTTGATTCTGTATTCTGTTTTCTCTGTATTTTCTTTGATAAGCGTTTCGCACTTAGCCTTATGCTCGCGAACGATTCTGTCACATTCTTCAGCGCTTTGACGGGATACAATTTCCTGCTTCTCACGAGCCTCGTTCAAAATAGCCTCGGCTTCGGCTTTTGCGTCTGCAATAATCCTATGTCCCTGTTTCTGAGCGCCAAGAAGAGCCTCTTTTATAGCTTCCTCATCATTTCTGTACTCATTAATCTTTTCAACAAGCTTAATAATTTTCGCTTCGCTTTCCTGATTTTGAGCAACCACATCGGCAAAAGTTTTTGAAAGACCGAGAAGATATTCGTCAACATCCTCTGATTTGTAACCGAATGTAGCTTTTTCAAAGGTTTTTTCAGCTATATCGTTTGGATTAATCATAATTATTGCCTCCAGACAACGTTAATCATATTTTTTAATCGTTATGTGTAAACGATTTTTCCTTGACAGTCCGTTAACCGAACTTAATAAAAATTTTCCATACCCTCTGATGGAAAAGACAATACCTTCACACATTTCAGCGTTGGGAGTGTAAATCTCATCATAATCAGCTATTATGCCTTTTGACTTAATAAGCTCAGAAGCTTTGTACCTGCTTATATTTACGGCAAGAGCCACTACACAGTCAGCTCTTAACGAGGCGACTGTTCCGTTGATATTGATAAACTTCTGTTCTGTAACAACGTCTGACAAATCAAAGCCCGATTTTGCCTTTACACCTATTTTACCTATTTTATGTACATTTTCAAGTATTAAAGGTAGTATTTTGTCAATCACAAAAACTATTGACTTATCATCAGCGATAATAATATCTCCTATACACTCTCTGGCGATTTTTAAAGCCATTAAACTGCCTAATATGTCCCTATGAGCCAATCTGTCGCAGCTTCTGTGTGTAAAAGTAACTCCCTTTACAGGAAAGGAATTAGCGTCTATATCACGAAAAGACGGAAAAACACCAAGAACAAGTCTGTTTGCGTCTTTATATCCGCCGAAAAATTCATAGTTTTTAAATTTTAAAGAATCAAGCGTCTGCCGAGCAATTTTAGACTGTCTGCCATCCAAAAAGAAAGAAAACTTCTTTGTATATTTTTCATCAGCAATATCAGTCCAGTCAATAATTTTATCAACAAGAAGCTGATCCTGTTTTGATAAGTTCTTCAGAAAATCCCTGTTAAACTCTTTCATTAAAAGCTGTAGCCGTTATTTTCCAATTCGCTCATTAAGTCAACGCCCGAAAATCCCACATTTTTAGGCATAATTGCAAAGGTCTTTTGAGCCATCATTTTAATATCGGCGCCGTTTGCATATGCTACTCCTGACAAAAAGTCGAGAATTCTCTTTGCGTCCTCGCTTCTTACTGTTTCAAGATTAAGAAGCACTGTTTTTTGGTCGTTCAAATCATCGCCTATAGCTTTAACTTCAGAAAAATCTGTAGGTCTTGCAAGAACAATCTGTAATGTTGTTGTGGCAGCAATCTTGACCTCTCTGTTTCTCTTATCTTTGATTTCGTCCACTGTCATTTCGTCTCTGCCATAGATAGCTTCATAATCTCCTCCGGATTCATCACTGCCTATGAATAGATTCCTAAAGCTTTGCATAACACTCATTTTTATACCTCCAAATATTTTCTCGCTCCAAAGAGCTTTGTTCCGATTCTCACGAGATTAGAGCCATATTTTACAGCCTTGGCATAATCTCCCGACATACCAACTGATAACACATTCATGTTGATACGATTTAATTTCTTTTGTCCTATCTCCTGATAAAGTTCCTGCAGATTTGCATATATCCTTTCATCGGCATTAACCGGCGGTATAGCCATTAATCCGTTAATCTGAACATTCTCAAGCTCGGATATATTTTTGGCAAGCTCTAAAACATTTTCTTTATGAACACCGCTTTTTGAGCTTTCTTCGCCGATATTAACTTCTATCAGGATATTAATTTTTCTGCCTGACCTTTTAGCTTGCCTATCAATCTCAGAAGCCAGTTTAAAACTGTCAACAGACTGAATTTGAGAAACTTCGTCAATAATGTACTTAACCTTATTGGTTTGCAAATGACCTATAAACTGCACCTCACAGGGCTTGTAAAAGTCTTTTTTTGATAAAAACTCCTGCACTCTGTTTTCACCCAGCAAATCAATACCCTGATCAATTGCAAAATTGATAAGCTCGGGATCAACAGTCTTGGTAACAGCCATAATTCGTATATTATCGTCAGCTTCTCTGTATTTAGACTTACTATCTATAATATTATAACATATTTCTTTATAGTTTTCAACTAGATATTTAAATTTTTTAGCCTGAATCTCCTGATTCTGATTTGGTTGTTGTTGTGGAAACGACTTCATCAGTGCTGACCCCCTCTAATAAAATCTGATCATAAAGAAGAAGATAACTGTCATCCGAAGTATTTTTTGACAACACATAATCATCTCCTTCGTAAATAACATCTATCTTTTTAAAAGTTATCTGCTGACCGAGCATAACGTACGCTCCCTTTTGTTCTCCTTGGAATCTTATTGCTTCCCTAGGGACTTTTACGCCGGTATACTCGTCAAAAATAAGCTCTGCATTGTCAAATCTGTTTTCCAAAACCGCTTCGTCAAGCTCGTTACAAATCAAAATAACTATGCTTGTGTCTGTTCCGTCGATTGGTTTAATGCTGTCAACGGTAACTCCGTATATTTTATTTGAAGAATTAAACCTTATTGAAAGCCCGTCGTTTATCAAAAATTTATTTGTATTTTCAATAATGCCCATGAACTTCCACTCATAGTTTTTCAAAAGCTTCCCGACAGCATTTTCAGGAACGGAAGGTTCTTCATCAAACAGCTTTTTAAGTTCATCAGTAGACATATTTTCAATGTCGTCGTAAGATACCAAAGATTCATAACCATCGACTGATTTTACAAAATAACCTGAGCTGTTTACTTTTATGCTGTCAACAGGGTCCTGAATCTCAGCTTTGATTTTATTTATTTCTGCTTTAATCTGCTTTATGGTCGGCTTGAAATTCTTTTCGCTTCCCGTAACAATATTATAAACATTCATTGTGTAAAGCAAATCATTGCTTTCGGAAGCAATTGAAGAATAATCCTTTTGTTGTATAAGATTAGTCAAATTAAGATAATAGTCGTCAATTTTATTTCTTAAGGTTTCAGCCTGAACGTAGTTAGTAGTTCCCGGACTTTGAGCCCTTCTTAAATCGGACAGAGTTTTTCTTAACCGGGTCAATCTGTTTCGGTAATATATCTGATTTTCGTCATCATATATTTTAGCGACAGCAGAACCCTCAGAAATTTTTGAGCCGTCGTCATAAAGATAATTAACAACGCCTTCAATTGTGTTATTGTATTTGATAACCTTTTCATCGCGCAGAAACATACCCTTAAAAGTTATGTTTTCATTTACGGTATATAAAACAGCCTCTTCTGTTTCGTGAGAGTCGTTGATTTTAAAGGCTATCTGGCTTCCTACCATTATCAATATAAAAACAGATAAAGTAATGCCTAAAACTTTAACTGTAATTGAATTCATATCTGTAACCTCAATTAATTATCACTGTTTTCACCGTTTGAATCAAGTAAATTGATAGACCTGGACGGCGCTATTGTTGAAATTGCGTGCTTGTAAACTACATTTTGTTTTCCATCGCAGTCTAAAATGACAATATAGCTGTCAAAGCCCTTAACCAGGCCCTTGAACTGAAAGCCATTCACTAAAAAAATAGTTACCGAAATTTTTTCCTTTCTCGCCTGATTCAAAAAAACATCCTGAAGATTAATTCCTTTATTCATAACAATTCTCCTTCTTTATCTGTAAAAAAACATTCTTATTTATTGTATCACATTTTTAAACATTTGGCTATATATTTTTTCACATTTTCCGAAATTTCTTCAATATTTTTAAATTTATCAACTTCTATCCAAAAAATTCGTTCATCACGCCGAAACCAGGTGAGCTGACGCTTTGCATAGCGTCTTGTTTCCTGCTTGATTTTATCGATACATTCGTCTGGAGAAGCTTTATTTTCAAAATAAGGGATAAATTCTTTATAGCCGATTGCCTGACGCGCTGTATTAAGAGTTTTACTCTTATATATTTCCTCCGCCTCGTTAATCAGACCGTCTGAAATCATTTTGTCTACACGTTTGTTAATTCTGTCATAAAGAAGCTGCCTGTCCGAAAATGTCAAGCCTATCATAACCGGATTAAATCTGCTTTCTTCCAGCTTGCTGACCTTTTTTTGTTCGGACAATCTGACTCCTGTTTTTTCATATACCTCTAAAGCTCTTATAACCCTTGAAACATTGTTTTCATGAACAGCATTTGCCGTAACCCCGTCAACCTCTTTAAGCTTTTCCCACAGGTAATGATTTCCCTTTTCTTTTGCAAGTGATAAAAGCTTATCTCTGAATTCTTTATCTCCTGACGTTTCGTCAAATTTAATATTGTCAATAAGCGAACTTATATAAAGTCCGGTTCCCCCGGTCAGTATGGCAAGCTTTCCGCGTGAAACTATATCGTCAACCGCATTATTTGCAAGCTTAACATAATCGGCAACGCTGAAATCGGCGTCAGGTTCAAGAAAATCTATAAGGTGATGCTTTATTCCCTGCATTTCACTCTTTACAGGCTTAGCCGTTAATATATCCATTCCCTTGTATATCTGCATTGAATCGGCTGATACAACTTCGCCGTCAAAAAGCTTTGCAAGCTCAACAGCTAACGCAGTTTTTCCCGTTGCCGTCGGACCAAGAACAACTATAATAGATTGTTTTGACAATTAAAACTCTCCTTATTACACAATTCTCTTAAACTGCTTTTCTATATCTTTTTTTGACAATTTAACGCACACGGGTCTTCCGTGAGGGCAATACCTGATATTTTCATCATCAAATATCTCGTCTATCAGTTTCTGAAGCTCTATATTCTCCGATTTTATATTTCCCTTAACAGCCGCCTTGCACGCTATAGAATGATATAACTCGTCAAACAGAGATAAATTCGGATTCTGCTTATGTTCCAGAAAATTGTGTGCAAGTTCCAAAACAATATCGGAAGCATCCGTATCTCCGACGACGGCCGGAATCCCTTTAACGTTAACAGCAGGAGAACCTGCGTCCTCTATTATAAAACCAAACTGCTCTGCTTTGTCTGAATTAGCGAGCAAAGCGTCATATTCCTCAAATGATAAAAGAACATTTTGAGGTTCAATAAGCATTTGTGAATCGAGCTTGTCTGAGTCGTTCTTTATCTTCTCAAATATATACCTCTCGTGAGCGGCGTGCTTATCGAAAAGATACATATCGTTATCATTTTCAACAATAACATAAGTGCTGAAAACTTCTCCTATAACCTTTGGTTTTGATTTTTTATATTCATCGTCAGTAGTATCTACTTTAGCTGCGTTGTTATGCTCCTCTTTTTTCAAAAAAGAAGAACTGTCTAAAAACTTAAAATCCTTAAGCTCTTTTGAATCGTCCGGAACAAGCTTGGATATATCCGCAAAATCGGCTTCGTGAGAATCCTTGCTTGTATATTCCCGCTTTGGAGCTTCAACTTGGTTCGTATCAGAAAAAGTCTTTGAAAAAGTTTTTATTTGAATATTATCAGAGGCGTTTGATTTAAAGTTCTGTTCAGCCTTTTTATCGGGTTTGTCGTCAAAAGCAATAGCTGTCTGAACTCCTTTATCCGGCTTGCTGAACTGATATAGTTCATTTTCAGCGAAATTTTTACTGCTTTCAAGTTTCAGTTCCTTAGGCGACGAATCCTGAAGAAGAGCATTTTTTACAGCAAAATAAACGCTTTCATATATCATTTTTTCATTGGAGAACTTGACCTCGATTTTGGCAGGATGAACATTTACGTCAACCAATTCAGGGGGAATATCAAGAAACAGAACGCAGGCGGGGAATTTCCCGGTCATAATCTGATTCTTATACGCCTCCTCAAGCGAAACCATACAGGTAACCGATTTTACATAACGGTGATTTATAAAGAAGTTCTGAAAGGATCTTTTGGCTCTTGCGTCAAGAGGCTTAACGGTATAGCCACTGACAGTAATTCCGTTATATGAATAATCAACCGGGATAAGAGTTTCTGCAAAGCTCTTTCCGAATACCGAATAAACAGCAGAAAACATCTTTCCGTCACCGGCTGTTATCAGCTCAGTTTTATTGTCCCTGATAAGCTTAAAGGATATTTCAGGGTGCGACAATGCTAGCTTTGAAACAACGCCTGAAATCGCATTACCCTCAGTAACGTCTTTCTTTAAAAACTTCAGCCTTGCAGGAACATTATAAAAAATATCCCTTATAACTATTGTTGTGCCGTCGGGGCAGCCCGATTTTTCATTAATTTTCTCCTCCGAGCCTTCAATAACATAGTGGGTTCCGTATTCTTCATCTGCAACCTTTGAAAGCACTTCTGCTTTTGAAACGGCGCAAACAGAAGCCAAAGCTTCTCCGCGAAAACCAAGAGTAAGAATTTTATCCAAATCGTCCTTGGAGCTTATCTTGCTGGTGGCATGGCGAAGAAAAGCCAGAGGAATATCCTCTCCTGACATTCCGCAGCCGTTATCTGTTATTCTCATATATGTACGGCCGCCGTTTTTTATTTCCACGGTAATTACATTAGCTCCCGAATCTATTGAGTTTTCCAAAAGCTCTTTAATGACGGAGGACGGTCGTTCGATGACCTCCCCCGCCGCTATAAGCTCGGAAACTTCCTTTGTCAGAACATTAATCCTCGGCATAACAATCTCCTCGATCAGATATATTTTAAAATATCTTTTATATATAACCTAAGTTCTTCGTCATTCATTTCATCGACATTTGTTTTCCTGAGTTTTTCTATAGCGATTTTTTCATTTATACTGTCCATGTCCAACTGCATATCATCCTTAGAAGATACGCTAGCAGATTTGTTTTCTTCTTCAAATCGCTCCAGCAATTCATTTGCACGGTTAATTATTTTGGAAGGCAGTCCTGCAAGCTTTGCAACCTCAATACCATAGCTTTCGTCAACGCCGCCCCTGACAATTTTTCTTAAAAACTTGATTCCCTGATTAGTTCGCTTGACCGCCACGCTGTAATTTTTAACGCCGTCAAGCTCGTTCTCAAGCTCAATAAGCTCATGATAATGCGTTGCAAATAAAGTTTTGCAGCCGAGCTTTTTAGAGCCTGAAATATATTCTGCGACGCTTCTTGCGATGCTTATTCCGTCAAAGGTTGAGGTTCCCCGTCCGACCTCGTCTAAAATAACAAGGCTGTTCTTAGTCGCATTTTTAACTATTTCGGCAACCTCGCTCATTTCGACCATAAATGTAGACTGACCTGAGGTAAGATCGTCCGAAGCTCCGACTCTTGTGAAAATCTGATCTACAACTGAAATCTTCGCATATTCACAAGGCACAAAGGATCCTATCTGTGCCATAAGAGTTATAAGCGCTATCTGGCGCATATATGTTGATTTACCCGACATATTCGGACCTGTTATAACGCTCATCTTATTTTCGGTTAAATCAAGATATGCGTCATTAGGCACGAACATTTCTTCCTTCTGCATAAGCTCAACAACAGGGTGTCTGCCCTTTTTAATATCAATTACGCCGTCAATAGCTATTTCAGGCTTGGAATAATTATTTGCAACCGCTACCGTTGCAAACGACGACAAGACGTCGATTAATGCCAATGCCGAAGCAGTTTCCTGAACTACATTAAGCTGTTTAGCAATATAATCTCTGATTTCAACAAAGATTTCCTGCTCTAAGGTTATAATCTTATCATTTGCGCTGAGAATCGTATTTTCCGCATTTTTAAGCTCTTCCGTTATGTATCTCTCGCAGTTAGTGAGCGTTTGCTTTCTGATATATGTTTCGGGAACTAAGCTTATATTGGATTTGGTAACCTCGATATAATAGCCGAACACACGGTTGTAACCGATTTTAAGATTTTTAATACCTGTTCTTTCTCTTTCCTTTTTAGCGATGTTGTCAATAATACTTTTTCCGCCGTGAATTATATCACGAAGCTCGTCCAGGTCTTTGTTAAAGCCCTCATTTATAACTCCTCCGTCCTTAGTGTTAATCGGAGGCTCGTCAACGATTGAATTTTCAATCAGATTTGCAACGTCCTCTAAGGTAGAAATTTTAGAATTTTCTGAAATTAAAAGCTTAGACGAAAAGCATGACAATATCCTTTTGATCTCAGGAAGCTTTCGGGCGGTTGCCGACAAAGCCTTTAAGTCCCTTGGAGTTGCCGTTTTGTACATTACCCTTGTCATAAGACGTTCAATATCGTAAACTCCGGCTAATGCTTCGACTAAATCTCCCAAAGCAACAGGATTTTGAGTAAGCTGCTCAACAGCGTCAAGTCTTTGAATTATCTTAGCCGGATTAGTCAAAGGCTGATCAATAAACGTTTTGAGAAGCCTTTTCCCCATAGAGGTTTTGTTTTTATCCAGAACCCATAAAAGCGAACCTTTCTTTTCTTTGTTTCTTAAAGTTTCGGTAAGCTCCAGATTCCTCCTAGCCGTAAAGCCGAGGGTCATAAAGGAATCATTCTCATGCTTTGTTATATTGGTGAATCTGCCTATCAAAGCCTTTTGCGTATCATAAATATATCTGAACAAGCCGCAGACAGAATTAGCTTCTGCATTATCTTCATTTACAGAAAGCGCTGAAATGTCTTTAACAGAAAATTGTTCGCAGACAATATCCTCGTTGGCTGATAAATCAAAATTCTCGTCTACCAAAACTGAAACGCTGGATTTCAGCTTATCATTTATAAACGATGTGACTTCGGAAAGCTTCAGCACTTTATCATTTATCAGAATCTCGACCGGTTCAAACCTTGATAATTCGTTTATAACGTTTGAAACCGGGTCTTTCCCTCTAAATAAATATAAATGCACCTCTCCCGTTGAAATGTCAGCCATACAAAGCGAAATTTCATCTTCATTGCAGTATAAAGAACATATGTAATTGTTTTCTGTTTCATCAAGCATACTGCTTTCAATCAGCGTTCCGGGAGTTACTACCCTTACGACCTCTCTGCTTACAAGTCCCTTGGCTTGAGCGGGATCTTCGGTTTGTTCACATATGGCTACCATAAAGCCTTTGTCAATAAGCTTTTTTAAATAAACGTCGCAAGCGTGGTAAGGAACCCCGCACATGGGAGCTCTCTCCTCCAAGCCGCAGTCACGGCCTGTCAGGGTGATTTCAAGCTCGCGAGAAACAATTATTGCGTCATCGAAAAACATTTCATAAAAGTCGCCCAGACGATAAAAAACGATATGGTTCATATAATTCTTTTTTACTTCAACATATTTTTGCATCATAGGAGATAATTTTGATACGTCAACATCTGCTAATACCACTTGAATTCACTTCCTTAAATCATATTTTAAACTTAGTGACAGCCTCCGCAGGTGGAACAGCTTCCTCCGCAGCTTGCAGGCTGTTCTTCAGGACAGGTCATAGGATCTTCGCCGTTTGCCGCCATGCTGATTATATAATTTACCGAGTTTAAAAGCTTATCTACAGCCTGCTGAGCTTCGTTAAACTCTGCCATATTTGTATTATCCATGATTTTAGCGTAGATTTCCTTTAATTCGCCGTCAAGCTTCTTCAAGACATCACTGTCTTTTTCTTCCTTCTGCATCTCCTGATTAAGCTGCATTCTTTTAACATTGAATTCGCCGATCATATTCTGAAGCTCCGTATCCTTGTCGTTCCTTTCCTTAGCCGACTGATACTTCTTGTATCTTTCATCCTCCTGAAGGGCTTTTCCAAGCTCTCTTGCCAATTCAATTACAGTCATATTACATTCTCCTTTAAAATTTTATTTTACAATTTCACCGAGCATTGCCCAGTTCATTGTTTTAGTTATTTTAACATTGACAAATTCGCCTATAAGGCTTTTATCACCGACAAATTCAACAATAATATTTTCATTGCTTCTGCCTTGAAGATGTTTTTCAGACGTTCTTCCCTCTCCGTCCGCTAAAACCTGCACGGTTTTTCCGATAAATCGAGAAAGCCATGAAACAGTAACCTCTCTATGCTCCAAAAGAAGCTCCCGAAGCCACAATCCCTTTTGCTTATCGCTGATATTGTCCTCCATTAAAGCGGCTTTTGTCCCGCTTCTTTTTGAATATACAAATGAATATATATTATCAAATTTAAATCTCTTTACAGCTTCCTTTGTCTGACAAAACTCCTCGTATGTTTCACCGGGAAACCCGACTATAATATCGCTTGTAAAGGAAAAGTCAGGTTTTTTGTCCCTTGCATAATTAATTATCCGAGCATATTCCTCCAGTGTGTATCTTCGGTTCATCTCATGAAGAATCCTGTCGCAGCCCGACTGCATGGGAAGATGCAGATGCTTGCAAACCTTGTCACATTCTAAAATTGTGTCAATCAGTTCGTGAGTGGCGTCCTTAGGATGAGAACTCATAAAACGAATCCTGAAATCGCCGTCGATGGAGTTAAGCTTTCTCAAAAGATTGGGAAAACCATAGCCGTAGGAATTTACATTCTGACCGAGCAAGGTTATTTCCTTATATCCCGACCTAACCAGATCATAAACCTCATCATATACGGCGTCAACGGATCTTGAACACTCTCGTCCCCTTACATATGGTACTATACAATATGTGCAAAAGTTATTGCATCCATACATTATAGGAACGCTCGCCTTAATCTTATCGTCACGGAGCTGCTTAAAGTTTTCGTTAATTTCGCTTTTCCGCTCTGTGATATTGAACACTCGTTTTCTGTCTTTCAAAACCTCGTAAAGCATTTCATAAAACTGATTAAAAGCAAACGTGCCGAAAACAAGATCAATCTGTTTGTATTTTTGCTTTATACGCTCGGCAATATGCTTCTGCTGAGCCATACAGCCGCAAATGCATACAACTGCGTCAGGTCTTTTTTTCTTAATATGCTTGTATTCGCCTATTGTTCCGAAAACCCTGTCCTCTGCATTTTCTCTGACTGCGCAAGTGTTAAGGATTATCAAAGAAGCGTCTTGCTCGTTATCCGTAAACCCATAGCCTATTTCTTTAATAAGACCCTTTAATTTTTCGCCGTCAGTTACATTTTGCTGACAGCCGAAAGAGTGCAGATAACAAAGCGGAGCGGTATACCCGTATATTTCGGTTATTAACCTTTTCAGATTATCAACCGAAAAATCATTATTAATACAACATATAGATTCGTTTATCAAAATAACGCTCCTTTTTAATTATATATAGTGTATTATATCATATAACAAAGGCTATTTCAAGTAAATTTGCTATTTTTTTGAATTGCAAATGATTTTTTTCTGTGTTATACTAATTTTAAGTTTCCATGTCGGATTTATTTTCATTTGTGGTTTTATTTAGATTTTATAATTCTTGAGGTGCGTAATGAAATATAAGATTAACAGAAAAAACTGGGGATGTTTTTTCAGCGTCCCCTGCGAAGCGGTTTCAAATCACATTAAGCTATGCAGCGGCGATTTTTATAAGGTTCTGTTATGTATATTATCCTGTGATAAAAATGAAATAATCTCAGAAGAATTAAGCTCAATTACCGGTATATCTGTGGATATTATAGACGATGCCGTACTTTATTGGAGTCAAAGCGGTATATTCTCGGTACTTAATGTTTCCGTTCAGAAATCGGGAGAAAATAAGGCTAAAGCAGATAAACACGAAAATAACAAAGCGTTTTCCGCTTTTAACAACAGCTCCGAAAGCGCAGGCGAGCAAAAAATTTCAATTATTCCGTCTGTAAATCCCTCTAAAAACTCTCTTGAAAAAAAGAGCCACGCTAAATATTCCGCAAAAGAAGTATCAGATATTTTAAACAGTCAAAAAGAAATCAAAGAAATGTTTTCACAGCTTGAAATAATTCTGAAAAAAAATCTGAACTTTACGGAACAGTGCGGATATATAAATTTGGCGCAGAATTACGGATTTCCGGCGGCTTCGATTTTGCTGTTGGTTCAGTATTGCGAAAACATAGGAAAGTCCAGCATCAGGTACATAGAAAAAATTGCGGAATCGTGGTTTGAAAAGGATATCACTACATATCCTCAGGTTGAAGCTGAAATTATTAAAATGACTAAATCGCACGCTATTGAAAACAAAGTCGCAAAGAGCTTCGGAATGACAACAGCGCTTACTAAAAAGCAAAAGGAATACATAAATACCTGGACTGAACTGGGCTTTGACATAGATATGATTGAGCTGGCTTATGAAAAATGTGTGAATCAGACAAATCAGCTTTCCTTCCCCTATATTAATAAAATTATACTAAACTGGTCGGAAGAAAAAATATTCACACCCGATGAAGTTAATATACTTGACGCAAAGACAAAGAAAAATAAAAAATCCACCCGCAAAAAAGAAAAAGAACATTCATATGATTTGGACGAGTTTTACGAATTCACTATGAATCATGTTCCTCAGATAAAGGGCAAAAATGAATAAGTATTAAGGGAGTAAACCAAAATGGATAAAATATCGCATACCGCTTTTACTAAAGCTGCTGCGGAAATTGAAAACAGAAAAAGTAAATCGCTTGAAACACTTGAGCTTCACAAAGGTGAAATCAGAAGAAAAGCTCCTGAGATAGATTTGCTCTGCAACAGAGTTCTGGAAACAAGTATAGAACTGTCAAAGGCTATTATTTCCCACAACGGAGATATTGACAGATTGATAAATGAAATTAAGGACAAAAACCTTGAAAATCAGCTTAAAATCAAAATAATGCTCAAAGAATTCGGGTATCCGGAAAATTATCTTAAAGCCGAGTACGTTTGCCCTATATGCAGCGACAGCGGTTATGTAAACGGAGAAAGATGTAGCTGCTTTAACGAGCTTATAAAGAAATACACTATTGAAGAGCTGAATAAAAGCTGCAGGATAGAGCTTCATGATTTTGATGAGTTTAATCTTGGCTTGTATTCTAATCTGCCTGACGAAAAATCAGGAATCGTTCCCCGTGAAAGAATGAGCGATATTTTTTCTCAATGCAAAAATTATGCAGATACTTTTAAAAAACATTCCTGTTCTTTATTCTTTCTGGGAAAGACAGGACTCGGCAAGACCTTCATGTCGTCTATGATAGCAAAGGCTCTTATAGAAAAAGGCTTTAACGTTGCTTTTGATTCAATAAATAATTTTCTGATAAGAACCGAAAATGAACATTTCGGAAGAAGCGACGGAAACACTGTTGAGATTCTTTTAGATGCTGATTTGTTGATTTTGGACGATTTAGGGTCGGAGTTTTCTACTCCTTTTAACACTTCAACTATTTACAACATTATAAACAGCAGGATAAATTTAAACGTACCTACAATTGTTTCAACAAATATGTCCCTTTCAGAGCTTAATGAAAAATATGACGACAGAATCATATCAAGGCTTACCGGAATATATACTCCTTACAGATTTTTCGGTACGGATATAAGACAGGTTAAAAGACGTATGATGAATAAATAAGATATAGAAAAAGGTGAAAAGCATTTTTGCTCTTCACCTTTTTCTTTATGCAAGCTCCGCCTTGTGAAATACCTTCTTGCCTTTTTTGATAATTACGGACTGTGAAAGCTTTATAAACGCTTTCGGGTCGTTTATCTTATCATCGTCAACCGAAACTCCTCCCTGCTGGACAAGTCTTCTCGCTTCTCCGTTTGACGAAGCAAGACCGCACTTAACAAGCAAAGTTAAAAGACCGATTTCGCCGTTCTCGTTCAAATCTTCTGTATTGATTTCAGTAGTAGGCATATCAGCGCTTGACTTTGCATTTTCAAAAATAGCTTTAGCAGCGTTCTGCGCTTTTTGAGCCTCCTCAGTACCGTGAACCATTTTCGTAAGCTCAAAAGCTAAAATCTCTTTTGCCTTGTTAAGCTGTGCTCCCTGCATTGTCTTTTCCATTTCTTCAATTTCTTCAATCGGAATAAAGGTAAGCATCTTCAGACATTTTATAACGTCTGCGTCGCTGACATTTCTCCAATACTGATAAAAGTCATAAGGAGATGTCTTTTCGGCGTCAAGCCATACCGCTCCTTTTTCAGTTTTACCCATTTTCTTACCCTCGGAATTCAACAAGAGAGTAATAGTCATAGCGTATGCGTCCTTGCCAAGCTTGCGTCGAATAAGCTCCGTTCCGCCAAGCATATTGCTCCACTGATCGTCGCCGCCGAACTGCATATTGCAGCCGTACTTCTGATACAGCATATAAAAATCATAGCTCTGCATTATCATATAGTTGAATTCTAAGAAGGACAGTCCGCGCTCCATTCTCTGCTTATAACATTCAGCGGTAAGCATTCTGTTTACGCTGAAATGAGGTCCGATTTCTCTAAGTACTTCAACATAATTAAGTCCCATAAGCCAATCGGCATTGTTGACAATAATAGCTTTGTCATCTGAAAAATCAATAAAACGGCTCATCTGCTTTTTAAAGCAATCCACATTGTGCTGAATTGTTTCGGGAGTCATCATCCTTCTCATATCAGTTTTGCCGGACGGATCGCCTATCATAGCCGTTCCCCCGCCTATTAAAACTATAGGCTTGTTTCCGGCCATCTGCATTCTTTTCATAAGGCAAAGAGCCATGAAATGTCCGACATGAAGGCTGTCTGCCGTCGGGTCAAAACCAATATAGAAAGTTGCCTTTCCCGCATTAACTAATTCTTCAATTTCCTTTTCGTCCGTAAGCTGAGCTAACAGACCTCTTCTTTTAAGCTCTTCAAATACTGTCATTTTTAACCTCCGAAATTGTTAAATTTAAATTTCTATGTAAAATTTTTTATCACTTTAATTTATTAACTGAAAATATCATAAGTGATGAAATCAAAGGTTGATTTCACTTATATCACTCCTCTCAAAGTTTTAATTATATAGATATATTTATTAGCATACCTTTAGAAAATAAAAAAGCCCCCGGCATTAGCCAGAGGACGAATTATATCGTGGTACCACCTCAATTTATCACAGAAAATTATATTCAGTGAACTCATAACGCTTTAACGGACGTCAAACGAATAAACCTACTGTAAGTTTCAGAATATCGGCTCCAAGATGTATTCGCATATCAAAACGCTGCTTTCTTCCACCGACCGAAAGCTCTCTTAAAGCTTTAAGAATACGCTACTTGTTCTTTTCACAGCTTTTTTACACTAATATACTAACACAATCCGAAAAATTTGTCAAGAAAAATTCATGCTTTAACAGAACTGCTTTTTAATCTGCTCTAATGCTCCCTTTTCAAGCCTTGAAACCTGCGCCTGAGAAATTCCTATACTTTTTGCAACCTCTACCTGAGTTTTTCCCTGAAAAAATCTCAGGCTTAGAATATTTTTTTCCCTCGGCATAAGCTTAGCAATCGCTTCCTTAAGTGAAATTTCATTCAGCCAACTTATATCGTTGTTTCCGTCGCCTATCTGGTCAAGTATGAACAAAGTATCCCCTGAATCTGAATAAACCGGCTCATATATAGATATCGGATCGCATATCGATTCCAAAGCCGTTACTACCTCGGATGGTTTGGCTTCTATCATTTTAGCTATTTCCTCAATTTTTGGTTCCTTCTGATGCTCGTTTATATACTTTTCCTTTGCCTGCATTGCTCTGTATGCTAAATCCCTCAGCGAACGGCTTACTCTTATCGGGAAATTATCTCTTAAATACCTCCTTATCTCTCCTAAAATCATCGGAAAGGCATAGGTCGAAAATTTAACGTCGTATTCTAATGAAAAATTGTCTATCGCTTTTATAAGTCCTATCACTCCTACCTGAAAAAGATCGTCTGGTGAATCTCCTCTTCCTGCAAACATCTGCATAACGCTCAGAACAAGTCTTAAATTTCCTTTAATTAACTCTTCTCTCGCCCTCATATTCCCTGCTTTCACTTTTTTTAATAACTCTGTCTTTTCAGATTCCTTTAAAGTGGGAAGCTCCGAGGTATTTACCCCGCTTATCTCAACCTTATTATATTGCATATATAATCTTCTCCAACCATTAATTTAATATAATTATTGGCTTTGATTTTTTTATATATTCATGAATAAATCAAGATTGGCAAGGTCAATTTATGGTAAAAGAAAAAGCCTGCCGAAAAATCAGCAGGCAAATTCAAATATTATATTGGAAATTAAAAATGAAATATCACTATTTAATCTCAAGGCGCTTGGTTTCAGGTTCGGTTTTTTGCTTCTTAGGCAAATCAAGCGTTAAAATTCCGTTCTTGTATTCGGCTTCAATAGCGTCCGCATTGATATTTGAAATATCATAGCTCCTTTGGTAAGAGCCGAATGTGCGCTCTCTGCAAATATAATTTCCGTCCTTGTCCTTGTCCTCTTTTTCAGTCTTGTGAACTGCTGATAGGGTCAGACGATCACCATTTATATCGATATTTATGTCTTCCTTTGAAAATCCGGGAAGCTCTGCCTCAAGGACAAACTTATCTCCCTTGTCGCAAATGTCTGTCCTACATGATCTCAAATCAGCAGAGGGCTGTGTGTTGAAAAAGTCCTTTTCAAACTCATGAAAAACATTGAACAAATCGTATGTGCTTCTTTCAAATGGCGTTAATCCGTTTAACATAATTATTCCTCCTTAGAATTTCTCTTTGTTTAAATTTTTGATTTTGTTCATACCATGTTGTCCATTGGAATCACTTCTTTCCTTTCCACAACTATATAATATCCCCTTTTTATGTTTATTTTATGACTATTTTATGTCTAAATTGTAAAATCTAGCACTCTATTAATTGGAGTGCTAGCAAATTTATTTTTAAGTGCTAACAAATCTTTTCTAAATTCTCTCTTATAGTTTTCAGAATCCTTTTTTCAAGTCTTGAAATATATGACTGCGATATTCCGACAATGTCCGCAACTTCCTTTTGAGTCATTTCCTTTTCCCCCAAAAGACCAAAGCGCATCTTCATAATCTGCTTTTCTCTTTCGTTCAGCTTTTCAATTTCTATTAAGACAAGCTCGCGTTCAACTTCGTTTTCAATACCTCTTATAACTATATCGTCATCCGTACCTAAAATGTCGGACAACAAAAGCTCGTTACCGTCCCAGTCGACATTGAGCGGTTCGTCTATTGAAATATCGTTTCTGTATTGATTGGATTTTCTAAGGAACATTAAGATTTCATTCTCTATACATCTTGACGCATATGTAGCCAGCTTTATTTTTTTATCGACCTGAAAAGTATTTACCGCCTTGATAAGACCTATTGTTCCGATTGAAATAAGATCTTCTATTCCTATTCCGGTAGACTCAAACTTCTTCGCTATATACACCACAAGTCTTAGATTGTGTACTATAAGAGTTTCTCTGCCTCTTTTGTCATTGTTTTTTATTTGTTTAAATGCCTTTTGCTCTTCGCTGACTGTAAGCGGCGGAGGAAGCGACTCGGAACCGTTTATATAATTAATGTATTTCCTGTTTCTGTTCAGCAGCAGAGTAAGTTTAACCGCTATTTTATTGAGAATCAAATTAAGCTTCATAATTTATAAATGCTTCCCTATGGGAAACATTCCTCCTTTCCTGACAACGACTTTTAATTACGTTTTTCTTACCGGCTTAAAATACTCGGATTAAATATAGCTTGCGGTTCTTTTTCATCGTTATCCGATATGCCTATACAGGCTCGGACTTCTTTTTTGTTTCCGCTTTGATCGGTTATTTTTATTCCGTTTACAGACTTTATCGGTATAAGGCTTTCTCCTGAAATTGTTGAATACGGTATCGGTCTGAACCCTGTATTCTTTTCACTTTTAAGCAGTTCGTTATATTTTCCGAAAAGCTCCCCGCTTCTGCATATTATTACTGAACGTCCCGAAAAATAGTCGTACAAACTATTTCCTGTGTCAACAATTCCTTTCAAATAATATTCTTTACCGAACAAACTGAAGGAAACCGTATATACTCCCGAAAGATTTCTTCTGTTCATCAAAAAATAATCGGCTATAGTAATAATGAAATAAACCAAAATAGTAATTATTATAAGACCAATAAGCGATATATCAAAATAGACCGTAAAGTTCTTTACATATATCATTCTGCCTTTTGTAATTTTCCAGAAGCCAAAACACAATCCCGAAAACACAACGTTTATAAGAATATATACAAGCGAATATTTTATTATATCGTATTTGTCTTTTGAAAACCCACAGATAATAACTATTATAATCACCGCTAAAAACTTTAGCACTGTAATTATATAATCGTTTATCGGAAGCAGTATCAAAAGCGAAGTTATACCGCCTGCAACAGAACCGAATGCCGTTCGCTTTGCTTTTATAGTTATGTGAAACAGCAGACAGAGAATTTTAATAAAAAAGTATGTAAGATATATATTGACTATTACCAGCACATCGGCATAAATACATTTCAAAAGCATCACCCCAAGCTTTACGAATATTATAAACCAAGCCCTTAAATAAAAATGTCGATTTTATAACACAAAAAAACATCTGCAAAATTAATTGCAGATGTTATATACACAGCTATTCAATAATGGCTTTCCCGTCATTATATTATGATTAATCCTCTATGAAAACCTTAAAAGCCTTATATGCCATATAAATGTCGATTTTTGAAGTAATCTCAAACGGAGCGTGCATTGAAAGCACAGGGACCCCAACGTCTATAACGTCTATATTGAGATTTGCTATATATTGGGCAACTGTTCCTCCGCCGCCAATATCGACCTTTCCCAGCTCCCCGGTCTGCCAAATTACGTTACTTTTATCAAGCATATTTCTTATTCTTGCAACAAATTCAGCGGAAGCGTCGGATGTTCCGGATTTCCCTCTTGCTCCGGTAAACTTGGTCACGCATACCCCGTAATTGAGCTTTGAAGCATTTCTGATCTCCAAAACATCTGGAAAAGTAGGATCAAACGCCGCATTGACGTCGGCAGAAAGACATTCCGAATTAGATATTACCTGTAAAGGATTTCCGCCCAGCTTCTCAGCCAAATCAAAAATGAAATATTTAAGATAAGAGCTGTTAAGTCCGGTGTTTCCGTCGCTACCCGTTTCCTCCTTGTCGGTCAGTACGGTAATAGCCGTTTTCTTGGGAATATCTTCACAATCCAGCATTGCTTTCAAAGCAGTATATGCGCAAACTCTGTCGTCCTGACCGTAAGAACCTATCATGCTTCTGTCAAATCCTATGTCTTTAGCCTTGAAAGCAGGCACAGCCTCAAGCTCTGCGGAAATAAAATCCTCTTCGGTTATGCCGTATTTCTTATTCAGAATGTTAAGAATATTAAGCTTAACCATTTCTGATTCCTTATCATCGTTAAAAGGTCTTGAACCTATGAGAATATTTAGCTCCTCACCCTTTACGCCCTCGGATAATGTCCTTTTCATCTGCTGCGCTGCAAGATGAGGAAGCAGGTCGCATACACAGAACACCGGATCGTTTTCATCCTCGCCTATATTAACAGAAATCTTTTCATTTTCAGAGTTGATTATTACTCCGTGCAGAGCCAGCGGAACAGCCGTCCACTGATATTTTTTTATACCGCCGTAGTAATGCGTTTTGAAAAATCCAATCTCGTTGTCCTCATAGATAGGGTTCTGCTTTAAATCCAAACGAGGTGAATCAATATGAGCGGCATTTATTCTGAATCCCTGTTTTACATCATCGCTTCCGATAACTGCCGCAATAATTGCCTTTCCCCTGTTGTTTTTGTAAATCTTATCTCCGGGTTTAAGATCACTGTCAACGCAGTATTCTTTAAAGCCGTTTTCCTTTAAAAGACTTACAGCTTCATAAACCGCTTCCCTTTCGGTTTTAGCGGAGTTAAGAAACCTTATATAGTCTTTACAGAAATTATCCGCCTGACTGATTTCATCCTCCGACATAATATATCCTGCGTTCTTCTTTTTGCTGAATAATTCTTTCTTTAAATCCTTTGCTTTAGATTCTGACATGATATAATCTTCCTTTCACTATCTATATAATTTATTATACTCTTTATAAGCCTTAATAACCTTATTTATGTAATGGCGCGTATCTGAAAAATCTTCGGGAATATCGTCAAGATTTAAATTATCCTCATTAATTACCCCGTCGTTCAGCCAGCTTCTTACCGTTGTCATACCGGCATGATATGCCGCAATAGTAAGCTCGTAAGAGCCGAACTGCTTATAAAGATATGACAAATACCATGAACCGTACATTATATTGTATTCGGGCTTATACATATCTGAATAGCTTAGTTCATCGTTGCTGTCTATCTTTCCGTCGACCTCCTCAAACGCTATAGGCATAAGCTGCATAAGTCCTACCGCACCAACCTCAGACCTTGCGTTTGAATCAAATCCGCTTTCCGTTTTAATTACCGCATATATAAAATTTTCATCGATATTATATTCTTCGCTGTATTTTTCTACATATTCGGAATATTTCTTAGGATAAATGTTTTTTCTTAAAAAATCAGGCGCTTTTATATATACGAAAACTGCTAATGCAAAAACTATAAAAACAATAAAGAACAATACTCCTCTATGTTTCTTTTTTGCCATAGTATATCTCCTTTATTTCTTTAGCGGTTTGATTGGCGTTGCTTATAAGACTGTTTTTATCGCTGTTATTCTTTATCAGATAATCGCTGTGTTTTTTGAAAAAGTTTTCAGACAACTGCGATGAAAACCTTTTTTCTGCTTCCGCTTTTGATATATCGTCACGTTTGATAATACGCTCCAGTCTTAATTTTTCATCAGCCACAACGCTGATAATTCTGTCGCAGCTTTTATCTAATCCGCTTTCAAAAAGCGTAGGAGCGTCAATTAAAACAATTTCGTCGCCTCCGATTTTTTCAATGCGCTTATTTATCTCTTCAATAATATACGGATAAGTTATTGAAGTAAGCTTTCTAAGCTCACCCTTGTCTGAAAAAACAAATGAGCCAAGCCTTCTACGGTTTAAAACTCCGTTTTCAAAATAATCGGAAAAAACGAACCTAAGCTTCTTAATACAGTCTTTGTTTTCCTGAGTAACGAAACGTGAAACCATATCGGCGTTAATGATATGAAAGCCGTTTGATTGAAAAGCCTTGCAGACTGTTGTTTTTCCTGCGCCGCTCTGTCCGGTCAGACCCACGATAAAAGACTTCACTCAGTCACCCTCTTTTACAACCTTAAATGCAGCCGCTCTTATCATTCTGTTATACACGGCAAGACCAACTCCGTCCTTTGAAGGGCATCTGGCATATACCTCTTTTGCGCCGATTTCATCGAGCTTTCGCAGAACTGAAAAGAGTCTTTCCGCCTGCTGAGTTGAATCGCCGCCGAATTTTATGCTTTTTATATTTTCCGAAATGCAATCGCCGTCAAATATCAAAGCATAGGTCTTGTCACCGTTTCTTTCAGCTACATAGCTTTCAAAAAAATTAAGAGAACCCTCTATAAGCGTTATATCAGCGCGAGGCGCATAGTGTTTATACTTCATACCCGGAGATATTACCTTAGAGTCATCGGATACAGCTTCTAATACTCCTCGGTCGACGATAACCTCTGAAGCGACGGTTTTTAAATCCTCAACCGACACCTTGCCCGGTCTTAATACTCTAATTATATCATCCTGAATCGAAATTACTGTCGATTCAACGCCAACACAACAGCTTCCGCCATCGATAATGGCAGGTATTCTTCCGTTCATATCGTCGAAAACGTGTTTTGCAGTCGTCGGACTGGGGCTCCCCGATAAGTTTGCCGATGGAGCGGCTAAAGGCAGACCGCTCGCATTTATAAGCTCTCTTGCAATGGGATTTGAGGGAAAGCGTATTCCCACAGTGTCAAGTCCTCCGCTGGTAGCATGAGGCACCTTTTCACTTTTAGGAAGAATTACCGTTAAAGGACCGGGCCAGAACTTTTCAAAAACTGTCAAGGCAAGATCGGGAATCTTTTTGACAAGACCGCTTATCATGTCAATATCGGATATATGAACAATAATCGGATTATCACAGGGACGTCCTTTCGCTTCAAATATCTTCCCTACTGCCGCCTCGTCAAATGCATTAGCCGCAAGTCCGTAAACAGTTTCGGTGGGCATACCCACAACCCCGCCGTTTCTTATAAGTCCGGCGCAATATTCTATATTTTCTTCAGTCGGGGTTAAAATTTTCGTTTCCAAAACGTTCATCTCAATTTCTAAAAATTTCCTTCCTCCTGCATGGAAAGCTTAGCCGCCTGATCGGCTGTTGCCAATGCGTCAATAACCTCGTCCATATTTCCGTTCAAGAACTGCTCTAATCTGTAAATGGTAAGTCCGATTCTGTGTTCTGAAACCCTTCCCTCAGGATAGTTATACGTTCTTATTCGCTCTGAACGGTCGCCAGTTCCGACCTGAGAACGCCTAACTGCGGCAATTTCATTTTCCTGAGCTCTCTGCTGCTCCTCATAAAGCTTTGAGCGCAGAACCTTCATTGCTTTTTCCTTGTTTTTATGCTGGCTTCTCTCGTCCTGACATTCAACCACAAGACCTGTCGGCAAATAAGTTATTCTTACAGCGGACTCTGTTTTATTAATGTGCTGTCCTCCGGCTCCGGAAGCTCTGAAAACATCAATTTTCAGGTCGGTCGCTTCATTAATCTCAAACTCAACGTCATCGGCTTCGGGCAATACTGCAACGGTTACTGTCGAAGTATGAACTCTTCCCTGCGATTCTGTTTCGGGAACTCTCTGAACTCTATGAACTCCGCTTTCGTATTTTAGCCTTGAATAAGCTCCCTCGCCCTGAATGGTAAATGAGATTTCCTTATATCCGCCCAGTTCGGTTTCATTAGCGTTTATAACTTCTATATTCCAGCCCTTGCTTTCGGCATACATTGTATACATTCTGTACAGCGAATTTGCAAAAAGTGAAGCTTCTTCTCCGCCTGCCCCTCCTCTTATCTCAACAATCACGTTCTTGTCGTCGTTAGGATCTTTAGGAAGAAGAAGGATTTTAAGCTCATCAGTCAATGCTTCTTTTTTTTCCTTTGACTCGTCATACTGCATCTGAACCATCTCTTTGAAGTCATTTTCAAGACCGCCGGCATTGAGAAGCTCAACCGCTTCATCAAAGGATTCCTTTGCACGTTTGTATTCTTTAAATTTTTCAATAATAGGCGTGATGTTCTTATACTCTTTCATAAGCGAAGTATAAAGTGGCTGATCATTTATAACATCAGGCTCCATAAGCTTATTATTTATTTCTTCATATCTTTCTTCAAGCGCTTTTAATTTTTCAAACATAAATACTCTCCTAAAAAATTATTTATTTAGTAAAAAGTTTCGGCATTGCTAGGTTTCTTCCTCTCGTAAAACCGATTTTATGTTCTTTTCCGCCTTTGAACGAGCAATCATAAACTCACGTCCGCAGCCGACGCATCTTAATTTAAAATCCATTCCCGAGCGCAGAACAAGCATTCTGTTTTCACCGCACGGATGCTTTTTTTTCATAATCAGAATATCATTAATCCGTATATCCGTAACAATCGCTCCTATCATACAAATTAAAAGTAATAATCTTTATCAACTAAGAAAACAGTATAACATAATTTAATTGAAAAAGCAAATTATTCTTGCTTCCAAAGCCTTTTTTGCTGATGTCATATTTAACTTTAACTTCTCATATGAATTAATATAAAACTTTTAATAAGGTTAATCGTCACTATTCAATAAGGGCTTGCCCGTCATTCGACGTGGTAAGGATTTAACTGAGATTTTAAGGGCGCTCCGCCCTTTTTTAAAGAAAGGAAAGATAATTGATATGAAAAATTATTTGCCCGAAGGAAAGCTTATAAGCAGCAATATCAATAAAAACTATTTAAAATCTATAGCTTCTCTTAACGAAGCAAAGGAGCTTGGCATAATTTTAGAGGCTAAAGCTATATTGTGCGACTGCGAACACAATCTTATAGTAGATATTCCATGCGCCAAAGCTATTATACCGAGAATTGAAGGAGCAATAGGCATTGAAAGCGGAAAAACAAAGGATATAGCGCTTTTGTCAAGAGTAAATAAACCTGTTTGCTTCAAAATAACCGATATTGTAATTGATGAAAATAACGAAACGCTTGTTATACTTTCACGAAAAGCCGCTCAGGAAGAGTGTATAGAGAACTATGTCAACCTGCTTCACAACGGAGATGTTATTCCCGCTAAAATAACTCACATCGAGCAGTTCGGATGCTTTGTAGATATTGGTTGCGGAATAGCTTCACTTATCCCTATAGACGCAATATCCGTTTCAAGAATATCACATCCGTCAGACAGATTTTATAACGGTCAGAACATCTTCGCCGTTGTAAAAGGCAAAGAGGGGGACAGAATTTTTCTTACACACAAGGAGCTTTTGGGTACATGGATAGAAAATGCAAGTCTGTTTGAAGTCGGTCAGACTGTGGGAGGAATTATCCGTTCAATAGAAAACTACGGAATATTTATAGAGCTTACGCCTAACCTTGCAGGGCTGGCAGAACCAAAGGATAACGTACATATCGGTCAGTCGGCAAGCGTATTCATTAAATCGATTATTCCCGAAAAAATGAAGGTTAAGCTTATTATAGTAGACGTTTTTCCAAGCAGTGGCTTTGATAAATCTCTTAATTACTACATAACCGACGGACACATTGAAAAATGGAACTATTCCACCGAAAACTGTCGAAAGCAAATTTATACAGAGTTTTAAAATAAGGCTAAGGATTCAAAATTCCTTAGCCTTAAATATTAACCCTTTATCTTCTTTCTGTATTGTAATGCCGTTTGTTCCTGTTTATTGTCCCCGAATTCATAATACACCTTGTCCTTTAACTCATCAGGCAGATACTGCTGTTTTACATAATGATTGGGATAATCATGAGGATACTTATAGTTCTGTCCTTTAACCTCAGCGTCGTCGCCGTCAAAATGCATATTTTGAAGCTCTCTCGGCACAGCGCCTGTCATTCCGTTCCGAACATCTTCCATTGCAGCGTTGATAGCCTTGTATGCGCTGTTAGATTTAGGCGATGTACATAAAAGAACAATAGCTTCGGCAAGCGGAATTCTGGCTTCCGGTAAACCTAACTGCAAAGCGCTGTCAACACATGACTTAACAATCGTAACCGCCATTGGATATGCAAGTCCGATATCCTCGGACGCAATAACTAACAAACGTCTGCACAGCGAAATAATATCCCCTGCCGACATAAGTCTTGCTGCATAGTGAAGCGCCGCATTTTCATCGCTTCCCCGTATAGACTTCTGAAATGCGGAAAGCAAATCATAATGCTCGTCACCGTCCTTGTCATAACGCATATTGCTTTTTTGTGTAAGTAGCTTAGCTGTATCCAAGGTGATTTCCAGAACGTCATCATGCTTGTTCGCCGACAGAACGCACAGCTCTACTGTGTTAAGAGATTTTCTTACATCTCCTCCGCAGCCTTTTGATATATGTTCAACCACACCGCTTTCAAGTCTAAGTCTGACTCCCATTTCATCGGCTATAATCTGAAAAGCTCTTTTAACGGCGGGTACTGCCTCACCTGAACTTACCTGTTTGAACTCGAATACCGTAGACCGGCTTATAATAGCGTTAAAAACATAAAAGTACGGGTTTTCAGTTGTTGAAGCTATAAGCGTTATCTTTCCGTTTTCTATATATTCAAGCAAAGATTGCTGCTGCTTTTTATTAAGATACTGAATCTCGTCTAAATAAAGCAGAATACCGTTAAATCCCTCAAAGGTTTCGGTTTCGGCAATTATCGCCTTTATGTCCGAAATTGAAGCGGAAGTACCGTTGAGCTTATACATTTTAAGATTAGTATTTTCTGCAATAATCCTTGCAACGGTGGTTTTTCCCGTTCCCGAAGGACCGTAAAAAATCATATTCGGTATTTGTCCGCTTTGTATTATTCTTCTCAGCGGTTTACCTTCGCCTAATAAATGAGATTGACCGACAACATCATCAAGCGTTTTCGGTCTTATTCGATCTGCCAAAGGCTTGTTCATTGTCGGTCAGCTCCTTCTATTATATTAATAAAGCGGATATTTTTCACAAAGTCCGTTTACCTTTGCTCTTATCTCATCAGCTTTGTTTTCAAAGTCAGTCGCAGTCAGATAAATGCACTCTGCTATAACTTCCATATCCTCTTCCTTAAGTCCTCTTGTCGTAACGGCAGGAGTTCCTATTCTGATCCCGCTTGTGATAAACGGACTCTGAGGGTCGTTCGGAATTGCATTCTTATTGACGGTAATATAAACCTCGTCCAGTCTGTGTTCCAGTTCCTTGCCAGTGATATTGAAAGGCTGCAAATCAACAAGCATCAGATGGTTGTCAGTTCCGCCTGAAACAAGTCTGAATCCTCTTTTTACGAGTCCCTCTGCCAATGCTTTTGCATTGACAACAACCTGATGCTGATACTCTTTGAACTCAGGCTTTAACGCTTCTCCGAAGCAAACAGCTTTTCCTGCGATAACGTGTTCCAACGGGCCTCCCTGTGTTCCAGGGAAAATAGCCTTGTTTATCTTCTTTGAAAGCTCCTCATCGTTCGTCAGAATAAGACCGCCTCTGGGACCTCTTAAGGTTTTATGAGTAGTAGTCGTAACTACATCTGCATACGGCACCGGTGACGGATGCTCGCCCGCTGCAACAAGTCCCGCAATGTGCGCCATATCAACCATGAAGTAAGCGCCGACTTCTTTTGCAATCTTTGAAATTCTCTCAAAATCAATAATTCTCGGATATGCTGAAGCTCCTGCGACTATCAGCTTAGGCTGACATTCCTTTGCTTGTCTTTCAAGCTCTTCATAATCAATTCTCTCATTTTCTCCTAACTCATATGAAACAAAGTTAAAATATTTTCCGCTAATATTAACAGGGCTTCCGTGAGTTAAGTGTCCGCCATGAGCAAGGCTCATTCCCATAATGGTATCTCCCGGTTTAACCAAAGCAAAATAAACTGCCATATTTGCCTGTGCGCCCGAGTGAGGCTGAACGTTTGCAAATTTTGCTCCGAAAAGCTTGCACGCTCTGTCTATAGCTATATTTTCAACAACGTCAACACATTGACAGCCGCCGTAATATCTCTTAGACGGATAGCCCTCGGCATATTTGTTTGTCAAAACGCTTCCCATAGCTGCCATAACAGGTCCTGAAACTATATTTTCACTTGCAATAAGCTCAAGGTTTCTTCTCTGACGGGCAAGCTCTGCGTCCATTGCTTCTCCGACTTCCTTATCATAATCCTTTACATATCCGATAGTGTCCATCATTTTCATAATATTATCTCCATTCAATAGATTTTGACATTCGCCTTTTCAATTATAGTTTATTTTGCCTGTCTTGGCAATAGCTTTTTGAGAACAAACCTTTAATTCTTGACAAATATTTATTTAATGCTATAATGTAAAACAAGAAAGGCGGTAATTTTATGTGCAAAAACATTCAGATCAACATAACAGTCATGTGTCGCTATGTCGGACAAACCGCTTTTCGCATTAAGACATAGTGAGTATTATAATGTCTTAATTATGTTGAAATCGGTGCGTTCGGCTAAATGCCGGGCGTTTTTATTTCAATAAGGGCTTGCCCGTCATTCACCGTGGCAAGGGTCGGCATTGCCTACCGGCCGTTCAGTAGGGGATTGTATCCCGCTGCTGAACGGGTAATGGAATCCGCCGCCTATAGAGCGGGGAACATCTTGCCTTAGTTATATGAATTTGATTTAAGATAAAAAATATGCTATAATTTTATTTTAAAACAGAAAGGGTGGGAGCTTAAATTGCCTATTAAAATACCAAACGACCTCCCTGCGTTTAAAACGCTTGAGGAGGAAAGAATATTTGTAATCCCGGACGACAGAGCGCAGCATCAGGATATTCGTGCGCTTAAAATCGCTATTTTAAATCTTATGCCTGATAAAATCACAACTGAAACTCAGCTTTTGAGGCTTTTGAGCAACACTCCTCTGCACGTTGATATTGACCTTGTTCAGATGGAAAGCCACATTACAAAAACTACATCTCAGGATCATATGCTTGCTTTTTACAAGACGTTTTCTGAGGTTAAAGCTAACAAATATGACGGACTTATAATAACGGGCGCTCCCATTGAACAGCTTGATTTTGAGCAGGTTGATTACTGGGACGAATTATGTGAGGTTTTTGAGTGGAGCAAGACTAATGTTTACTCAACAATTCATATCTGCTGGGGAGCTCAGGCAGGGTTATATTATCATTACGGAGTCCCGAAATATGATTTGCCTAAAAAAATGTTCGGAAATTTCAAGCATCATATTGACGTTCCCGAAAGTCAGATATTAAAGGGCTTCGGAGATGTTTTCCATTGTCCTCATTCAAGACACACAGAGATACATAGAGAAGATATAGAGATTATTTCCGATCTGACAATTCTGGCGGAATCCTATGAAGCAGGCGTTCATTTGATTTCAGACAAAAGTCAAAGACAGTTTTTCATGCTGGGTCATTGGGAATATGACCGTGAAACTCTGGCAAACGAGTATTTCAGAGATAAGGAAAAGGGACTTCCAATTGAAGTACCGTACAACTATTTCGCTGACGACAATCCGCAAAACTCCCCTATCTTTAACTGGAGCTGTTCGGCAAACCTTTTATACTCAAACTGGCTTAATTACTGCGTATATCAGCAGACGCCGTTTGATCTTAATAATCTTGAAAAGTTCTGACATTGAAAAATCCCCGGCTGTTTAGCCGAGGGTTTTTACTATATTATCATCTTTGTTTTTCTGTGTATTTCAGGGTCGGCTCCATCGGTAACGCAGTTTTCGTTTATAACGATTCTTATAATTTCATTGTCCGAAGGCGAAGTGAACATAACGTTCATCAGAATTCCTTCAACTACCGCGCGAAGCCCTCTTGCGCCGGTTTTTTGAGCAATGGCTTTTTTAGCGATCGCCGACTTTGCTTCTTCTGTAAAGATAAGATCAATATTGTCATAATCAAACAGCTTAGTATACTGCTTAACAAGCGAATTTTTCGGCTGAGTCAGAATTTTAACCAAAGCGTCCTCGTCTAAGTCGTTAAGAACTGTTATAACAGGAAGCCTTCCTACAAGCTCAGGTACGAGTCCGTATTTAACCAAATCCTGAGGCTCAACCTTTTCAAAAACGTTTGTTCTTGATTTATCGCTTTTGGATTTAATTTCGCTTCCGAAGCCTAAAGATGACTTGTCGGTACGTTTATTAATAATTTTCTGAAGTCCGTCAAAAGCTCCGCCGCAAATAAACAGAATGTTATTAGTGTCAATCTGTATAAACTCCTGATTCGGATGCTTTCTTCCACCCTGAGGAGGTATATTTGAAACGCATCCCTCAATTATTTTAAGCAGCGCCTGCTGAACGCCTTCCCCGCTTACATCTCTTGTTATAGAAGTATTTTCGCTCTTTCTGGCTATCTTGTCAATCTCATCAATATAGATTATTCCCCTCTGCGCAGCATCAACATCATAATCAGCCGCTTGAATAAGCCTTGTAAGAACATTTTCAACATCATCGCCCACATATCCTGCTTCTGTAAGGGTGGTAGCGTCGGCAATAGCGAAAGGAACGTTCAAGGTCTTAGCTAAGGTCTGCGCCAGAAGAGTCTTTCCTGTTCCGGTAGGTCCCAAAAGAAGAATATTACTCTTTTGAATCTCAACGTCGTTATCGTTATTTCCCTTGTTATTTAATAATCTTTTATAGTGGTTATATACTGATACCGCTAATGAAATCTTCGCTTTATCCTGACCGATTACATACTGATCCAAAACCTTTTTAATCTCAACAGGCTTCGTTAGCTTAATATCGTTTTCAGAAGTATCCTTTTTAGACTTGTCAGAAGAGTTTTTTCGATCGTTGCGGCGGAGCATAGCGTTCTGCTGTTCCATAATATCATAGCATAACATTACGCAGTTATCACAAATATGAACATCGCCAGCCGAAAAAAGACTTCTCACCTCATTTTCAGCAGAACCGCAAAAACTGCAAATATTCAAACCATCCTTGTTAGGCATAAGCACCGTCCTTATCTCTTTGTAATTACCTTGTCAACTAAGCCGTACTGCATTGCCTGTTCGGCAGTCATATAATTATCTCTCTCACAATCCTTGTGAATGGTTTCGATATCCTTTGAACAGTTTTCAGCCAGAATTCTTTCAAGCCTTTCTCTTGTTTTAAGCATATTATCAGCATGAATCTGTATATCAGTCTGCTGACCGCTTATTCCGCCGCCCGAAATTAACGGCTGATGAATTAAAATTTCACTGTTCGGCAGTGCGAATCTCTTGCCTTTTGCTCCGCTTGAAAGCAGGAACGAGCCGAATGAAGCCGCAAGACCCATACATATGGTTGAAACATCGCATTTGATATACTGCATTGTATCATAAACCGCAAAGCCTGCCGTTACAGAACCTCCCGGACTGTTAATGTAAAGGTCTATATCTTTATCCGGATCCTGACCCTCAAGATATAACAACTGAGCTACAACAACGCTCGCTACAGAATCATCTATCGGTCCTGTAAGCATAACGATTCTGTCGTTTAATAATCTTGAGAAAATATCATAGCTTCTTTCTCCGTGATTCGTCTGTTCAACAACATAAGGGACAAGTGTCGACATAATAACTCCTCCATTTCAATTTGTTCATATACGCTTATCGCCCACAATTTTGCGGGCGAATGATTTTTACTTTATTTTTGCAGAATCCTTGATAAGTTCAACTGCTTTTCCGACCGCTACATCCTTTTTAAGAGCGTCAGGCGTAACATAGGACTTAACCTGCTTAACGTCCATCTTGTATGCGTCAGCCATTTTCTTAAACTCTTCTTCAATTTCGTCCTCCGAAACCTCTATGTTTTCATCAGAAGCAATCTTTTCAAGAGCGAGTCTGAGCTTAACCTGCTTCTCAGCCTGCTCACGATATGTTTTCTTCAACGTATCCATATCAGAACCCGTATACTGAAGATACGTTTCCAGACTGATTCCCTGAGGAGCAAGACGCTGAGTCATATCCTGAATCATCTCTTCAACTCTGTTTTCGTACATAACCTCAGGTATTTCACCCTCAAGGTTTTCAATAACCTGATCAAACAAAGCGCCCTCAACTTCGGAATCCGCTTTCTTTTCTTCTGCATCTTCAAGCTTTTTCTTAACATCTGCTTTTAGTTCTTCAACAGTGTCGAACTCAGATGTATCCTTAACAAAATCATCATCAAGCTCAGGAAGCTCCTTAGCCTTAATCTCGTGTAGCTTGATTTTAAAAACTGCGTCCTGACCTGCTAAATCAGGCGCTCCGTAGTCATCAGGAAATTTAACATTAATATCAAATTCATCTCCAATGCTGTGACCGCAAACCTGCTCTTCAAATCCGGGAATAAACTGTCTGCTTCCGATTGAAAGTGTGAACCTTTCAGCCTTTCCGCCCTCAAAAGGAACGCCGTCCTTATATCCGTCAAAATCTATAACAACATCATCGCCGTCCCGGCAGGCTCTGTCGTCAATATCTATAATTCTCAAACCCTTTTGCCTTAAATTTTCAATGTCCTTATTTATATCTTCGTCAGTTACAGCATTGACAGTTTTTACAGCTTCTAATCCTTTATATTTTTTAACTGTTACCTCAGGCTTTGTAATACAGGTAACCTTAAGCTCAATTCCTTTTTCTTTATCAACAGAAGTCACTTCAACGTCCGGTCTTGTAACAAGCTCAAATCCTGCTTCTTCGACGGCAGTATCAACCTCACCGGGGACCAATGCATTCACAGCGTCCTCAAAGAAAACTCCCTCTCCGTATTCTTTTTCAATAAGCTTTCTTGTCGCCTTTCCTTTTCTGAAGCCGGGAACAGAAATATTCTTCTTCTGCTTCTGATAAGCGCTTTCAATAGCAGCTTCAAAAGCTTCTGCAGAAATCTCTATTTCCAGTTCATGCTTATTAGCTTCAACTTCCTTGCTAGATTTTACACTCATTATGACATCCTCCAAATTTAAAATATCTTAAATATTATATCACAGCAACAACCATAATTCAAGACATATTTGTTAATTTTAATCACTAATAATGTCAGTTATATCCAAGGGATCAAATTCAAGATAATCGCTGGATATAAGTCTGTAAAGTATTCCGTCAACTATTCCGTCTACAGCATAATTAGTCGCATTTCCGTGAATATGACCGTAAAAGCATTTGTTGATATTATATTTTTGTATAACTTCAAGTATTTCATAGTTCTTGTCATTTGCATAAATAGGCGGATAATGCAAAAATACCACGGGCTTCAGATTTTCTTTCAATGCCGATTGTATAGACATCTCGAGTCTGCTTGCCTCTCTTAAAAGGACTTTCCTGTCCGCTTCAACTCTGTTTTCATTTATCCATCCTCTTGTGCCGCATATGCCTATATCTTCATATCGGTAGTGATTATTATTCAGTATTGAAAATGTTTTGAATCCGTTTTCCGAGAAGAACCTATCCATTTTGGTTTTTGTTTCCCACCAGTAGTCGTGATTGCCTTTAAGTAAAATCTTATGACCGTTCAGGTTCTCAACAAATTCAAAATCAGGTATAGCTTTATTAAGATTTATCGCCCACGAAAAATCTCCCGGAAGAACAACTGTGTCTTCCGGTTTTATTTTTCTCTGCCAGTTTTCCTTCAGACGGCTTTGATAATCGTCCCATCCTTTAAAAATATCCATAGGCTTATTAACGCCAAACGATAAATGAAGATCTCCAATAGTAAATAATGCCAAATTTAATCCTCCAAATTTCCCACTAATTTCCGAATAATTTTAATTTAAATGCTTATAATAATTTTGCAAGACGAACTTGCGAAAGGAGATTTTGCTATGCAAAATGATAAAATCCAAGGAATCAACTGTGATGTTTCAAGTTGTGTTTACAACAGAGATAACTGCGAATGTGTAGCAGGAAAAGTAGATATTTGTTGCTGCTGCGACAAACCTGACTGTTGTGATGAAACAATTTGCAGAACATTCAAGCCTAAGGGCTAAATCACAGAAAATCGTCTGTCTTAATCGGCGGACGATTTACATATCAGCGAAGCGCTGTCGGCTCTGCGCTTTATATAATAAAAGCTTATTTCTCAGATTCCAAGAGATTTCAGAACAAAAGCTTTCATATCAGCCTTTTCAATAGTATCATCAAAACGAATTTCCTTATCTTTAAGCTCAGCCAAAGAGCGTGGAACTTCAAGCTTTGAAACCTCATAGAGCCTGTCTACAAGTTCAAATTCATTCATATTAGCGTCATATTCTCCCAGCGCTTCCAAAACGCTGTTTGAGAATTTATAAGGACTTGCAGTAGACGCAATTATCGTTTTCGTCATATCATTTGTTTCGTTTCTGTAATCCTCATAAACCTTTACAGCAACAGCAGTATGGGTGTCGCAGGTATATGAATATTTATCATACTGCTCCTTTATGCACTCTTTAGTTTTATCATCATCACAGCAGCCGGCATAGAATTCTTCCTTCAAAATTGATTTAACCTCGTCTGAAACCTCGTATCTTCCGGATTCTGCGAGAGAACCGAACCATTCTTTTATCTGAGCGTCATTTTCACCGCACAGATGATAAAGAAGTCTTTCCAGATTTGATGATATAAGTATGTCCATAGACGGCGAAATAGTCGTAAAAAACTGTCTGTTTCGGTCATAAATTCCTGTTTTGAGAAAATCAGTCAGCACATTGTTGAAATTAGAAGCGCATATAAGCTTATTAACGGGTACGCCCATCTTCTTAGCGTAATATGCCGCCAGTATATTTCCGAAGTTGCCTGTAGGCACAACTATATTAATCTTTTCACCCGGTTCAATCTCATAATCATAAACAAGCTGAGCATAAGAAGATACATAATAAATTATCTGCGGAGCTAGTCTGCCCCAGTTAATAGAATTGGCTGATGAGAACATCAAGCCGTTTTCGTCAAGCTTTTTTTCAACTTTTTTATCTGTAAATATTGCCTTAACGCCGTTTTGTGCGTCGTCAAAGTTCCCCTTTATTGCACAGACCGCAACGTTATTTCCTTCCTGAGTAGTCATTTGTTTTTTCTGCATTGGCGAAACGCCGTCAACAGGATAGAAAACCATAATCTGCGTTCCGTCAACATCTCTGAAACCTTCGAGAGCAGCTTTTCCAGTATCTCCCGAAGTGGCAACCAAAATAACAACCTTTTTATCAAGATTGATTTTTTTTAACGATGTTGTAATCAGATAAGGCAGTATCTGCAAAGCCATATCCTTAAAAGCACAAGTAGGTCCGTGCCAAAGCTCTAACATATACGTTCCGTCAAAAAGATGAGCAAGCTCGCATATGTTTTTCGTATCAAAATTTTTGTCGCTGTATGCATTATCTACGCAGTATCTGATTTCAGCACCACTGAAGTCGGTAAGATACTTTGAAAAAATAAACGCAGCTCTTTCAGGATAACTCATTTCGCCTAAGGTTTTTATATCGTCAAACGTAATCTCAGGAATTTCACTTGGTACAAATAAACCGCCTTCCTTTGAAATTCCCTGCGCAATAGCTTGTGCAGAAGTTACGTTTACATTGCTGTTTCTCGTACTTTTATAATACATAAAATCACCATACCTCCGGAATTAGTTTATAACTTAGACAAGATGTCCCCCGCCTCTATAGCGGCAGATTCAATTACCCGTTCAGTAGTGGAATACAATCCCCTACTGACCGGCCGATCGGCATTGCCGACCTTTGCCACGTTGAATGACGGGCAAGCCCTTATTAAATATTGTCACCTGCTTGAGTCAAAAGCGCTGACATAATACTTTAATTTTATAACCTTATTATTTTTCAGTTCAACCACCGCAACGTCGAATCTGCATTTAGGCAAAGATTTGATGTTGCTCAAAAAACGATTCGCCGTATATATAATATGCCGTCTTTTTTCGGCGGTAATTGCTTCTTCACCCGAAGATAACGAACTGAGCTTTCTTGTTTTTACTTCAACAAAGCAAACCGTATCGTTTTTCTTTGCGATAATGTCAATCTCTCCGCCCTTGACCGTAAAATTTCTTTTCAGTATTTCATAACCGTTTTGAGTAAGATAACTGCAAACCGTCCGTTCGCCTATATCCCCTATTTCCCTGCTTTTCATACGTTATTCAGAACCTTCTTCAGAAAGCTTGGTCTATGCACGGGAGAAATTCCATACTTTTCAATCATCTCGTAATGAAGCTTTGTTCCGTATCCCTTATGCTTAGAAAACATATATTGAGGATAAAGTTTGTCAAGCTCTTTCATATATCTGTCCCTTGCAACCTTTGCCAGAATTGAAGCGGCCGCAATTGACTGAGATTTAGCGTCGCCCTTTACGACTGCTTCAGTTGAAATGTTATCAAGCTCAGGCGCTTTGTTTCCGTCTATCAGAGCAAGCTCGGGCTTAATGTCCAAACCCTCGACAGCTCTTTTCATAGCAAGCATTGCAGCGTTCAAAATATTAATCTGTTCAATTTCCTGAACGCTTGCAGCCGCAATACAAAAGGCTTTTGCTTTTTCGGTTATTTCATCAAAAAGGATTTCCCTTTTCTTTTCGCTAAGCTTCTTTGAATCGTTAATCCCCTCGATAACAGTGTCTTCATCAAATATAACTGCCGCCGCATAAACATCTCCCGCCAGAGGTCCTCTGCCTGCCTCGTCAACGCCGCAAATGATTCTTCCGTTTCTTAAGCTTCGGTCAAATTCGTATAATTCCACTTTTACTTTATATCCTTAGGAGCTTCAACCGTCAAGCTCCCAAGTTTTCCTCCTCTGAATTCATCTAAAACAGTTATTGCCGCTCTTTCTGTGTTTATGTTTCCGCCTGAAATTAAAAACCCGCGCTTCTTCCCGATACGTTCCAACAATTCAAAACCAACGGTACAGTTGCTCATTGACATCTCGTCATCAGGAAGCTCGTCAATGCTGACGTCATATCTGTCGACGATATTCTGAGGATATTTATCAAGCAGAAACTGAAGCAAACGGCAAGCCAGATATTCCATATCAATTACATCGTCTTTCACAGCGCCTGTAAATGCTAAATGCTCGCCGACGGTTTTATCTGCAAACTTAGGCCACAAAACACCCGGCATATCCAAAAGTTCGATTTCTTTTCCTATTGAAACCCATTGCTTTCCCCTGGTAACGCCCGGTCTGTCCTCGACCCTTGCCCTTTTAGAGCCTGCCAATCTGTTGATAAGCGATGATTTTCCTACATTCGGAATACCGACAATCATAATCCTTATAGGTCTGCCGATCATGCCTTTATTGTTCCAAATATTAATTTGTTCTTTTAAAAGCTCTTTAAGAGCAGGAATGAATTTATTTAATCCCTTACCGCTTCTGCAATCTGCTGCAATAGCCGTAATGCCCTTTTTCTTGTAGTAATCCAGCCACATTGAAGTAGCTGTTTCGTCAGCGGCATCGCATTTATTCAGAATTATAAGCCTTGGCTTTGAACCAACAAGCCGATCCATTTCGGGATTTCTGCTGGATATTGGTATACGCGCATCCGTCATTTCGACAACTGCGTCAACAAGCTTGAGGTTTGACTGCATTATACGCCGGGTCTTAGCCATATGACCCGGAAACCACTGAACATTTATCTCGTTGCCCATATTACCTCCGTTTTAAATGACAAAATTCCGCTATTTTAATATTCCGAAGCTGTCAAACGGAAATATTCTCAGTACCGCTTTTCCCAAAACGTCTTTGGTAGGAATGCAGCCGACCATAGGGCTTCTGCTGTCGGTTGAATGATTTCTGTTATCCCCCATAACAAATACATAACCATCAGGAACAGTCATAGGATATTCATATCCGCCTTCATTACGGCTTGTAGGTTCGTTTATATAAGGTTCATCCAGTATTTTACCGTCAACGGTTACGGTATGATTATCAAAATCTATATCTATAGTTTGGCCCTCGGTAGCAATGACCCTTTTAATTATGGTCTTGTTTAACCCCTCGGAA
This sequence comes from uncultured Ruminococcus sp., assembly GCA_964617585.1. Taxonomy (GTDB): domain Bacteria; phylum Bacillota; class Clostridia; order Oscillospirales; family Ruminococcaceae; genus UMGS1601. Next base: position 87,276 of record CAZTXS010000003.1, read on the forward strand.
TTTGCAACGACTATATCTCCTTGCTTGGGTGTATAAAAAAGATGAGAAATGATAAGCCTTTGACCGTCCTCAAGAGTGGGAAACATTGAATCTCCGTCTACTATTACCATTCTGAACAAAAAAGTAAAAACCAATATAACTATCAGTATTGAAACGGCTATTGATTCGAGCCATTCCAAAGCCTCATTCCCGGCCGACTTTTTTTGTTTGAATTTCTTATAATCATCACTGCTGTAAATTATATCTTTGTCTTCCATCATAATACATACCCGGTATAGGGTATCCTCCCGTTCAAATATTTTATGTCAGCTATAAAATCATATCAAATATGCTTTTCAAATTAATAGCAGCCTAATATAAATTCATATTATATTCTAACAAAAAGTAAATTAAATTTCAAGTCCCTTAAAAAAGAAAAAGGAACAAAGCAAATTGTTCCTTTAATAACAATTATTTAATTGCTTCTTTAACCTTAGCTGCCTTACCTACTCTATCTCTCAGATAGTATAGTTTAGCTCTGCGAACACGTCCGTGTCTTACGACTTCAACCTTTTCAACTATCGGGGAATGTACCGGGAATACTCTTTCAATTCCGCAGCCATGCGCAACGCGGCGAACAGTAAATGTTTCGTTCACACCGCCATGCTTTTTAGAAATAATAGTTCCCTCAAAAATTTGAATTCTCGACTTGTCGCCTTCCTTAATCTTAACGTGTACCTTTACGGTATCACCGATGTTAAGAACCGGAACTTCAGATTTAAGGCTTGAATTTGAAATAAGCTTTAAAGCGTCCACTTTAAATACCTCCTGTTAATTTTCAGACATTCATACATTTTGCTTGACAAAATCAGAGGACTATCCGCTTTAATGTCTTGCCAACGGCAGGCATTAACTCTCGTCGCAGTGGGCGACGGTAAATCAAATGCTTATTCATTATATCATAACTCAACAGCTATTTCAAGATTTTATTTAAATTTTTTATAAATTATTTATGTACTTATTGGCAAATCAACAAAGAATTTCCGAAACAACTATATAAATCAAGGTTATAATAAGCGAAAAGTTGGTTATCCTCTTATAAATCATTAATATTATAACACAGATAGTCAAAAGAACAAGCACAGAACGTATAACCTTATAAGCCGAATTCATTGCAACAGAAACTGAATCTTCAAAAACCAGCTTTAAAACACGTCCGCCGTCAAAATATTTATAAGGCAAAAGGTTAAACAGACCAAGCACAAGGCTTGTATACGCAAACTGCGTCAATATCCGCCTGAAAATAAAAAAGCAAATTATATTTACTCCGGCTCCTGCAAGCAGTACATAAATTTCACTTTTTTTGCTGTATAGCCTGTTCGATTCGGTTTTAAGCTTGATACCTCCTCCGTATAAGGTTATTTCAGTGACGGGAACGCAGAACTTATACATCATAAGCATATGTCCGAATTCATGTATAAAGCAGCACAACAGAGCCGTAACAACCGCAAAATTATTCCCTATAAAAAACAAAACCGCAAGCACGGCAAAAAAGCTGAACGATAATTTTATCTTGTAATCTTTTATGTTGAATTCCAGCATATAAATTCCCTTTGAATTTTTTATTCATAAAAATATATGCTTGTAATCCTGATAATATGAAAAGTGCCTGACGCTGAAGTCAAGCACTTTAGTTTAACAATCAGTATTTTTAACCTTAAATACCACCCTGAATATTCCCGATATAAGCTTAGGCGGTTTTACCAATACGATTTTCATATGTAATCACTCCTGATTCTAAGAATACTTCATAATATTCATCTCAGACTGAAATTGTTACAATTTTGAAACGCACACTAGCAGAAAACCGTCTTTAAAGCTTATTTCAGCATATTTTTCAGTGATCTCATTTGAAACTCCCAAAGGGAAACCGTTTGTAATAACAGCATTATCCAAAGGAAATTTAACGCCCTTTTCGCATAGCCCGCTAACTTTGTCTGTTAAAGAAAAAACAGATAACGAATATCCCTGCATTTTTTTTAACTCATATTTCCCGGGAAAAAGCGCAGATACTGTGTTTTCTTCGTCAATCAGCTTAGCCGACGCCCTATGTTCAGCAATAAATTTAAGCGTCTGTATATTGGCGATGGTATGGTCAAGTCTTCCGCCGATTCCGCCTAAAATAACTATTTCCGATGCACCTTTATCAATAGCGAATTTCACTGCACTCAAAGTGTCGGTATCATCCTTTTCAATTTTAAGCTTTTTTACATCAACATCCTCGGGAATATATCCGAGAGAATCGAAATCACCTATTGCTATATCAAAGTCTATACTTGCATTTTTCAGGACTTTATATCCGCTGTCTGCTGCAATGATATAATCAAATTCTTCACAAACAGATCTAAGCCATTCGATGTTTCTTATCGCATATCCGCCGACAATCAAACATTTTTCCATTGTTTAATGCTCCCACTCCTTCAAACCTTTAGCCTCTTCAAACATAGCAGTGTAGCTTTCATACCGTGATTTAGGTATATCCCCACGACTAACGGCAGCTATAACCTCACAGCCGGGTTCGTTTATGTGATTGCAGTCCTGAAAACGGCATTTTCCCGAAAAGTCATTAAATTCACGAAAGCATGACGCAAGCTCGTCTTTATAAATAATATCGTATTTATTTGTGTCAAAGGAAGAAAACCCCGGAGTGTCAGCAATATAACCTCCCTCAGGAAGCTTGAAAAGCTCGATATGTCTGGTGGTATGTCTGCCTCTTCCCAGCTTTCGACTTATCTCTCCTGTGCTTAGCTCCAAACCCGGGAAAAGATTATTTAGCAAGCTTGACTTTCCAACCCCGGTATTGCCCGTGAAAGCTGAAAGCCTGCCCGTTAAGAGCTTTTTTAAATCTCCGCTCCCGTTTCCTGTTTTATTGTCAACAGAAAACACTTTTATGTCTGCTTTTTTATATATAGAAACCAATCTGTCGGGACTTTCTTTGTCCGACTTAGTAAAAACCACAACAGGCTCGATATTTTTATATTCTGCAATAGCTATAAATTTGTCTGTCAAAAGCAAATTAGGCGCAGGCTCGCAAACTGAATTTACCAGCACAAGATAATCTAAATTAGCAAGCTGAGGTCTTATTATTATTGATTTTCTTTCCGCAATCTCGGTTATGACCGGCGTTTCGCCGTCTTTTATCATGATTTTAACTCTGTCGCCGCATACAGGAGATAAATTCTTATTTCTGAAAACGCCTTTGGCTTTACATTCATATACAGCATCAGAGGCCTCTACAAAATAGACGCCTCCGAGTAGTTTTATAATTAATCCTTCTGTAATCATATTATTCAGCATTGTTTGTCGTCGTCTGACTCCAAGTTGTCGTCGTGGTTTCCTCTGATTCATCAGTTGACGAGGTTTTTTTAGTAGTTTTCTTTGTGGTTTCTTTTTCAGGCGTTATAGAAGTGAACGCACTGGGATTGGTTGAGGTTGTTGAATAGGTAATATCGGCAAAGTTCACCTCATATGAACCGTACAGCGCAGACTCGTCGTCCCTTTGAATTTTAATTGAAACAGCCTGTTTTCCCTGTCCCGTAACAGGTACCTTGATAGAACCTCCGGCTACCGTTTCAGCGTCGCCCAAAGCCTGTGTATTTTTCAGATTTCCGTTTACGTATATAAGAATCTTATAGCTTCCCCAAGAACCTACAGGAACAGAAACATCAATATTAACTGTGTTAGAAGCGGCCTTTCCTGTAGAAACGCCTATAGTAACAACGGTATCTCTGTCAACGCTTGTTCCTTTAGAAATTGACTGCGAAACTACAATTCCTTTTTCAACCTCATCTGTGTCAACGTCAGTTACCTCGCATTCAAGCTTATTGTCCTCAAGCTTTGCCCTTGCGTCATCCTCGGTTTTTCCAATAACATCAGGAACCTTAACCTTGGTTTCCAAAGGTCCGCTGCTGACAAATACGGTTACTGAAGAACCCTGAGGAACCTCGTCGTTTGTTTCAGGATTTGTCTTTATTACCCGTCCTTCAACTATATCGTCATCGTGAATCAGACTCTGTACCGGCACAAGATTCAGCCGTTCAAGCTCTGAAGCGGCAGCTTCATAAGTCTGGTTTTTCAAATCGGGAATTACCGAAGTTTTAGGACCCTTTGAAACGGTTACTGAAATTTCAGAACCCTCTTTTTTAATTGTACCCGCCGCAATATCCTGCTCGAAAATAATATTTTCAGAATAGTCGTTGTTGTATTCCTCGGTAATAACAAACTGAAGTACCTCGCCGTACTCGTTTTTAGCGTCTATTATTGACTGACCGATTAAATTAGGAACTTCAACCTTATTTGAATTGCTTCCGAAGGCGTCAGACTTAATTATCATAAACAGAATTATTACCGCTGCAATAATTACAACTGCCACTGTTACTGCTGACAGAATCGGAACTACATATGAGCGTTTTCTTACCGGCTCATCCTCATCATCTTCATAATAATCGTTCGGATAAGAATTGTTGTAAGTATCTGCAGGCTGATTCGGGTCTACGTCAATGACATCATTATCATCAGCATCATTATTATTATTATTATTATTCTTAACGGGGTTAAAAAATATAGTTGACTCGCTTGACTTATGAGCGTCAAGGTCATTTATGGTTTTATATCCGAAAACAACGTCGGGATTATGTTTGAATGTTTCAATATCCTTTATCATCTCTGAGGCAGACTGATAACGCCTTGAAGGATTTCTTTCCATCGCATGGTAAACGATTTCCTCAAGCGGTTCGGGAATAGTACTTATTATTTCCCTTGGGTTCTTTGCAGCCTCCTGCATATGCATAAGAGCGACTGCAACAGGATTTTCAGCGTCGAACGGCTTTTTGCCCGTCAGCATTTCATAAAGCATAACGCCGACCGAATAAATATCGCTCTTTTCATCGGTTATATCGCCTCTGGCCTGCTCCGGCGATATGTAATGAACCGAACCGATTGTTTTATCCGAAAGCGTTTTACCGTCAGAACGTGAAAAACGAGCGATTCCGAAATCCATTACCTTTATAGTTCCGTCAGAAAACAGCATAATATTCTGCGGCTTAATATCCCTGTGGACTATTCCTCTGTCGTGAGCGTGCTGAAGAGCCCTTAATACCTGCGTAATAAAGTGAATAGCGTCCTTCCATCTCAAAACGCCCTGCTGTTCAATAAACTCTTTTAGAGTAATTCCGTCGATATACTCCATAACAATATACTGAATTTCATCAGAGAATCCAACGTCATAAATCTTAACAATATTAGGATGTGAAAGTACGGCGATAGCTTTGCTTTCATTTCTGAATCTTCTCAAAAACTCTTCATTCTCGGAATATTCGTTCTTCAAAATCTTAACGGCAACCGTTCTGTCCTCCATAATATCGACAGCCTTATAAACATCAGCCATTCCGCCGATACCGATAAGCTCGGTAATTTCATATCTTCCGTCAAGCTTTTTACCTATATTCATATCCAAAACATTTTCCTCCCTTTCACTAATTCATTATAATTGCCACAGTGATGTTATCCTTACCGCCCTTGTCTTTTGCATAATTGATTAAATCATTGAGTGATTTTTCAAGCTCTTTATTATATACATAACTGTAAATAAGCTCATCGCTGCAATAATTGGTAAGTCCATCGGAGCAAATGAGAATTACTGAATTTTTCTTTAGCTCTACCTCAAAATAATCCGGGTCAATGTCAGGCTCGGTACCTATAGCCTTTGTTATTATATGGCTCATCTCATGATTGTTTTTGTCGTCCTTTTCTATCTTTCCCTGCTCATAAAGAATCTCGACTATCGTATGATCGTTCGTTATCTGGGATATTCCGTTTTCATTGAGAAGATACGCACGGCTGTCGCCTACGCTGGCTATATAAGCCTTATCTTTGTTTATTAAAGCTCCCACGCAGGTCGTTCCCATACCCTTTTTGTCCTCGTCCTCCTCGGACTTTTCGTAAACCAGCGTATTGGCGGCTGTCAACGAAGTTAAAAGGGTATTTCTTATGCTGTTGTCATCAGCGTTTCCTCTGTAATTCAGAATAATCCTGTCAAAAACGGTATTTGCTGCAATTTCACTTGCAACCCCTCCGGACTGTGCGCCGCCCATTCCATCGCAGACGACAGCCGCAACCGTTTCATCATCAATGATTTTAACACAGAATCTGTCCTGATTCTCTTTTCTTGTCATGCCGACATCGCTCTTAGCGACCACAAACAAGCCGGCTCACCCTCTTTCTATACTTCATATTCTCGTCTTAACTGTCCGCAGGCGGCGTCAATATCAGAACCTAATGTTCTCCTGACTGTAGCGTTTACGCCCAAATTGACCAAGTAATCCTTAAATTTGTTCGCCGATTTCCTGTTGGATTTATATTCCCGTTCCTTTATTTTATTTACGGGTATTATATTAACATGGCTTTGCATACCACGCAGAAGCTTTGACAGCCGCACAGCCTGCTCATAAGAATCGTTTACTCCGTCTATCAAAGCATATTCAAATGATATGCGCCTTCCCGTTTTGGATAAATATTGCTTACAGGCTGTCATCAGCTCTTTTATATTATATTTATTATTTACCGGCATTATTTCGCTTCTCTTATCATCAGTCGTGGCGTGAAGAGAAATTGAAAGCGTCAGCCCGTAATTCTTTTCAGCCAAATCATAAATCCTCGGAACAACTCCGCAGGTTGAAAGCGAAACATGACGCAGGCTCATGCCGTTGCCGTCTTTATCGCTTAAAATCTCAAGAAACTTAGTTACGTTTTCAAAGTTATCCAGCGGCTCGCCGATACCCATTAAAACTATACTTGAAACCTTTATCCCGGAATCTCTTTCAGTTTCATAAAGCTGAAGCAGAATTTCAGACGGAGCAAGATTCCTTTTAAAGCCTGCTATAGTGGACGCACAGAACTTACATCCCATTTTACAGCCAACCTGAGTAGAAACGCACAAGCTGTATCCGTGATTATATTTCATCAGCACTGTTTCTATATGATTTGAGTCGTACAGTTCATATAGATATTTTACAGTATTGTCTATGTTTGACGCAAGTCTTTTTGAAATAATTAGTGATTTTATACAAAAATCCTCTGATAATTTTGTTTTTAACTGTGCAGATAAATTACTCATTTTGTCAAAACTGCTTGCTTTTTTTACATGAAGCCACTGCCATATCTGCTTTGCTCTGAACTTTTTTTCACCCAAAAGAAGAATCTTTTCTTCCAATTCGCTAAAGCTAAGCGATAATATATCAATTTTTTCACTATTTTTATCTGTCATGTATATCTATTAAATTACCTTTTCTTAATAAGCTTCGCAATGAAAAATCCATCGCTGTTAAACATTTTTGGCGTTATAGTCGCCTTATATTCATCGGACGTCAAATTCGCCGGACCATTGATGCTTCCCTTATCAAATTCTGAATGTCCGCTTAAAAACCAATCTATTATGTCGTCGTTTTCCGCTTTTGAAAGCGTACAGGTCGAATAAACCAAAGTACCGCCCTTTTTCAGATATTTTGATGAAGTTTCCAATATACTTCTTTGTATATCTTTTAAACCTTCAAAATCATCGGGATTTTTATTCTTTATCTCAGGCTTTCGTCTTATAACTCCAAGCCCTGAACAAGGTACGTCGCACAAAACTTTATCTGCCTCGCCTATATCTTCCGAATAAACAGACGCGTCGTTAACTCTTGCTTCGATACAAGTCAAACCTAACCGCTTCGCACCGTCCTTTATAAGCTTTACACGGTTTTCATATAAATCGCAGGCAATTACCCTGCCGCTATTATTCATAAGCTCAGCTATAGTAAAAGCCTTTCCTCCCGGAGCTGAACAAACGTCCAATACGGTTTCACCGGGCTTTGGTTCCAAAACCTCGCAACATATCTGACTTGAAACGTCCTGAATATGGAAAAGCCCCTTTCTGTATACACGGGAGTGACTTATAGCTCCGACATTTGAAAGCTTAACGCAGTTTTCAGCTTCTTTTCTGCTGCTTACTTCAATTCCAAGCTCCCTGATGTCGTTTATTATTTCATCGAGCGGCTTTTTTAGCACATTCAGCCTTGCGGTAACAGGAGGTGTACCTAAAGAGCTTTCAAGCATATTCAAAGCCATATCCTCGCCGTATTCGTCTGTCCATTTTTCTATCAGCCATATAGGGCAGGAATATAAAACCGACAGCCTTTCGAGCTTATTTTCAGGAAGCGGTATCTGTTTGTTATCTCTGAGAAAAGACCTGAGAACTCCGTTCACATAGCCGCCCAAAACGGGGTTGCTGCTTCTCTTTGCAAGCTTTACGCTTTCAAAAACCGCCGCTCTGTCAGGTACTGAATCCATATAAAGAAGCTGATAAACGGCTATTCTAAAAAGCTGCAGTATGTCGCTTGATAGTTTATCAAGCGGTTTTTTAGAATATTTACTTATCACTGCATCAATCGTAATTTGACGTTCAATAACGCCGTAAAAAAGATTTGTAACAAACTTTTTATCCTGTGAAGTCAGATTGCTTTCCGCCAAAGCATTGTCAAGCAAAATGTTTGAATAGGATGAGTTAGAGTAAAAAGAAGTTAAAAGCTTTTTTGTAAAATTCCTGGCGTTATCCATTAATTTCTCCTGTTATTGCCGCTGAAAACTATAAGTATAATTCTAAAAAGCGACGCAAGAGATGAAATCAGCGCAGCAACATAAGTTAAAGCGGCAGCGGTAAGAACCTTCCTTGCCTTAGGTACTTCATCTTCATACAAAATCATGTCCGTTTCAAGGGTTTTCAAGGCTCTGGAGCTTGCGTTAAACTCGACAGGCAAGGTTACTAGCTGAAATACAGTAGCAACAGCAAACAAACATATTCCGATAACTGCAATTGTAAAACCAGTCTGATTTCCCTGCGTGGCTTTATACATATTTGAAATAACCAGTCCAACTATAATAAACAACATTGACAGCTTTGAACTGAAATTCGTAATAGGTACCATAGCTGTTCTGATTTTTATAGGAGTATATCCTTCTGCGTGCTGAACTGCATGACCGCACTCATGAGCCGCAACTCCTATCGCTGCAACCGATGTGCTGTTGTCAACAGAGTCCGAAAGTCTTACGGTATTTGAGCTTGGGTCGAAATGGTCGGTCAGATTACCCTTGATATGCTCTATCCGGATATGCTGAAGTCCGTTTGAATCTAAAATACGTCTTGCGACCTCTCTTGCCGTCAAGCCTCTTGCATTGCTTACTTTTGAAAACTTCTTATAGGTTGAATTCACCTTGAACTGCGCATACAGCGACAACAAAAGCGGCGGAATCAATATAAGTATCGTCCAGTCGTAATAATAAAAATAATACATAAAAATTACCAACCTTTCTTTATATCTGAACCGATCGGGCAGACTATGCTGCCGATCTTAATTATTCACCTAAGATTTTTCCTCTGCTTATAGGTTTACCCCTTAGATAATCCTCGGCTTTCATCCTTTTTGAACCCTCCGCCTGAACCTCTGTCAGCCTTATGCTTCCGTTCTTACAAGCAACGATAAGGTTCTTCTCATCAATAACTTCCCCCGGCGCTGCGGAAAGAGCTTTTTCAGATGCTATTTCCGAACGATAAACTTTAAGCCGTTTCCCGTCTATTGAAGTTACTGCGCAAGGCCAGTCGGACAAACCGCATATTTTATTGTGAATCTTATAAACAGAAGTATTGAAATCAAGCTTTGATAAATTCTTAGAAAGCATAGGCGCATAGCTAGCTTTGCTTTCATCCTGTTTAACGGGAGAAATATTCCCCTCTGTTAAAGCGTCTATCGTCTTGAGCAAAAGCTCCGCTCCCATATATGAAAGTCTGTCAAAAAGTTCGGCGGACGTTTCATTCTCACCGATTTCAGTTCTTTCGCAAAGGAGAATGTCCCCTGTATCAAGACCTTCGTTCATAAGCATGGTTGTGACTCCCGTTTCCCTTTCTCCGTTAAGCACAGCCTGCTGGATAGGCGCCGCTCCTCTGTATTTCGGCAGAAGCGAGCCGTGAATGTTTACGCAACCGAGTATTGGTATTTCCAGAACCTCTTTGGGTAGTATTTTACCGTACGCCGCCACAACAATTATATCAGGCTTTAAATCCTTTATTATTTTAATATAACCGTCGGCGTCTTTTTTTAAACTTTTAGGCTGATAAACCTTTATACCGTTTTCCTCCGCCAAAACCTTGACGGGCGGCGGCGTAAGCTTATGACCTCTGCCTTTGGGTTTATCCGGCTGAGTGAAAACAGCCTTGACCGAATGTTTTGAATAAATAAGCGACTTAAGCGCCGGTATTGCAAAATCGGGAGTACCCATAAAAATCACATCAAGCATTTGCAAAAAACTCTTTTAAGAGCGTCCTCCTTAGAAATTATTTATCGGAATCTTCTTCAACATTTACAGCTTCTTCAATCAGTCTTGTGAAAAGCTTCCCTTCTAGGTGGTCGCACTCATGCTGAACGCATCTTGCGAAAAGTTCTTCAACCTCTTTCTCATACCAGTTGCCGTTTCTGTCCTGTGCCTTAAATTTAACCTTCTGCGCCCTTGTTACATATCCCCAATCGCCCGGACATGAAAGGCAGCCTTCAACGCCGTACTGAGTACCTTGAGTTTCTATAATTTCCGGATTAATAAGCTCATATAAGCCCTCGCCGACGTCAATAACGACCGCACGTCTGAGAATTCCCACCTGAGGAGCCGCCAGACCTGCACCCTCCGCTTTATAAAGCGTTTCCGCCATATCGTCGAGAAGCGTCCGCAGTTTTTCGTCAAATTTTTCAACAGGTCTGCAAACTTTTGATAAAGCGTCATCACTTTTATTTAAAATAGTTCTTATCGCCATTTGATTATGTTCCTTTCTGAATATTTAAAACAACCTGCGTTAAACGCCGATATCACCGTTAATATCCGCATAGATTCTGGCGTTTGAAAAATCTTTATGCTTCATAGCGGCTATGAGCGAAGCGCTTATAAGCTCTCTGAAGTGTTTTTCATTCTTGCATTTTATTATTATTCTGTATCTGTATCTATTATTTATTTTCCCCATTGCAGATTGAGATGGTCCCAACACCCTGAGAGGAAGCTTAAACGACAGCCTTTTTATGTTTTCCTTTAAAATATCTATAAAGGTTTCCGACGCTTTATTCGCCTGAGAATCTATAGGCGAATTTATTCCGATAACGCATATATCGCAAAACGGCGGGTAGACAAGCGCTTTCCTTAAAGCAATTTCCTGAGTATAAAACTCTTTATAATTTTGCCTGGAAGCAAGCTCTAATACGTAATGCTCAGGCACATAGGTCTGTATATATGCCACGCCTTGTTTTTGTCCCCTGCCCGATCTGCCGACAACCTGAGTCAACAGTGAAAAGGTCCTCTCGTAACTGTTAAAGCTTCCCGCAAATAAAGCCTTATCCAAAGATAAAACTCCTACCAGCGTTACATTTGGAAAATCAAGACCTTTAGCAATCATTTGAGTTCCAAGCATTATATCATATTTTCCCTCGCCGAAATCTCTGAAATTCTTTTCAAATGCAAATCTCGAATAGGTTGTATCTGCGTCCATTCTAAGAACTTTAGCTGTGGGAAACAGTCTTTCAACCTCTTCCTCCACTCTCTGAGTTCCGACCCCTGTCATTTTTAAATGACGACCGTTACATTTCGGACACACCTCTCTGTAAGCCATGGAATAACCGCAGTAATGACACATAAGTCTGTTATTTCTCTTATGATAAGTCAGCGGAATATTGCAGTTAGGACATTCTACTGGCTTTTTACAATCCAAACATATTACTTTTGTATTAAACCCTCGCCTGTTCAGAAGCAGAATACTTTGTTCACCTTTTTTCAAACGTTCTTCTATTCCCTTTATAAGCTCTCTGCTGAACAGACTGTCGTTGCCGTCCTCCTCTTCACGCTGCATATCAACCACCACAACCCGAGGAAGCTCGGAGCTTGAATATCTTTTATCAAGCTCAAACAGGTGAAAACGTCCGTTTTTAGCGTAGTAATAGCTTTCAAGCGACGGAGTGGCGGAAGCCATTAAAAGCGTGCAGTTATTATAACCGCATCTCTGTATAGCTATATCTCTTGCGTGGAATCTCGGAGCCGACTCTGATTTATAAGTATGCTCGCCCTCCTCGTCCATTATTATAAGACCTATGTTTTTCAGCGGCGCAAAGACCGCGCTTCGTGTTCCTATAACAATTTTGGCAGAACCGTTTTTTATCCTTTTGAATTCGTCTACCCTCTGTCCCAGCGATAGACTTGAATGTACAACTGCGACTATATCGCCGAAATAGCTTTTAAACCGGCTTACCATTTGGGGGGTAAGAGAAATTTCAGGAACAAGCATAACCGCCGTTTTGTTTAATTCAATAGTATATTCTATAAGCTTTAGAAAAACCGAAGTTTTTCCGCTTCCCGTAACTCCGTATAACAAAGCTCCAGAGGGTTTACCGCTGTCGATTAAGCTTTTTACTCCATCGAAAGCATTTTTCTGTTCTTTCGACAAAACAATATCGCTGAGATTCCTGTTTTCAACACCTTCAGTTTCAACCTGTCTTAATACTTCGTAATCATACTGAGTTAAAACACGCTTTTGAGCCAATCTCTTAATTATAGTCGGAGTAACGTTGACAAGGTAGCATATTTCTTTTACGGAAGCGCTCTCGCACTCGTTTAAAAGATTAACAATAAGATTCTGCTTCGGAGTTAAGTCAACACAGACCTCTCCTGAGAGATATTCAGGAGTAAACCTGACCATCTTAATCGTTTCATCGCCTATACGTCTTTTTACGTTGTCAATCTCCTCTAAGACTCCCTTTTCCAGAAGCGAACCGATAATTTTCTGCTTTGTTCGGCTTTCTGTCTGAGCAGAAAGAATTTTATCAAATTCCTTTTCGGTCGAGCTGGCAAGCAACGCATTTAACAGATTCTGTTCTTCGTTTGTAAGCGAAACGTCTATCTCTGCGTTTACAAGCCTGTATTTCTTAACTATGTTATAGCTGAATCCTGTCGGCACAACGCATTTATACGCTTCAAATAACGTGCAGAACGTGTTCTCCTTAAGCCAGAATATAATTTTAAGCATTTCGTCAGAAACCAAAGGTTCTTCGTCGATAACGCTGTGCATAAGCTTTAATTCTGAGTTATAGCTGTCCCTTTCATAAACCCGTGTTATAAATCCTATACGTCTTCTGTTGCCCTTGCCGAACGGGACTATAACTCTGCAGCCTGCCCTTGCCGCTGATGAAAACGTACCGGGAACAGCATAGCTGTATTCGGTATCAAAGCTATATGCAGCGTTGCTTACTGCAACCTTAGCAACCAAATATTTACCCGGCACATTACTCACCCCATTAAAATCAGTGTCTTAAACTCGGATCTTCAATTATCTTGTACTCACCGGACGCAAATTCTTCTATTGCAGTTTTAACAGCTTTATCTTCCAGTATTATTTTTTCTTCAAACGCTTCGTTTGAAATCTGTCTGGCTCTTTTTGCAACTGCAATCACCAGTGAATAATAGCTTTCATTGTTCTTCAAAATTTCTGAAATTGCCGGTCTAAGCATTTTCCAACACCTCTTCTATCATATTTTTATTGTTTTTATTTGTCAGCTTTGAAGCGCTTAATATAGCTTCAAAATCCTCAACGGCCTTTTCAAGCTTGTCATTCATCATTATATAATCATACTCATACGCTTTTTTAATTTCACCGATAGCTTTATCGATCCGCTTGTCTATTATATCCTGTTCTTCGGTGTTTCTTTTATTAAGTCTTCGTCTGAGCTCCGAAACGGACGGAGGAAGTATAAAAATCAAAATTGCTTCGCTCATTGCTTTTTTAATTTGCATTGCGCCGTTCGTTTCAATTTCCAGAATAACGTCGATACCCCGTTCAAGCTTTTCTAAAACCTTTTTTCTGGGAGTTCCGTAATAATTTCCGCAGAACTGCGCATACTCAAGCATACCTCCGTTGTCAATTTCCCGCTTGAAATCCTCAACACTTAGAAAATAATAATTTACTCCGTCCGCTTCGCCCTCTCTTGGACTTCTCGTAGTAGCCGAAACCGAATAGAATAAATTATCATTATTTTTCAGCACTTCTGAAAGGATCGTTCCCTTTCCGCAGCCTGACGGAGCGGAAACCACATAAAGCCTGCCTTTATTCATCGCCCAACACCTCCGACTGCGGATCAACTCTGCCGGCTATAGTTTCAGGCTGAACAGCCGTCAGAATAATGTGATCGCTGTCCATTACAACAACCGCTCTTGTCTTTCTGCCGTAGGTTGCGTCAATAAGCGTGCCTTTGTCCCTGGCTTCGCTAATCAGTCTTTTTATCGGAGCTGATTCCGGACTCACTATAGCGATAAGCCTTGAGGAAGAAATCATATTCCCGAAACCTATATTTATAAGCTGCATAAACGTAACCCTCTTATTCAATATTCTGAATTTGTTCTCTTATTTTTTCTATTTCCGACTTCAAATCAACCACTGTTTTGGTTACAGACAAATCCTGTCCTTTAGAGCCAATTGTATTGACCTCACGGTTAAGCTCCTGAACCAAAAAATCAAGTTTTCTTCCTACAGGTTCTCCGCTTTCAATAAGCTGTCTGAACTGTGAAATATGACTATGTAATCTTACCGTTTCTTCATCTACGGCAGTCTTATCGGCAAAAATAGCTACTTCTGTAAGAATACGCTGCTCATCAATTTCCTTTTCACCTAAAGTATCTTTAAGCTTTGAGTATAATCTGCTTTCGTAATTTGCAGTAATCTGAGGAGAAAGCTTTTCAATTTCACAGGTCTTTTCTTCAATAAAATCAAGACGCGACGAAATATCGTCGTACATTTTCTTTCCCTCGGTTTTGCGCATTTCAACAAACTTGTCCAATGCCGAACCGCAAACCTGTTTAACGGCGTTCCAAATAACCTCTTCATTGTCCTGAACCTTTTCAACATTAAAAACGTCGGGAAGCCGCATAATACTCGACAATGCAAGGTCATCGATCAGCCCCAGAGATTCATTAGCCTTGCGCAAAGCGTTTACATATCCTCCTGCAATATCAAGATTAACCTCAATTTCTGCATCTGCGCCTTCACTATTGAAAATCGAAACAGAAGCTTCGACCTTTCCCCTTGATATTCTTTCGCCTATAAAAGCCTTAAGCTTTTCATCAAGATATCCGTAGCCTCTGGGAAGCCTTGAATTGAACTCAAAATATCTGTGGTTTACCGAGCGTATTTCCGCCAAAATCTCATATCCGCCGATAACACTCTGCTCACGCCCGAAACCGGTCATACTCTTAATCATAATATATCCTCCGAATGGTTTGAAAACCTTTGTAACTAAAATTTATTAAATTATTATATCATTATGCTTATTATTAAGCAAGCGAATTTAACAGTTTATTAACTTTTAGCTCTTTTTATTTTATGAACGGCTTAAACTCTCTTAAACGTCATGAATTTATAGATGTTATAACGTCTAAAATGCTTTCCTTTATTAAAACATTCGGGTATTTACAAAAGGTTTCTTTTGAGGTTGAACCGGTCAGGACCCCGGCAAAATCAACACCTGCATTTCTCGCTGTTTCAGCGTCAATATAGCTGTCACCGACATATAAAGCTTCGTCTTTTGATACTTTAAGACGGTCAAGCATAAGAAGAAGTCCTGTAGGATTGGGTTTGAACACACTTACGTCTTCTCCTCCAACTATTTCGTCAACGGGAAACGAACCTTCTCTTTCAAAGCTGCTCATAATTCTGTATCTGTATTTTGTCGATACTATTCCTATCTTTTTATCCGCCTGCTTTAAAACCTGAAGAACAGCGATCACATTCGGATAAAATTCTGTAAGATTTACCATATACTCGTCTGCAAGACTTACATAGTATTTACGCATTTCCTGAACGTTTTCAGGCATTTCTCCTATAAGTATCGCAAGCGAATTTTCAATGGTATTTCCAATAGTTTTAAATATATCATCATCACTCGGTATAAAGTAGCCGAAATGCTCTAAACATTTTTTATAGCAGATAAATACGCCCTTTGTGCTGTCCGCTAAGGTTAAATCAAAATCAAAAACAAACGCATTGTACTTTTTCATATGTTCCTCCATATTAAATTTAAAGGGCAGTTTTCATAACTGCCCGAAAAGTTATTCTACAGTAACAGACTTAGCAAGATTTCTCGGCTTGTCAACATCGTTGCCCTTTAATACCGAAGTATAATATGCAATAAGCTGAAGCGGAACGGCCGCAATCATAGGCATAAGCATATCGTCGGTTGTAGGAAGCCCTATAACAAAATCCGCTGCGTCCTCATCTACGGTCATTGAAGAATGAGTAATTAAAATTACTTTCGCACCTCTCGCCTTTACTTCCTTAACGTTGCTTATCGTCTTATCAAATAGTTCCCGCTGAGTTGCAACCGCTATAACAGGCATTCCGTCATTTACAAGAGATATAGGGCCGTGCTTTAACTCGCCGGCTGCGTAAGCTTCTGAATGTATATATGAAATCTCTTTAAGCTTCAGCGAACCTTCCATACTCAAAGCATAGTCAAGCCCTCTGCCGATATAAAAAAGATTATCGGCGTTCATAAGCTGTGAAGCAACGTAAGAAACTCCGTCTTTATCGTTTAAAACCTCTTCAATTTTTTCAGGAATATTCTGCAGAACGGACACAAGACGTTTACACTCGTCCTTAGTTATAATTCCGTTTGAATATGCAAGCTCAAACGCCAGCATATAAAATACAGAAATCTGAACCATATACGCTTTTGTCGAGGCTACGGAAATTTCAGGACCTGCATGAGAATAGATAACATAGTCAGACTCTCTTGCAATGGACGAACCTTTAACATTAACAATAGACATGGTTTTAGCGCCTATCTTCTTTGCAAGTCTGAGAGAAGCGAGCGTATCAGCAGTTTCACCCGACTGCGAAACTAAAATTACCAAATCCTTATCCGTTAATATAGGATCTCTGTATCTGAACTCAGACGCAACATCGACCGTAACGGGAATTCTCGTAAGCTTTTCAATTATATACTTACCTACCGTTCCGGCATACATTGCAGTACCGCAGGCCACGACAAAAATATGCTCAAAACTACTTAACATCTCGCCTGAAATACCCGATTCGGAAAAGTCAGGCATACCGTTAGTTATCCTCGGAGAAATAGTCGTTCTAATTGCCGATGGCTGTTCGTGAATTTCTTTTAACATGAAATGCTCGTATCCGCCTTTTTCGGCAGCTTCCAAATCCCAGTTCGCCGTCAGAAGCTCTTTTTGAATACTTCTTCCGTGTATATCATAAAACTCAATATCGTTTGCTTTTAAAACAGCAATCTCATCTTCGTCCATAAGATAATAATTCTTTGTGTATTTTATTATCGCAGGTACGTCGGACGCTATAAAGCTTTCGTTTTCACCTTTACCTACAATAAGCGGAGAGTCCTTTCTTATTGCAAAAATCTGATCGGGAAAATCTTTGAACAGAATCCCCAAAGCGTATGAACCCTCAATCTCCGAAACCGCTCTGGCAATTGTTTCACGGGGATCGCCGTTATAATAAAAATCCAAAAGCTTGGCTACGGTTTCTGTATCTGTCTGGCTGTCAAATTTATAGCCCTTGCTTTCTAAAAAGTCTTTTATCTTCTTATAATTTTCAATTATACCGTTATGAACTATAGTTATATTTGCGTTTCCGTGCGGGTGAGAATTTATATCGGAGGGCTCTCCGTGAGTCGCCCACCTGGTATGACCGATACCGCAGTTTCCCTTGAGCCAACCCTCTTTATCCATTTTTTCTTTCAAACCGGAAAGACGTCCTTTGTTCTTCTTTGTTAAAAGTTTACCGTCCTGAACAACAGCCACTCCGGCAGAATCATATCCCCTGTATTCAAGCTTTGACAGCGAGTCCAGCAATATTTTTGTACAGTCTTTTTGCCCAACATAACCAACTATTCCGCACATAAAATTCGTCTCCTATCGTTACTGTGTTTATGCATTTCTCTCTTTATATAACTGCATATGGTGTTACAGTCTATATAATATCACAGTTTGCAATATAAATCAAGCAAAAGTACTTTATTTTAACTTTGAAATATGTTATAATTTAAGCAGAAGATTTGAACCCATATTTTAAAGAAAGACGGAACGTTTTATGAACGCTAATATTAAAAAAGAATTCACAAGAATCTATACGGAAAATATCAAAAGGGATGGAGCGAAAGAGCTTCTGGATTATCTCACAGATGAGAAAAAATGCGACTTTTTCAAAGCGCCGGCGTCTACAAAATATCACGGAGCTTACGAGGGAGGGCTTGCCGAGCATAGTCTTAATGTATATAAATGCCTGAAGGATTATCTTGAAAGAGATAAAATTAAAAACGAATTTGGTATGTCTTTCAGTGATGAAACCATTGCTCTTGTTTCTCTTTTGCATGATATGTGCAAAATAAACGTATATAAAACCGGCATGAGAAATGTCAAGGACGAAAGCGGACAATGGACTAAAGTTCCGTTTTATCAGTTTGAAGATAATCTTCCTTACGGGCATGGTGAAAAATCAGTTTATATGATTAGCGGCTATATGCGGCTTTCTCGTGATGAAGCCTTTGCCATACGTTATCATATGGGCTTTTCGGGAGAAGAAAATAAAAACACTATAGGAAACGCTCTTGACAAATTTCCTTTGGCGCTGGCTTTAAACATTGCCGATATGGAAGCAACCTTCTTTATGGAAGGTCGAAACGGATAAAATCAAAATCTTATTACTATGAGCGGAAAAGCTCAAAAAATCAACAGGGACGGAAGCGCTTATGGCCGGAGCAGTACAGTTTTTACAACTACTGAACGTTTTTGGAATAAAAGGAACATAATGCTTGATTTTATTGCTCCTGATATGGCTTACGACAATATAAATGAACAGATTTTAAAGCTCAATTCCAAAGCCGAAGAAAAAAACATAAAAAAATTAATTTTAGGGTAGTTTCAGTTTTTGACAATTAAATTGCAATTAGTTGGTAGGTTATTCAAAAAGAATTAACAATATGCTTTTCTAATAAAGCATGGAAAAGATTTAAATATAAAAAGCAGCTCAGATTGAGCTGCTTTTTTGTCTATAGAAACCGTCTTATATCAACCGCAAGTTTTTCTTCAAGATTTATAAGCCTTTTTGATATGTCCTTTGATTTTTCATCAGCCGCTTTATATTGATTCAAATATTTCGACAAAGACTTTATACCCATATTACAGCCGTCTGTAATAAATTCAGCAACTGAATTATCTGACTCATTTATACCTAGCTTCAGATTTGTCTTAATCCAAGACATTCCCTTTGCCATGACAGGAGGTTCTTTTCCGTCGTCGTGATAATCATTAAGAAGCTTTTGCATATCTGCTTTGATTTCTTCATGTTTTTTCATACTTTTGTCTAAGATTTGCTGCAAATCCTCTCCCTGCACATATTTTAATGAATCATCAATAGAGGAAACGCCCATTTTAATTCCGGCGTCACACTCTCTTAAAAGTTTTATCGTATCGCTTTCAATCATAATAACCTTCCTTTGTTTTTTAAAAATTTTAGAATCCAATATTATAATAACCCAAAAAACTTTTTTAATACTTATGATATAAAATTAATAAAGTTTAAAATTCAACAAAGGTAAAAAATCTCTGCCGCAAAAAAGCGACAGAGATTTTTATTGTTAATAATTAAATTTCGATTATCTTCCGCTTGGATTTGAACTTGAGTTTCCCGAACCCGCCGTTGTTGAAGCCGTTGCAGAAGCAGTTGTTCCACCGTTATAAGATAATGAATATTTAGTTCCCGAAACCATATTAGGTGTGGAAATAATTACTAGGCTATATGATTTAGTCGGAGTAAATGAATATGTCTTAACATTATCAGTAAAAGTACATTCTTTTCCTGCTGTTCCTTTTACAGAATAGGTACACAACGCTCCGCTTACACAAGTTGGGTAAACAGCCATATCAGAGGTTCCTGTTCCTATCAGCAAGCCGCCGCTCTTCTGGAAGAAGTTATTGCTTTCACCGTAATCGAAAATTCCGTTTCCGCCTGAAGTCGGTCCGTAAACATATACTTCTCCGCCTGTCATATATATATCTCCGTTGGAATCAAGACCGTCGCCGTCAGCATTAATGCAATGTACTCCGCCATCAATATACAGCGTTCCGGAACTCGAAGAAGAACTGTCGCCCATGCCGCCCGGTCTTTGCCATGGATTCGTGTTATTGCCGGCATTTCCCGAACCGTCGTTTCCTCCGGCTGCATTTACTCCGTCATCGCTTGAGGTAATGTTTGTAGCACCGCCCTCTAAATAAATCTCATAACTTTCAATACCTTCATAACACTGAGTCGCCGTCAGGTTTCCTCCGCTGATTACCAGTTTATTATCTGAATGGAAAGCGTCGTCACCTGCCTTAACTGTTATATCTCCCCCTTCAACGGAAAGAATGTTGTTGCAGTGAATTGCGTCGTCGCCCTTCGTACTTCCGGAGGTGATTCCGGCTCCCGTAGTGTCGACAGTTATTATTCCGCTTTGTATCAAGAGAGTTCCCTCAGACGTAACGTTTCCGTCGTCAGTGCTGGTTCCTGCCTTTAATCCCTTATAACTGCTGTTAAAGGTATAAGCCGAGTTTTTCAAGGTAGTAACGTCAATGACCGTATCGTCGCCTGTTATTGTAAGATTGTATTCAGCTTGTATTCCGTCGCCGTAAGAGGTTACTGTCAGGTTCCCTCCCTCAATCACAATATCCTTTTTACTCTTAATGCTGTCTTCTACCGTATTTAGAACAAAATTACCAGATTTAATGTTAATTGATCCTACAAGCGATGTTGTTTCATTCTCCGTTACAGTACCGTCCTCTTCGGTAATTTCCTCGGTAACTGTTATATCTCCGCCGGCTTTGATACCCTTAAAGCTGTCGTTTGTCGTTTCGGACAAGTAGGATGTCGTTATATCAATATCAGCATTTGCGAATGAAGCCGTAGTATCCGCCTGAATACCGTCAGAATTGCTTTTGATTGTTATTTTTCCTCCGGAAATATCAACATAACCGAGAGTAGGATCCGTACTGAGGTTAGTTTTGATTCCATCGCCTTCAGATGTAATATTCAGCGTGCCGTTTATCATAGCGAAGCAGTCTTTGCCTGTTATTCCGTCCTCCTGAGCGTTAACGGTTATATTACCGCCCGAAATTTTAAGCTGATCCTTGCACTTTATTGCGTCCCCGATCGGAGATGTGACTTCAAGGCTTCCTGTGCCTGTAAGAAGCATTTCTTTTTTGGCAAACATTACTGCGTCAGGTTCGTCTTCGCCTTCTTCAAAAGTAAACTCTTCAGGACCAGTAAGCTTATTCTCAGAACCCTTGGCTAATATAACTGTCAGCTTTGAAGCTTTTTTAGTCGCATAAAATGCCGCAGTCGTACTGCTTGTAACATCAACACCGTTGAGAATTACAGTATATTCGCCTTCGGTACTCTTTACCTGAACGCTTCCGTCAGTCAGTGTTCCGCTTAGAACATAAGTACCCGGCTGAGTAATTTTAAGCACTTTTTTCTTTAAGGCAATATAATCGCTGTATTCGCTCGAAACGTCTTCACCGTCAGAATTTTGTAATGTAATGCCGCTGTCTGTAAACGATACGTAAACAGGAGACAGCTCATCCCATTCTCCTTTAGTATCAGCAGCGTCTATATCTTCATCAGTCCAAACCGTCTGATTTACTACAGAAGTATCGGCAGCTTCCGCCTTGGGAACCTCAGGTACTTCAAGCTGTGTGTTTTCACTTATTACTGTTGTAGTAGGCTGGGTAGCTGTACTGTCATTATTAACAACCGTCGACGACTGATTAGTATTGTTATTCGCCGCCGAAGCAGTAGTAATCACATACTTATAAGTAACAACATTTGGGGACTTAGCCTTAGTTTTATTCATTTTCTTAACACTGATTTTCTTGCTGTTTTTCTTAACATAAAGCTTTAACGTTGTGTTTTTACTTATAGTTATCGTTTTAGATTTCTTAGAAGCAATTTTCTTTGCCTTGGTAAATTTATTCCCTGTTGTATAATAAACAGTATATCCCTTTTTAGCTTTTATTTTTATCTTGGTCTTTCCGGAATACGTTCCCGTCTTTTTGCTTATAGTATAACCCTTGGGCTTCTTTACTGTAATTTTAAGCTTAACTTTCTTTCCGTTGGCTGTATTCTTGACTGTAATTGTTGTCTTACCCTTTTTCTTAGCCGTAATAAGTCCGGATTTGCTGACTGACGCCACTTTAGGTTTTGAAGAAGTGTACGTCACCTTTGAAGCGTTGGTTTTAATTTGAAAAACGCTTCCGACATAAATAGTTCTCTTATTATCGATAACATTTTTAACCTTCAAATTTGCTGCGCTTGTTTCAATATTCAGCATTGGCAACAGTGCTATAACCATTACCAAAGCAATAAATACAGAAAACAATTTCTGAACCTTTTTCATCGTTTTTCCTCCTTTGCGATAAATACAGTTATTATGTACGAATGTTATATGTATAGCTACATAAATTATATCTTATTTATACAAAAACATCAACTGATAACAAATGTTTTAAAAAATTATTTACATTTAACTTATTTCTACATAGTATAAATATCAGCATAAATTTTTTTACAATCTGCAAAAAACACCTCTCAAGAGTTTTATCTTGAGAGGTGTTTAAGGTTATTTTAATTTACGCAAGCTGCAAATAAACTGTTACATAACCGTCACTATCCTTTTCACTTGTCACAATAATATACTGCCAAACGGTCAATATTTGAATGTCCTTTGTTAACTGCAATGAATGTGGGTGTTTGTAAAAGTTTGTAACATTTGATTCGTCTATTCTCCACCATCCGCAATCATAACCTAATCCCGGTGGTATGTCAGATTTAGATTGCTTGAAAAATTTACTGTTATCTAATAGCTTATTTAATTCTTTTTCTTTTATTTTTATTTTGGTAAATATCGTATAGCTAACAGCATTATCATATTCCTCATAAATATATTCCTGCAAAGTGTAATTATAAAATCTAACACTATCCGAAAGCTTTATGCCTGTCAACTCTTTAATTTGCTCCCGTCTTTGTTCATCTGTTTCATTTATTTTAGTTGTCATAGTTTTTGTTTTACTCCACTTTCCGTATGTAACCTTACCGTCAATCTTCTTATAAGCTCTGACCTTTACATAATACTTTTTGCCTTGTCTAAGATTGGATATGGTTTTCTTATTCTTTTTAATTTTATATGTTTTGGACTTTGAAAAACTTTTGTTTTTTGAAAGCTTTATTATGTATCCCGTACAATTCTTT
>CAZTXS010000003.1:110686-111278 GCA_964617585.1 uncultured Ruminococcus sp.
TGTTGACTGTAATCTTGTTATCTTTGCTTTAATTACCTTAATTTTTTGAGCTGAAACTGCATTTACACATAGCATTGAAGTCATTACTGCTGATGCGATAATGATTGATATTATTTTTTTCATTCATATACCCCCTTATTTAAAATTTTACTAAGCCGCAGCTTTTGTATAAAATAAAGCATTAATTTTTTATAATAATTTTAAGTTCCTATATATGAAAAATAGACTGTTGTATATCCACTTTCATCTACTAAATTGGTAACATATAATTCAATAGAACACTGATAATACCATCCATTTGACTCTCCGGAATAAAGCTTGCTATAACATTTTTTTATACTATCCATAGTTATTTCCCACCAGCTTATTTTATCTCTATTATATAATACAGCGTTTGGATGATTATTTATGAGATTTGATTTTCTAACTATTTTTTTTATTTCTTTATTTTTTATTTTCATTTTTATATCTATAGAATACGATTCAATTCCGTTGGATAAATATTCAACATTTGTTTTTATATTTAAAATTTCAACATCATCAGATAAATCTATTTTACAATGTTTTTTAATTTCAGCTTTTTCAGCCTTTT
>CAZTXS010000004.1:0-101906 GCA_964617585.1 uncultured Ruminococcus sp.
TAAGAATATTAGGCAAAGCAGTTTATTTTATGAGTGCGTTGTAAAAAATAAAAATTATTATACAACGTTTTGAAAATATTATCAAGAAAAGAGATTAAACTATATGAATAATCAATCCGGTATATATAATTTTCAGCAAATTGATAATATGGATGGAAATGAATTTGAATATATATGTGCTGATATTCTGAGGAAAAATGGATTTTACAATGTTGTTGTTACAAAGAGTTCCGGTGATTTTGGGGTTGATATAGTTGCCGAAAGAAACGCATTAAGATATGCAATTCAGTGTAAAAGGTACAACCATAAACTTAATAATGCTCCCATTCAAGAAGTAATTGCAGGGATGAGTTCTTATAATTGCAATGTCGCTGCAGTTATGACAAATCAATACTTTACAAAACCAGCAAAAGAGTTAGCTAGAAGAAATAATGTTTTTCTTTGGGATCGCAATGTGCTTTCACAAATGATAACAAATATTACACCGAACAATCTGAAAAATAGACATAAAATGTCCACTAAACAAATAACCATTATATCAATTTTGTCCACAGTATTTTGGACTTTTGGAAGCATAGTTATGTTTACCAACAAAGACTTGCCCAAAAATGACAGAATAGGTGGCGGAATTGCATTTTCTGTTTTTGCATTTTTCTCAGCTTTTATATCAATTTATATGATAGTCAAGTTTTTCAAATCTTGCCAAAAGCAATCTGTTGAACAAAAAAATGCAACAACAATTAATAATGACGTTCACCCAATTGCTGAAATTGAAACACAAAGAATCAAAAATACGACTGATTATTCAAATACCTATGTATCTAATAATAACAAAGAACATTTAAAAATTTATCCCCAATCATCTGCGCATCTTCAGCCGTCTCAAGAAAAAGCTAAAAAAAGCTTGACTGATGAACAAATTCAAGTTTTTAGCACTATAGATAATTTAAAAAAATGTAAAGAAACATTACAGCAGAATTTAATACAAACGTGTAAATACATACTTAATTATTATTCAATAAATGCTATGAATATTGAAATTGTAAACATTGACATTCAACTTGAGTACGAAGAAATGATATTTGAAATTAAATTAATTGATAAAAATATTAGGACATCCCAAATAAAAAAATCAACTCATGATTTAGCATTACATTTAGGAATTGATTATGTTCACTATGAGTTCCCAACGTCAACCAAGGAAACTGTTGGATTGAGAATGCCTCTGCCATCTATAATATCCGATGATGTTAGTTTGATTAATAGATATGCAAAAAAGCACAATATACATTATTGAGCGATTTTCAAACACATCAAATTTTTATAATAAAGGAGTATGTATACCCATGAAAAAAACAGCGAGTATTATAATTTCATTCATTATGATTATAAGTTTAATTACGACATTAACGGCTCAATCATCTTATATTATTGACATTGATAATTCTTATGCCGTCGATGAATATGATTACATTGTAGATGACTACTATATTTTAATGTTAGACGATACAAATTGTTCTATTTCTTATTATGGCGGCACGAGATCTGTTCTTGAAATACCTTCGGATTTTTATTACGATGAATCAAACTATGCAACAGTTCGTAGAATTGCTATTCAAAGTTATTGTTGTAACGATTACATAGTTGATGTCACCATACCTAATACGGTTGAATATATAGGAGATTGTGCTTTTTTTGGGTGTCCCTACTTGAAAAAAGTTATTATCCCACCATCAGTAAAAGAAATAGGCTGGTCTGCATTTGAAACTTGTGACAAACTAACTATTTATGGATATACAAATACCGTTGCTGAAGCCTACGCTAAAGAAAATAATATACCCTTTGTAAGTATCGGAGTATATACACAGTCGGCTATATATTCGTCTACTACTGCTACACAGCCCACTACTAAAATAAGCAAAACAACTACATCAAACCCGTCAAAAGTTACAAAAGTAAAACTGAAAGCAAAGAAAAAGAAAATAAAAGTTTCTTGGAAGAAAGTCAGCAAAGCTACAGGCTATCAGGTTAAGTATTCTACATCGAAGAAGTTTAGGAAAACAAAGACGAAAACAAAAACCGTTAAGAAAAACAAAGTAACCTTGAAGAAGCTTAAATTAAAAAAGAAATATTACGTCAAGGTCAGAGCGTATAAAAAGGTTAATTTAGACGGTTATACAGTGACGGCTTACGGAGTTTGGTCTAAAGTTAAAAGTAAAAAGGTTAAGTAATAACTAAATAAAAACGCTCCTGTAGTGTTGGCGCACCACAGGAGCAAGCGAATCGCCCAACCACCATAAAAGGGCTAATTCTGCCCTTTTATTATATCATAAATTCTTTGATATGTCAAGAAATAGGAGGAATATATATATGGACGAACCAAAAGAGAAAAAGAAGAAGCAAGGTAAACCCAAAAGCAGAGCTAATGGTGACGGTACTTTTTATTACAGCGAAGCTAAAAAGCTATGGGTTGGTCAAATAGTACTTGGTGTACAAGACAACGGAAAGCCTAAACGTATCACCAAATACGGAAAGACTAGAAAAGAAGTAAAAACAAAGCTTGACGAATATAAAGCCGAGTTAGGCGGTCGAGAAGTACCCAACAAAAACAGTATAACCCTTGTTGAACTTATGCAACAAATGGCAAAACAAAGCTATGATTTAAATGAAATATCAGAATCTACATATTACAGAAAACAAGAAACAATCAAAATATACAAGAAACATTATATATCTAATATACCAATACAAAAGCTTACGGAAAATGACATATTAGAGTTTTATAAATCGATAACACATTACTCAAACTCCGTGATTATTAAATTATGCAGCATAATGAAATCCACTCTGAAAGAAGCTGTACGACTTAGGATAATAAATGTTAATGTCGCCGAATTTACAAAATTACCGAAGTCAGATAAACCTGACAAAAAGGTAGATGCTTTTACTATAGACGAACAAAAAGAGCTGATAAATGCACTTAATTCGCAGCCGGTATTATATCGCTATCAACTCCTGATTAGTATGTACACAGGCATGAGAATGGGAGAAATCAATGCTCTAACGGTAGATTGTATTGATTTAGTAAATAGTACCGTAAGGATCAACCGAACTATAACCAACGGTGAAAAGGGCAAACCAATGCTAGGTAAAGCAGCCAAGACTAAAGCTGGTGAGCGTACAATTATGCTCAATGATATAGCCAAAAAAATTCTTGAATGTGCTCTGTCTGATGCAAAAGATAATAAAGATAACTTGATTTTTTTAGATAAACGTGGTAAACTTATAGCAACTGGTCAAGTTAATAGTGAGCTAAAAAGATTTTGTAAAAAACATAATATTTCAAAAGGCTGGAATGTAAATCAGCATATGCTAAGACATACTTATGCTACAAGATGCATAGAATCTGGTATGCCTGCTACTGTGCTTCAAAAGATATTAGGTCATACAGATATAAGTACAACACTAAATACGTATTGTGATGTATTTGCAGAGTATGAAAGAAAGCACCTAGATCAGAGTTATGATTACTTTGTAAAGTCTGGGCTTGTACTGCAACCAATACTGCAATAAAAATATTTTTGCTTAATTACTTAGTGATTTTGAAATTAACTCAACCGTTTATAATTCTGATTTTACGGATTTAAAACATATATACAATTAAACAAAAATTACTCAAAATCCCTTGTTTATTCAGGGGGTGCCAACAAAGCCTCCCGATTTTCGGAGGCTTTTACTTTTTGTTATCTCTTTTAACTTTTTCTTCTATTGCTTTTTTGACAAAGCTGCTGAGGCTTTCACTCATAAATCCGGCATGAATTTGTATCTGTGCTTTCTGACCTTTTTATTCAATAAGGGCTTACCCGTCATTCAATGCGAGCTTTTATAACTTAAATTGCATATCAAAAAACATCCTCGAAGAGCCTAAAGCTTATAGGCTTTTCGGGGAGTTTTCCGTTATTACGTCAGCTCGCCTGTCACGAAACCTTATCCAAGGTAATTACTTTGTCATTATTATAAAGCTCAACCAGCCTGTCCTTAGATATATATTCTTCCGAAAGGCTTCCATCCTCGTTCAAGATATAATTTCCGCTCCATACTCCGAACCACGACCACATAGCCTTATCACGAACCATATTATAAACCGATGGAGCGTTTGCACATTCCGAAAGGGCGATAGGCTTATTCGCTGAAATATCGTGTAGCGACAAAAAGGCAATAATCTGGCTTGACTCGCTTCCGTTGTCATAAATATCCGCCGAAATCATATCGCAGTAATCATCTCCGACATACCAGTCCTTGCTCTGCGCCGACCAAACCCAAATAAGATTATCAAGCTTAAAATATTCAGTCTGACGCTCATACATCAGCTTCCACAGCCAGTTATAGCTTTCAAAGCCTGACGCTCCCCACCAAAAGCCTACGCTTGTTCTTGAAGCGTCATGAAGCGGCCTCCACAGAACAGGAATACCATTCTCTTTCAGCCTGAGAAGCTGCTCTGA
Organism: uncultured Ruminococcus sp.; assembly: GCA_964617585.1. Lineage (GTDB taxonomy): Bacteria > Bacillota > Clostridia > Oscillospirales > Ruminococcaceae > UMGS1601. The sequence continues at coordinate 4,503 of CAZTXS010000004.1, forward strand.
AACTTTGTCAATATCCTTAACCAATTCAACGCACTCGGATGATACCTTGCCATCGGCCTGAAGCTTTTCTATTTCATCGACAGAAAGCTGAGCTATTTTTTCTTTCGTCACAGCCTTAGAAAGATCAAAAGAGGTTTCCTCGGCATAATAAGCGCCGTCGCCGCTTGGCGAAGCCCAATGCCACATATAGCTGACGATTCCGCCTTTTTTCGACCACTTAACAGCCTGTTCGATTTCATCAACATCTATGTCCTCAGAGGTATAAACCATCATATCTCCGAGCCTTACGGCAGGATATTTACCCGTGGTTCTATAAATAAGCTCAAGCTCATCGTTAGTTCCGACAGAAGCGTACTGACCGCTTATAATCTTTTCTCCGTACCAGCTTAAAATCTTATTGTAAAGATTTACGGTGTTTGCATCGGTTGTTCCGCTTATAAGCTCCGGCGTTTTTTTGAATTTCAGTGAAAGCTTAGAAATGTCGTCTGAAGCTTCTACCTTGACATTATCTATCGCCACTCCGCCGTCATAAATTCCGATAGAAATCTCAAAGCTGTCCTCGTCGATATATATATTGTCAAATTTTACAGCTTCAAACTTCCCGCTTCCCGAGCATGAGAACTTTTTTATCTCCTCGCCGTTTATGTTAAGCGCATTTACCACATTTTTTTCAGACATTACCCTCAGGGTGATATTATAATACTGCTTTAGCTTAGGGGTGAACTTTACGCTCCATGTACCCTTGCCGTCGTCGGTCATACCCGAAACATATCCGCTGCCTTTGTATCCCTTAACCTTTTTTAATACCTTTGCATTTCCTTTCACAGTACCTTTTTCAGCCTCAATAGTCTTTGAATACTTAACGTATTCGGGAGTTTCGGCTGATATTATTTTTTCGGAATACACAGGTATATCTTCCGTATCGCTGTCTGAAGCGGCGTCGGAAGATTCAGAAGAACTCATCTGCTCAATCCTTCCGCAGCCGGTAAAAATACACGCAGTCAGACATATTACACATAAAACCGAAAATAATTTTCTCATAAAAATACCTCTGTAAACAATCAGATTAAACCTTATGCCCTTTTAATTTCATATGATTTTCCGGCGCAGGTTTCAAATACAACCGCTCCGTCTTTTTCTTCAAAGCTGATTTCCTTACCCCCGCACAATATCTTAACGGGAACATCTGTAACAAGACGGCAGGCTTCGCCGCTGTCCGACCTTATCAAAGCTTCCTTAAGCGTATTGCTTTCCCATGCGCAGGATACCGTAAAGCCGCCCCTTGCTCTTAAATTTTCAAACGAACCCTCTGCCCACTCTTCAGGCAGCGCAGGAAGCAAAATAATCTCATCATTTATACTTTGCAAAACAGCCTCGGTTATACCCGCCGCTCCGCCGAAATTTCCGTCTATCTGAAACGGAGGGTGATTATCGAACATATTTTTATTCGTTGAATAGGACAAGAGCGCATTTATATTCTCATAAACCTTTTCGCCGTCATTAAGCCTCGCCCACAGATTAATTATCCATGCTCTGCTCCAGCCTGTGTGACCTCCGCCATGTGACAATCTTCGCTCCAGAGTAGCGCGCGCAGCTCTGCATAGCTTAGGTGTTTTCCTTGGAGAAATAATATCGGCAGGATATAAAGCAAAAAGCTGTGAAATATGCCTGTGACCCGGTTCAACCTCATCATAATCTATAGCCCATTCTTTTATCTGACCGTACTTTCCGACTTCAGGCTTAGGAAGCTTTTCTCTCATCTGTCTTAGCTTCTCGGCATAATCTGCGTCAATTCCCAAAACTTCACTTGACTTTATAACCGCTGAAAACAGCTCATAAATAATCTGGCTGTCCATTGACGGTCCTATACACAGCGAACCTTTCTGACCAGATTCGGTAAGGTAGGTGTTTTCAGGCGACACCGAAGGGCAAGTAACAAGCTGACCGTTCTGATTCTCTATAAGAAAATCAACAAAAAACTCGCTCGCTTCTTTCATTGTTTCATACTTGTCCGCTAAAAAGCCTTTATCCCTGCCGAACTGATAATGCTCCCATATATGCAGGCACAGCCATGCCGCCCCCATAGGCCACTGAGTTCCCGGCCGCCACAAATCCTGAGGAGCAGTATCTCCCCAAAGGTCTGTATTGTGGTGGCACATAAATCCGCCGCAGCCATACATTTCCCTTGCAGTCACCCTACCGTTAGGACGCATTTTTTCAATAAGGTCAAACAAAGGACTGACAAGCTCAGGCAAATCTGCTGTTTCAACAGGCCAGTAATTCATTTCGGTGTTTATATTTATTGTAAATTTGCAGCCCCATGCAGGCCACATTTCCTTATTCCAGATTCCCTGAAGATTTAAAGGAAGCGTACCCTCGCGGCTTCCTGCAATCATAAGATACCTGGCGAAGTTATAATAAAGCTCTGTAAGCTTATTATCCTTTCCGCCGTTTTTAATGCTTTCAAGCCGTTCATCAGTAGGAAGCTCACACTTACCGTTGCTGTTATCGCAAAGCTCCAGCTTTACTCTGTCATAATACTTCTTATAATCCTTAATGTGACGGGATTTAATTTCACCGTAAGACAGCTTTGCCGCACTTTCAATATCCTGCTTTGCTTTCTCCTTATAATTCTCAAAGCGGTAATTGGTCCGGCAGGAAAGCAAAACCGTTACCTCGTCGCAATTCTCGGCTTTTAAAAAGCTTCCCCATTTCATAACTTTCCCCGAAGTCGGAATAACTTTTATATATGACCCAAAATTAATTCCGTCCTCTCCGCCCATTCCCCCGAAATAAAATATCTCATCATCGGAAATCGGAGAGTTATTGTCGAAATAATCATCTCTTCCGTCAATATGTATTCTTAGGTTAATGCTTGCCTTTTTATCAGCTTTAATATTAATCGCCATTACATTATCGGGATAAGAAGCTATAACCTCCCGGCGATAATTAATTCCGTTTGTCGTGAAGTCAACCGAAGCGACTGCGTTTTCAATATCCAGAATTCTTTTATAAGCTTCAATATCACCCAAACCACGCTGGTCGATTATCATATCTCCTAAAGTCATATAGTGCCGCTGGTTAATCGGCGTTCCGCAGAAGGCATCGTAAACAATCTCTTCCGCCTCGGAGATTTTTTCTTTAAATAAAAGCTCTCTTACCTTCTCCAGATTTTCAAGAGCAGACTTGTTATTCCTCTTTCTGTATCCACCCGACCATATAGAATCCTCATTGAGCGAAATCCTGTCATAATAGGGATTACCGTATACCATTCCGCCTATTCTTCCCTGACCCACAGGAAGCGCCTCGTTCCAATCCTCCGCCCATTTATTATACCAAAGCTGATTTGAACTTATCATGTTAGCCACCATGCTCTTGCCATGCAAAAGCGATTTCCTTTCCAGAGTGAAATTTAAGTCTGTTTATTTTTCGCCTTACAAACAAAAACTCTTTAGATATTATAACATTTCAAAACATATTTTACAACGCTATATATGGTTATTTTATTTATTCGTGTACAATACGCAAAAAACCGACCGATTAAACCGGTCGGTTTAATAATTTGCTTTAAATTTATCCTACAAGACCCGAACGCTCGATACCCTCTGTAAAGTATTTCTGCAAGAATACATACATGACAAGTATAGGCGTAATCGCCAGAATACATCCCGACTCAAGCCAAACTATCATCTGACGAGGTCCCACAGTCTGGTTGTTAAACAGCTCCGACTGAAGCGTAGAAGTAAGGTTCTTCAACATCAAAGCTACCGTATCGTTCTGATTGAAAAATGATGAAGATACATAATAGTCGTTCCAATACCAAACAACCGAAAACAGGAATACTGTAAGGAATGACGACAATGCGTTAGGCACCATTACAATTACAAAGGTTTTAAGCGGACCGCATCCGTCAAGATAAGCTGCGTCCTCAAGCTCTTTAGGAAGTCCCCTGAAGAACTGCCTGAAGATAAGTATGAACAATCCTGCTCTGAGTCCATTAGCGAATAACGCCGGCAAATACATTGTAAGTCCGCTGTTAATAAGCGAAACAGTATCGCCTGTGAACAGCTTAACCAATCCCAAAGGATTAAAGTATGAATATTGCAGATAAAGCGGAATTGTTGTAATCTGAGGAGGAACTATAATCATAAGTATAACGATTATGAACAGAAATCCTTTTCCCTTAAACTTAAATCTTGCAAATCCGTATCCGGTTATCGCACAGGTTATTACCTGCAATACCGAAGCAACAAGGTTCAACTTAATTGTGTTAAGCACTGTAGAGCCATATTTCATAACATCCCATGTTTCCCGAATATTATCAAGCGTCAGGCTTTTCGGAATCCAAACGATTGACGGATCGTTCATCTGATCGTTTGGTCTGAACGCTGTGGAAATCATAAATATCAAAGGATATAGAATGATAAAACATAATCCCAGCAGAATAAAGAATCTGAATATCGGCCATACTGCTCCGACGATTGCTTTTTGTCGGTTGTATCTTTTCTGTTCAGGAGAAATATTTAAGGTTATTCCGGCTTCTTTCATAGCCTTTCGCTTAGCCTTTTTTGCGGCTTTCATTTCTTTTTCAAATCTTTTTTCTTCTCTCTTAGTTGCCATCTATATCCCCCCTTTACTCAACTTCATAATATACAAACTTATTGATAATAGCTACTATAATCGCCAGCGCCAATCCTACAATCAGGAAGTAAGCCCACGCCATCGCTGACATATATCCGTAGTTCCAGTCGCTTCCCTGCGTCAGGATAAGCTTCATTACCTTGTTCTCCGGATCGACGAACGAGTCTATTACCGTGTAAACCAAGCTTGCCAAAATCATCGGACTGATATACGGCATTGTAATCTTCCAGAAATATTCCCAAGCCGTAGCGCCCTCCATTTGTGCAGCTTCCTTAGCTGAAAACGGAATGTTCTGAAGCGCCGCTAAGAATAAGAGTATCTGGATACCCGAGTTCCACACAAGGTTGAATATGTCCGAAGTTACCGTAGTAATCGTATTAGTAAGCGTATCGTTTATGTTGTAAATACCCAAAAACTCCAGCAGTTGATCCACCAGATCGGTTTCAAACAGGGTGCTGAACTGCTCTGAACCTCCTGAATATCCGCCGGTGTCCATGTTGCCGTTGATAATCTCAATTACAGGACCGGTAGCTATAATAACCGGCAGGAAGAAAACTGCTCTTGCAAAGGTTCTTCCCTTAAACTTCTGATTTAAAATTACCGCAACGAAAATTGAGAAAATAATAATCAGCGGTGTTTTTAATGCCGTTGAGCCAAGTATTTCCACAAGATACTGTGAATAATATTGGTCTTTTCTGAAAGCGTCACGATAATGACCTAAACCGTTCCATTCAAGCTGCATAACGCCTCTTTGCGGATGAGTTTCATTAAACGAATATATAAGCGATTCAAACAGCGGTAATATGAAGAAATAAATAGTTCCTATTAACCACAGCGCTATAAACGCATATCCGTATAACGATTTTCTTCTTTCATAGGAAATCTTAATTCCTTTTTGCTTAACGCCCTTAGGAGGTTTCAAGGCTTTAACTTCTTCCTTCGTGGGGATTGCAACATTCTCTGTATTAGTCATCAGCCTGCTCGCCTCCTTCCTGAATAATTTCACTGACGTCTACATCAGTTCCGTCGATTGAAACCTTACCGTTTTTCAAATCTACTATAACAACCGATTCCTCAGCCGTGCCGTCCTCGCTGCCATAGGTAGTTGTCAGCACATTGTTTTCTGTATCAATGTCAAACCTCGTAATAACCTTATCGCTTACTGCGTTCAGAACCTGCTCGGCAGCCTTTGATTCAGCAGCGGCTGTTTCAAGCCAGCCCTCATAGTTCGCATAATATAAATCGGCATAGTCGGTATCTGAAAGCTTAGAACTCTGCTCATAAAGCATATCATAATGCAATGACGAACCGTAAGCCAACGCAAGCAGGAAGGTTTCTTCTGAATTTGAACTCTTGTTTATCGCCTGAGTTGAATAAGGTACATATCCATGAACAACCATTTGATAGAACGGAATATCATAGTCAACAATATTAAATCCGCTGGAGTTTACCGGAATGTTGGTTACATGATCAACATACGGCAGAATGTAAGCGTTTGCGCCGTCGGCTAAAACTGAACCGACATCTTCATTCGCCTGTTTATATCCTTCTATAATAGTATTCATTGTGTCTTCTCTGCTTGAGAAGTTCTTAACTGAAAAGTCGGATACAAGCTTTGAAGAATAGCCTCCGAAAGAGATAGTCTTCAGACCTTCCTCCTTGTAACCGGAGGTAATCTCATCAAACACCTTTGAATAAACAGTAGGAGTAAGGAGTGCCGGAGCTATGTCCGTACCTGCTCCGAATGCCGGGTTGTATTGAGTTTGTCTTGAATAAGAATTAGAAACTCTTGTCGCTGTGCTTGTGAATGTCCAATATCCCCATGAACTGCTTTCCATCTGCATATTGTCAAGCGACGGGTATATTTTAATACCGTTTGAATCGGCAAAAGACATCAAATCGTCAAAATCATCTTTGCCGCCCAACGTCCCCGCCGGATCGGCGTCCGTAGATATTTTATTGGCTATAGACTTATCAGTCCAGTCGTTATAGTTTGCAACAATATTATTTACGCCGTTGTCCTGAAGCTTCTCAAGAATCGTCTTAGCCTGATTAAACGAAGTAACCGATGTTTTCAGGTCGAAGGGGATTCCGAGTATAGATTTCTGCATCTTTACTCCGCCGTACAGGTCAACGTAAAATCCGGACTCGTTTTCCTTTACCTTAGAAGTAAGCCCCTTATTCTCAATAAGATAATTTCTGTATACCTTTGCACAGTCGGCATAGTTTATACCGTCCTCATCTGAAATCGGATAATATGTTACAGCTATTTTTCCCTGAGCTATGCCGCCTTTTTGAAATACCTTCAGCGGATTTGATTCACCGCTTAGATAAAAGTCGTCCGAAGCTCTGACTTCAAAGTCGAAATAAACGCTGTTATAAGTCTGGTTATTCTGTCCGCTTACCTGTGCGTTGACAGAAACATTTGAGTCGCCGCTTGTCGCTACCGCTACAAGTCCCTTATTGCCCGAAATTGTTGCAATAACCGGCATATATGCCTGTTCGGTTTGCTTCGGAGCCGTCAGGGGAACAGTTGTGTAATCTCTTCCGTAAACCTTCTGCGAATAGGAGCTTGAATAGTTTGACTTTCCGTTGTTATATTCAATTACCGCTCCGCTTCCGTCCGGAACTATCATGGAACCTTCAACCTTGTTTCCGTCGACATCGGTTGTAGGAGCAGCTCCGAAATACGGTGCAAGCTGAATCTGAGTTAAAACCTTACCGTCTTCGGTTGAAGTATTGTTCTCAACTATTTTACCTGTTTCGCACGACAGGGTCAGCGAATCTTCATTAAGCGTATACTCCACCGGGATAGTAAATCCGGCAGAAAAGTTATATGTAATAGATACGCCCCCACTGGTGGCTTTCATAGTCGTTTCACAAATCTTTTTAGTGCTGGAGCCGACAGCTGAATAAAGCGGTGAAGTCGTTCTTTTCGCCTGATCTCCGTATTCAATAGCCAAGCCTGAGCTTAGCTGCTGTCTTTGGGTGTCCTTCATATAGGAATCTCCTCTGGACGTTATGCCGAGAGCAGTATCGTCAGCCATCGCGTTTATAGGAGAACTCCACCAATATGACGGCTCTGACAACGAGTTGTCAACCAGACAGACCCTTGCGTTTTCCTCGTCATACCAAAGCTCCAAATTTCCGGCAGAAACTGCTTTTTTACAGCTTTTCAGCGCTTGCTCGTCTGTCACCTTTTCAGGAAGATCTGAGCTGCTCGACGATGAACCCGACTGTGTTTCCGCTTCGCTTTCCTCATCAGTTAATCCTACCATGGCTCCGGTCGGAAGCATCATGGCAACAACTAATGCAGAAATAATTACTTTTTTAAATTTATCATGCATAATTATTACCTCCTTCTAACCTCTGAACCGATAGGTCAGCTCTGTATAAATTGAAGCTATAAATACATATACCTGCTGGAATAAGCTTATAAGAAGCACCAGTAAAAACAGTATTACAAGCATTGCTACCAGAGTAAACACTATTGATAAAATTGTTTTTGAAAACGTATACTGATGAACAGTTCTAATTGCCTGAAGCATTAAGACAACCGACCATCCCAGCCCTACATAATAAATAACGTTCATCCAAACCGATTCATCTCTTACTATAAAGTTGGAAATGAATACGCTCAGGAATGTTCCGGCAACATACGGGGTTAAAGCATAAGCTGAATAGATACATATTCTTTTCATTGTACCTTCGCCGTTGAAAAGCGTACACAACGCCCAGTTAGCTATTACCCATGTAAAGAAATAAACTACACTCTGTACAAACAGCGGAACAACATTAAAAATCTTCACGTATGAATCATTAAACTGAAAACCTGTAAGCTGCCTTTTAACAACCATTGAAATGAAAAGTAAAAGTACAATTACCATTGCAATTTTCATCGAGCCTTTTTTCTTCCAACGTAAATCATCATAACCCTCAATCGGGTGAAAAATAACATGCTTCAACCAACCGAGTTGTGAAAATTCATACATATTATTTCCCCTCCTTTTCAGGTTTTTTTCTTATCTTGGGCAATTTGATTATACCCTTTTTAATTAGCTTTCTCAAAACTATAATAGCTACAATTAAGATTACAAGAACTATTACTATAACTGTAAAATTTTCTCTCAAGAAATCGTCACGGTCGTATTTATAAGCCCTGTCGTACGAACTCTTTGAAACGGAGATTTTGAAGTTTTCCATAGCCTTTTCATAATCGCCTATATTAAGATAAGCCTTGCCGAGTCCGTGATATGCCAAAGCATATCCTCCGTCCCTCTTGATTACTTCGTTCCAAGGATCTATAGCTTCCTCATACAGACCTTTTTCGTACAAAGCCGCCGCCTCGTGAACGTATTCACCGAAAGTGGTTTCGGTAAATATCGTTATATCATTTTTCTTACCGTCGATTACATATATCTTCTCACCAACCGCTTCTATTGCGTTAGGAGCAGTAAACGTACCCTTCTGATCTGACGTACTGTTTTTTGATCCGAATATGAAAAGCAAGTCGTTGTCCTGAGTGTACTGGAAAATACGTCCTGTTTCATAATCCAGAAGATTTATGATTCCGTCGTCGTTTATAACAATATCGGTAAGTCTTGAAGTAAAACTACTTGTATCTACATTTGCATATTCGGTTAAATCGCCGAATTCATACTCGTTACCGGTAGTTGTATTCCAGATGTTAACGCCGGCAGGATTAAGCTTCTTAACGGCGTCGGTCGAAGCATTAGCCGCCTCGGTAACAGTGTAGATAAAGCCTTCCTTATCAATATCAAAGTTAGCATACTCAACAGGAACGTTTCTTGTCATGGAAGAAATCTGTTCGTTTGAAGCAAATTTCCTCCAAATCGCCTGACGTATAACCGCCGCCGTCTGCTCAACTCTGTTAGCTCCGAAGAAGCCTGTGAACTCGCCGGTTTCGTCAAATACTACAGCTCCGGTCGTTACCGAAGATACTACTACGTACAAAATATCTGCGCTGTCAACTACTACCTTTGAAGGGTTAAACGTTTCAGAAGAGTTAGCGTAAAGCTCTGAATCAGGCTTTGTATATTCCATCAGACATTTCGCCGAATCAGCCGATTCAATCTCAGCCTTTATAACTCTTGCATTTTTGTTATCAGCAATATATACGATAGGTTTCTGAGTTTTTTCATCGATTTTAACATATAAACCCGTTGGGTTTGAAAACGTCGAAAGACCCGTTTCAGCGTCAACCGCAGTTTCTGAATCTGAAACGCCATTGTAGCATCCGATTACCTTAAAATTTATGTCTGTTCTCAAAATTCTGTTGTTTGCCGAATCTGCTATCCAGAATTCGTTTGTGCTGTCCTCATAGAATAAATCGGACGCTCCTGAAAGATTAGTAGGTTCTTCTTCGCTTATGAACAAATCGCTGTTCGGATCAGAAAGCTTACTAAGCTCCATCTCATAGCCGGTAATCGTTTCATCAACTCTGTATCCGCTCTGCGACGGTATTGCATCGCTCCATGCGTCGTAGTTATATGAAACGTAAGGTTCGCTTGCATAAGACGTTGTCGCCGCTGCCGCCGCTATGCCAAATGCAAGTCCGACCGAGATTAAATTTTTTAAATGTTTTTTCATTCTCGACACATTATCACCTGTTTCCTTTTATAAATTTGGTTTGACTTTTTCCGTTAGTCCTTAATTCCTGAATTAGCCATCGTTTCCATTACGTTACTTTGAGCTATCATGAATACGACCAACGGCGGAATTAACAGTAATACTGCTGTCGCAAATGTTACGCCTTGTCGGGCAATACCCGCAGCCGTTATCTGCTGCAAAATTGTCGGGAGCGTTTTAAGCTCTTCTGAGTAGATCAGCGAGCCTCCCTGAATCTGCCAAGCCGCCTGGAATGCGAATATTATCAGCGTCATCAGCGCAGGTTTTGAGTTCGGGATAACTATTCCCCAACAGATTCTGAACAATCCGGCTCCGTCCACCTTTGCCGCTTCTATCATAGAATCGTGAATGGTCGAAATACTTTGCCTCATAAGGAAGAGGTTCATAGGAGCCGCAACGCTCGGAAGAATCAAAGCCCAGTATGTATCGATCATTCCCAGATAAGCCATTACTAAGAACTGCATAATCCATAATGCCGATGATGTGAACAAAAGTGCGGTAACAATAATCTTGTTAATCGCATTGCTGCCCGGGAACTTACATTTTGCAAGCACGAACGCCGCCATACATGATACAAACAGGTTTGCCACCGTTACAACGATAGTTACAAAAACGCTGTTGAATATATATCTTGAGAGCGGAACCCAAAGGCTTGCCGCAACCTTGAACATATCCGAATAGTTAGAAGTCGTAGGGTCTAAGACATAAAGCTTAGGCGGGAATACGAACAGTTCATGCACAGGCTTGAAAGACTGAATAATTGCATAATATATAGGGAAAATCATAAACAAGCCAAGCAGACAGAGGAACAGGAAAATCACTATATCTCCGCCGAGAGAACCGTTTACTCTCTTTTTCTTGTCCTTAACCTTGAGCTTTTCTATGTCTTTTTTCCTTCTCTTTTTCGACATATCGTATTCACCTCCCCTAATCTAAGTATTTGGCCAACAGCCAGTTAATGAACTTATTTACAAGCAGCATCGCTGCGAATAAAACGAAACATATTGCCGAAGCATATCCCATTTCGTAACGAATTGTACCGTAGTCGGTAGCATGGTTCATAATAGTGTGAACCTTATAGTCGGTTGACGGAAGTCCGATAAGCGACTGTCCTACAACTCCGACTGTGAAAGCTGCCGAAATTTGAAGTACGGCTGCGAATAAAAGCTGAGGTCCCATCGAAGGAATCGTTATGGTGAAAAGCTCCTGCCATCTGTTTTTGATTCCCTCTATAGCTCCGGCTTCATACATTGTTTTATCAATGTTCTGGAAACCTGCACGAAGCGCCAAGAATCCGGCGCCCATGGAAATCCAGAGCTGAACCACAATAACAACGCCGAACATATAAGTCGTATCGGTCAGCCATTGGATAGGCGAATTTATAATACCAAGATCCAACAGAACCGAGTTGAAGTATCCGTATGTATCTCCCGAGAAAAGAAGCTGCCAGATTACATAAACAGACGGCGTCATTGACGGAGCGTAGAATACGAATGTGAAAATCGTTTTAAGCACAGGGTGCATTTCGTTTATGAGCCAAGCTAAGAAAAAGCTTAGAACATAACTGAAAGGTCCTGTGAAAATTGCAAACACCAACGTGTTTTTAACTGCTGTCAGGAAAATATCATCGTTTAAAAACAATGTGTAGAAGTTAGATAATCCGGTGAACTTCGGAAACTGCACCATGTTGAAGTTCGTAAATCCCATAGGAAGCGACATTACAACAGGAATGATAGTGAATATTGTAAACAGTATCATAAAGGGAGCAAGCATTCCGTAGCAACCGATATTAACTCTCATCTGATGCAGTGTGTATCTTAACTTTCCCTGATCTCTCATCAATACAGGTTTTGTAGCTGCGTCTGATTTAGCCATTATTTATTACTCCCTCCTATTCATTATAAGTGTACATTTCAAGGTCTTCAAGCTTACGTGTTATCTCAGCGTTGATGTCCTTATTGTACCACATTAATGTATCTCTTGGATTCGCTGAGTTATTTACCGTTTCTCTGAATGCGTTCATTACGTTTCTGGTAACCGCATATGAAGCCGGAATAACCGGAATCTCAACCTGTTCGTCAAACTGAGATTTAATCTTTTCAACCTCTGACGCCGACCACGACTCTCCCTCAAGAGCTTCGAGATTTGCGGTATCAAATCTACCCATAGTACCCATTATAGCTTCAATGTCGTTTGCATACTCAACCTGAGATTCCGTTGATGTAAACCACTTCAGGAAGTCCCAAGCCGCTTCTTGGTTCTCACACTTCTTAAAGATAACTGCGCAAGTTCCCGAAGAATTTGAAGCATGGCTTATAGTTCCGTCCTCCTGCTCTGTTCCGGGGATCTGCATAAAGTTCCAGCAGCCCTTGATTTCAGGAGCGGCAACCGTAAGCTGGTTAAAGAAGTTGTATTCCTTAATCAAAATAGGCATATCTCCCGTTCTGAATCTTGTAAATGCGTCGTATGTCTGATCGAAGCTGTATGTAGTATAGAACTTGGTCCATGTTTCAAATGCCGTAACCGCTTCCTGGGTATCGAACGTCGTCTGAGTTTCATCTTCAGTATAATAGTTCAGTCCCTGCTGCAGAAGCAGTGAAGCAAATGTGTTTCCGCACTCGGTGGTTGTAGCTACCGTAGTAACTCCGTTTCCAAGGTTCTGAGCTATAGGAAGAATCAGTCCTACTTCCATGTAGTTTCTCTGAAGCTGCGGAAGAACGGATATGAGCTGATCCCATGTCTGCAGATCACGCTCAGGGTTTATGCCCTGCTCAGCTAAAATGTCCGTTCTGTAGAACAGCATCGGAACAAGCTGACTTACAGGGATTCCGTAAACTCCTCCGTTATATTTATATAATGTAGAAGCGTTTGACTGGAATCGTGTCATTACCTCGTCATAATCGTCAAATGTGGTTAAATCGGTCAGTACTCCTCTTGCAGCAAGCTGAATCGGGAAGTCGCCTCCGAGGAAGAGAACAGCGTCCGGTCCTTTTCCTGCAAGAGTGGCTTCGACAACTCCTCCCTGAACAAGGTTTATCGAAACCTTGGTGTCTGAATTAGGATTGAAGTCGCTGTCAACCATCTGGTTTACAACCTGCGCCTGGTCACGTCCGAGCGAAACCCAAATCGTCAGACTGTCCTCGCTGTCCTCTGAAAGCGAGTTGTAATCAGAGAAGAAAGAACCTACGAATGCGTCAAAACCGAACTTAAGTCCTGCAAAGAAGGTTTTGTCCGCCGATGTGAAATCCTTTCCGGCGGGAACAAGCTCAATCATATCAACCTCAAGAGGCTGACCTCTGTACTCTCTTACCCATGAGGAAACGGCTGTGATGTTATCCTTAATCTGCGAAAGGAGAGAAGGAATATTATCAGGTCTGCTGATACACTGGTCGAGAACCAACGCCATTTTTTCAAGCGTTACGGCTTCTGTTCCGGCTGTACCTGTAAGCCCCTCGATATATGCCTTTTTATCTCTCAGCGCCTGCGCTATTTTCGTAAAATCAGGAATGATAGAAGGAATAGCAACGTCTATCATATAGTTGTTGTACTCGTCAGGGTCGGGTCCTGTGATTTGTCTTACTCTTCTGTAGTAGCTTGTAATATCATAAACTATATCGTCCAGCTCTGACATTACTTCTCCTATCTCACCCGGAACAGCCTCCATAGTAAGCTCATGCTCTCCGGCTTCCAGATAGTAATATATAGGATTTCCGTCAGAATCCTCAGGAGTTGTTACAACCCATTCGGTGTCGTAATAGAACTTTACCTGATCCGATTCTTCATTCGGAACAACTCCGTCTATAAGAATTCTTCTGTTGGAATAAAAGCCTCTCATCTGATCCTGTCTTGCTCTTATTCCGAGTTTATAGTAACCTGAGGTTTCAACGTTCACCTTCCAGGTAATCGCCTGTGTAGCCTGAGTCCAGTTAGCAGAACCTATGGTATTGTACTTGGTTTTATTAGGATCGGACGGCGATGTAAGATACGAGTCCTTGTCGCTTGTCGGATAAAGAACTCTGTCCGTTTTATAATCAGCTTCTTCGCCCTCAAGCTTGATTATATCGGCGTCCTTATTTGCCGAAAGCTCATCCTCGGTAGGAGCCTGATAAGCCTCAGGTTCCTGATACTGATAAAGCTTCATGCTTGCGATAGCAAACTTAGCTTTTGTTGAAGTAAGAGAAATCGTGTGCTTTCCCTTTTCTAAATAGAACCAAAGAGGGTCTGAATAAAGTCCGTCAATATCGGCAAGGTATTTTTCCTGCCAGCATACCTCTTCAACCTGTCCCGGTCTTATATCGTTTCCGTGATAATCCTGTTGAATTTCAGTTTCATTTACCCATCTTTTATCAAGCGTGATTCTTGAAGCGGTTTCATAAGGAGTAACGCCGTCGATCTTAAGGTCAAATTCAACTCCGGTAGCTCCGCCCTCTAAAATCAGATACAGCGTTTTAATATTGTATACTCCTGTTTTGGGAACTTTAACCTCAAATGAAACCGTTCCCTCCTGATTAGACCATTCAAGAGCTTCCTGACCGTCTATCGTTTTTACAGAAACCTCCGCACCGTCGCCGGCTTTGAATTCTGTTTGATTTCCCCCGTAGATGTACCCTTCATCGTCTGCAACGGCAGGTCTGTCCGCCTCAGCATACTTTTCACGGTAATCAGTGTAAGAAGTAGTGTCGCTTGAAGAGGTTGATTCTGTATCGTCAAGATCAATATCAATATCTTCATTAGATGTTGTCTGCGTACTTGTATCGGCGTCGGAAGTTTCGTCAGCCATTGCGGCAGGAACGCCGGCAACTATCATGGCAAGAGCCAAAACAATAGAAAGAGTACGCTTAAACATTTTTTTCTTCACCATAAATCCACCTTTCTAAAATAAATTCTGCTTTCAGGTTTCAAGCCCGGCTAAGGCATTTAAAACCTCTGATATATTCACCGTAGGGTTAATAAAGAAAATTATACGCTTGATCTGAAGATTTCGATTTTCCCCGTTTCCTCATCAAGCTCAACCTTGACCTTATCTCCTCCCTTAATGCCGAGAGATTCGATATAGTCTTTAGGAATCTGAAGCCTTCCGCTTCTGTCAAGAACAATAAGCTCTTCGCGGATAACCTCAGTATTTTCATCGGCGTCAACGATATTTCCGAGCTTTACAAGCTCCTCCGCAATAGATTTTCTTCTGATTATTTCAGAGCTTGTTCTTCCGTCCCGTATAGCTATGACACGGTCTATATGATCCGCCAGCTTTATATCATGCGTAACTATAACTATCGTAATGCCTTCTGTTTTGTTCAGATTTTTAAAAATGTCCAAAATCATTTCTGACGTTTTTGTATCGACAGCGCCCGTAGGCTCATCGGCAAGTATAAGCTTAGGATTATTGGCAAGCGCTATAGCAATAGCGACTCTCTGCTGCTCTCCCCCCGAAAGCTGGCTGAGCTTTGAGTTCACCCTGTGAGAAAGCCCTACCTTATCCAAAAGCTCCAACGCTCTTTCACGTCTTTTTTTAGCGCCTTTCAGAAGCATAGGCATCTCAACGTTCTGAACTGCCGTAAGATACGGAATTAAATTACGCGCGTTGTTCTGCCAAACGAATCCTACCGTATTCCGCTTGTAGTTCATATAATCCTTATCAGAAAACTTCAAGAGATTCTTTCCATCGACAATCAGCTTCCCTGCCGAAGGCTTATCAAGCCCCCCGAGCATATTCAGAAGCGTTGATTTTCCGCTTCCGGAATTGCCGACTATACCTACAAGCTCGCCTCTTTCAACATCCAAATCAAGGCCCTGAAGAGCAACGACCTCAACCTCAGAGGTTTTGTAAATTTTGACTAGATTTTCACATCTTATCATATATTTATCATTTTCGGACGGTAACGTTTCATTATCAGATAAATCATCAGCTTTCGTAACTGCCGTTTCAATATGTATTTCATCGGCAGCGTCAGCCGTGCCGTTCAGGGCGAAATCATCACTCAACGATCTCACCATCCTCTAATGTATAAACCTTATCTGCGACCTCCATCATACTTGGATCATGAGTGGTCATCACTATGGTCATACCCTCCTTTTGAACAAGCTCTTTAAAAAGCTTAACGATATGGAGTGATATTCCCGAATCCAGCTCCGCCGTAGGCTCGTCGGCAAATATAACCTTAGGTCTGTGAGCTATCGCTCTCGCTATGGCTGCCCTCTGCTGTTCGCCGCCCGACATCTCTCCCGGACGGTGGAACATACGCTTTTCAAGTCCGACGTTTTTCATAACCTCACGAGTGCGCTTGTCACGTTCGGAATAAGGAACCTTCGCAAGCCTCAGCCCGAACTCGACGTTTTCATACGCCGTCATCGATGACATTAAAGCGACTGACTGAAATACAAACGCCATGTCATTCCGCCTAAGCCTGTCACGCTTTTTATCGGAAAGCTTTGTTATGTCACGTCCGTCAAACCAAACCTCGCCGTCCGACGGTCTGTCAAGAGCGCCCAGCGTGTTGATAAGAGTAGTCTTACCGCTTCCCGAAGGACCTCTCAAAACCGTAAGCCTGCTTTCTTCAATATCAATATTGATGTTTTTCAAAGCGTTGACAACAATATTATTACCGGTTTTAAAATCACGGCAAATGTTTCTGGCAGAAAGAATAACACTCATAGCATTTCCCCGGCTTATGAAATTAAAAATAACCATTTTGTGCAAGTTGCACATTTTGTGCGTTGCTCACAATAAATGCACTATATTTAGAAAATTTTAGCTAAAAACCACTATAAACCGTTTTTTAACACGCCGTTTTTGTGATTTTGCTCAAAATGGATATAATTTTCTAGTTACAATTATAGCAATTTAACAACTGTTTGTCAAGGTTTTTAGAGTTGTTTAAAAAGCACTTTTTTTGTGCAATTTAACCCAATATGTATATGTTACACAAATATATAAGCAAGTATTTGTATAATATGCACTTGTAAATATTAATAAATTTTATATCAAAAAGCCAAAGCAATGAAAATTAAACATTGTTCATAATTTATTAAGGGTTTTACTTAATTTTAAGTATAAACATCAGCGAAAATGAGTAAATTTTTCTTGTTGTTTTGTCAAAATTAAATGGTTAAAGAATATTCAAGGGCAATCTTAATACAGACTGCCCTTTGTTTAGATTTTGCTCAATTATCTTGCCTTTGTCTTAATCTCCTCAACAAGCTTTTTGACAAGCTCGTCCGCCGTCATTTTTCCTAAATCTCCGTCCTTTCTCGAACGTACTGACACGGTGCTTTCCTCAATTTCCTTATCTCCGATAATAATCATATAAGGTATCTTTTCAAGCTGCGCCTGACGTATCTTATATCCCATCTTCTCGCTTCTGCTGTCTATTGAAGATCTGATTTTAGCGGCTTCAAGCTTTGATAGCAGGCCCTCTGCATATTCTGACTGCCTGTCAGAAATAGGAATTATCTTAACCTGCTCAGGCGCAAGCCAAAGAGGAAACGCTCCTGCAAAATGCTCGATTAAAATTCCTATAAATCTTTCTATGCTTCCGAATACAACACGGTGTATCATGACAGGACGGTGCTTTTCGCCGTCCGCTCCGGTATATTCAAGCTCAAACCTTTCGGGAAGCTGGAAGTCAAGCTGAATGGTTCCGCACTGCCATGTTCTTCCCAGCGAATCTTCAAGGTGGAAGTCAATCTTTGGACCGTAAAACGCTCCGTCGCCCTCATTTATGACAAAGTCAAGTCCTATTTCTTCAAGAGCGTCCTTAAGAGATGAAGTTGCAATCTCCCAGTCCTCATCGCTTCCCATGCTGTCCTCGGGACGGGTTGAAAGCTCAACGTGATATTTAAAGCCGAATAGACTGTAGACCTCATCTATAAGAGCAACTACTCCTTTTATCTCGTCCTTGATCTGATCCTTTGTCATGAATATATGAGCGTCGTCCTGAGTAAAGCATCTGACTCTCATCAGTCCGTGTAAAGCTCCCGAAAGCTCATGACGGTGAACAAGCCCCAGCTCTCCCAGCCTTAAAGGTAAATCGCGGTAAGAATGAAGCTGAGTTTTATAAACCAGAAGTCCTCCCGGACAGTTCATAGGCTTTATTGCGAAGTCAGTTTCATCAATAACCGTAGTATACATATTGTCTTTATAATGATCCCAGTGTCCCGAACGCTCCCACAAGCCTCTGTTCATCATCATAGGCGTAGATATTTCATTGTAGCCTGCTCTTGTGTGAACCTCTCTCCAATAATCGATAAGAGTGTTCTTGAGAATCATTCCCTTAGGCAGGAAGAACGGAAATCCCGGACCCTCGTCCATAAGCGTGAAAAGTCCAAGCTCTTTACCCAGCTTTCTGTGATCTCTCTTCTTGGCTTCCTCTAAGCGTTCCAGATAAGCTTCAAGCTCGCTTGCTTTAGGAAAAGCCGTAGCATAAATTCTCGAAAGCATCTTATTCTTTTCGCTTCCTCGCCAATAAGCTCCCGTGCAGGATGTGAGCTTAAAAGCCTTGACCGGCGCTGTCGTCATAAGGTGAGGCCCTGCGCAAAGGTCGGTGAACTCTCCCTGCTTATAGAACGAAATAGGCTCGCCCTTGTCAGCGTGCTCCCGACATAGCTCCACCTTATATATCTCGCCTTTTTCTTCTAGATATTTGATTGCTTCTTCGGGAGAAAGCTCAAACTGTTCAAGATTCAGCCCCTCTTTTACTATCTTTTTCATTTCAGCTTCGATTTTACCAAGCTCCTCCTCTGTAAAAGGAGTTTCTCTGTCAAAATCATAATAGAAGCCGTTGTCGATTGCAGGTCCAATCGCCAAAAGCGTTTCGGGGTAAAGACGCTTAACCGCCTGAGCCATAATATGCGAAGCGGTATGCCAAAAGGTTTTCTTTCCGTCAGGGTCGTCAAAGGTAAGAACCTCAAAATCGCAGTCGCTCTCAACAACCGTTCTTAAATCTTTTACCTCGCCGTTAATCCTGACCGAACACGCAGCCTTATAAAGCCCCATTCCTATTCCTTTGATAATCTCGGCTGCGGGAGCTGCATTTTCAATTTCACGAATACTCCCGTCCTTTAATTTAAGCTTTATCATTTTTATCTTCCTCTCTATTACAAATTGAATTTTATCTCCTGCTGAAAATCGGATAGTAGTAATAATCCAAAAAGACAAGAACTCCTACCGCTAAAAGAGCAACGCTCAGAACCTTGCTTATCAGGTTGAAAATCATTCTGGTTTTTTTGGAAAGAATACTCTTTCCGTCTTTGGTAGCGCTAAGCTCATTAAAAGCAGTGTTAGACCAATAGACAAAAACAAAGAGCATTATCGCCAAAAGAAGTGAAACATACATAACCGTAATGTGATTGACCGCAAGCAAAAACAGCACCATAACCGCAATTTCAGCAGCTATTGACAAAAAGAACGTCAGGAACGCTCCTCTTTTTTTCAATTTCATATAAGTCCTCCTCACAAATATAAAAAAGCCCAAGGACATATACACATCCTTGGGACGATTACTCGTGGTTCCACCCAAATTCTCACGGTACGAACCGTGACTCATTAACGCCTTTAACGCAGGCATACGCCGTGTATTAAACGAAGCTCAAAGGCGGTATCTGAAAATACTGATATTCATTTCGCTTTCAGCCAAAGACGAAATTCTCTTTCAGAATATCCTTATGATAATCAGCTTCCTTATCATTGCATTGAGTACAGTTTAACATCTTTTATATGAAAAGTCAATACCTTTAATTTCCTTAAATGTAAACAAAATAAATGATTATTAATTATTATGACTTTTACAGCTTGACAAATTGCACAAAATGAAGTACAATTATTTAGTATATTATTGTATTTATACAACAAGGGTTGTTTTTTATTTTAAAAACCTTTATTGAAGTATAGATATTATTACTTTATTACACTTTACTTTTGAAGGTAAATGTTACTATAAAATTATTTAAAAATTTAATAAGCAAATAGGGCATACCTTCCTAAGTAATATTACTTAAAGAAGGAGGAAGCTGTTAAATGGACGCATGGTTAATTATCCTATTGTGTTGCGTTGCTTTTTTAATTGGCGCTCTTTTGTGCGGATTTATTTCATTCAAGCAGGGTATAAAGTCAAGAATAAGAACTGCCGAGGCTGAAATAGGCTCTGCCGAAAAGGAAGCCGAGCGTATTGTAAATGAAGCTAAAAAGAATGCGGAAAGTATTAAAAAAGAAACTTTGATTGAAGCCAAGGAAGAGATACATAAAAATCGTTCCGAGGCTGAAAAAGAAATTAAGGAACGCCGCAATGAGGTATCCAGGCAAGAAAGACGTATACAGCAGAAAGAAGAATCTATTGACAGAAAGCTGGATGGCATTGAAAAAAAAGAAGAAACTTTACAATCAAAGCTGAAAAAGGCGGACGAAACATTAGCCGAATCGAACAGAATCAAAAAAAGTCAGCTCGATATGCTTGAAAAGATTTCCGAATTTACTAAGGAACAGGCTAAGGAACATCTTTTAACAAGTCTTGAGGACGAGCTTGTTCACGAAAAAGCAGTTAAGATTCAGGCTTATGAAGCAAAAATCAAAGAGGAATGTGAGGATAAGGCAAGACAATATATTTCTCTGGCTATAGCAAGATGTTCCGCAGAGCAGGTTTCAGAAACGGCAGTATCCGTTGTACCTCTTCCTAACGATGAAATGAAAGGAAGAATTATCGGACGCGAGGGAAGAAATATCAGGACTATCGAAACACTGACCGGCGTAGACCTCATTATCGACGACACGCCGGAGGCAATCACTCTTTCCTGTTTTGATCAGGTAAGACGAGAGATTGCAAGAATAGCTCTTGAAAAGCTTATTCAGGACGGAAGAATTCATCCTACCCGCATTGAGGAAGCGGTTGACAAGGCAAGGCGGGAGGTTGAGCTTAAAATCAAGCAGGAGGGTGAACGTGCAGTTCTTGAAACTAACGTTCACGGCGTAAACAATGAGCTTATTAAGCTACTCGGAAGACTGCATTACAGAACGAGCTATCGTCAAAATGTTCTCAACCACTCTATAGAAGTTTCGCACCTTGCCGGTATGATGGCGGCAGAGCTTGGTGTTGACGCAAATCTTGCGCGAAGAGCAGGACTTCTTCACGATATAGGAAAGGCGCTTAGTTATGAAATTGAAGGCTCTCACGTTCAGATAGGCGTTGACGTTTGTAAAAAATACAAGGAAAGCCCCGATGTTATTCACGCTATCGAAGCGCATCACGGCGACGTTGAAACGAGAACGGTCGTTGCCGCTCTTGTACAGGCGGCGGACGCTATATCGGCGGCAAGACCTGCGGCAAGAAGCGAAAATTATGAAAACTATATCAAGCGTCTTGAAAAGCTTGAAGAAATATGTTCTTCATATGACGGCGTTAATAAATCATACGCAATTCAAGCAGGACGTGAAGTCCGCATAATGATTCAGCCTGAAAAGGTAAACGACGAAAAAATGGTTATTATCGCTCGTGACATTGCAAAGCAAATCGAAGATGAAATGGATTATCCGGGACAGATAAAGGTTCATTTAATCCGAGAAAGCAGAGCTGTAGAATACGCTAAGTAATTTGCAATAAGGGCTTGCCCCGTAATTATAAAAAAACGACCCGACAGAAAAACTGTCGGGTTTTATTATTATTTTATTAAGCTTGCTAGCTGATAAAATACCGTCGACAGCGTCCACGCTGTAGCAAGCTGCATAACTATAGAGCATAAGGTCCATTTCAAAGACCTTGTTTCTCTTTTAATTGCAGCGATAGCCGCAATGCACGGAACATATAACAGACAAAAAATCATCATAGAATATGCGTTTACAGCCGTAAAGCCTTGTGCGCTTAATATCGACGCCAACGAGGACATTCCTGCGGCTGACGAAACATTTGTTATACCGTACAAAACGCTCATACTTGAAACGACAACCTCTTTAGCGGCGATTCCTGAAATCAAAGCGACAGCAATCTGCCAGTAGCCCAATCCCGCCGTTGACATGATGGGAACAAGCGCACGACCTATGCTCGCTCCAAAGCTTTGAGATATATTATCCCCCACCATTCCGTCAGGACCGAAGTTCAGTATCACCCATAAGATAATAGAAGCAATAAATATAGTCGTTCCCGCTTTAGTCAAATAGTCCTTTACCTTTTCCTGAACATATATAGAAATCGAACGCAAATTAGGCGATTTATATTCCGGAAGCTCAATGAGCAGGTCGTTTATATGCTTATTTTTAGAAAACGCTTTTATAATAAGAGCCGCCGCTACAGCAGCCAATATACCTATAACATACATTGAATAAGCGGCTATCATGGCTTTGTTCCCGAAAAACATTTCAGAAAGCAAAACGTATACAGGAAGCCTTGCGCTGCACGACATAAACGGAGTGATAAATATAGTCCTCAGCCTGTCGTTTTCATTTTCCAAGGTTCTTGACGCCATAACCGCAGGAACCGTACAGCCGAACCCAAGCAGCATAGGAATAAAGGCTCTACCCGAAAGACCCGCCTTACTCATTACGCCGTCCATAACATAGGCAACTCTCGACATATAACCGCTGTCCTCCAAAAAGGCAAGTGCCAGGAAGAGAATAAAGATATTCGGCAAAAACGCCAGTATTCCTCCCACTCCGGAAAAAATTCCGTCTATAATAAGCGACCTTAGAACCCCATTTGTATTTATTTCAATAAGAAATTTATCAAAATGCTCAGAACACAGGCCCAGTCCCGCTTCAAAATAACCTTTTATAAAGTCGCCAACAACAAACGTCATCGCAAAAACTATCGCCATTATTATAAGAAAAATCGGAATGGACCAAAATCTGTGCGTCAAAACCTTATCAAGCTTGTCGGTAAACATACTTTTACGGTCTTTTCCTACCAAAACTTCTTTGATTATTTCCTCTATAAAATCATACTTCTGGTTTATGATATCCGACTCATAGCTTATGTCTGCTATTCCCTTAAGATTCAGGGGATACTTCTTTAAAATTTCCTCGTCCTGCTCCAAATATTTAAGAGCGTGCCATCTGCAGTTAGGCGTATCGGGATATTTTATCTCAAGAAGCTCGGTTATAATGTCTATTTTATCTTCAATCTCATCACTGTAAACCATTGCGTATTCATCATGATGATTATGCTTATGACGTCCGTGGCTTTCGCCGTAATTATGTACAAGATGACGCTCATGCTCCAATCTGTCGCACGGTTTGCCTTTATGGTGCTTAACAGCGTGCATAAGCACCTCCAGTCCCGTGCCCTTTCTTGCAGATATAGGTATGCACGGCGCACCAAGTATTTCAGGCAGACGGTGAAAATCTATTTCCATTCCTCTGTCGTCTACTATATCCATCATATTGAACGCCATAACAACGGGCTTTCCAAGCTCTATAAGCTGAAGCGCAAGATAAAGGCTTTTCTCCAGACTCGAAGCGTCGATAACGTCGACCACAACGTCAACCTCATCTCCCATTATATATTCCCTCGAAAGCTTTTCCTCCATTGTATATGAAGTCAGCGAATATATTCCGGGAAGGTCGACCAGCTTATATTTTTCGCCGTGATACTGCGCTTCTCCCTCTTTTTTCTCTACCGTTACTCCGGGCCAGTTAGCCGCCTTTAGCTTAGCCCCGGTATAAGAATTAAAAAGAGTGGTCTTTCCGCAGTTGGGGTTGCCTATAAACGCAACGCTGCATAAAGATTCCTTTGCCACTACATTCCGCTCCCCTTTCCCCTAAAGAACAGCAGCTTTCTTTTCACTCCTTGACACAAGCTCGTCAAAGCCCTTTAATCTGCCTGTTCTCTCGGCTTTGTTAAACGTACATTCTATTCCCCCGGCAAAATCCTTACCTACTGCAAATCTTGTTCCTCTTATATTTATTATCATTGTTCCTGAACTTTTGCGGTTTATAACGCTTACCGCCGATCCTTCAGTCATTCCGAGAACCTCAAAACGCCGCTTTACAGATTTGTCAAGATTGATTTTCAATACGTTTACCTTATCACCGGTCTGAGCTTCCTTTAAAGTCATTTTCTCACCTATACTTTTTTCTTTTCTGAAACATTTATGCCGATAAAGATAAACCCAGAACAAAATCGACTAATTTTGCACTGGGTAATAAACTTATTTTTTAGCTCTTTCCTTAGCTCTCATGCTGTTGTTCAATGTTCTTTTTCTTATTCTCAAGCTTTCGGGAGTAACCTCCAGCAACTCGTCGTCCGCCAAAAATTCAAGACAGTCCTCAAGAGAAAGTATTCTCGGCGGTATAAGTCTTAACGCATCGTCGCTTCCGCTCGCACGGGTATTTGTCAAATGCTTTTTCTTGCATACGTTTACCACCAAGTCCTCAGACTTAGGCGACGCTCCGACTACCATACCCTCGTAAACCTCGGTTCCCGGATTAATAAACAGCTCTCCTCTTTCCTGTGCGTTGAAAAGCCCGTAGCCTACCGCTGTACCCGCTTCAAAAGCAACAAGCGAACCCGTATTTCTTCTTGATATTTCTCCCTTATATGGCTGATACTCGGCAAAAACAGAACTCATTATACCCTCTCCCTTGGTGTCGGTAAGAAATTCGCTCTTATATCCGAAAAGTCCTCTTGCAGGTATCAAAAATTCAAGCTTCATTCTGCTTCCCACAGGAGTCATTTCCTGAAGCTCTCCCTTTCTCGCTCCGAGCTTTTCCATTACCGCTCCCACATTATCAGCAGGAATGTCCACAACAAGCCGCTCTACAGGCTCATTCAGCTTTCCTCCTATCTCCTTAAACAGAACCCTAGGAGTGGACACTGAAAGCTCATAACCCTCTCTCCTCATATTCTCTATCAGTATAGAAAGATGCATTTCTCCCCTTCCTGCAACCCTGAAGCTGTCTGTGGTTTCACCGTCTGAAACACGCAGAGAAACGTCTTTCAGAATTTCTTTAAACAATCTGTCACGAAGCTGCCGCGACGTCACGAACTTACCTTCTCTCCCTGCGAACGGGCTGTCATTGACCGAAAACGTCATTTCAACTGTAGGCTCTGAAATCTTAACAAACGGAATCGGCTCAAACTTACCGAACTCACAGATAGTATCGCCTATATAAATATTTTCAATACCGCTTATGCAAACTATATCTCCGGCTTTTGCGCTGTCGCACGGAACACGGTTAAGCCCCTCTATCTGATACAGAGTAGCTATCTTCCCCCTGTATTCTTTTTTAGTTTCGTGATAATCTCCGACAGAAACGTCCTGATTCACCTTTATAACTCCACGCTCAATGCGCCCCACAGCTATTCTTCCCACATAGTCGTTATAGTCTATAGATGAAACGAGCATCTGAAGGCTTCCGTTCTCGTCGGCTTCAGGCGCAGGAATATAATTAAGTATAGTATCAAACAACGGTATAAGGTCTGTTCCCTGCTCATCCGCTGAATAAGAAGCCGTTCCGTCCCTTCCCGAACAATACAAAAAAGGGCTGTCAAGCTGCTCATCCGAAGCGTCCAAATCCATAAGAAGCTCTAAAACCTCGTCCTCAACCTCTCCAAGCCTTGAATCGGGACGGTCGATTTTATTTACTGCAACAATGACCTTGTGTCCAAGTTCCAAAGACTTCTGAAGCACAAACCTTGTCTGAGGCATTGTTCCCTCGGCTGCGTCAACAAGCAGAATAACTCCGTCAACCATTTTGAGAACACGCTCTACCTCTCCGCCGAAATCAGCATGACCCGGAGTATCGATTATATTTATCTTAACGTCCTTATAGACGACAGATGTATTTTTAGCAAGAATGGTAATTCCTCGTTCTCTTTCAATATCGTTATTATCCATTACCCTTTCATTCACTACCTGATTTTCTCTAAAGGTTCCGCTCTGCTTTAACATTCCGTCAACCAGAGTAGTTTTTCCGTGGTCAACGTGAGCGATAATAGCAATATTCCTTAAATCTTCTCTTAACATTCCTTTATTTCGCCTCCGAAATTATTTAACAGCCCATACAATATATATATACGCTGATTGCATAACTTATTAATTATATCACCTTTTACCTGCAATTTCAACATTTTTTATCATACTTCAAAAGCGGAACGTGCTTTATTTAAGCGTTGAAAAATGAGCGACCAAATGCCGTTTGACGCCCAGCTTGTCATTACCCTTTATATCACAGCCGTTGCCGCTCATCAGCATAGCTATAACTGCGCCGTCGGTAACACATCTGAAAACCTCTTTACCATCGCACACTATTACAATGTCATCCTCCGTTACGGTTATCGCTCCCGCTTTTCCGAGTATTTTCTCGTTTCCGCCTATTCGTTCAACTGCATATGAAAGCTGCCTGCCGTTATACTGCATAAGCTCTTTCATAGGTGTTCCCTTTTCTCTTTTTTTTAACAGTTTAATATAAATCACCCGCCGTTTTCAATTTCAATAAGGGCTTGCCCGTTATTCAATGCGGCAAGGGTCGGCATTGCCGACCGACCGGTCGGTAAGGGATCGTATCCCGCTTCTGACCGGGTAATGGAACCCGCCGCCTATAGAGGCGACATCTTGCCTAAGTATAATACCACTAACAAAAATTGAATATTTTTTTATTGCGCTGAAAATACTAACATAAAGCTAATATGTATTAATTTTTATTTATCAAAAAGGAATGATTGTTTATGTTAGTTATTAAAATAATAGGAGCGGCTCTGCTTTCGATTCTGGTGATGCTTCTTATTTCAAAGCTTTTGGGAAATAAACAGATTTCCGAGCTTAATATGTTCGACTATATCAACGGTATAACCATAGGCTCGATAGCCGCAGAAATGTCCGTTTCAACCGAGGGCAGAGAAGTTCTGATCGCATTGATTGCTATGATAGTATACGGACTTGTAGTTTTTTTAATATCTGTATTAACCATGAAATCTATTAAATGCCGGCGTTTCTTTTCCGGCAGAACGCTGCTTCTGATTGAAAACGGTAAAATATATGACGAAAACCTGAAAAAGTCGAAGCTTGATATAAACGACCTGCTGACAAAAGCAAGAACGAACGGCTATTTCGACATTTCTCAAATAAATTACGCTTTTATGGAAAACAACGGAGAAATAAGCTTTTTCCCCTGTTCGGAATACCGACCCGTCACTGCGACGGATTTAAATTTAGAGCCAATGCCCAAGCAGGAATACATCAATATAAATATCATTATAGACGGAAAAATCATGCATAAAAATCTAAAATACTGCGGCGTTGACGAAACATGGCTGAACAGAGAGCTTTCGGCCAGAGGCAAAAAAGTGAAGGATATTTTCCTTGCCACCTTGAACCGGAATAACACCCTTCAAATTTATGATTTTCAGAAAGAAAAAAATCTTAAAAACCTTTTTGATTAAATTATCCTCCTATGAGATTGAGAAACTCGATAACCTCACGGTACAGCCTTGAAACAGGCAAACCGACTACGTTATAAAAATCCCCCGATATTTCCTTTACAAAAACTGAACCCAGTCCCTGAATCCCATATCCACCGGCCTTGTCATAAGGCTCGCCCGAGCGTATATACTCGTCTATCTCATCATTGTCAAGCTCATAAAAAGTAACGTCGGTAGAAACCGAAAAAGACATAGACGTATCTCCGTGTGTAAGACATACCCCTGTTATAACCTTGTGAGTCTTATCAGACAAAAGAGAAAGCATATTTCTTGCCTGAAGCTCGTCTTTCGGCTTCCCTAAAACTCTCTCGCCCAACACTACGGACGTATCGCAGCCGATAACTACGGCGTCCGGATAAGCTTTAGCTATGTCCTTAGTTTTCTGAGTTGCCAAAAATTCAGGCATTTCATATGGCGAAAGCATTTTATAATCGTCCTCGTTAATATGTGACGGAACCACTTCATAATCGCTGAAAAGATATTTTATCAGCGTTTTTCTTCTGGGTGAAGCAGAAGCCAAAATAATCTTTTTATCTGTTTGTATCTTCATTTACGTTTCTCCGTTTTGAAAATATATCGGTTTTAAATATACTGCTGAAGATCCGATTTGTCAGGAGATACCTTCATTGCGTTTTCTCCGGTTATCACACCTCCGACAACAAGCTTTGCAAGGTCGTTGTTAAGCGTGTGCATACCTAAGCCTTTTCCCGACTGCATTACCGTATTCAGCTGATGGCATTTGTTTTCGCGGATAAGATTGCAGGCGGCGTCCGTTCCCACAAGGATTTCGGTTGCCGCAATTCTGCCGCTTCCGTCGGCTTTAGGAATAAGCGACTGAGTAATAACTCCTTTAACTATACTGCTTAGCTGCGTTCTTATCTGATTCTGTTTTTCAGGCGGACAGCTGTCTATAATTCTGTCTATCGTCTGAGCCGCTCCTATAGTGTGAAGCGTCGACATAACAAGGTGTCCGGTTTCAGCCGCAGTAACAGCCGCCGAAATAGTTTCATAATCACGCATCTCTCCGACAAGAATAATATCAGGGTCCTCACGGAGAGCGCTTCTGAGCGCCGCCGCAAAGCTCTTGACATCGCCGCCGACTTCTCTTTGGTGAATAGTAGCTTTATCCTGTTTATATACATACTCAATAGGGTCTTCAACGGTCAGAATGTGCTCATATCTTGTGTGATTAATATGATTTATCATAGCGGCAAGGGTCGTAGATTTTCCGCTTCCCGTAGGTCCTGTAACAAGTATAAGTCCCCTCGGCTCGTCAGCCAGAGTCTGAAGTACATCCGGAAGCTTAAGTTCCGCCAGCGTTGGAATATAGTCGTTTAAAAGACGTATTGTAGCGGCAACCCTGCCCTTGTACTTGAACACATTGACCCTCTGCCTGCATCCGTCGGGAGTTTCAAAAGCAAAGTCTAAGTCGTTGCCGTCCTCCAGCTCTTTTTTCTGCTTTTCATTAATAAGCGAGAATATCATTTCCTCAGCTTCATCTGACGATATATCAAAGCCGCATTCCGTGAGCTTGCCGTTTACACGAAAAGCCGTGGGTATCCCTGAAGAAATATGTACGTCGGAGCACTTTTTCTCCCTCGCATTCATAACCAGCTCGTGAATTGTCATAAATCGTCCGCCCTCCTGTTATTAATCGGAATAATAAGCTACTTTTAATACCTCCTGGGGGGTTGTTACTCCCTTTCTCACGAGGTCTACTGCGCTTTCCGCCAGAGTTTTCATTCCCTGCTGTCTTGCATAAGCCTGCATATCCTCGGTTTCAGCGCCCTTTGCAATCATTCTCTTCAGGGTCTTATCAATCTCAACGATTTCATGAATTGAAACCCTGCCCTTATAGCCTGTGTTATTACAATTCCGGCAGCCTCTGCCCTTTCTTATAATCGGTATATCGTTTCCGATAACAGCCTTTTCCTCCTCGGTAGGCTCGCATTCGTAAGCGCAGTTAGGACATACCTTTCTCACCAACCGCTGCGCTACTATACCTACAACCGAGTTTGCAACTAAGTACGGCTCAAGCCCCATGTCCTCAAGACGCACAATAGAAGAAATAGCGTCGTTCGTATGCAGTGTTGAAAAAACAAGGTGTCCCGTTATTGCCGCTCTGACCGAGATAGACGCAGTTTCCGCATCACGGGTTTCTCCAAGCATTATAACGTCAGGATCCTGACGAAGCAGCGCTCTCAGTCCTCTTTCAAAGGTAAGACCCGCCGCCACGTTTACTGACATCTGGTTAATCTTAGGCAAGGCTTTTTCAACCGGGTCTTCAATAGTTGAAATATTCACCTCACGCTTGGAAACTTCTTCTAAAACCATGTACAGAGTTGTTGTTTTACCGCTTCCCGTAGGTCCCGTTATATAAATTATTCCGTTCGGGGCTTTAAGCATTCTTGAAAACTTTTCATAAGCGTCAGGCTCCATGCCGAAATTTCCCGCTTTATCAATAACAACGTTGGACGACAAGAATCTGAGTACCGCCTTTTCGCCGTGAACGGTAGGTATGATGGACACACGAACGCTTATATCGAAGCCCTCTACGATAACTCTGAAATTACCGTCCTGAGGAACCCTTTTTTCGGCTATGTCAAGATTAGACATGATTTTTATTCTTGCTATTATAGACGCATGAAGCGATTTTGAAAGAGAAACGTAATCGAGTATCATTCCGTCAACTCTCATTCTCACCTTTGTTTCCTCTTCAAAGGGCTCAATGTGAATATCGCTTACGTTTATAGAATATCCTCTTGCCAAAAGGCTGTTTATAAGATTTATGATAGGAGCGTCGTCGTCCGCTTCATCAACATAGTTCATTGACGGAACTTCTATATCTACCGCAGAAATATTTGCTTTTTTAGCGGCATTTTTTGAATCAACTTCGGAATAATAAAGCTCGATCGCCTTTTCAATCTTTATCTTTTCAGCCAGCGCAATTTCTATCGGCATTCTGGCAATCTGCTTTACGTCCTCCTGAGCATACAAATTCAACGGATCGCTCATAACGACAACCAAACGTCCGTTATTCTCTTTTACCGCAATCATGCTGTAGCTCTGAGCAAGCTGTTTCGGAATCTTAGCAACGCATTCGGTATCAACGTCAATATCATTAAAATCAACAAGCGGATAATCGAACTTTTTACCTAAAGCCTCAAGAACCTGATGCTCTGTTACAAAGCCCAGCTCAAGAAGCAAGGCTCCGAGTCTTTTACCCTTTCCCTTATCGGTTTTCTGATAGTCAAGAGCTTGCTTTATATGTTCTTCGGTTATATATCCGTATTCTTTCAGCACTTCGCCGATTGGAACATTTTTCAACTTTTTATTTCCTCCTTTGACAATGAATATAAAGGATTATTCAATATACGAATAATTGAAATACAAATCGCAAGACGTGTTGTCAACAGTGTAAATATCCTTTTTGTCAATCACGCTTCCCTCCGGGAAAAACGTACTTCCGTCCTTGAAATTCAAAAGCTCTATTTTCCCTGCGTCAGAAGAAACTGAGTACGCCGTACTGCCGTCCCTGCTGTCGATAACCTCTATTTTCACCGCCATGATGTTAAGTCCCTTTGCGCTTCCGCTTTCGGGCATTTCTTCAACGGTAATCATGACCTTGTATTTACTCCTGTCAAGAACGCTCTTGAAGCTTCCGCTGCCGTTTCTTGAAATTTCAACATCGCCGTCCTGCGTAAACCTTATACACTCAACATAAGGATACTCTTTCTTGCCTGAGGACGTTGAGTTATCCAAAAGCCCTCCTGAGGTTTCATCGTCGGAAGAAATTATCAAATTAGTCGAATACTTTACTCTTTCATCTAAAATCCTGAAAGCGGAGTTTGCAATATCCATCGCTTTTATTGAGTTTGCGTTATTGGCAAAAAGCTTCTGACTTGAAAGCAGAATTGCGGCAGCCGAACCTACCAAAATCACAAACAACATTAAAGCTACTACCACTTCGACAAGCGTAAAACCGCTTTGTCTTTTTATTTTTTTACTGATTTTCAAAAGCGGTTTACCTCCTTTGACAAATTTAAGAATTCAATACATAAACGCCGTTTATAAGGCTTATGCTTATCTCCTGTTCTTCTTTTTTGAGCTTGCTTATCTTTATCGAAACCGCCGTTACTTTTTGGGAAGTATCGGGATTCCCCTCGCTGTCTGACAAAACGGCGCTCTTTTTAACGAACGTAATAAAATCTCCCCCGTCGGAAACCCTCCAATAATACTTATCCAAATCAACGTTGAAGTTATTAATTGCGCCCTTTATTATTTTACCTGCCGCAGAATCGTCGTTTACGGTCCTTTCGCCGTTTTCCTCGGTGTAACCGCTTTCTCCGTCAAGCTCTTCAGGATTTCCGTTTTGGTACAGACCGTTTGCTATAGCTGATATAAGCATAGCTTCATCATCGGACAAGCTGTCAAGCTCTATCGATTCCTCTCCGAGAACAAATTTGCCGTCCTCATATTTTAGCTGAGAATATCCGTTAGTATAGGTCCATTTATTTTTATCATAATTATATTCTGCGCTTATGGTTCTGACTAAAATATCTGCATATTTTTTATAATTATCGCCGTATTTCATCTGTGAAAGCGGAAGAACTGTCGAATACTTGAAAATCAAATTGTCGTTATCACTATCTCGGGTCACCAGCCAAAGGGAATTCTCAGAATCAATTCCGGTACTGTTCTTAACTTTTTCATTAAGGCTGTCAGATGCATTTTCCGAATTAACGCTGCTGTCAATCCTCTTTTCAAGCATAAAGTATGTGAACATATTCTTTATAGTAACAGCGTGACCGCTGTCGGTGAATATCTCCTCATCTTCAAAAACGTCCGTTGATTTAAGCTCGGAGTCTGTCATAATTCCATCGCCGCTCTCGACAGCTTTTGTGAATCCGCTTGAATATTCAACGCTCCCGCCTGAAATAACAGCTTTTTTAACCGAAACATAGTCGTTTTCCTTAAGCTCCGTCTTATCTGCGCTGACGCAGTATGTAATTATCGGCTCGCCCGAATTAAAGCTTAAGCTGAAAACAGCTTCGCTTGCGTCAATACCAAGCTTTTTTAAACCGTCCGCAAACACTTCTGAACAATTATTTGAGTTCAAATCTCCGGTATAATTATTTGTTACGCATAAATATTCAAACAGGTTAAATATCACCGAACCGTTTTTGGTTATATTAAAATCGTCTTTGGTAAGGAATGAATCAACGTCCACGTCAGAGCCGACTACAGTATTCAAAATAAGATAGTCATTACCGCCGTTAAAGCTGTTGTCAGAAGGCGTTACAGTCTTAAACTGACAGTATCCGCTTTTGATATTGCTGTAATTTGTCGAACCGATTTTTACGCTTGCTACGTCAACCTCCACAAAACTGCCGTCCGATATAAGAGGCTTTAATTCGTCTGTCAAAGCGATTTTATATGTACCGTCCGAAGTATCCTTAACTATTCTCCAGTAAAAACTGCCTGCGTCTATGCCGTAAGTGTCGTTTAGATAATCTATAAACGCATTTGAAGCGTTCGAGTTTTCGCTGCTGTCAATACTGTTTTTTGTCAGGGTTACTCCGCTTATTGATCCGCCCGAAAGCTTTTCAAAGGTTTCAATAAAGCACTGGAGCATACCTCTTGTATTAAGAGTAGCTTCATTTGCCGAATAATAGATAAGCTCTCCCGAATCGTTTTCGGCTTTTATTTCATAGATGTCGTAATCCTTGGAGTTAAAGGTCAGAATACTTTTTTTAATATTTTCCGTTTTGCTGTCGGCGATATTCTCTAAAAGAGAGCTTTTGTTTTCAGCGTTATTATTAATCATATCGGCGGATTTTCTTATTATACTCAAAGAAGTCGATATACCCGTACACATAATCGCCGAAGAAATCGCTATAATCGTCATAGCGATAACAACTTCGATAATCGTCATACCGCTTTTATTATTTTTTTCTGCCATCGCCATAACAACTCCTTTCTCATTATCCTGCTTATTAATGCTGAAATTCTACTCTTCATTTATATATCCGTCAAAAACGTATATTTCAGGATCGTCGACAGTACCCTTGCCCGTTAGAACAAAACGCGCCTCCAGCGTCACCGTTTCACCGTTGTCATTTCCCTCGGAAACTATGTACAGATACTTTCCCGAGGAGGACGTCTTTGAATTTTTAACCGTAAAGATAACGCTTCCGTTGTCGTCTGAATAGGTTACGTCGTTTTTCTGGGTTACAAAGCCTTCACGGAACTCATAGTCGTTTGCTTCAAGCTGTTCCTTAACAAAATCCATTCCCGACCTTGCATTAAAATAAGCCTGAGTATCCTTTACGGTTTCGGCATTTTTGTTAAAATAGACCATGCTCAAAGTCAAAAGTCCGCCGACGATTATAACAAGCATGGATACCGTTATCATTGCCCACACAAGCGCCGAGCCGTTTACATTCTTTTTCATCAAAGCATACTCCTTTCACAAAAATAATAGTCAAAACAGTCTAATCCGCCGCTGCCGTCGTTTCTTCTTCGGCAGCTTCGTTTACATCGATTGCATTTGCTTCGGAAGCGGAATCATCATACATATACATCTTCAGCGTTAAAGTTACGTCAAGATTTGTTGTCGGCGATGCTCCGTTTTCGGTTGAAAAGCTTACGTCCGAAACCGCCATTCCCTTAGTTGATTTAATATCGTTCAGAAGCTTAACGAAATTAACATACTTTCCGTTAACGGTTACATTTATCTGCGAAACCTTAATATTCTGATTCGTTTCATCAGAGGAAGCGCCGTCGGCCTGACCGTTCTGTGATACGGAAGTTGTTGTTGTCGTAGTCGTTGTAGTAGTTGTCGTTGAAGCGGCTGTCTGTCCGCTTGAATCAGTATTATCCGAACCATCTTCGCTTTCTCTGACATAATCCGCCGCATCGCTGATATACAGAGTTTCGGTTGACATTGAATTATTATATATAAGCTTTGTTATGATTTTGTCTATATCTTCCTTAGGAAGAAGCGGCTGAAAACCATTTTTAATCTCGCTTATGTTTTGCTTTATCTCTGCATTTCTGGTTTCGTATATAGACTTATAGCTGCACTGAACCTTCAGCTGATCATATTCCATAGATACGGTTTCATAATTCTGCTTCTCTTCGCTGTAATCATCATATGCCGGCAAAATCAAATATTTAACCGCAACAATAATCAACAGTATGCTGACAAGCACATAAAGCATTGCTATCTGCTTAGGAGTAACATCCTTCATCAAACTTTCATTCCCTTCAAATTAAAATTATCATTGCAGTCTAATTAAACACACACGTTATGTTTACCGTATATTCCTCTCCGCCGGTATAACCGGTATAAGATACGTCCTTAAAATACTCAAGTCCTTTAAGATTTCTGACGAACTCGGATATATTTAAGGGATCCTTGCTTGACGAAGTAACGGTAAGGTTCATTATTCCTCCCGAAAACATACAGCCGCTGATTTTCAGCTTTGAATTTCCGCACTTTTCAATGTTGGAAAACAAGCTCTTTTCAAAATATATATTTCTTCCGTTCAGAAGCGTTTTTTCTTCTCCGGCAAAATTCAAATTTTCCATATCCTGTGATAATATTTTGTTTGCCGCCTCAAGCTGAAGAGTTTCCTGCTGCTGAATTTTCAGCTCTGAAATATCATTTTTCAAATCCTGCGTATTGTTTTTTAAATTGTTGGTTTTAACCAGTATTCCGCCGTATATTCCGGCAAGAGCTATAACTACGCATATTGCGGGACTTATAATAATCAGAGTCTTTTGCCTTTTTAAAGTTTTCTCTTCTTTTTTGTAAAAACTGTCGGCAAGATTTATTCTTTTGTTTTTTAAACTCATCGCCAAATCCTTTCCACGCTTAAATAACAGCGATAATTATTTATGATTGCAAGCCGCCCTTATATCAAATTGCCTATCGCATAAAAATGCTCGGCAACGCTTGATTTACGATTACGGAAGATTATATTATCCTGAGTTTTAAATTCGGATACATTCTTCTCAAGCTCTCTCGACAGAACGTCAAAAAGTCCGCTTTCGCTTTCATTTACTCCGCAGAAATAAAAGCTTTCTATGTCGGTGCCGTTCTTCTCAGACTTGTTAAACTGAATGAGAGAGGATAATATCCCCGAAATCTCCTGAACGCAGGCGTCCGTTCCCCTGGGTTCAACCAGCCGGGTACGATTTGAATAGCTGTACACTCCGTTTACAAATAACAGATTGCTTATATTGTTTCTATCGAGTATTGAAATAACAAAGGTATTGTTTAACAGAGTTCCCACCTTTGAAATAAGGCTTATAGCGCATGCGTGAGAAATATTTATCCTCTTTATCCTTATGTCAAGCTTTTTGAAAATCTCATAATAGCTTTCAATAAGCTCTCTTTCAACGGCGCACGCCAGAACCAAAACCCCGTCCTTTCGATTTTTCATATCAAGGGTGGCAAAATCATAAAGAAGCTCCTCATATCCTTCGATTTCGGAAAAATTATCCTTAATAATACTGCCGAGTTTTCTTGCGCTCAGAGCAGGAACGGTCAGCTTCTTAACGTAAATAGACCCGCTGTCTACCGTAAGCAGAATGTTTTTATCAAGCGACGAATTCTTTTCAAATACGTCCTTCAACTTTTCGCTTATCTCCAATTCGTCGGTAATTACTCCGTTAATAATAGCTCCCTCGGTTATAGGAATGTCTATCACGTTTTTAATAATAATCTTCTTTTGTTTGACAGAACCCTGCACAATATTGATTCTCTCATTGGAAATATAAATTGAAGTAGCCATAACTAGCCCCTTTCACAGCTTAAAACTCGCTGTATGTTAAATTATATTTGAAATCAGTGAAAATAACATAACGTCCGCAGCCATCGTACCCTGACTTTCAATCTGACTGTACATTCCGAATATAGGCATCAGAACCGAAAGCATTACAACGCACACGACAACCGCCATAATTACTATCATAACCGGCTCGATAAACTGAACAAGACGCTTGGTTGCCATTTCCGACTCATAGTCGAAAGCGTCGGCGGTTGACACAAGCAGGGTGTCGAGCTGTCCCGTTTCTTCACCGACCGCTATTGTCTGAGCAAGCTTTTTATCAAATCCGTCAATTTCCATAAGAGTTACCGAAAGCTGATTTCCCGCTCTTACGTTTTTAATTACATCATCGAACTGCGCCGTAATATATCTGTTGCCTATCGTTTCCTTGGAAATCTGAAGAGAATTGATAATGGTGAGTCCGCTTGAATACAATGAAGCCAAGGTTCTTGCAAATCTCGCCGTGTAAATTATTCTCAGCAACTTTCCTATCTTTGGGAATTTAAGCTTTTTCTTATCAAACCAAAACCTGAAGCGTTCGTTTTTCCTTAAAATATAAACCACTGCGGCAATCGCCAAAACAATTCCGAGAGCAATAAAATAATGATGCGTGAAGAAGTTGCTTATACTCATCATTACCTGAGTTATTTTAGGTATTTCCATTCCGTCGAACACAGATGTGAAGGTAGGTATGACGAAAGTAAACAGAATAATCACAACAAGAAGCGTAAGCCCGGCCAAAATTATAGGATATGTAAGAGCGCTTTTAATACTTCCGTTAAGCCTTTTTTCTTTCTCAAAATATGCCGCCATTTTATCCATGGTATCGTCAAGACGTCCGGTTGCTTCCCCGACCTTAACCATGTTGACCAGAAGCATAGGGAATTTCTCGCCCTGCATATCCATAGCCTCAGATAACGATATTCCCCTCTTTATTTGTGTGTTAAGCTCGGAAAAAGCGTTCTTAAGCCTAGGCTGAAGATCCCTGCTTGATATTATATTCAAGGCTCTTACCAAAGACACTCCCGAACTGAGCATTGAGCTAAGCTCACGGCAAAACTCGGAAAGCTCTCCGCTTTTCAGCTTTTTTGTCTTTTCTTTATCGACAGTTTCTGCAAAGTCAACAAGTATCAGCCCTTTTTCACCGAGCATTTTTTTTAGCTGCTCGGGATTATTGAACGTTTGCTTTCCCTTGACGATTTTACCGGACATATCCGTTGCGCTGTAACGATATTCAGGCATAATCTTCTCCTTTATCAGAAAATAGGTTTTATTTAATTAATTTTAACATAATAATTGTTGTTTTTCAATAGTTTTTCGTTATTTTTAATGCCTTGATTTGTGCATTAACATACTAACCTGTTAAAATTTACTGATTTTTAATACTATTATATGATTAACTCAACGCTTTTTTTATAATTTCAACAATTCGAGTTACCAATAGCTAACTCATTTTTGTATAAAACCACAAAATTATAAATACTGCATTGACAAACCTTTATACAAGTGTTATCCTTTTATTAGGTTAGTTTTTGCTAACTTATTTTGATGAAAACATATTAGCAAAAACTAACTATATAACTTAGTCAAGATGTCCCTCCCGCCTATAGAGGCGGCGGATTCCATTACCCGTTCAGCAGCGGGATACAATCCCCTACTGACAGACCGGTCGGCGCTGCCGACCCTTCTTGCTACGTTGAATGACGGGCAAGCCCTTATTGAAAGTTTAAATTCAGAAGGAAGGATGAAGCATGATGCCTTTAACCTTTGCGAGCGTAGGCGATAAAACTTCAATAAAAAAAATCGGCGGAAAAGACGATACTAAACGCTTTTTAGGAAGCCTTGGATTTGTCGAAGGCGGAGAAGTAACGATAGTATCAGACAACGGCGGAAATCTTATCGTCAATGTAAAAAACACCCGCGTGGCAATAAGCCGTGAAATGGCTAATAAAATTATAGTGGCTTAATTTTTCATAATAAAAAGGAGAGATTTTAATGAAAACACTCAAAAATGTCAAAGTCGGTCAAACCGTCAGAGTTAAACGGCTTCACGGCGAGGGTGCGGTAAAAAAAAGAATCATGGATATGGGTATTACTAAGGGCGTAGAAATCTACATAAGAAAAGTCGCTCCTCTGGGCGACCCGGTTGAGATTACCGTAAGAGGCTATGAGCTTTCGATTAGAAAAGCAGACGCAGAAATTATAGAGGTTGAATAGACCTTGTTTTTTTCACCCGTTAGTTAGCTTTAACTAACGTTTGACTCGATAAGTATTATTAAAATAAGGAGTAGTAACTATGAGTATTAAAATTGCGCTTGCGGGAAATCCCAACAGCGGTAAAACCACACTGTTCAACGCTTTGACAGGCTCTAACCAATATGTAGGAAACTGGCCGGGCGTAACGGTAGAGAAAAAAGAGGGAAAAATCAAGGGCTTCAGCTCAAAAGAGGATGAAGTTGTTCTTGTAGACCTTCCCGGAATATATTCTCTGTCGCCTTATACACTGGAGGAAGTGGTTTCAAGGAACTTTCTTTTAGATGAAAAGCCCGACGCTGTCATCAACATTATCGACGGTTCAAACTTAGAGAGAAACCTCTACCTCACAACTCAACTTGTTGAGCTTGGAATTCCGGTTATCGCAGCGATAAATATGATGGATATTGTCAGGAAGAACGGCGACAAGCTGGACACTGCCAAGCTTTCAAAGGAACTGGGTTGCGAAGTAGTGGAAATTTCTGCGCTGAAAAGCGAGGGAATAAACACTCTCGCTGAAAAAGCCGTAAAAATCGCTAAAAGCGGAAAGAGAATGACCGCTCAGCACAGCTTCAGCGGAAGCGTTGAACACGCCTTAGCTCACATTGAAGAGGCTGTATTGCACAACATTCCCGAAGACGAACAGAGATTTCTGGCAATTAAGCTTTTTGAACGTGATGAAAAGGTTATAGAAAGACTGGAACTTAATCCGTATACTCTTTCCCATATTGAAAACGACATCAAAAACTGTGAAGAAGAGCTTGACGATGACAGCGAAAGCATTATCACAAGCGAAAGATATACATACATCGCTTCTATTATAGGAAACTGTTATACCAAGAAAAGCAAGGGCAAGCTTACCACCACCGACAAGATAGACAAAATTGTTACAAACCGCTGGCTTGCGCTTCCGATATTTGCCGTAGTAATGTTTATCGTTTATTACGTTTCGGTTTCTACTGTCGGTACATGGGCTACCGACTGGGCAAACGACGGCTTGTTCGGCGACGGCTGGCACTTGTTTGGAATAGGAAGCTCTTCTTATTCGGAAGAAACCGACGAGTGGGCGGCTGAAAATGTGTTCACAGACGAAGTTAAAATAACGGTTGACGCAGCCGCAAGCGCCGGTATAACAGGCGCCGACGAAATCCAAGCGGCTATCGAGGACGAGGACTTCGGCGCTTTTGAAGAAGCTTACGGTTCTTACGGTTCAGAGCTTGAAGAAAAAGAAAACGGAATTTACGATATTTCAGGAATGCTTCCTCTTGACGATGAAGGCGAGTTTGAAGCTCCCGACCCCGCAGATTACGGTGTTTGGATACCCGGTATCCCTGTCTTGGTTGAAAACGGACTTAATGCAATAAACTGCGCAGACTGGCTTCAGGGACTTATTCTCGACGGTATTGTCGGCGGCGTAGGAGCTGTTCTGGGCTTTGTGCCTCAGATGATAGTTCTGTTTATCTTCCTTGCATTTTTGGAATCCTGCGGATACATGGCGAGAATCGCATTTATTATGGACAGAATCTTCCGCCGCTTCGGTTTGTCAGGTAAATCCTTCATTCCTATGCTTATCGGTACAGGCTGCGGAGTTCCGGGAATTATGGCTTCCAGAACCATTGAAAACGAAAGAGATCGCCGTATGACTATAATGACTACTACATTTATCCCCTGCGGAGCTAAACTTCCTATTATCGCTTTGATAACAGCGGCTCTGTTCGGCGGAACATGGTGGGTAGCTCCGAGCGCATATTTCTTAGGTATTGCGGCTATAATAGTTTCAGGAATATTATTAAAGAAAACAAAGATATTCGCAGGAGATCCCGCACCATTCGTTATGGAGCTTCCTGCTTACCATATGCCGACTGTCGGCAACGTTCTCCGTTCAATGTGGGAGAGGGCATGGTCGTTTATCAAAAGAGCGGGAACAATTATTCTCTTGTCCTCAATCATTATCTGGGTAGGCTCGGTATTCGGAAATACAGGAAACGGCTTTGGCTTTGACCCTGATATGGAGCTTTCAAAGAGTATTCTCGGCTATATCGGAAACGGTATCAAGTGGATATTTGCTCCTTTGGGCTTCGGCGACGTTACGGCTACAATTGCAACCATCATGGGACTTGTTGCAAAAGAAGAGGTTGTCGGAGTATTCGGAGTTCTGGACTTTGAAGGTCTGACAAAGCTTGCAGGTTACTCATTCTTAGCATTCAACCTTCTATGCGCACCTTGCTTCGCAGCTATGGGAGCTATCAGAAGAGAAATGAACAACGGAAAATGGACTGCTTTTGCAATAGCTTATCAGTGCGTATTTGCTTATGCAGTAGCTCTTATGATTTATCAGATAGGAAGTATTTTCACAGGAAGCATAAACGTTATCGGACTTATCTGCGCACTGCTCGTAGCTGCGTTTATAGTATATATGCTTGTTAAGCCTTATAGGGAAAGTAATAAGCTGAGTTTAAAGGTAAAAGCTCAGGCAAAATAAAATACTTTTAAAGCAAGCTTTAAGGGGAAATCAATATGATTGATTTTTTAAGAGAAAATATATCAACGATTATAATAAGCGTTATTTTGCTTTGTATTATAGCTTTTATAATTGCAGCGATGTATAAAAACAAAAAAGCAGGAAAATCCTGCTCAAGCTGCGGATGCGGATGTTCCGAATGTCCGAACAGAAGCGGCTGTCAAACTGATGATAAGCCATAAACGGCATATCATATAAACTAAGACAAAATGTCCCTCCCTCTATAGACGGCGGGTTTCATTACCCGTTCAGTAGCGGGATACAATCCCCTACTGAACGGCCGGTCGACAATGCCGACCCTTGCCACGTTGAATGACGGGCAGGCCCTCATTGAAAAGTTGCTAACACAACCTTCCTCAATATTTAGTGTGACAAAAGCCCTTACGGAAATTTCCGTAAGGGCTTTTGCATATGTCTTTTTACATACAGATTCATTTTAATAGCTATTCAGACGAATTGAGAAGTCTTGAAAACAATATCTCTCTTGCCTTTTCTTCAAAGGCGTCGTTCATAGAAGTCATTTCTATATCGCAGCCTGCATGCTTTGCACAATAGCCGATAATATAATCCGCCAAAACAGGATTTTTTGAAAGCAAGGGACCGTGAAGATAGGTCGCAATTACATTCTTGTCAAAATACCCCTCGTCTTTGGACTCAAAGTGGTTGCCGTTGCCGAAAAGAACCCTGCCGAACGGCTTGTCTGTTTCGGTTGTCTGACCGCCGTGATTCTCAAAGCCTATAACCTTTGTTTTTTCACCGTTGA
Organism: uncultured Ruminococcus sp.; assembly: GCA_964617585.1. Lineage (GTDB taxonomy): Bacteria > Bacillota > Clostridia > Oscillospirales > Ruminococcaceae > UMGS1601. The sequence continues at coordinate 46,566 of CAZTXS010000004.1, forward strand.
GTTCAGTTTCCAAAATTATATTTCCTATGCACCTCTTGCCCTTATTGCGTGAAGCCTCGGTCCGATAAGGAAACATACCCAGTCCGTTGATAAGCTTGCCGTTTGAATCCTTATAATGCTCTCCCATAAGCTGATAGCCGCCGCATATCAGCAAAAAGAACACGCCGTCATTATATGCGGAAATTATTTTTTGACGGCAGGACTGCAAATCGTTCGCTAAAAGCTGCTGTTCAAAATCAGCTCCGCCGCCCAGATAGATCAAATCATAGCTTGAAAAATCCGTATCTTGCGTTCCTACGCTGTGATGCTCGACAACTGTATCTATACCCCTTGCCTTTGCCCTGTATCTAAGTATTTCAATATTGCCGTTATCTCCGTAAAGATCCAGCATATCGGAATACATATGTAGAATTCTGATTTTTTTCATATTTACAAAGCTCCTTAAAGTTTTACGGTAATTACATTAAAGGGTTATTTCCTGTCGCCTGTTTTTATCAATATAATTTATTACAGCGGCTCTGGTCGGCTGAACCGAGGTATAATTAGCTATTATAAACTTTTCGCCGTCAGTCGAGAACAGGCTTTCAACCGCCTTGTCAAGATCGGGGTAAACCTCTATCTTATCAGGAGAATAACCGCTTGTTTTAATTCGTATCGCTATATCATAAGCACGTCTTCCGCTTGTTACAACTCTCGTAACGCCTTTAAAAATCTCAAAGTTTATATCCCATATCCACGAAACGTCATAACCGTCGGCAAGATTGTCGTTAAGAACAAACATAAGCTCTTTTTCACAATTGGTTTCGTTCATAACACGGATAGTCATATTCGCCCCGACAGGATTTTTCGCAAGGTTTATCAAGGCTCTGCTTTTTCCTATGCTGAACCTTTCCATCCTTCCGTTATTAATCTCAAAACCGCTTAGAGTTTCTTTTAAAATCTCCCGGTCAATATTATAAAGCTTTGCTGCGGCGCACACCGCAGCCATGTTATATACATAATATATACTGGAATTATTTATTCCGTATTCCTTTCCGTCAGCCTTAAAGCTCTGATTTTCAAGGTCGACGTCCGTAATCCGAAGATAAATCTCATTATTTCCGAAACCGCAGTCCGGACATTTAAAACGTCCTATATGAGAATACTGATAATACTCATATTCAAGCGGACTTCCGCAAACGGGGCAGAATTTTCCCTCGCCCGCTTCGTAAATTTTCTCAGTTGCGTATTTATACTTTTCAACGCTGAAATACTTTACATTTTTATTGTCGGGATTAGCCGTTCCTAAGCGAGCGACATTCGGATCGTCGGCGTTTAAAATAACGTTTCCCTCAAAGGTTTCAAGAAAACCTTTGATCTTGAGAATGAGAGTTTCAACCTCTCCGTTGCGGTCAAGCTGATCTCTGAAAAAGTTTAAAATCACAAGCGTTTCAAGCTTAAGCTTTTTAAATATAACCGGAACGTGCGACTCATCAATCTCAAGAACAAGATAATCAGCATTGATTTTACCCGTAGGCGAGCAAAGCTTCAAAAACAGTGAAACGATTCCCGTGTCGAGGTTATTACCGAGCTTGTTTGTAATAACGTCTTTTCCGCTCTCTTCAAAAATATGACTTATAAAATTCGTAACCGAGGTCTTGCCGTTGGTTCCTGTGACTGCTATAATAGGGCAATCCACCTTAAAATATCCGAGAATATTCCTATTTATGCCGAGAAGAATAAGTCCGGGAAGATTCCCTGCGCCCTTGTGAAAAAGCTTAAGAAGCTTTACTATAAGCTTTCCCAGCATAAGCGTTAAAAAGTTGTATAATTTCATAAGCATTCTCCCAATCACTTTTTTGACTTCGGTCTTTTAACAGGCTTTTCAGGCTTTATCTTCATAATATATCTCCACGGGCGTTCTATATCCCTCGGACGCGCATAGCCTATTCCTACTCGCTTGTCACGCCGAATCCGCGCTTTAATTCCTGCGTCCTCTATCCATATTTCATCGTTGTCCGCTATAGATTGCCAATTACATTCCATATTTATACCAAGCTGTTTTGTCAGCTTGCCCGGACCGTTAAACTTTCCCTCGCAGGCTCTTATTAAAACTGCCTGAGGATCTCCCTCGTCGCCCGTTACGATATTTATAAGATAATGAACGCCGTAACAGATATAAACATATATAGTTCCCGCCTTACCCCACAGAATTTTAGTCCTTTCGGTTTTTCCTCTGTGAGCGTGACAGGCGGTATCATCGGTACCCTTATAAGCCTCCGTTTCGGTTATCATAAGACGTCTCTCCTCGCCGTCGACCTTATGAACCAGCGTCTTTCCCACAAGCTCCGGAGCGACCTTAAGCACATCTCTGTTGAAAAAATCAAATCCCAGTTTCATATATTGCCCTTCTGATTTTACATTTTTATTTTCAGCTTTTCAATCAGCTCTTCATCAGGCGTAACAAAAACCGTCTTATAGTTTGTGAAAATAACCATACCCGGCTTTGCTCCGCTTGGCTTTTTAACATAACGTATCTCGGTATAGTCTACAGGAACGTGCGAAGATTCTCTTGCGCTTGAATGAAAAGCGGCGATCATGCACGCTTCTTCTATAGTCCTGTCGGGAGGAGCTTCTCCTTTGCACCTTATAACCGTATGAGAGCCTGTAATTTTTTGAGTATGAAGCCAAATATCATCCTTGCCGCTGTCCTTTAAGGTCAGCCTGTCGTTTTGTTTATTATTCCTCCCAACAAGGATTTCATAACCGTCGGAGGATAAAAACTTTATCGGAGGAAGCGCCTTAGAAGGCTTTCCCTTTATACGTGATTTTTTAATATATCCCTGCTCTGCAAGCTCCAAGCGAAGCTCTGTAACGTCGTTTTCCGACGACGCTCTTGTCAAAGCGTCAAAAACGCTGTCTATATAGTTAAGCTCTTCCTCGCCGTCTTTAATAAGCCCTGTAAGCATTTTTTCAGCAGTATCCGCCTTACGGTATTCGGAATAATACTTCTGCGCATTCTGTGACGGAGTAAGCCTTTTATCAAGTCTTATCTTAACCAACGGCGAACCCTCTTTGGTATAATCCTCAACGCTCGCTTCGCTCATTCCCTTTTTAAGCTTATAAATATTAGCCATGATAAGGTCGCCGCATACCTTTAAGCCGTCACGTTCCGAGCATTGTTTAAGCTCCTCACGCTGGTTCGCTATCCTTCTTGAAATCCTTTCGGATGTATTCACCAAAAGCTTAAACAGATCCGAAGCTCTCTGCTTAGTTCTTGCCGCAGCGTCACGTGCCGAATAGAAAAAGTCCAGAAGCTCGCAGGCGGAATCAAAATACTTAGTAATCATAAGGCTTCCGTACTGAGAAATGTTACAAAAACAAAAGTCCTTCAACTGACCGTCCTTAGTTTTTAACACGGTATATTTATTCTTATGAGAAGCTATTTCATCAGCGGTTTTGTTTATAAAGAACACCGCTCTGTCCGTTTCGTCGAAGCTGATGTCCGAGCAAGGCTTTTCTTCTCCTCTTAACGCATAGTATTCAACCTCCCGTGAAAACACAGGAGAAACGCCCTCAAAAATCTTTGTCAGAGCCTTTGAAAAAATCTGTTTTTTATACTTATCCAGACAAGCCTTAAACTCATCTCTTGTGAAATCAAACAAAGAAAGCCTATCCTCTTTAGGGGGAGGCTGATAGCTCATCCCCGGAAGAACCATACGAACGCTTGACATATCGCTGCCCACTCTTTTTATACTGTCAACGATTTTCCCGTCTGAATTTATTAGTATAAGATTTGAACGTCTGCCCATAATCTCAACAGCCAAAGTGAAACGGCATACATCTCCCATTTCATTCGTCGAATCAAAATCGAAATAAAGTATTCTTTCAAAGCCGTCCTGCCTTATTGAAACAAGCCTCCCGCCCGACAAATGCTTTCTCATCAGCATACAAAACATAGGAGGAGTTTTCGGGTTTTCAATCTGTGCGTTTGTTATATGAACCCTTGCCGCACCTGCGCTCGTGTTAAAAAGAAGCCTGTACGCTCCCTCACGGGTTCGGAAGCTTATAAGCAGCTCCTCCTTTGACGGCTGATATATCTTATCTGCACGTCCGTCTGAAAGAACGCTTTCAAGCTCTTTTTTTATCAAATTTAAAAACACTCCGTCAAGAGCCATTTTATCACCGTTCTTTCATTATTTTCTAAAGCTTACAGCTTAACCCTTTGCGTCATACCAGCTTACGCCCTCGTTCACGTCCGCTGTCAAAGGAACGTCCAGCTTAACAGCGTTGGTCATTTCCTCGCCGAGGATTTCTTTAGCTCTTTCCTTATCTTTCTGAGACGCTTCAATAATAAGCTCGTCGTGAACCTGCAAAATCAGTCTTGCGTCAAGCCTCTCCGCCTTTAGTCTTTGATACACCTTAACCATGGCAATCTTGATAATATCCGCCGCCGCTCCCTGGATAGGAGCGTTCATTGCAGCTCTTTTCCCGAAAGCCTGAAGCGTTTTGTTAGAAGCCGTAAGCTCGGGAATATATCTTCGCCGTCCGAAAACGGTTGTTACATATCCGCAGTTCATTCCGTCCTCGACTGTTTTATCGAGAAATTTTTTAATCCCGGGATAATGGCTGAAATAATCGTTTATATAGTCTTTAGCTTTTGCGACGGACACCCCTATGTCCTTTGAAAGCGAAAAAGCTCCGATTCCGTAAATAATCCCGAAATTAACCGCCTTAGCCGTTCTTCTCATTTCGGGAGTTACAAAGTCCTCCGGCATATCAAACACCTTAGCCGCCGTAGAGGTATGAATATCCTCGCCGTTTATAAAAGCCGCCTGCATATTTTCATCGCCGCTCACCGCCGCCATTACTCTGAGCTCAATTTGACTGTAATCGGCGTCTATAAGCACATTTCCCTCTTCCGCCCTAAAAAACTTACGCATATTTCTGCCGAGCTCTTTTCTGACGGGAATATTCTGCATATTAGGCTCGGTTGAAGATATTCTTCCCGTTCTGGTTTCGGTCTGCTTAAATACAGAGTGAACCCTGCCATCGTCACGCACGAGCTTCAAAAGACCGTCGACATAAGTCGAGCTGAGCTTTGTAAGCGTTCTGTACTCCAAAATCATTGAAACGATTGGGTGAGTATCAATAAGCGATTCCAAAACCTCGGCATTGGTTGAATAGCCGCTCTTGGTTTTTTTCTTCTTATAAGGAAGCGAAAGGTCCTCAAAAAGCACCGCTCCCAGCTGTTTGGGAGAAGAAATATTAAACTCCTTTCCTGCAAGCTCATATATATTTCTCTGAAGCGTTTCGATACTGTTTTTTAGCCCCTCGCCGAACTCCTCTACTCCGTTTTTATCCACTTTAACGCCGGCACATTCCATAGAAGCCAAAACCTCGCACAAGGGCTGTTCAACCTCGTAAAGAAGCGACTGCATTTCTTTAAGCTCGATTTCGGCTTTAAGTCTTGAACAAAGACTTTTGAGCGAAGCAATATCAGCATACTTTCCCATATCTCGTCTGTAAGCTGCCTTATACGTGGCGCAAAGGCTTTCAACCGAATAGTCGCTCGCCTGAGATTTAAGTAGATAACCCGCCAAATCGCAGATGAAAGCTATATTAAAAAGCTCTGCGCCGCTTGAAAATGCAAACTTATAAGCCTGCTTTCCCTCAAAGCAAAGCTTTAAGTTCTTACTCTCAAAAATATTAATAATCAGCTCTGCATTGTCGGTAAAATATATTTTATCCTCATACATTATTTCCAGATAAACGTTTTCTTCGTTTCGGAAAATAAAATAAATATCGTTTCCGGCTTTTTTGATTTGCTCTGTATAGGCTGCGGTCAGCTCTTTAACTTCAATTTCGGGCATATCGATCTTTGGTAAGTCAAACAGCGTGGATTGACCGCCGTCCTTTTCCTCAGAAAACTTAAGACCGAGCTTTTCTAAAAGCTTGAACATCTCAAGCTCAGACAGCGTTTCAGACAGAGCTTTTAAATCGGCAGGCGCCGGTCTGTAGCTGTTTATATCCCTGCCAATAGGAGCGTCAAGAACAATAGTCCCCAGAAATCTGCTTTCAAAAGCCTGCTCTTTTCCTGCAAGAAGCTTTGCCTTTACTCCGTTAGACAAGTCGGAATCGGCAAATTCGTCAAAAAGCCTGTCGATATTCCCGAACCTCTTTATCAGGCTTAGAGCGGTTTTTTCACCTATACCCTTTACTCCCGAAATATTGTCGCTGCTGTCCCCCATTAAAGCCTTGACGTCAATCATCTGCTCAGGAGCAACGCCGTATTCCTCCATTATCCTGTCGGGGGTATAGACCTTTGTTTCTCCTGTTGAGGCAAGACGAACCGTCACATTATCACGGATGAGCTGAAAGCTGTCCCTGTCACCTGTGAGAATAAAGCACTCGCTGCCGTCCTTTGAAAAAATATCAGACAGCGTTCCCAGAATATCGTCAGCTTCATAGCCCTCTTGCTCTAAAACAGTCACTCCGAGTTCTTCAAGTATTTGCTTTATCATGGGCATCTGCATACCAAGCTCATCCGGCATACCTTTTCTGTTCGCCTTATAGCTTGAAACCGCCTTGTGCCTGAAGGTAGGAGCCTTTAAATCAAACGCAGCGGCAACGCAGTCGGGCTTGACTGTTTCCAGCTCCTTGAGATAAATGTTCATAAACCCCGTTAAAGCGTTGGTGAAAAAGCCTTTTGAATTGGACAGAAGCCTTATTCCGTAAAAAGCTCTGTTCATTATGCTGTTCCCGTCAATGGCTAATAATCTCATTTTAATCCTCCTGAGTCGTAATGCTTTTATCAATCCCGTATAAAGCCTTAAGCTCTTTTGAAAATCCCATGCCGCTGTCCGACTGAGTATATAACTGCGGCTCGACATTTAAAAACGGCTTAGAGCCTTTCTTTCCCTCAACCAGAACAAGCCACGGAGCGGTATCTTTGTTCTTTGAAACAAACCTGACCCTCTTAGGCTCTAATTTATTTTCCCTCATAGCAACCATTATATCACAAAGACGCTCAGGTCTGTTGCAAACGCATAATCTGCCGCCGAATTTTAAGTTACTGTAAGCCGCTTTACATACGTCGTCAATGGTGCAAAGCGTTTCATGACGGGCTATAACGCTTGACTGAGCGTTATTTTTAAGTCCCGCTCCGTCCGCTTTGTAGGGCGGATTGCAGGTGATAAGGTCAAGCTCCTCATCGGCTTTAAAATCCTTTATGTCGCCGAAAACAGGCAATATTTTATCATCAGCGTTTGATTTTCTTACCGAAAGACAAAGCTGGTCGTAAGCTTTTTTTTGAATCTCCAAAGCGTAGATTTTTTTAGGAGAATAGTCACGTTCAAGCAAGAGAGCGACTATACCGCTGCCCGAGCAAAAATCCGCAGCCTTGTCCTTATGCCTTGCCCGAGAAAATCCCGCAAGCAAAAAAGCGTCCGTTCCGAAACGATGTTCCGTAGAAATACAGACCGAGATTTTGTCCGATAATTTTTCATAGCTTAAATCGTTATATTCCATTACTTCTAAAAATCACCCTGTTCTCTTGCAGCTTTTATTATCCTGCCGCAAAATTTCAGAAACTCGTCATAAGTTGAAAGACCTCCGCAGGCGTTTCTAAGCTTTGCGGCATTTTTTATTCCTTTTATATACCAAGCGATGTTTTTTCTGGCTTCCTTCATTCCCTGAAGCTCGCCCTTAAAGCTGATTATCATTGAAACGTGACGCTTCATGACCTCAATGCGTTCTTCAATGGACGGCTCGGAAATCGTTTCTCCCCCGGTCAGATAGCTCTCTATTTCTTTAAAAACCCAAGGTCTGCCGTAGCTTCCCCTGCCCAGCATAACAAGATCGCACCCTGTTGTTTTATACATAGCTTCAGCGTCTGCTCCGCATTTTATATCTCCGTTGCCTATTACGGGAACCGAAACCGCTTCTTTCACCTTTTTTATCACATTCCAATCGGCGTGACCTGAATACATCTGCATTTTAGTCCTTGCGTGAACCGCTATTGCGCTTATCCCGGATTCCTCAAGTCTTTTAGCAAGCTCGGGAGCGTTAATGCTTTCATCGTCCCAGCCGGAACGGATTTTCACAGTAACCGGACAATTTGCAGCTTTAACAACGGCTTTTGCAATACTTTCCGCTGTTTTCGGTGATTTCATCAGAGCCGAACCGCTTCCGTTACCTGCGATTTTAGGAACAGGACAACCCATGTTTATATCTATTATATCCGGCTTGAAGCCGTTTAGAATTTCCGCCGCCCGAGCCATATAAACAGGGTCCTCTCCGAAAAGCTGAATAGCGTACGGACGTTCCCTGCCGTCAATTTTGCAAAGCTCTCCTGTCTTTCTGTCAGAAAAGCAAAGTCCCTTTGAAGAAATCATCTCGCTTACCGAATATGACGCTCCGTACTCCTTGCACATAAGCCTGTAAGCCCTGTCAGCAACAGACGCCATAGGTGCTAAAGCGGCGGTCTTTCTAATTTTTACATTACCTATATTTATACTTTCAGTCAACAGTCGCTCTCCTAAAATTTAATAAGGGCTTGCCCGTCATTCAACGTAGCAAGGGTCGGTCAGTAGGGAATTGTATCCCGCTACTGACCGGATAATGGAACCCGCCGCCTACAGAGGCGGGGGACATCTTGCCTAAGTTATAAGATTTAATAACCAAGCTCTTCGCCTACTAATATAACTTTAATTCTTCCCTTATGACGCTGTTTTGCAGAAATAAGATAATTGCAGCAAATACGCTTGTCACTGTCACAGCCTGCCGTCATATTCGTTCCATTTCCTTGTGAAATCGAAATGCACTCTCCGCATTTACAGCAATATGTGTCTAACCCTAAACGCACCGTGTTTTTAGGCGCTGCAATAGTCTTAACTCTAAGTATTGCTTCGTCAAGGCTTTTAACTATCTTATTATATCCGACAACCATTATAACACTTTTCGGTCCGAAAGCAATCATCGAAACTCTGTTTGAATTTCCGTCAACATTGTATAAAACTCCGTCTTCGGTCAGTGCATTGCTTGAACACAAAAATGTATCGCAGCCGTATGATTCCTCATACAGCTTATGAACCTCATCAGATGTTTTTCCCTTTGAACGGTCAATATATTTGTATCTTCCGCTTGTTAAAAGCTCGGTTATTCCACATTCTTTGAGCGACTCGGAACCGCCTGAAGCCACGCTCATTCCTTCTTTAAGCAAAGAAACAACAATATTCTTCGCTTCTTTTTTGTTCTCCGCTATAAAAGCCTCCATATTATTCTTTCTCAGATTTTCAGCTGTCTTTTCAAGCTGAATTTTTAATTCCTTGTCCATTATAATCCTCCTAATTCAAGTCTATATTTCTGCTAAACAGCTTATCAACAAGCTCCGCTAAGCGTTTGTTTTCCGGCTTTGAAAGATCGGGATCACGGCTTATTATAAGCCTTGCTTCCTCCTGCGCCTGCTTTAGAATTTCAGTGTCCTCCGCCATATCTGCAATTTTAAGCGCCGGAAGCCCGTGCTGACGGCTTCCGAAAAAATCTCCCGGTCCTCGAAGCTTTAAATCCTCCTCCGAGATTTTAAACCCGTCGGAAATCTTCGACATTATTTTGAGCCTTTTGACGCATTCCTCGGTCGGGTTATCGGTTATCAGAATACAGTACGATTTTTCGCTTCCTCTGCCAACCCGTCCTCTTAGCTGATGAAGCTGAGAAAGCCCGAAACGTTCTGCGTTTTCTATAACCATGACGGCGGCGTTCGGCACGTCTACGCCCACCTCTATAACGGTAGTTGAAACGAGTATATCAATGTTCCCTTTTTTAAATTCGCCCATTACGGCGTCCTTTTGATTCGGCTTCAGCCTTCCGTGCAAAAGCCCTATATTATAACCCTTGAAATAAGTCTTTGATATCTTGTCAGCATATTTACGTACAGAATTGAGCTCCAAATCATTTTCTTCTATCATAGGACAGACTATATACGCCTGTCTGCCCTCGTTTAGCCTGTCCTTAACAAATCCGAACGCTCTCTGCCTCGCCTTGCCCGTTACCGCATAGGTGTCGATCGGCTTTCTGCCTTTCGGGAATTCATTTATTACCGAAATATCAAGATCGCCGTAAATCATAAGCGCAAGCGTTCTGGGAATAGGCGTAGCCGACATAACAAGACAGTGAGGATTGTTACCCTTTCCCGAAAGGTCAGCTCTTTGTTCAACTCCGAACCTGTGTTGCTCGTCGGTTATGACAAGCCCTAAATTGCAAAACTCAGTGGACTCCTGAACAAGCGCATGAGTTCCGACAATCACCGAGAACTCTCCCGATTTAATCTTGTCCTTTACCTCACGCTTTTCTTTTGCCTTAAGAGAACCGGTAAGCAAACAAAGCTTAACTCCAAAAGGCGACAGAAATTCTGACAAGGTGTCATAATGTTGATTTGCCAGTATCTCGGTAGGCGCCATAAGAGCCGTCTGAAAGCCGTTTTTAAAGGCGAAAAACGCACATCCCGCCGCAACGGCGGTCTTACCCGAGCCTACGTCTCCCTGAATAAGTCTGTTCATAGGCGAACCCTTCTGCATATCGGATATACAGTCGTTAACGGCGTTCAGCTGAGCGTTGGTAAGTTCGAACGGCAAGCCCTTATAAAACTCATCAACAGAAATATTTTTCATACGGCAGCCTGTTTTGCCTCTGTTTCTGCCTTTAAGCTTCAGCATTCCCAAGCCTAAAGTTAGAAACTCATCAAACACAAGCCTGTTCTTTGCAATGGAAAGGCTCATAAAATCCCTGGGAAAATGTATATTTTCCAGAGCGAAGTTTAAAGAGCAAAGTCCTCTTCTCGAAGCGATTTCCTTTGGTATAGTTTCATAAATTTCGCCGTCTAAATACTTCATGGCATTTTGCACCGTGGTTCTGACCAGAGCTTGCGTCAAGCCGTCGGTCAGCGGATAAACCGGCTGAATTTTATTGGGAATTTCAGCGTCCAAAATTATCGGAGATGAGATTTCCTTTCTCACCAGATTGCCCGTTACCTTTCCGTAAAGGAGATATTCATTCCCCTCGGACAGGCGGTTGAAAGCAAACTCGCTGTTATAAATAACGGCTGTAATGTCGCTTTCGTCATCGGTAAGCACAGCTTTGTATATGGTCATGCCCTTTCTTATTCTTGCCGCCGAAAGCTTTTTAACCACCCTGGCTTTTATTATATTGTTCTCATTAAGAACGGCGTCCTGAATAGAAACGGGAGCTGTAAAATCCATATAAGAACGGGGATAGTTACAAAGAAGATCCGCAACGGTTGATACGCCCAGTTTTTTATAAAGCTCTGCCCTTTTAGGACCTACCCCTTTAAGGTATGTAATATCGCTGTCAAGCTTCGTTTGCAAAATTTCTTCACCGCCCCGCCGTACTTGGAAGTATACATATATAATTTTATCACATTTTTATAAAAAATAATAGCCTTTTTCTTAAAAATATGTTATACTGGCAACGTGGCAGCGTGACGCTGCATTCGATCCGCCTTTGGAAAGTTTGTCAAATGTTAGAGTTTGAATAACGGCAGACCGGCAAAAGCACAACGAAAAAGCAGGCGTCTTATTTTTTGTTGATTAAAAGCCTGACGTTTATCAAGGTGAAAATATTCAACAAATTTCAATAAGGGCTTGCCCGTCATTCAACGTGGCAAGGGTCGGCTTTGCCGACCGGCCGTTCAGTAAGGGATTGTATCCCGCTGCTGAACGGGTAATGGAACCCGCCGCCTATAGCGGCGGGGGACATCTTGCCTAAGTTCAATAAGGGCTTGCCCGTCATTCAACGTGGCAAGGGTCGGCTTTGCCGACCGGCCGTTCAGTAAGGGATTGTATCCCGCTGCTGAACGGGTAATGGAACCCGCCGCCTATAGCGGCGGGGGACATCTTGCCTAAGTTATAATAGACAGCAGAAAAAAAGGAGAAAAATAATGCCGGGTATACTTTATGTTGTCGGAACTCCGATAGGAAATCTTTCAGATATGACTAAAAGAGCTGTTGAAACGCTCGAAAAAGTTGATTTTATATGCGCCGAGGACACAAGAGTTACGGCGAAGCTTTTAAATTATTTTGAAATAAAAAAACCTCTTATCAGCTATCACGAGCATAATGCAAAACAAAGCGGAAAAAATATTATTGGCAAATTAAAATCAGGCGAAAGCTGCGCCGTTGTAACCGACGCCGGAATGCCTTGTATTTCAGATCCGGGCGAGGATTTAGTAAAGCTTTGTGCGGAAAACGGCATTGAAACAATTGTAGTTCCTCTTGCCTGCGCCGCAGTTTCCGCATTGGCAATAAGCGGTCTTTCGACCTCAAGATTTACCTTTGAGGGTTTTTTGTCGACCACTAAAAAACAGCGTCTTGAACATCTCAGCAGTCTTGTAAACGAAACGAGAACAATGATATTCTATGAAGCTCCGCACAAGCTAATATATACCCTCAAGGATATGCTTGAATTTTTCGGCGACAGGAAAATTTCGCTGTGCAGAGAGCTTACAAAAATTCACGAAGAAGTAATAAGAACCACCCTGTCAGGCGCTGTGGAAAAATACAGCGAGATTTCTCCTAAGGGCGAATTTGTTTTGATAATCGAGGGCAAACCGAAAGAGCAAGAAATTTGTGAACGCATTGAGGACGCCGTTTCGCAGGTGCAGGATTTGATCGACAAGGGAATAAGAGCCGCTGACGCCTGCAAGCAGATTGCAAAGATAACAAGGTTTTCTAAAAGCGAGTTATACTCTGAGATACTCAGTAATTAAATATGGAAGGAGAACGCTCTTAAACGAGCTTAGCAATATTATGAATATATCTAACAATATTAAAAAAACAATTTCTTTTTTGTCTGCTGCAGCGATAATAATTACTTCAGCAGCTTTTCCTGTCCTTGCGGAGGATAACAAAACAGAAACTGTCATTATACCTGAAGCTATAGAAATCTATAATGTAAGTCCTGACGATTCTATTCAGGAAAAGCTTAATGAAGCAAAAGATAATAATGAAAATGAATATACAAAAATTGTTTTATCCAAAGGAGAAACATACTGTCTTGATTTACCGTTATATGTTTATTCCAATACAATTATAGAAGCCGAAGGCGCAGTGATTGAAAGAACATATAACAAAAGCGACAAGGGTACGGGACTTATACGAAACAGAGCCAAGGACGGTACGGCAGGTTATGACAGTAAAATCGGAGGATACGAATTAACCAAAAACGTATATATATCCGGAGGTGTCTGGAGCGGAGGGGAAATGCCCGACGGAGTTGTTTCTTCCACAAATGTTATTTTCTGTCATGCAGATAATATTAATCTGCTGAACGCTGAATTTAGAAATGTTTTTGAAGGACATCTTGTCGAATTTAATGCTGTTTCAAATTCACTTGTGCAAAACTGTTCATTTGACGGACTGAAAAAATCTAATTCCGGATCTTCCTTTATGGCGTTTCAAATAGACATAGCTCATTCTTATGAAACCTGCAAGCGAAATGACGGCGAGCATATCAATTGCCCAGACCATGATTCAATTCCGGAAGGCTATTATCCGGATAACACAGCGTGTAAAAATATAAGGATTCTGTCAAATTCATGGGGAACTAAGCAAACCGACTTTGCAAATTTTGATACAGCATGCGGAAGCGATAAAACTCTGACGGACGGAGCAGGGCCTTTAAACAATCCGGGTTCTCCCATATACCACGAGGATATAAACATATCTTATAATACTATAAACGGATGTACGGGTACGGCAATAGCATCAAGAGGACATAAAAATATAACTATTAAAGGCAACAGCATAACAAGCTGCGGTGAAAAAGGAATAATTATAAAAAGAAGCTTGGGCGGTACAGTGTCGGAAAACACTTTAACAGATATAGAAGATACAGCTATACTGATTTTTGAAAAAAGCACTTTGCCTTCCGGCAATGCCGAACGAAAGGTCACAACGCTTGATTCTATAACAGATAACACTGTAACAAGAGCAAAAGGTCACGGTATTGCAGTACAAGACGAGTCAATCGTCAATAAAATAAGCAACAACAGTATAACGGATACAGACGGTCATTCTATTTCAATAAGCGGAAATTCTCAGATTGAAGAAAGCATAAATGATAATACTTTAAAATCATCAGCCAAAAACGGAATTTTTATCTATGATAATTCCACAGTAAACGCAATAAGCAATAATAATATAAGCAATTCTTCAATCAGCGGTATTGTTTTAAGCACAAATTCATCCGTTACTGATAAAATTTCACTTAATACAATAACAAAGCCTTTGTCCTACGGTATACTTGAAACAGAACAAAGCTCGTCCGGCTTAATTGAAAACAATAAAATTTCAGACGCAGGGAAACACGGAATTAATATATACAAGTCAACAGCCGGAACTGTTAAAGGAAACACTATATCAAATTCCAAAGAGCATGGTATTGTTTTATCTGCCGGTTCAAAAACCACGGGTAATATAGAGAACAATACTATTTCAAAAAGCGGTAAAAACGGAATATTTCTTTATAACGGCTCAAGCACAGCTATTATAAGGAATAATAAAATAAGCGATTCAAAATTAAACGGAATAGCGGCAAGTCAAAACTCAAGTATTTCTGAAATCTCAAACAATACTATTTCCAATTCATCTAATTGCGCTATTTCAATAAGCAGTAAATCAAAAGTAACCAAAATCATCGGAAATAAGTTTGCAAATAATACTGCAAACTGCAAAATAAGCAAGGACTCGCAGGTTCTTCAAAACGATTGCATTGCGGTTAAAACTACATCAAGCACAGTTAAAACGGTAAAAAAACCTACAGTTAAGAAAGTAAAAGCTCTGAAGGTTAAATCCAAAAAGAAGAAAACGGCAACAGTTACATGGAAAAAACTTAGCGGTGTTAACGGATATGTTATTGAATATTCGCTAAAGAAAAATTTAAAAAACGCTAAATCTAAAAAGATAGGCAAAAAAGTCAAGAGCTATAAATTTAAAAGGCTTAAATCCAAGAAAAAATACTTCTTCCGCATGAGAGCATACAAAAAATACACCGTAAACGGAAAAACAAAAACTGCATATGGACCTTATACATCTGTTAAAAAGGTAAAAATAAAATAATTAATAAGCGCAAAAACATAAAATTTTACGCTTTACAATTTCACGAAAAACACGGTGATTTCTATGTTATTTATTTATAAAGAAATGGATAAATCTCATGTAAAAAACGTTGCTCAAATTGAAAAGGACTGCTTCAGCCATCCTTGGAGCAAAAACGCCTTTTATGAAGAGCTTGAAAATCCTTTATCTCTTACTGTCGTTGCGGTAGATGAAGCTTCTGACGTTAAAAACACGGCAGGCTTTATAAACGTCAGAATAATAGACGATGAAGTCTATATAAACAATATAGCGGTTAAAAAAGAATATCGGGGCAAAGGCATAGGCAAAGGCTTGCTGTCGGCCTTGGAAAAACGCGCTCAGAATATGAACGTATCTTTTATCACACTTGAGGTCAGGGAATCAAATTTCCCTGCCATAAGCCTATATTCAAAGCTCGGCTACAAATCTGTCGGGAAGCGAAAAAGGTTTTACCGTTCTCCGACCGAGAACGCTGTTATTATGACCAAAACCCTTCTGTAAAATAAAAAAGGACGTGACCCGCTTATGAAAATCCTAGGTATAGAAAGCTCATGCGATGAAACTGCGGCTTCCGTTGTCGAGAACGGAAGAACAGTTCTTTCCGACGTTGTTGCTTCGCAGGTTGATGAACATAAAATGTACGGCGGCGTAGTGCCAGAAATAGCCTCGCGCCGCCACTCGGAAAACATACATACTGTCGTTACAAAGGCCTTAAGCGAAGCAGGCTGCTCGCTCAACGATATTGACGCTCTGGCTGTGACCTACGCTCCCGGGCTTATAGGAGCGCTGCTTGTCGGGGTTTCTTTTGCTAAAGGACTGGCTCTGGACACAAAGCTTCCGCTTGTTCCCGTTCACCATATAGCAGGACATATAGCCGCCAACTATATATCTAATCCAAAGCTTAAACCTCCTTATCTCGCCCTTGTCGCAAGCGGCGGACACAGCAATATTATAGAGGTTTCAGACTATACGGAATTCCGGATTATCGGACGCACAAGGGACGACGCCGCAGGAGAGTGTTTTGACAAAGTGGCAAGAACTATCGGCTATCCATATCCCGGCGGCAAAAGCATAGACGAAGCGTCACACAGGGGAAACCCCGAAGCATATGCGCTTCCTCACCCTCACGTTGCGGGAAATGAGTATGACTTTTCATTCTCAGGCTTGAAAACCGCAGTTATAAACCTCGTTCACAACGCAAATCAAAAGGGCGATACAATAAACAACTATGATCTCTGCGCTTCGTTTCAAAATACCATAGCGGAAATTCTTGTTTCCAAAACTATAAAAGCCGCCGAAAATCTCGGATATAAAACGATAGCCGTTTCAGGCGGAGTTTCAGCAAATTCGGGACTCAGAAGCCATATGTCCTCAGCCTGCCGGGAACACGGCTTTGAGCTTTACTTTCCCGAACTTAAATATTGCGGTGATAACGGAGCTATGGTAGCCTCTCAGGGGTACTTTGACTTTTTATCGGGCAAACGTGCAGATGAAAGCCTGAACGCCTTTGCGACAATGCCTATAACCGAAGATCAGATATAAAAAAGGACGCTTAAAAACGTCCTTTCAGCTTACCTTTATTTTAAGACTACCGTTATTACACCGGTTTGCTCCATGAATATTTTGCTTACAGACGAAGTGGAAAATTTCGCTTTCGTCTTTTCTTTTACACTTTTAAGCAGAGTAAATATCGGAGTTTCTCCGTTAGCTTCTTCAAATAGCTTTTTCTTTACCTTGGTAAAGGTTTTGCTGCTGTTTAGCCTGATAGAAGCATATTTGCTTCCGTTTGTAACCGCATCGGTCACCGCTCTTTTCATTGCCTTATATGCCGAAGTGTAATCGCTTCCGCAGTAATTATGATATACAAAGTAATTATACTTCGTAGAATAAGCCTTAGGATAATCATAAAACTGGTTCTTTTCCGCCGTGTGGGTTTTGGCTATCTCGCTGTCGGTAAGATTGAAAAAATCATACCTTACATAATTTTTATCGGCAGGATTGAGAGTAAGATCGTCCCATGTCAAATCGATGTGATACCATGCTCCGCCGACCATAATCATATTCCACATATGAGAAGCGCTCTCGCCGCTGTCGCTTACCGCCGTGCCGGTTACGATAGTACTGTCGATTCCCGCTTTATTGCACAAAAGCAGAAACGCCTTTGCATAGCCCTCGCAAATAGCCTTGCCCTCAACCAGACAACCGAACGCCGAATCCTGATTTCCAGTTGACGACTCGCCGTAGACGCAAAGCTTATTTACAGCGTCGTGTAAATACTCCACTCTCTCAAACTCGTTCATATCAGATGTTATTCCCTTTAAAACAGAATCAACCTTCTGATTAAGCTGATTGGTTTCAGACGCCGCCTTTTGCTTTGTTTTAGTATATGTAAGCTTCACCGCAGTTATATATTCGCTGTTGCCTGCATATTTGTATGTCGAAGCCACCGAGCTGTTCTCTAAACACGCAATTTTAACCAGCACAAACAGACTTTTCAGACTGTCTAAATCGTCCTTTTTGAAAACGTCCGACTTTATGCTAATATCAGTTTCAAAGTTTTCTATTCCCTCTAAAATCTGATTTAACACCGTTAGCTGATCTGCTGTCAGACCGCTTATCATATGCTTTTGAAAGTTATCTATAGGGTAGCTTGCCGTCGTACTGACGTTATTTGAGCTGTTTTTATGCGTCCACTCGGTAACGCTCTTGTCCGTAGTTGTTTTTTTAGTAGTTTTCTTTGTTGATTTTGTGCCGGAGCTGTCCTGACTGCCGTTTGTCTTTGTGCTGTCAGACGAAGAAGCGCTTTCGCTGCTCTCAGTCGAACTATTTTTAACACTGCTTTCACTGCTTTGCTCTGATTCTTCCGAGCTTGTCTGAACGCTTGCAGCCGACGTTCCGAACGTTTCCGTCTGCAAATTACTTTTCGTTTTACCTTTTGTAAAAACGCACAAAACAATAACAACCAAAGCGATTATACATACCGCCGCAGCCAATTCAAAATATGCCCTTTTCTTAAACCTTAAAAATGGATTCGGCATAATTTACCCCTGTTCTTCTTAACTTAAGCCTTAATCAAAGCTTTTCAGCTCTAAGCTTCTTTATCCTCTTGTCATCCACCGAAATAACGGTGAATCTTACTCCTCCGTATTCAGCCGAAGGTCTTTCCCCCGGTTCGGGTATACGGCCTATAAGATTTATAACAAATCCGCCTATCGTGTCAAAATCATTTTCTTCGGGAATCGTGATACCCAGCTCTTCGGCAATGTCCTCGGTATCCGCCGTACCCAGAATCTCAAAAATATTTTTTGATATTTTCTGAATCTCTTCCGCCTCGTTGTCATATTCGTCCTGAATATTTCCTACTATCGCTTCCAAAAGATCCTCCATAGTAACTATACCCGCAGTTCCGCCGTATTCGTCAACAGCTACCGCTATCTGAATCTTCTGAGATGTGAAAATGTCAAAAAGCTCAAAGCAATTATTCGTTTCCGGTATATACTTTATCTCCCTTATAAATTCAGAAACAGCATGACCGCTGGGATTATCGTCAAATATAAGCCTGAGCAAATCCTTTGCGTAAATCACTCCGAAAATATTGTCTATCGTGCCGTCGTAAACGGGTATTCGGGAAAACCCTTTCTCAATTATCAGCGAAACTGCATCCTTTAAGCCGCTGTTTATCTCAACTGCGGAAATGTCCGTTCTGTGCGTCATCACATCTTTAACTTCAATATCGTCAAACTCGAAAATGTTGCTTATCATTTCCTTTTGACTGTCGTCAATATCGTCTGCGTTATCGCCGTTTAAAATGTCCATTATTTCTTCTTCGGTTACAGAGCCGCTCTTTTTCTTGCCGAAAATCTTTGAGAATAATCCCCATGTTTGCCCCGCTGAGTCATCCATTTGTTAGTTTCAATTCCTTTCTGAAAAATATACTTAAGAAAGATAAAAAGCTTCAGGCCTTTTACCCGGAGAGCTAAGCCCCGCACTTTATCGTGTGCGCGCATTAAAGATAATCGAACGATACACCCTAAGGCTTAGATTTGTAATTATAATAAAATATAGGTCTTCAGCTCTACATGACGGGTTAAGAGGATTCTGTCGTGATCAATTATTAAAAAATAATCAAAATGTTTTGACAAGACCGCTCTGTAAAACGGAAAAAATATATTTTTTAAAATTATAAACCCTTATTGTACATATGCAGCATCTTTCATATCAATAATACAATAAAGTGCAGGGCTCAGCTCTCAGCATGACGCTGATTACACTCTTTCTTTGGAAAGTCTGCTTAACCGCAAATTTCCCAAAGGCGGACTGAATCAGGGCTCAGCCCTGCCCGTAGTAGGCGTTATCGCCGTGTTTGCGGAGAAAATGCTTATCAAGAAGCTGCTGCTGCATTTTTAGAGTAGTAGTTTCTTTTTTATAAGCAAGCATTTCGGTATGCCATGCCATAAAAGCGATTTCCTCAAGAACAACGGCTTTATCCACTGCCGATATTGCATCCTCGCCCCAGAGGAACGGTCCGTGGGAACAGACAAGACAAGCGTTCATTTTAGACGGACTTGTTCTGTGGTTTACAAAGGTTTCAACAATTACCCTTCCGGTATTGAGTTCATAATCGGTTGAAATCTCATCTTCCGTCAGCTTTCGTGTAACAGGTATCGCTCCGCAGAAATAATCTGCGTGAGTAGTACCGTAAGCACTTATGCTCTTTCCCGCCTGAGCCCAAATGGTCGCCCAGCGTGAATGAGTATGCACAATAGCGTTCGCATTAGCGAAATTTTTATACAGCTCAAGGTGAGTAAGCATATCGGAGCTGGGTTTGAGATCCCCCTCAACGGTACTTCCTTTAAGGTCGCACACGACCATTTTTTCAGGCGAAAGGTCTTTATATTCCACTCCGCTCGGTTTTATAACGAACAGTCCGCTTTTCCTGTCGATTTCAGAAACGTTACCCCAGGTTGAAATTACAAGCTTATTCTCGGGAAGCATCATGTTCGCTCGGTATACTCTTTCCTTAATTTCCTCAAGCATTTTATTTATCCCCTTTTAATTTAATTTGTTTAAGCGTTTTCATCACATTATTTCCGCCCCTGCCGAAATAGTCGTGAAGCTTTTTATATTCAGCGTACAGCGCTTCATAAACCTCTGCGTTCTTCTTAATCGGCCTGTAGAACTTTTCACGAACGCTTCCCAGTCTTTCAGCAGCTTCAAAAATACTGTCGTATCCTCCGTTTTCGCTTCCTGCGGCAACTCCGGCAAATATTGCGCTGCCCAATGCAGGTCCCTGAGCCGAAGCGACTATTTTAACCGGCATATTAAGAATGTCGCTGTATATTTGCATAGCCATCTCATTTTTAACCGAGATTCCCCCGCTTGCGTAAAACTCATTGACGTCAACGCCGTTTTCTTTGAAATTATCTACTATCATACGAGTCCCGAACGCCGTAGCTTCTATCAAAGCGCGGTACATTTCCTCCGGCTTGGTTGCAAGGGTCATACCCAGCATACAGCCTGTCAAATCTGCGTCGACAAGCACCGAACGATTACCGTTCCACCAGTCAATAGCCAAAAGTCCGCTTTCTCCTACTTTGAGTTTCGACGCAAGAGAAGTCAGATATTCGTGAATATTCATGCCGTTTTCTTTTGCTTTATTATAATAGTCTTCAGGAACGCAGTTATCCGCAAGCCACGCAAAATGGTCACCCACGCAGGACTGACCCGCTTCATATCCGAAAAGTCCCGGCATAACTCCGTCCTCGACAACGCCGCACATACCCGGAACCTGCTTTTCCTCATTACCCATAAGAATATGGCAAGTCGAAGTTCCGATTATGGCAAGCATTTTGCCTGTAGTGTTTATTGCTGCGGACGGAACGCAGACATGAGCGTCCACATTCCCGACGCACACCATCGTTTCCGGAGAAAGACCTGTTTTTTTAGCAAACTCTGCCGTTATACTTCCCGCTCTTTCGCCCTGCGGTGAAATTTCTTTGCCGAGCTTTTCCTCAGCGCAGTTTTCAAGCATAGGATTAAGAGCTTTAAAAAAATCCTTAGACGGATAGCCCAAACGTTTATTCCATAACGCCTTGTAGCCTGCGGTACAGGAATTTCTCGTTTCTTTGCCAGTCATCATCCAGACAATCCAGTCGGCGGCTTCAATCCACCTGTCCATTGCGTTATAAATTTCAGGAGCCTCATCGGCAACCTGCATAAGCTTAGGTATTTCCCACTCGCTTGAAATCTTACCGCCGTAATTTTTAAGCCACGCTTCTCCTCGGCTTTCGGCAATTTTATTAAGCTTGTTAGCTTCATACTGAGCGGCATGGTGCTTCCACAGCTTAACCCAGGAATGAGGATTATGCTTGTATTCGTCTAAAAAGCAAAGTGGAGTTCCGTCCGCCTTGCAGGGTAAAACAGTACAGGCTGTGAAGTCTGTTCCTATCGCCGTTATGTCCCCGGGATTTACTCCGCTTGTCTTTATTACTTCGGGAATAGTGTTGTATAAAACGTCAAGATAATCCTGAGGGTGCTGTAAAGCATATTCGCTTCCGAGCTTTTCACCCGTGGGAAGCTCTTTATACATAACCGCATGAGGGTATTCAAAAACAGATGAAGCAACCTCCCTGCCGTTTGTTATATCCAAAAGCAGCGCTCTTCCCGACAAAGAACCGAAATCTATACCGATAGTATATTTGCTCATTGTAAATGCCTTGCCCCGATAAAGAAGCAATCTCCTTCCATCGTAAAATCATTTCTAAATAATGATAACTCTTTCTGTAATTATATATTGTATCATATAGCTTTAGTCAAATCAATGTTTTTTTGATAATTTTATAGACTTAATAGTCAGTTTATGATATAATATACGAAAAGTAAAATCAGCGGAAAAGGAAATAATAAAGTGAAACGTATCGGTATTATAATGTTGTCTGTTATACTTTTGCTTTTATTCTCAGCCTGCAAAAGTGATTCTGAAACCGACAAAAATACAAAAGAAGAAACGGTAAGCGAAACCGCAGCCACTTCCCAGGAGGCTGTACAGTCTAACGCAAAAGCTCATTCCACCGAGATTATAGACGGCGTTACATATGTTGACGGTATACTTATAGTCAACAAAACATATTCTCTGCCAAAGAACTATGATTACGGACTTACAGAAGAAACTCAGGAGGCTTTTGCACAAATGCAGGCAGCGGCGGCAAAAGACAACATATCGCTTGAGATTGCATCAGGATTCAGAAGCTATGAGGAGCAGAAAACCCTGTATGAAGAATATACGGCGGAACACGGTCAGAAGGAAGCGGAAACGTTTTCCGCACGTCCGGGGTATTCCGAGCATCAGTCAGGACTGGCAATAGACGTCAACGGAGCTGATTTCAGCATGGTAGGCGGCGATGATATGAAATGGCTGGCCAAGCACTGCGCTGAATACGGATTTATCATACGCTTTCCCGAGGGGAAAGAAAATATAACAGGCTACAGCTATGAACCTTGGCATATAAGATATGTCGGTATAAAGACAGCCAAGGAAATAAAAAAGAATAACCTCTGCCTTGAAGAATACCTTGGAGTCACTTCAGAGTATAAAGACTAAGCGGAAACTGCGGCGGCTCGCCGATTATATAAAATCCGAAAGTTTTATCAAATGAAAGTTCCGCCGTTTATCATGCTTGCACAATGTGTGTAATTCAAAATAGGCGGAGTGCCTGCGGCGGCTCGCCGATTATATAAAATCCGAAAGTTTTATCAAATGAAAGTTCCGCCGTTTATCATGCTTGCACAATGTGTGTAATTTAAAATAGGCGGAGTGCCTGCGGCGGCTCGCCGCTTGATTTTGGGAATTGAATAGTGTATAATAATTAACAAATAAAGATAGAGAAGTTTAAAAGGCAGGGATTTGAATTTTGGAAATACTGGATAAAAACAATAAAGAGCAGTGCGAAGAATATGAAGTCTTTGCAAGCACTGACAGAAACGGCAACTTTCTTCAATCGCTTAACTGGACAAAGGTCAAGGACAACTGGGGCTGGGACGCTGTAATTTCAAGGGATAAGGACGGAAAAATACAAGGTACTTGCCTTGTGCTTGTAAAAAAAATACCTGTTTTCGGATGTTCGTTTCTGTACGCTTCTCACGGACCTGTCTGCGATTATCATAACAAAGCGGTTATAGAGGATCTGTTTGAGGGAGTAAAGGTTCTTGCGAAAAAGCATAACTGTTATGAGTTTATGTGGGATCCGTGTTTCTCGGAGGAGGACGAGGAAGCTAAAAGCATTTTGAGAAAAATGGGATTTTCCCATATTGAAAACGCTCCTGAGCTTTCGACCATTCAGGCCAGAAACAATTATATGCTTTTAAATATAGAGGGGAAAACTCCCGATGAGGTAATGGCGACATTTCATTCAAAATGGAGATACAATATACGCTTAGCTTCAAGAAAAGGCGTTGTCTGCAAAGCCTGCGGGCCCGAAGCAATAGACGACTTCTATGCTATGATGGCTGAAACGGGAACCCGCGACGGATTCGCTATAAGGCCTAAAGAATACTTTGTAAAAATGCTTAACGCTCTGGGAGAGGAACATTGCAGGCTCTATATGTGCTATCTTAAGAATGAGGACGGCACGCAGATTCCCGTTTCGGGAGCTGTCACAACACAGTACGCAGGAAAGACCTGCTATGTTTACGGCGCTTCGTCAAACACGCACAGAAACGTTATGCCGAATCATCTTATGCAGTGGACAATGATTCAATGGGCGCTTGAAAACAACAACTTCATCTATGATTTTCAGGGTATTCCTTTCTACACTGATGAAACTCACCCGAACTACGGCGTATATAAATTCAAAAAAGGCTTCAACGGCGAGGTCGTTACCTATGCCGGAGAATTTTATTATACCTTCGCGCCCTTTAAAAAGAAGCTTGTTCATCTCTTTGAAAAAATGTACAGAAAGCTTCATGATATACAAAGAAGAATAAAAGTAGCTACAAGACACAAATAAAAACAGCAACCGTTTGATTCGTGTTGCATTTTTCGCTTTATTCGGTTATAATAAGTTAGGAAAGATCTTTCGGATTTTATCATAAAAATTATTGAAAGGATGTACAAATTATGGCATTTGAAGTTAAAAAAGATACTATTATCGGCGATGTTCTCGACGCAGACAAGGATACCGCTCCTTATTTTTTAGAAATGGGTATGCATTGTCTTGGCTGTCCGTCGTCAAGAGGCGAAACTATCGAACAGGCTTGCGCAGTTCACGGGGTTGACCCTGAAGAGCTTGTAGAAAAGCTTAATGCGCATTTCGGAAACTAAGCGCAAAACCACAGGGCGGCAAAACCTGCCGCCCTGTATTATTTATAATGACGGGCAAGCCCTTATTGAAAAATCAACTTAAAGCTTATGCTTTGCGCTTAGCTTTGTTTCCCGTCAGAATCGGGACTTGAGTATCTGAAAAATCAAAAGGAGGGTTATATTCTCTTTCGGGAATACGGTCATAATTATGACAGGTTTAGACAGCAGATTAAAACAGTGCGCTGATTTCGTATCAGGAAAAGGCATTGCGGCAGACGTGGGAACGGATCATGCATATTTGGCGGTTCATCTGATAAAAAGCGGTATATGCCGCAGCGTCGTTGCCTGCGATTTAAGAAAAGGACCGCTTGACAGCGCAAAGGCTCATATACTAAGCGAAGGGCTTGAGGACAAAATAAAAACCGTTCTGTCAGACGGACTTGACGGCATTTCTCCGTGCGGTGTAAGCGACGTTATTATTGCAGGCATGGGAGGCGAGCTTATAACGGAAATAATCTCCCGCACCGAATGGCTAAAGGAAAATAAGGTGAACCTGATTCTTCAGCCTATGACCAAAGCCCCGAAGCTAAGGAAGTATCTTTTTGAAAGCGGTTTTGAAATAAAGTGCGAAAAAGCAGTGAAAAGCGACCCGTTTATTTATTCTGTGATTAACTCCGTATATTCAGGCGAATGTAAAAAGTATACGGACTTCGACCTATATACGGGCGGACTTGACTTCAATGATGAACTCAACCGGGAATATCTACGTCTTAATGCCGAAAGGCTTCTGAAAGAGGGAAACGGAATGTTGAAATCGAAATTCAAAAACAGCGAAGCTGAAATTCAGGCGAATAAAAAAATCAGCGCCGCTGACGAAATAATGAACAAGCTCGGTAAAGGAAGGGAGATTTAAAATGACAAGGGTAATCGACATATATAATGCGCTTGACGAGCTTGCGCCTTTTTCAGAGCAACTGTCTTGGGATAACAGCGGTATTCTGACAGGAAGCGAAACAGATGAAGTTTCTAAAATAATTCTTACTCTCGACATAACCTGCAAAACGGCAAAAGAAGCTTACGAAACGGGCTTTGACCTCGTTATCTCTCACCATCCGGTTATTTTCTCACCACTTAAAAAGCTTGATAACGAAAATCCCGCCGTAATTTTAACAAAGCATAATATAAGCGCAATATGTATGCACACTAACTTTGATAAGGCAATCGGCGGAATGAACGATATTTTATGTGAAAGGCTGGGTCTTGTGCCTGATGCAGGCAAGGTTCTCAGCGACAGCGAAAATATAGGCAGAATCTGCAGTCTTGAAGCTCCCAGTTCGGTTTCGGAAATTGCCGTATCGGTAAAAAAAGCCCTCGGATGCAGAGTTTTGAGATATACCGACTGCAAAAAAGCAGTTTCAAAAATAGGCGTATGTTCAGGCTCGGGAGCTGAATTTTACAAGGACGCCAAAGACAAAAGCTGCGAGCTTCTGATAACGGGCGACATCAGCCACCACGAATTTATTGACGCTGAAAATTCGGGAATTTCTCTGATAGACGCAGGTCACTTTTATACGGAGAATATCTTTTATGATTCGGTAAAAGGATTTTTAAACAGCAGATTCCCGGAGATTGAGATTATAATAAGCAAAAAAAATAACGATATTGTAAACGTAATTTGATTTTTTGTTGCAAATTCTTATACATTATGTTACAATAAATTTGCAAGTTTGTTTTGCAGAAGCCTGACGAACAAAGTCAAAACATCGGAAAGGAGTACATATTCTCTTTCGGGAATATGGTCAGAAAATGAAAATTATAGAAAGAATCAGACGTATGGAGCTGCTTATGTCTGTTATCAGCCTTTTGATAGGCATAATTATGGTGATTTATCCTGAGAAAACCATTAGCGTTATATGCTATGGCATAGCTGCCGCTGTTGTAATTTACGGAATTATAGATATTATAAGCTATTTTACTGCAAAATCCTATGACGGAGCTTTCAGCCTGACGCTTATAAAAGGCGTAGTCGCCGCCGTTATCGGAATTATAATCTTTATCAGACCAAGATACCTTATTACATTTATACCGATAGTTATGGGCGTTCTGCTTATCATTGACGGCATAAACTCCGTGCAGAAATCCGTTTATCTGAAAAACAACAACGTTTATTTTTGGCATATAAGCATGATAGAATCAATTATCACCTTTGCGCTCGGAATTTTCGTTCTCATCAAACCTCTGACAGTTGACAAAGCTATAATAATCTGCCTTGGAATCGCATTTATCTGGTACGGCGTTTCAAGCTTTTGGAACTATCTTTACGTTCAAAAGAAAATCAATTTCTTAAAACAGGCTGAAATAAAAAACGATATTATTGATCTTGAGTAAGATATGGGGCGTGGCTGTTGCCGTACCCTTTATTTCATGGTGGGAAGCAGAGAGAAAGATTGGTATAACTTAGGCAAGCTGTTCCTTGCCTAGAGGCGGGGAACATTACTCGGTCGTCAATGCCGACCCTTGCTGCGTTAAATGACGGGCAATCCCTTATTGAATCAAAACGTGACGATACGGACAAATCAGACTTTAAGATAAAGAGATTATGAACACTGGTTTCAATTGCCGCAGGCGGTAAAACAACGGTCGTGAATTAGCTTAAGAAAAATTTCTAAAATGATATGCACCCCAAAAGTCAGACGCTTTAGGGGGTGCATATTTTTATGTGAAGGAAAAAAAGGAAAAAATAAAGTTTGCGGAAGGTCTTATGAATAAAGACAAAGCTGAAAAGTAAAGTTAGCCCGCCAAGGCTTGATAAAAAGGCAGAAGAAGATTTGATAGCAGAAAATCAACGATTAAGAATGGAGCAATGGAAAATTTCTTTGGCATATTAAAGGCTGAAATGTACTATGGCAAGGCTTTTCAAACGGTTTATAAATTCATCAACTTTTTGAAAGGATACATTGATTACTACAACAATGAAAGGATTGTTTCCAAACTGAAAATAAGTTCGGTGAAATACCGAACTCATCTTCTTGCAAGTTAATTTTTTTGTCTAATCTTTTGGGTCAGTTCATCTTTTGAAATCGTGCGTTTGCTTTTAAAAAAGCATTTTATCGGTAAGAGAATCGCCTGACGAATCTGCATAAATCTCCATGATTTTAGGAATCGTCATATTCTTTCTTTCTTCACCTTGAATATATGCCAAAATTTCACCTTGACTTAGAACAAGGGTCTTATTTCCGTATTCAAGGGCGTTTGATACATTATGAGTTATCATTAAGGTAGTTATACTGTTTTCTCTGACTATCTTCTGAGTTATCCACATAACCTTGTCAGCCGTAACAGGGTCCAGCGCCGCAGTATGCTCGTCTAAAAGCAAAAGCTTTGGCGTAACAATAGTAGCCATAAGAAGCGTAAGCGCCTGACGCTGACCTCCCGATAAAAGTCCGACCGGGGTTTTCATTCTATTTTCAAGACCGATTTCAAGCTCGGAAAGCTTTTCTCTGAAAAGCTTTAAATCCTTTTTGGAGATGCCTACGGCAAGACTTCTTTTCTTTCCTCTTGAATAGGCAAGCCCCAGATTCTCTTCAATAGTCATATTAGGAGCTGTTCCCTTTAAGGGGTCCTGAAACAGCCTGCCTATCATCCTTGCCCTCTTATACTCCTTTTGATAAGTTATATTTTTATCTCCTAGAAAAATACTTCCGTCGTCAATTTTACAGCTTCCGCAGACAGCGTTCATAAGAGTTGATTTTCCCGAGCCGTTTGAACCGATAACCGTAACAAAATCACCGCTGTCCAGCTTCAGGTTTATATTTTTCAGAGCCTTTCTCTCGTTGACCGTATTTGCATTAAAGGTAACGCTTATATTTTCAAGCCTTAACATTTTGAAGCACCGCCTCTGCCCTTTAAAATATATCTTTTATAAAAATCAACAGCGTATTTCTTTATTGCGGGAATCGCAATAGCAATAGCGACGATTACCGCCGAGAAAAGCTTTGTATAGTTACTGTCCATACCAAGTCCCATAGCGAATGCAAGTATGTATCTGTAAGCAGTCGCTCCGATTATAGCCGCAAGAATTCCAAACAATATACTATGTTTTCTGAAAAAGATTTCGCCTATTATTATTGAAGCCAAACCTACCACCAGCATACCCGTTCCGCTGTTTGTATCTCCTGCGCTCGAATATTGTGCATACATTGCCCCGGACAGTGAAACCAGACCGTTAGCCAATGCAAAGCCCAGTACTTTCATTTTATCCGAATTTATCGACGAAGCCCGTACCATAAACTCATTATCTCCGGTCGCACGGAGCGACATACCCAGCTGAGTTTTCAGAAACAGAAATAAAAGAAGCGACGCTATAATCAAAATTATGCCTGAAGTGATTATTTTATTGTTTTCACCGAATAGGCCTTCAAAATATGTAAATATAGTATCCTTTTTCCATAAAGAGATATTAGGTCTTGACATTATTTTCAGGTTTATTGAATACAGCGCCGTCATTGTAATGATTCCGGCTAAAATCGGCTGAACGTTAAGCTTGGTTATCAGAAGTCCCGTAACGCATCCCGCTATCGCTCCGGCCGCAACCGCAAGTACCATTCCCCTTACAGGATGTCCGTTATAAGCATTCATAACCGATACCGCCACTCCGAGCGTAAAGGTTCCGTCAACTGACAAATCGGGAATATCAAGTATTCTGAACGAAATAAATATACCAAGCGCAAGAAAAGAAAAAACAAGTCCCTTTTCAAGCGTACCAATTACTACCGATTCGGTCATTTGAGTGTTAATGATAACCAGAAGCAATATAATAAGAATCAGTTTGGGAATAAGCGAGATTATATTTTTTTTATTTATTATATCCTTTCGTGCCATAAGCATCATCCCTTAATTCATTTTTAAAAAATATAGTAGAGTAAAAAAAGCGTTACTCTACTATATGCTTAAGCTTTTAAAAAGCCAATGGTTTATGTTATTCAAAGAATACTGTTTTTTCAGCGTTTGCTATTTCGTCCGGGATTTCATATCCTATTGCTTTTGCTGTGGATTTATTGATAAACGTACTTAAATCCTCGTTAAATACCTTTACAGGAATTTCAGAAGCTTTCTTTTCCCCGTTCAGAATAGAAGCAACCATGTTCGCCGTTTCAATTCCCAAATCATCATACTGAATTCCTACTGTAGCGAATCCGCCGTCCTGAACCATTGAGTCAGCTCCAACATACATAGGCTTCTTTGCATTGTTCATAACTTCCGCTACCGTTCCCATTGCAGCTGCTATCGTGTTATCATTAGGCGAGAATACAGCGTCGCACTTATCTGCAAGGGTGGTTACAGCCTCTTGAACCTCCGATGTGTTTGTTGCAGAAGCAATTTCAAGGCTGATGTCTTTTTCTTCACAGTAAGCCTTAACCTTTTCTAAACATGAAACGGAGTTATCCTCGCCGGTGTTATAAAGGTAGCCCAGAGTTTTTATATCAGGCGTTGCAGTGAGCGCAAAATCCAAAATCTTAGAAATTTCGAGAGCGTCGGACGTACCTGTGATATTTCCGCCTGTTTCCTCAAGAGAATCAACTATGCCCGCTGCGACAGGATCGGTTACTGCCGAGAAAACAACAGGAATATCAGTTGAATACGGCGCTGCAAGCTGAGCGCACGGAGTTGTTATAGCAACGATTATATCATCGCCGTCCGCTTTAAACTGATCAAGCATCTGAGTAGCTGTGGTCGATTCACCGTTTGCCTGCTGACAGTCGATTGTACAGTTTTCGCCGTCCTTGAAGCCTAGCTTCTCAAGCTGATCTTTAATAGCGTCACGAATAGTGTTGAGCGAACTATGCTCCATTATCTGAATTATACCGATTTTAAAATGTTTAGCTTCATTCTCTGTTTTGCTGTCCGATGAGGAATCCTCTTTTCCGCAGGCTGTCATCATTGTAAGTGATAAAGCTGCGGCGCTGATAATCGCAAGCGCTTTCTTTAATTTCATAATGCTTTTCTCCCTTTCAAAAATGTGAAAAAATATGTAATCCCCGCCTCTATAGACGGCGGGTTCCATTACCCGTTCAGTAGTGGGATACAATTCCCCACTGAACAGCCGGTCGTCAATGCCGACCCTTGCTGCTTTAAATGACGGGCAATCCCTTATTGAATAATTAAATCATATTTTGTTTTATTTGTCAAGATTTCACCGACATTTTTGTGACAAATATTAATTGAATATGTATGCAGATTGTGATAATATTAATATGTATTAATAAATATAGGAGGATTATTATTGTGGAAGAGATTTTTGAGATAAAATCCTGCACAGGAAAGAAACTCCACTGTAGGAAATGGTTTGATCCCGAACTCTCAGAATACAAAGCCGTAATCCAGCTTATTCACGGAATGCAGGAGCATATAGGACGCTATGCGGATTTTGCGGAATTTCTCGCAGGTGAAGGATATATAGTATTCGGTCATGACCACCTCGGTCACGGAAATACCGCTGAAATAAAACGTGATTTCGGTTACTTTGCCGATGAAAACGGCTGGAACATTCTCTGCGAAGACATCCACATTTATCAGAACGCTATTTCTTCTTTATATCCCGATATTCCTTATATTATTTTCGGACACAGCATGGGTTCGCTTCTGGCAAGAACCTATGTGACAATGTATAACGACAAAATTAACGGACTCATAATTTCCGGCACATGCGGACAAAAGTTCGGTTTGACCTTTGGAAAGCTTCAGACAAAGATCGTTGAAAAATTCAGAGGAAAAAGGTACAGGAGCAATTACATTAAAAACCTTATTATCGGCTCATTCAACAGGAAATTTAAACCCAATCTTACCGAAGCCGACTGGTTAAGCTCTGACGAAGAAAGCGTACAAAAACACCTTTCCGATCCACTCTGCGGAAACAACTTCACCGTATCCGCTTATTACGAGCTTTTATCAGGAACACAATACCTTTCAAAGCAAAAAAACATTAATAAAACTCCCGATATTCCTATCCTCATTTTTTCAGGAAGCAAAGATCCCGTAGGCGGCTGCGGAAAAGGCGTTAAAAGAGTTTATAAAATGCTTAAAAAAGCCAATGTGCAGGATATAACACTCAAGCTGTTTGAAAACGGCAGACATGAAATGCTGAACGAAGTCAATAAGAATGAAGTTTACGACCTCGTTAAACGCTGGCTCTGGGCAAAGCTTGACAGATAAATCTATTGAGACTCCCGTTTCTTTGAAGCGGGAGCTTTTTATTTATACACGCAAAAAAAGGGAAGCCCGTAAATCGGGTTTCCCTTTTTCTATAAGCTCAAGCTGAATCACTTATATTCAACTCGGCAAACAATATTTTTTTCAATAAGAATTACTTAACAGTGACCTTACGTAATTTCTTGTTCCATTTGCTGTATACTTTAACGCTCTTTCCGTTTGCGTCCTTGTATGTCGCATATGCTCTTACTCTTACATAATAGGTCTTCTTGCTCTTAATCTTACTGTTCTTGATTGTGAGCTTCTTCTTAGAAGTAAACTTCTTGAATATTATCTTCTTAAAGTTCTTCTTTGTCGAAACCTGAACCTGATAGCCCTTAGCTCCGCTTACCTTCTTCCAAGATACGCTGATCTTCTTCTTAGCCTTGCTCTTAACAGTAAGCTTCTTAATCTTAGCCTGCTTCATAACCTTCTGTGCAGCAGTCTTGTCTTTCTTAACCTGAGCTGCACTTCTTGTTGTCTTAGCTGCTGCAGTCTTAGCTGTCGTCTTAGCTGTTGTAGGCGTAGCTGTCGTTGAAGCCGATGTAGGCTCGCTTGATGAAGGCTCGCTTGACTTTTTAACAAGTCCTGCAATTGCATCATTCAAATCTGCTATTGCTGCTTCAATGTCAGATATTGAAGAATTAGATGTTATTGCGTCTGCAGCTTTTATTGCTTCTTGAAGTGCTGCATAGCTCTCTGCTGTATAGTCACTTTCGCTAAATGCTTTTGCTTCTGACAGTAATTCATCAAGGGATTCTTTAACTACTGTTGTATCTTCAATCAAGTTGTTAACAGCAGCTTCAATCTCACTGATTACAACCGGATAATCTGTTGACTCATCAACGCCATTATTTGCACCGTTATTAGCAACTGCTTTAGCTTCTGCCAAAATATCATCTAAAATAGCTAAACTATCAGCAGTATAATCATCTTTATTTATTTCTTCTGCTGTTGCAATTGCTTCGTTAAGTTCATCCAGGGTTGCAGATGGAATAATTATCTTACTGCTGTCATATGTGTATAGCAACGTATCATTCGCATCATAGAAATCTACGCTCTTTACATAAAATACTTCAGTAGTGCTCGTCCAACCTGTTCCGGCTGTGAGGCTGAATGCTGTATCTGCACTTGGAATGCTCAAAGCGTATTTTACCACATTGTCTGCTGATCCGTTTAAGCTTGTATATGATGTGTCGCTAGTTAAGAAATTCCAGATATGTAATTTTCCGTATGAAATCTGATATTTTAAGTCAGGATTAGGTGTCAATGTTACATTAACATAAGTTGTTCCTACAACACTGTTCATATCTACATCATCTGATACTATTATTTTATAAGAAGAAGTAGCTTGATTATATCCGGATTCATATCCTCCGTAGATTGTGCTAATGTAATTTGACTTACCTTTAATTGCTAGTTCATCATACGCATTGCTTAAGTTATCATAAAGTTTTAACAGTGTACCTTTCAATACGTCATCAGACTCAAGTGCTTCATTTGCCGCTTCGAGAGCACTCTTAAGTGCTGCCCAGCTTGTTGCTGTATAGTTGCTTTCTAATTTGAGTGCAACTTTAGCTTCAACTTCTTTAACTAATTCAGTCAAAGCTTCTATAGATTCTGTTGTATCTGCAACTACCAGACTGCTGATTGCCTTTTTAACTGCTGTAACAGCTGAATCTGCTTGACCCTGAGTAACTGCATAGTTTGATACAGCTGAATCTGCAAGTGCCAAACTTGATTCAAGTGCGCTTACTGATGATTCTGTATAGCTTTGTAAATCAAGAGCTTTGGCTTCAGCAATTAATGCTTTTAATTCAGTTAAATCAGCACCGTATTTAAGAGTTCCATAACTTCCGTTTGTGAAAACTGTTAATGATGACAATGATGTATAACTTGAATCATCATATACATACACAGTTCCCATAACATATGTAGCTGCCGCGCTTCCGAATGAATTTGATTGTTTTGAAGATATAGTACCTAATATATAGATTTCAAGATTTTCATTTGTACATCCGCTGAATAAATTAGTAGTGAGAGTAGTTACCTGATTTGAAATAACTGCCTTTTCAAGTGAAGAACAGTTATAGAATACACAATTTCCCAATGATGTTACAGAGTTTGGAATATTTGCCTCTGTAAGCGCCGTACAACCATTGAATGCATAGTTTCCAATGCTTGTTATACCGTTTGGAATAGTTACGGTCTTAAGCGCTGTACAGCCTGAAAACGTATATAGCCCAATAGATTCAAGTCCCTTTGAAAGCTTAACAGATGTAAGTGCCGTACAATTCTGGAATGCATAAGTTCCAAGAGATGTTACACTGTCAGGGAGTGTTATAGTTTTAAGAGCTGAATCTCCGTCAAACGCATAATTTCCTATAGTTTCTAAGCTTGTACTGTAGCTAAGCGTTACTGTTGCTAATGCTGTACAGCTTTGAAAAGCACTAAGGCCAATGCTCTTTAATGAAATAGGCGTTGTTACAGATGTAAGTGCTGTGCCCTTAAAGGCTTGAGTACCGATAGATTCACAATTAGACTTGCTTGCTTCAGCTGTTGAACTATAACCTGTAAATGTCAACGTTTTTAAAGCAGCAGAACCGGTAAATGCATAATTTCCAATGCTTTTTACCTTGATAGGAATTGTCTGAGACGTCAGTTTTGTAGCACTATAGAATGCATAATCCTCGATGGTTTCAACATTGCTTCCGATTGTTACGCTTGTAAGCTTATCATTACCATAGAATGCGTAAGCTCCTATGGTTGTAACAGTAGAAGGAATTGCTGAGAAAGATGTGGATGTTCTTCCTGCCGGATAAGCAATCAAGGTAGTCTTATCTGCGTTATATAATACTCCGTATGAGTCGCTTGATAACGCCGTGCTTTCGGAATTCGCATTAATAGCTGTAAATGCCGAACCTACGAATGCCCGTCCTGTAACCGTTTCCAAATTCTTTGGAAGAGTTATAGATGTAAGCGACGTACATCCATCAAATATATTATTGCCGAAGCTTGTTATATCGTCAGGGAATGTAACGGATGTAAGCGCCGTACAACCCTTAAACGTATAATCTGAAATCGACGTTACATATATAGGTACCATAAATGATGTAAGTCCTGAACCGCTGAACGCGTATTTACCGATAGACGTTACACTGCTGGGCAGTGATAATGATGTAAGTGCGGTACAGTTCTGGAATGCGTAATCTCCTACGCTTTTAATATTATATGATGTAAATGATATTGACGAAAGATTTGTACAGCCGGAGAACGCATAGCTTCCAACGGACGTGATTTGTGAAGGTATCGCATATGATTCAAGCGCTGTACAACCATTTAACAAACCATCAGGTATTTCAGTTATTTTAGTCGGAAAATTTTCAATTGTTGTAAGATCTGTACAGCCGGCGAAAACATAGGTTCCCATTGATGTTAAAGCCGAACCGAAGTTTACGGTAGTAATTTCCGTACAATTTCTGAATGCAGACTGACCTATTGTTGTAAGGTAGGAAAGCGAAAGATTAAGCGTCGCACTTGTAGAGCCTTTACAACCGTAGAATGCCTGCGCTCCGATTGTGGTAAGCTTTTGATTTCTTCTAAGATTTTGACCGTTGAAATAACCGGTAACATCAAGAGCAGTACAGCCCTGGAATGCACTTGTTCCGATTTCTGTTATATAACCGTTTAAACCGGTGATGTCAACAAGTGATGTACAACCCTGGAATGAATAATTCGGAATCTTTGTAATCGTCGTACCGCTTGTGGAGAGCTTTGTAATCGATGTGCATCCGTAGAACGTATAAGTACCCCAATCTGATACAGCATATAATGTAATAGTGTTAAATGCTTTTGAGCATCCGTAGAATGCATAATTTCCAATGGTTGTTACTGTCGAAGGTATTGACAGATACTGGTCACTATTCTCGCCGCCCGGTGCAATAGCCGAGCAACTTTGGAATGCATAGTCTTTAATGGTTGTCAGCTTGCTTGGAAGACCTATAGTAAAGTCATCCTCCGAATACTCAAGATATCCATAGGTATCATTAGTAACCTGCGGATCCGCATTGGTAGTCTGAACAGTTTTTAATGAAGAACAACCGTAAAATGCATATGTTCCGATTGAAGTACAATTATTTGAAATTGTTACCTTCTCCAATTTTGAATTGCCGTAAAATGCATAGTCTGAAATCGACGTAACATCCGAACCGATTACAACCTCAGTAACACTGTAATTTCCCTGAGCCAGTGCATATTTACCTACCGATGTAACACCATCGCCGATAACTACCTTTGTGAATTTTGAACGTGAACCATACCATGGTGCATTGCTATAGCTGCTAAAATCGTTCATAGCTGCTCCGCCTTCTACTGTAGACCAGATGTAAAGTACTTTGTTGGTAGAATCCACATAGTACCTCAAATTTCCGGAAGTTGAATAAGCAGAAGCGGTGATTGTCATTGATCCGAGCAAAGCAGTGCAAGCCATAGCAACTGCCGCCGCAAATGACAAGAGTTTTTTAAACTTCATTTAATTTTCCTCTTTTCTTCTAAAATTATCCATATTACCGATAACCGTCCCTAGCGGTTATCACCCGTGTGTGCTTTTGCAAGCAAAATTGCCCTACAGGTCGAATCTTCCCTCCTTCTTGAAATATTTAAAATTCTACAAACTTCTAGATATATTACATTTAGCTATAAAACGACAAAGAATATATAGATTATGTAGATTTTATTGAATAAAAACACCTATTAGTGTTATATAATCAAATTATAACACCGAATAGTCACATTGTCAACACTATCAAAAAAAATTTTGATATAATTTTGTAACAAAATAACAAAGGAGGAGTAAGTGCGTGTATCCAAGAATAAAAGATCTACGAGAAGACGCTGACAAAACACAACTGGCAGTTGCAAATGCATTATTTATGCACGTCACACAATATCGGCGGTATGAGTCGGGAGAAAGAGAGGTTCCGTTTCGGATAGCGATAATGCTTTCAAAGTATTATAATGTATCTCTTGATTATATTGCAGGGCTTACGAATTTTAAAAGAAACATTTCTTTCGCTATGGATATGTCTGACGAATCTGAAGAGGAAGAGCTGCTCATTAAATTTGAAACGCTGTCCGACGTAAACAAAGGAAGAATTTTAGAGCGGGTAAAAATGCTAAGCGATTAACTAAGCAGAAAAACATATACTATATAAATAGTATAGCGCAACAAAGGGGACGCCCTCTTAATAAAGAGCGTCCCCTTTCCTTTTTCAATAATGGCTTGCCAGTCATTCAACATGGCAAGGGTCGGCAGCGCCTGTCCCCCGCCTCTATAAGCGGGGGACATCTTGCCTTAGTTATAATGCTTGTTTTTATTCCTTATTCATAAACTTCTTATAAGCTTCACGAAGCTCTTTGGAGGTTTCTTCGGGACAAGTCGGGTTGCAGTGAGCCCAGACGCCCGTTTCGGAAGAAGCGTTGAACTTAATTTTATCAGCCGACCTCATCGGCGGGAAGAACTCGATGTGGAAGTGAAAATCCTTTTCGTAATCGCCGCTGTTTACAGGGGCGTTATGCATACACATCATATACGGAAACTTCATATCAAACAGACAGTCAAGCATACCGACGGTTTGCTTTATCGTCTGACCGAGAACGTATTTTTCTTCTTTATTAAAATCTGTAATATACTGCTTGTGACCGTTTGCAAAGATGTAAACTCCGTAAGGATACTCGCTGAAGAAAGGCAGAAAAACTGTAAAATACTCATTTTTAAAAATAATTCTTCTTCCGTCCTCAAGCTCGTTCTCAAGCATATCGCAGTATATACATTTTCCCTTTTCAGCCAAATGTTCCTTAGCCGACTCACATTCAAGCTGAATCTTCTTCGGAATAAACGGATAACCGTACATCTGACCGTGAGGGTGAGGCATGGTAACTCCTACGGCTTCGCCTCTGTTTTCAAATATGAAAACATATTTTATTTTCTCATCAGCCGCCATAGCCGAGAATCTCTCACACCACAGGTCTACCAGTTTTGAAACATGATCGTCCGAAAGCTCCGGCAAGGTTGCCGTATGGCTGGGAGAATAGAGTATCACCTCGCATTTTCCGTAGTTTTTATCCACCTTAAAAAAATTGTTCGCTACATCGTCCGGCTCGGGCGGGTTCTGCGACAGTGCGGGAAAATCGTTATCATATTTAAGCACTTCATAATCGGGAACGTTGCCGAAAGACGGACAGAAGGGACAATAATCCTTCGGCATCTGCGGTCTTGCCTGTCTGTTTGACGCTATCATAACCCAATCCTTTGTGAACGGATGCCATCTAAGCTCAGCCATAATTAAATCCTCCAGTATAAGTCTTCAGCGAATCGTATTTTATTCGAGCCGCCGTGACAATTTTCTAAAATATTGTAACATATTTCATGTTTTTTTGCAACCGCAAAAGAGAAGTAAAATATCTTATTTCTTATTATAACTTTTTGCGTTTAAAATAAACGGCGTCAGGAGCAATTTAATTACTTATTTTATCCGCCGCAACAGACAGAATCGGCACCATAACTGAGCATAATATTGAAATGAGAAGCATTTTCAGACTAAGCGGCACGGCAGAGAAAATCACAGACAGCGAGTGCATATATATTACCATAACCAGAACTATCATAGACGCAAGAACCGAAAATACCAGAAACAAATTGTTGAAAAGCTTTATTTTAAGCAGGGTCTTTTCCTCGCTTTTACATTCAAAAACATGAATAAGCTGACTTAACACAAGGGTGAACAGCGCACAGGTCCGGGCTGTCGGTTCTCCCTCGCCCAAGGCAAGAGCGATAACAAAGCTTGCAAGCGTACACAGTCCTATAAAAATTCCTCTGAACAATATTTTGGTAAGAAGTCCGCCCGAGAAGAAATTTTCATCAGGCCTTCTCGGCGGCTTATGAAGAATATCATCGTCTATGGGTTCAAGTCCCAACGCCACGGCAGGAAGCCCGTCGGTGACAAGATTAACAAGCAATATTTGTGCCGGAAGCAAAACTATAGGCAAGCCCATCAAGATACCGATAAACATAACGCAGACCTCTCCGATATTGCAGGAAAGCAGATACCTTACGAATTTTCTGATATTTAAAAATATTCCTCTTCCGTTTTTAACCGACATAACTATGGTTTTAAAATTATCGTCCAAGAGGGTAATATCGCTTACGCTTTTTGTAACGTCCGTACCGCTTCCCATTGCGATTCCTACGGATGCTTCTTTTATCGCCGGAGCGTCGTTTACCCCGTCGCCTGTCATAGCTACTATTTCTCCGGCTTCTTTCAGAATTCTGACTATTCTGAGCTTATGGCTCGGACTAACCCTGGAAAGTACCCTTACCTTTTTCATAGCAAGCGAAAGCTCCTCGTCGTCCATTTCATCTATTTCACTTCCTTTTAAAGCCTCCTCTTCGCTTTTTATTATCCCTGCTTTTTTTGCGATTTCACAGGCTGTAAGCTTATGATCTCCCGTAAGCATAATAACCTTTATCTTCGCTCTTTTGCAAAGCGCTATTGAACGCTTGATTTCGGGTCTTAACGGATCAAGCAGTCCCATAATTCCTAAAAATATATTTTTTTCTCCCAAAACCTCTGAAAAGGCAATAACTCTAAGTCCTTCTTTAGACATTTCATCTCTTTTTCTTTCTATTTCTTTTATTTCCGATAAGCTGAGCCTTTTGAGCTCCCTGCCCTCAAAGTAATAATCGCACTTGTCTAAAATTACATCCAAAGCTCCCTTTGTATATTCAATCTCAAGCCCCGTTTTGTCGCTTACCTTTACTGTCATTTTTCTCTTTTCGCTTTCAAACGGTTCTTCAAAAATCCTGCTGAACTCCTCTACCTCCGAGGTAATCCCCACAGACATTCCAACCAGCTTCATAGCCGCTTCAACAGGATCGCCCGAGGTTTCATAAGTCTTTCTGATATTTCCTCTGTTTCTTGAATTTCCTCCTATCAGTTCTTCTTTTATCGAAACCTTTGAATTGTTGCAGGCAACGCCGCACCTCAGCATTTCATGAAGCGAAGGCAAAGCAACAGGCTCGGCTTTTATACTCTCATTCTTTAAGAATATTGCTTCGCCGCCCTTTGATTCCCGTACTTCAAAATCGTTTTCAACAGTTGAAAGCTGCGATACTTTCATTTTATTCTCGGTCAGAGTTCCCGTTTTGTCGGTGCATATCACCGTTGCCGAACCGAGAGTTTCAACCGAGTGAAGCTTCCTTACCAAAGCGTTTTGCTTTAACATTCTTGAAACTGCCAGTGCCAGAGCTATAGTTACGGCAGCCGGAAGTCCTTCGGGTATGGCTGCAATCGACACCGTAAGACCGGTCATAAGCATTGTGAAAACATTTTCACCCCGTATAATTCCGGCAGCTGTTACAACAACGCATATAGCCATGCAAATTATTGCAAGAACCTTGGAAAGAGATTTCAGCTTGACCTGGAGCGGAGTTTCACCCGAATCTATAGAGTGAAGCATACTGCCCACCCTGCCCATTTGGGTTTCCCTGCCGATGCTTGTGGCTTCCGCTACTGCGTTTCCCCTGGTCACAACACCTCCCATATAAAGCATATAAGAAAGATTCAAGTCATTAAAAAAGTTTTCGTTTGTTCTTTGCTTTTTAGAAACCAATTTAGATTCGCCCGTCAGAACCGATTCGTCACAGCTCAAAAAATTCTGTTCCTTTATGTAAGCGTCGCACGGAATCCTATCGCCTGTTTCCACCTCAAAGACATCGCCTATCACAATATCCTCGGACGGAATTTTCAATATTTTCCCGTCACGATAAACCTTTGCCGTGGGAGAAGCCAGCTTTTCAAGCGACATAAGCGTTCTTTCTGTTCTGAACTCCTGAATAAAACCTATTATCGAATTTAGAGCGACTATAACTATTATAGTAAACGCATCGTAGACCTCTCCGACAAGAACAGAAACGACAGTTGCTCCCAGAAGAATGAGAACAAGAATATCCTTGAACTGATTTCCGAATATTTTTAGCGCATTTGGCTTTTTGGGTTTTTCAAGCTGATTCTTCCCATAAAGCTTCTGCCTTCTTTTTGCCTCCTCGCTGCTAAGACCTATCATATCTTCTTTTTTTTCAATTTTATCTTTTTCTAATATTTCCAGCATTTTTCAACCGCATCCCAAACAGGGAATAAGCGCTCCTTTCCGCCGCTTTACGACCTACTACCGTAAAGCGGCATTTTGCATAAAGCCTTATTTGTCTACATCATATATCTATTCGGCTTGTACTTTAGATATGCTTAGATGCAAAAATATCTTTTCCAAAACAATTAAATTTGTGAAAAATATATTATCGACATTGATTTGCGGCTCGTTTAGTAGTATAATGTATTAAATCGGAGAATAATAAAAGGAGGAATACTCCCCAAGCGGAGCTTTTATATATGCGTTTTAATACTTACGGAATAACCAGTACCGGAAAATACAGAAAAAACAATGAGGACGCCATTATCATAGGTGAACGGATATGCACAAACGGCATTCTGAAAACCGAGATGTCGCCTCCGTTTTTTGCCGCCGTCTGCGACGGAGTAGGCGGTGAAAAATCAGGTGAAATCGCCGCTTCCCTTACCTTAGAAAAGCTTCTTATGACTACATATTCAAAGGTTACTGAGCTTAAAACAAGAGTTTTCGGAATACATGACGAGCTTATAGAATACGGCAGAGAACACCCTGAATCGTTTAATATGCAGACTACCTTATGCCTTGTTGCGTTTGACGCCGAAAACAACATATCTTGCATAAACGTAGGGGACAGCAGAGCCTATATGCTTTTATCGGGAAAGCTTAAACAGATTTCGACCGATCAGTCGCTATGCCAGTTTTTAAATGAAACGGGCAGGACAAAAATATTCGGCAAGGACAGTGAAAGAATCAAGCACGTTATAATTTCTTCTCTCGGCAACTCGAAACAATATCCTATGGTTGACCTGACGAACGCTTCGGAAAAGCTTGATAAGGGAGATATTCTTATGATATGCTCGGATGGAGTTTCAGACAGATTATCAAACAGCGAAATAGAATCGATCATCAAAGATCCTGACCCGATTAACAAAAAAGCAGAAAGACTTATTGAAGAGTCTGTTAAACATGGAAGCCGGGATAATATGTCCGTTATACTGATTGAAATTCAGAATCAGGAGAAATAATCGCGACAAAATAATACTATATCAGGAGCGATAAAATGTCTGACAAAAATGAAATAAAAGAATTTTGTGAAAAATATGAAATATGCGACGCACACGCACACATATTTCCTCAAAAAATATCTCAGAAGGCAGTTTCGTCTATAGGTGATTTTTATAATATCCCTATGGCCTTTAAAAACGGAGTTTCAGAAGAGCTTATTAAAAGCGGAAGCCGGATCGGTACAACGCATTATCTGGTTTGCTCAACCGCTACCGTTCCTCATCAGGTAAAAAGCATTAACGACTTTATTGTTAACGAATGTTCTCTTCACCCTGAATTTGTCGGTTTCGGAACTCTTCATCCCGATTATGACGACATCGGCAGCGAAGTAGAACGTATAATAAACAGCGGTCTTAAGGGAATAAAAATTCACCCCGATTTTCAGCAGTTTTATATCGACGAAGACAAGGCTTTCAAAATATATAAAGCTATTGAAGGCAGACTTCCCATACTTATACACATGGGCGATTCGAGATATGACTATTCACGTCCGAAAAGACTTGAAAACGTCATGAAAGCCTGCCCTGACCTGGACGTATTTGCGGCGCACTTAGGCGGTTATGAAAGATGGGACGAAGCCGTGGCCTGTCTGTTCGGAAAAAATATTCATTTCGATTCAAGCTCCTCTCTTGAATTTATTTCACCCGAATTTTCAAAGGATATTATAAGAGGCTTCGGAGCGGACAGAATATTCTTCGGAACAGATTTCCCCATGTGGGATCATTACGGTGAAATTCAAAGATTTATGAAGCTCGGGCTTACAGACGATGAGAACAAAAAAATACTAAGCAAAAACTTTAAAGAGTATTTTAATTTTTAAAGGATTGGGAGTAAATATATGAGTTTAGTTCTTTGGAGCTGCTGCTACATTGTTCTGGCGGCGCTTGTTGTGATTTTGTCGGTTAAGCTTGCCGACTATGTTGACCTTATCGATAAAAAGACAAATATATCAGGAGCTTTCATAGGCGGAGTTATACTTGCGGCGGTAACATCTCTTCCCGAGTTATTCACATCATTTTCAGCAGTTGTTATCGTCAAAAACCCAAGCTTGGTTATAGGAAATATTCTCGGCAGCAATCTTTTTAATATAACGGTATTCGGTATTATACTTATCATTTGGGCAAAAGGCTTTTCTAAAGCATCAATCGGAAAAAGCCACTTTAAAATAACGGTATTTATGCTGTTTCTCTTTGCACTGATGTTTTTGGCTGTGACCTTGGGGCTGGATTTCAGCATTTTTAACATAAGCATATATTCGCTTATTATCATTATAACCTACGCTTTTTCAATTAAGTATATGGCAAACGATGAGAGCGAAAACGATAACGAAACCGATAATCCCCTGACAATAAAACAAATTGCAATAAGATTTGTTATCCTATCCGTCCTGTTAGTCGGCGTTTCCGTAGCGATAACCTATGTGACCGATATTCTGGCTGAGGGCTTCAGCTTAGGAGCTACTATTGCCGGGGCGTTGTTCTTAGGCGTTGCAACCAGTCTGCCTGAGCTTACCTCAACCTTTGAGCTGGCTAAAAAACTGAACTTTAACGCCGCTACCGGAAATATCCTCGGAAGCGGAGTATTCAACTTTGCAATTTTAGCAATATCCGACTTATTGTACAGAGGAGGTTCGGTTTACGAAAGCAAGGACTCAAACTCGCTGATTATTTTCGGGTTTATTGCAACGCTGCTGACAGGAATGTGCCTGTCTTTAAAAAATAAAAAATCAAGCGGCAAAAATATATCTGCCGTCTATAGGATTATGGGAATCGGAACTGTAATCTGCTATGTAATGTTTATAGTATTATCTTAAAACGGGAGGAAGCTTAATGCCGGAAAAAATATATGATAACCGTGAGCTTTCATGGTTAAAATTTAACCAACGTGTTTTGGACGAATCCAACGACAGCTCAGTTCCTCTTTTAGAAAGACTGTTTTTCTCGTCTATATATTCAAGCAATTTAGACGAATTTTTCATGGTCCGAGTCGGAACGCTTCACGATCAGATGCTTATTGACGATGAGGAACGGGACGGGAAAACGGAAATGAAGCCGTCGGAGCAGTTAAATTCAATATTCAAAAGAGTGACTCGTCTTAACGAGCTGCACGATAAATATTTTGAACAGCTTTCCGAAGAGCTTAAAGAAAAAGGCATAAGGC
The DNA here is from genome assembly GCA_964617585.1 of uncultured Ruminococcus sp. Taxonomy (GTDB): domain Bacteria; phylum Bacillota; class Clostridia; order Oscillospirales; family Ruminococcaceae; genus UMGS1601. The sequence goes on from CAZTXS010000004.1 coordinate 90,654, forward strand.
AGGTCTGCATGAAAGACCTGTCAAAAGAGGATAAGGAATACGTCGACAGCTTTTTTAAATATGAGGTAAATCCGTTCCTCTCTCCTCAGATTGTTGATAAAAGACATCCTTTCCCCTTTTTAACCGGAAAAGAAATCTATGTCTGCGCAAGACTGACCTCAAAATCCAATATAGTTTTGGGAATTGTAAATACAACGGGCGTATTTGCAAGGGTTTTATTTCTGCCCGTTAAAAAGAAAATCAGATATATTTTAGTTGAGGATATTATTCTTCATTATGCGGGTAAAATTTTTTCAGGCTATAAGGTTGAAGAAAAAAGTCTTATTCGCGTTACCCGAAACGCAGATATAGACGTTAAAGAAGCCCTTTTTGATCAGGAAATGGATTTCAGAGGGGCAATGTCGGAGCTTATTAAGAAGCGTAAAAAGCTTTGCGCCGTAAGAGTTCAGCTTTCAAAAGAGCTTTCGTCCTCTACAATATCAGAGCTTTCCAATCGTATAGGCATACATAAGAAGCAGTTTTTTATCGAGAAGGCTCCGCTTGATATGTCTTACATATTTACGATTAAGGATAAAGCAAAGTCCTTAAGCGAGCTTTTCTTCAAGGAGCAGATTCCGCAGAGGTCGCCTATGGTAGACGAATCGGCTTCTATGATTGCTCAGATAGACAAAAAAGATATTTTTCTTTCATACCCCTATGAAAGCATTAAGCCTTTTATAAAGCTGCTTCAGGAGGCTGCCCGAGACGAAAGTGTGGCTTCAATAAAAATCACTCTTTACAGGGTTGCCAAAACCAGCAAAATAGTCGAAGCCCTAATAGACGCCGCCGAAAACGGCAAGGATGTTTTGGCTCTTGTAGAGCTTAGAGCAAGATTTGACGAGGAAAACAATATCGACTGGTCAAAACGGCTTGAGGACGCCGGCGTTCAGGTCATTTACGGTCCTGAAGATTTAAAGGTTCACTCTAAGCTTATGCTTATCACCAGAAAATTCGGTAAAAAAGCAAAGTACACCGTTCAGGTGGGAACGGGAAATTACAACGAAAAAACAGCGGCGCTTTATACCGACGTGTGTCTGTTGACTTCTCATCAAGGGATAGCCGAGGACGTTCTTTCTGTTTTTAACGCTTTAGCTACGGGTAATCTTGTCGAAAAAACCAATCACATTTTAGTCGCTCCCAAAGCTTTAAGACCTCAGCTTTTAGAGCTTATGGACATACAAATCCAAAAAGTCAAGGACGGAAAGAAAGCATACATAGGTATTAAGGCTAACTCTCTCACTGACAAGACGCTTATAAAAAAGCTTATAGAATGTTCTAAAGCCAGAGTTAAAACCGAGCTTGTGATTCGAGGAATATGCTGTCTTATCCCGGGAATAGAAGGCGAAACTGAAAACATAAAGGTCGTTTCAATCGTCGGAAGATATTTAGAACACGCAAGATTCTATATTTTCGGCGATGATGAAAATAAAAAGGTTTATATTTCTTCCGCCGATTTGATGACGAGAAACACCATAAGACGTGTAGAGGCTGCTGTTCCGATTTATGACAACACAATAAAAGAGAGAATTTTCAGATACTTTAAAACTCAGATAAACGACAACGTCAAGGGCAGAATACTGCAACCGGACGGGATTTACAGAAAACAAAAGCAGGACGACTACGACTTAATAGACGCACAACAGATGTTCTTTGACGAAGCTTATAAAAACGCTCCTTCAGCAAGCCCGGCTTCTGTAATAAATAACAAAAAGCCATCTTTGCTGAAACGTATATTTTCCGTGTTTAAGAAAAAATAAATGAAAAAATCCTCCTGCGGCTGTCAAACCGTAAGAGGATTTTATTTTATTCAAATATTTATACCCTGTCAGTTCTCATCCTTAGCTGCGTTTGCAATTACACTTGCAACTAAATGCGACGGAAGCTGCTCGTATCTTTCCTGCTTTAATGTAAAACTTCCTCTGCCCTGAGTCATCTGACGGAGAAGCATAGTAAAATCATTCATTTCAGATATTGGCGCCTCAGCGACAACTTCGGTCATTCCCTTTTCCGATTCAGACGGATTCATACCAAGTACTCTTCCTCTGCGCTTGTTGAGTTCGCCTATTATATCTCCCGTGTTTTCATCGGGAACCATAACGTTTAGTGCGCCTATCGGCTCTAAAAGCACAGGATCAGCCTGAGCCAAGCCCTCTTTATACGCTATGGAAGCCGCCATCTTAAACGCCATTTCGGAAGAATCAACAGGATGATAAGAACCGTCAACAAGAATAGCCTTTAAACCAACTACAGGGAAGCCTGCCAAAACTCCTTTGGCAACGCAGTCCTGCAAGCCCTTTTCAACGGCGGGGAAATAATTCTTCGGAACAGCGCCGCCGAAAATCTTTTCCTCAAAGATAAGCTCGTCGGAAACGCACGGTTCAAATTCAATCCAAACATCTCCGTACTGACCGTGACCGCCCGACTGCTTTTTATATTTGCCCTGAACCTTGACCTTCTTTCTGATAGTTTCTCTGTAAGGAATCTTCGGAACAGAAATATCTATATCAACTCCGAAATCGTTTTTAAGCTTAGAAAGAGCAGACGATAAGTGCTGATCGCCCAATCCCTTTAAAATCTGTTCATGAGTCAGATTATCCTGATAATAGTCAAGCGTAAGATCCTGCTCGAGAAGCTTAGCCACCGCACCTGAAATTTTGCTTTCATCACCCTGAGCTTTAGCCTTGACAGCCATAGGATAACAAGGCTCGGGGAAAATAATAGGAGCAAATTTTACAATCCTCGATGAATCGCATATGGTATCGTTTGTGTTTACGTCCAGCTTTGTGCAGACCACAATATCTCCGCAGTTTGCCTCTAAAAGCTCTATCTGCTTCTTGCCGACAAGAGTATACAGCTTTCCGAACTTTAAAGCGTTTCCGTTTGAAGCATTCACAGCGTCCATGCCCGGTTTCAGCTTACCCGACATTATTTTAATAAACGACATTTTTCCGACAAAAGAATCGGCAACGGTTTTAAATACGAATGCGCTCAAAGGTTCGCTTTCATCACATTTGACTTCAACAGGGTCATCATTTTCATCGGAAGCCAAAGCCATTTCGTCATCGGTTGATGCCGGAAGCAGAAGCGAAATCTCTTTGAGAAGCATATCTACTCCCGCTGATGTAACTGATGAAACACAGGTAACAGGAGTAATTACGCCTTCGTTCATTCCCTTATGTATTCCGTCAATAAGCTCTTTCTGCGTGAAAGCCTCGCCGCTGAAGAACTTTTCAAAAAGCTCTTCGTCAGTTTCGGCAACAGCCTCGGAAATAGCTTCTCTCAAGCCCTGAAGCCTGTATTCTATCTTGTCGCTCAGCTCAGCCGTAGGCATATCGGTTTCAACCGCATTGCCGTTATCGTCATATTTATAGGCCTTCATTTCAATAAGATTAACATACGAAACGATTTTCCTGTCTGAAATCACGGGAACAACAACAGGACAAACAGTCGGACCGAATTCTGCTTTAAGCTCGGTCAAAACATTATAGAAGTTCGCATTGTCCGAATCGAGTTTTGTCACAACAAACATTCTCGGTTTATTCATAGCGACCGCCGCAGAATAAGCTTTATGCGTGCCGACGTTGACCCCTGACTTTCCCGATACGGTAATAATCGCAGTATCGCAGGCTGATATGCCCTCAAGCATTTCACCTGCGAAATCAAAAAGACCGGGAGTGTCCAGAAGATTTATTTTAAAGCCGTCCTTTTCAAAAACAGATAACGACGTATATACAGAAGATTTTCTCAATATTTCTTCATTCGTATAATCAGATACGGTATTTCCGTCGGCAACCTTTCCCAAACGCTCGCTGGCTCCGCTTTTGTAAAGCAGGCTTTCGCAAAGGGATGTCTTGCCCGAACCCGCATGACCGCAAAGCACAATATTCTTTATTTTCGTGTTATCGTAGATTTTCACACTGATCTCTCCATTCATAAAAATTATAGCATACTTGATATTCTATTAAAAATAAACAATATTTATTACTGCTTATACAGTAATTATATACTATTTGACTATAAATTGCAAGATAATATTATAAGTTTTTGTTGATTTTATAAATATATTTTCTTTTTACCAATATAACAATAATAACAGCCGCCCCATAATAAAACAGGACGGCTAAAAATCACTCGCTTATGTGTCTGCCGCTTAAGCGGTTTTTTCTATTATTTACATATGTACTTTTTTGGGTTATCCCTCTCATTCAATAAGGGCTTGCCCGTCATTATAAAAGACTACTTAACCTTTACCTTGCGTAATTTCTTATTCCAGCTGCTATAAACCTTCTTGGTCTTTCCATTGCCGTCTTTATATTCAGCGTAAGCTCTCACACGGACATAGTAGGTTTTTCCGCTCTTTATTTTACTGTTTTTAACATTAATCTTATTCTTAGAAACCGTCTTGTCGGCAAGTATCTTCTTAAATGTCTTTTTATTTGAAACCTGAACCTGATAGCCCTGAGCCTTAGAAACCTTTTTCCATGAAACTGAAATCTTTTTCTTCGCTTTGCTATTAGCTTTCAGCCTTGTGATTTTAGCCTGTTTCATAGCTTTTTTAGCGGCTTTTTTATTTTCCTTGACATTATTTTTCGTAGTCGCTGTAGTAGTTTTTGCAGTAGGAGCGTTTGTTTTCTGCGTTGTAGGAGCAGGCTTCGCTGCGGTGGTTGAAGGCTGAATAGTACCGCTTCCCTTTTCGTAATAGATTACATCTCCGTTTTCATCATAACTATACTTTTCCCACGTACCGTCGCTGTACTCAATAAAAGTACGGTTTCCGTTTTCGTCATAGGTGTATTTCTCCCAAGTACCGTCGTTGTATTCGGTAAAAATGCAGTTTTCGTTTTCGTCAAATGTATCCTTATAATAAAGAACTCCGTCGTAATAATAATACTGAAAAGCAATTATTCCGTTGTTATAGGTTGTTTCCTGAGTGTTGCCAATGCTGTCGGTATACTTGGTGCAATTTCCGTTTTCGTCATACTCATATTCTTCCCAATATTCATCGCTGTCCTCATAACGAGTCATATGACCATTTTTATCATATGTATACTTTTCCCAGTAATCGTCGCTGTTTTTAAAGTAAACGACGTTATTGTTTTCATCATACTGATATTCAGCCCAATAGCCTTCGTTATCTTCATAGCGGATCAGATTGCCGTTATCGTCGTACTTTTCCTTTTCCCAAGTGCCGTCGCTGTAGGAATATAATATTTCTTTATTTTCTTCGTCATATGTAATATTACAGCTCAAACCGTTGCTGTCTATTGAGCTTATGACATTACCGTCTTTATCATAGGTATACTCTATCCAATAGTCCAAGAAATCTACTTCTACTCGAATCAGATTTCCATCGTCATCATAGGTAAACTCATATCCGGTTTCATCATCTATAAGGGGAATATTGCGGCTCTGCGCAAGCTTGTTTTGAACGTTTTTAATAACGTTCTCAGCTTTTTGTTACAGGCTTTGAAGCTTCCTGTGCATAAGCGGGAACACCTGCCGCCGGAATAAGCGACATCATTGCCGCCGTTAAGATTGACAATAATTTTTTCATAATTTTCTCCTCCATAATTTAAATAAATAATTACCTGTATTTACATTATAAACAAAAAACACAATATAGTCAAGTTATACTATTCGCCGAATCTTATCAGCTTCATAAAAGCTTTATTATTTTCTAAAAGCTTAAAAATCACAACTCCTATTATTGTCACGCATACCAGCTCTCCCAAAGCTACCTGAAGCATTGATAATACAAGCGGCAAACCAAGCACAAATTTAAGCTCAAGTCCAACCAGAACGCCGTTGAATATTACCGGAGCTAAGGAAGCTGTAATTAAAGACGCAGTGCACGAAGCTTTCCGATTCATTTTCAGCCTGCCTTGGAAAAAAGACGGCAGAAGCCTTTCGCAGAGAACTATTGAAACCACTGATACAAGTGTGGCGAAAGTTCCGACTGCCATGTCTATTACTCCCACTGTGCTTATAATATTGGCGATAAAACAGCCTGTCACCATAGAATAACAGTATTCTTTCTTATAAAAGCAGAGCAGAACTAACGCTTCGGAAATGCGGAACTGAATACTTCCGTATGATAATGATCCCAAAGCCATTGTTACCGCAACATACAAAGCTGCAACAACTGACAGTACGGCTATTTTTCTAACGCTGAAATTTTTCATAATCTTTTACCTTCTTTTCAATAAGAGCTTGCCCGTCATTCAATGCGGCAAGGGTCGGCATTGCCGACCGGCCGTTCAGTAGGGGATTGTATCCTGCTACTGAACGGGTAATGGAACCCGCCGCCTATAGAGGCGGGGGGACATCTTGCCTTAGTTATAACTTTATTGTTCTCAAAAGCAGACGCAAAGGCGTCACACTGCAAAAAAGGTGCGTCTTTACAACAAAGACACACCTTTAAAATCAGATATTATCCCTGTTTTTATTAACGAGTGGTAACTAGGATACACTCGGTTTTATTCTTTGATTATGAATGTCAATTATTATGCTTTTCCGATTGAACCGAAAAGCTCCATCTTTTCTTTTACAGTAGCCTTAATAGCTTCAAATCCGGGAGCAAGAAGCTTTCTCGGGTCAAAGCCTTTGCCCTTAAGATCCTTGCCCTCTTCGATATACTTTCTTGTAGCTTCCTGGAAAGCAAGCTGGCATTCGGTATTAACGTTGATTTTAGCGACTCCGAGAGAAATAGCTTTTTTTATCATATCCTCAGGTATTCCTGTTCCGCCGTGAAGAACAAGCGGCATATCCCCTACCTTATCTTTTACTGCTGCAAGTGTTTCAAACGAAAGACCCGCCCAGTTTTCCGGATATTTACCGTGAATGTTTCCGATACCTGCCGCAAGCATTGTTACGCCCAAATCGGCAATCATTTTACACTCGTCAGGATCAGCGCACTCGCCTGCTCCGATAACTCCGTCCTCTTCTCCTCCGATCGAGCCAACCTCAGCCTCTATTGAAAGACCGAACTTTTCACATTCTGCAACAAGCTCCGTTGTCTTTGCAACGTTTTCATCAATAGGATAGTGAGAACCGTCAAACATTACCGAGCTGAAGCCTGCTTCGATACAAGCCTTTGCCCCGTCGTATGAACCGTGGTCCAAATGAAGAGCAACAGGAACGGTAATATTAAGCTCCTCCAGCATACCCTTCACCATACCGACAACCGTCTTATATCCGCACATATACTTACCCGCTCCCTCTGAAACGCCGAGAATAACAGGTGAATTTAACTCCTGTGCAGTGAGAAGTATCGCCTTGGTCCATTCAAGGTTGTTAATATTGAACTGACCTACAGCATATTTTCCGTCTTTTGCTTTGTTTAACATATCCTTCGCTGAAACTAACATAAATATTAAACCTCCAAAAAAATTTTAATACTTTAATATTATACATTATTGTAATGAAAATTGCAAACCGAAACAATAATTTAACTTAATTTCATTTTAATCAAATAAAACTTAGGCGACAGCTTCAAATTTGATTCCTCTGTCATTGCAGTATTTTTCCGCATAGGTGTTAGCTTTCCCGCAGATTTTAAAATCCTCGCTTGTTCCCGAAAAAGCCCATCCGCCTATTTTTTCAACCGTTTCGGGAATATAAATCATAGTAAGACTGCTGCAATCATAAAAACACATATTCCCTATGTAGGTTACTCCGACGGGAATATACACTCTCTCAATATTGTTATCTGAGATAAACGAAAACTTTTCGATTTCAGCTACCTTTATATCATTTATTTCATCGGGAACTGCTATCTCAGTCAAATCTCCGTGATAGGATTCTATTTTTATCTTGCCCTTGTTATCCTTGACGTTATCTGCATCGGACGTTTTAAAATACTTTGCAGACGTCGGCGAAACGTCAAAGGGACCGTACGGCTGATATATATCCTTGTATGCCCCCAGGATAATAAAATAAATCGACAATCCTATCATCAGAATCATAAATATAACAGCAGCCCAGCTTAAAAACATAGCAAAGCTTTTTTTAGGAATAGGCTTATGCATAAATTCATAAAACTCGTTTTTAGTCATTTATTCATCCCTCTGAAATTTCTTTAACTCAGTTTGCAAAACCTCTATTGCCTCAGGCTAAACAGCTAGTCTCCGAATGAAATCCCGATGTCCTTAGCAGTCTTGACTAGCTGATCGTCAGCAGGAACAAACTTTGTTTTGCCTGCTATATCCTCCAGCTTGTTTTCGGTGACTATGTTGTTTTTCAATGCGACTGCAACCCCGTAGCTTTCCTTCTCTATAAGGTTTGCCGCATGACAGCCGAATTTTGTTGCAAGAATCCTGTCGTATGCCGACGGACTTCCTCCCCTGAGCATATGTCCCGGAACGCAAACCCTTGTTTCAAATCCCGTTGTTTCCTCTATTTGTTTAGCTATGCGATTAGTAGCCGTAGCTTCTCCTGCTTCGGCTCTTCTTTTCGCACGTTCTTTTTTCTTAAGCTTGGCTTCGTCTTTATCAAACGCGCCCTCTGCAACCGCTAAAATGGAAAATGCGCTTCCGTTCTCGGCACGTTTTTTAACCGCCCTGCAGATTTTATCTATATCATATGGGATTTCAGGAATAACTATTATGTCGGCTCCCCCTGCGATTCCCGAATACAGCGTAAGCCATCCGGCTTTATTCCCCATAATTTCAACTACGAGTATTCTTCCGTGAGAATTCGCAGTAGTGTGGAGTCTGTCTATAACGTCGGTTGCAATATCAACTGCAGAATGAAAGCCAAAGGTCACATCCGTTCCCCAGATGTCGTTATCAATAGTTTTCGGAAGTCCAATAACGTTCAGACCTTCTCCTGAAAGAAGATTAGCTGTTTTGTGAGTTCCGTTTCCGCCCAGCGTAAGCAGACAGTCAAGCTTCTGTTTTTTATAAGTTTGCTTCATCGACTTGACCTTATTAACGTTATCCTCTTCGATAACCTGCATCATTTTATACGGCGTTCTTTTAGTTCCGAAAATAGTTCCGCCCTGGGTTAAAATACCCGAAAAATCAGATGGCGACATTAATTTGCACTGGTTATTTATCAGCCCGGAATATCCGTCGTGTATGCCGATAATTTCAACGCCGTCCGTTCCGAATTTCTGATAGCACGCTTTTGCCGCCCCGCGAATAGTCGCATTAAGCCCCGGACAATCACCTCCGCTTGTCAAAATCCCGATCCTTTTAACCATAATCCATCTCCTGTAGCTTTGTTTTGAACTTTCCTTAAAATCAGTATAACACATTATATATTATTTTGCAAAAAATATTTCATTAAGAAACAGCGCCCCGTATTCAATAAAGCCCGGGGCAATGACACTTATGATTTAAAGTATAAACAAAAACCCGCCTCAGAGGCGGGGGACATCTTGCCTTAGTTATAAAAGAAAACTCCTATCTTGTTACAGATAGGAGCCTGTGTTTGGTATAACCAAATCACAAAAAATTATAGGGGAGAAGTTTGAAAAAAATTTCAAACTATATATGAAGGCTTGGGGTAAAAGCCAACATATCAATAATAAATTATTAATCATATGAATGATACACAAAATTTGTGTTCATATTGTGAAATTAATTTGTAATTTTTATAAAATTTCAATAAGGACTTGCCCGTCATTCAACGTGGCAAGGGTCGGCAGCGCCGACCGGCCGTTCAGTAGGGAATTGTATACCGCTACTGAACGGGTAATGGAACCCGCCGCCTATAGAGGCGGAGGACATCTTACCTAAGTTCAATAAGGGCTTGCCCGTTATTCAACGTGGCAAGGGTCGGCATTGCCGACCGACCGTTCAGTAGGGGATTGTATCCGCTACTGAACGGGTAATGGAACCCGCCGCCTATAGAGGCGGGGGCATCTTGCCTAAGTTATATTCTTGATGAATTTTTTTATATATGATATACTTTCTATAAAAATATATAAAGGGGAAATCACAATGCCAAGATTTTTTATAGAACATGAAAATATAAACGGCAATCAGATTTCCGTTATCGGAAAGGACGCTGTTCACATAGGCAGATCTCTTAGAATGAAGCTCGGAGAGGAGCTTATACTCTGCTGCGACAGAATTGATTACAAAACAAAAATTTTAAGCATTAGAGATAACAAGGTAATTTGCGAAATTACAGATAAATCTCAGTCGCAGTCGGAGCCTAATATAAACCTCACCTTATTTCAGGCTATGCCTAAACTCGACAAGCTGGAATTTATAACTCAGAAAGCCGTTGAGCTCGGCGTGTGCAAGATAGTTCCCGTTATAACCTCCCGATGTATTTCACGCCCCGATGAGAAAAGCTTCAAAAAGAAGAAAGAACGTCTTGAAAAAATTTCTCTCGAAGCCGCAAAACAATCGGGCAGAGGAATAATTCCCGAAATTTCTGATATAATAGATTTTAAAAGAGCTGTTTTAGAACTTTGCAAAAACGATTTCTCTTTTGTTTGCTATGAAAAAGGCGGAGTTCCGTTTTCGGACATTATAAACCGAACGAATCTTACAAATAAAAACGCAGGACTTTTTATAGGAAGCGAGGGCGGCTTCAATATTGAAGAAATAAAGCTTTGCAAAGCTTCCGGCATAAAAACCGTAAGCCTTGGAAAACGTATTTTAAGATGTGAAACCGCTCCGATAAGCGCAGTAAGCATAATTATGTCGCTCAGCGGAAATATGTAGCGGACATAAAACCATGTTTTTTGCCTTTTTTTCTTAAAAAATTATCCAAACTGCTTGAAATAGCTGAACAAACATGATATAATCTTGATACAAATTATAAATACGAGATTGATTCCCGTATAAATTATATAAAGGAGTGTATAATAATGGGTAAATTAAAGATTGTTGTAGGTATGGCCGCTGTTGCAGGCGCAATTGCCGCATTATTTGCTTTTAAGAAAAAAAAGGAAATGGAAGAATATGAATACGAAGACGAGTTCGACGAGTGCTTCTGCGATGAGTGTTGCTATCCTGATGAGGAATCTGCTGAAGAAGCTATAGACAATGCTAACGAAGCTGCTGAAAAGGAAGCGGAAGCTGACGACGCTGCCGCTGAGGAAGCAACAGAGGAGACTAAAGAGAACTAAAAACGTTCTCATCAAAACTTAATAAAAATAACCGACGGCGTTTAAACTTTTATAGGATAAAGCTGTCGGTTTTTTCAATAAGGGCTTGCCCGTCATTCAATGCGGCAAGGGTCGGCAGTGCCGACCGG
>CAZTXS010000005.1:0-45545 GCA_964617585.1 uncultured Ruminococcus sp.
TTCAATAAGGGCTTGCCCGTCATTCAATGCGGCAAGGGTCGGCAGTGCCGACCGGCCGTTCAGTAAGGGATTGTATCCCGCTGCTGAACGGGTAATGAAACCCGCCGCCTATAGAGGCGGGGAATATCTTGCCTTAGTTATATAAATTCATTGCTTTATCTATATTCTCCGAAACGATAAGCTCTAAAGCTTCCGCTGCCTTTTCAAAAGCCGGTTCAAGAGCCTTTTTATCCTCCTCGCTGAACTTGGAAAGCACCCAGTCGGCAAGATTATAACGTGGATCGGGCTTCTTTCCCACTCCGATTTTAATCCTGGGGAAATCTTCGCTTCCCGTCAGATCTATTATACTTTTTATTCCGTTATGACCTCCGTCCGAGCCTTTTCTGCGAATACGAAGCTTCCCGGGTTCAAGCAAAATATCATCATAAACCACTATAACATTTTCAATAGGGATTTTATAAAAGTTCATAGCCTGAACAACAGCTTCGCCGCTGTTATTCATATATGTCACAGGCTTTATGATAAGGCATCTTCTGCCTGAAAGCATGGCTTCTCCTGTCTTTGATTTGAACCTAGCCTGAGAAACTTCAAAACCTTTTTTTTCGGCAAGCTTATCTATACACATAAAGCCGGCGTTATGCCTGGTTTCTCTATATTCAAGACCGAAATTCCCCAGCCCGGCTATAATATATTCTATTTTTCCTTTTGATGAATTTTCTCCGTTTTCTAATTTTTTAAATATATCCCAAATGCTCATATGCTTTTCTCCTTAACTTGTTTATACATCACTTTAACCCCCGTGACTTCAAACGACAGGGGGTTTTAAGTTCTATATTAAACTTTAAACGCTTAGAATAAATTACTTATCCTTATTCTTTTCACGTTCAGCCTTTTCTTTAGCTATTTTTTCATTTCTGTTCTTTAACATTCTTTCTGCATAGCCTTCTTTTATAACTCCTTGACCTCGCTCAATTAATAAGGCTCCGTCTGGAATGTCTTTTGTAACTGTAGAGCCTGCCGCTGTGTATGCGTTGTTTCCGACCTTGACAGGGGCGATAAGGTTTGTATTGCAGCCGATAAACGAGTTGTCGCCTATAATTGTCCTGAACTTTTTATCTCCGTTATAGTTTGCTGTAGTAACGCCGCAGCCGAGATTTACATTTTCACCTACATCGCTGTCGCCGACATATGTAAGGTGAGCGACAGCAGTACCTTCGCCTATGTTTGAATTTTTAACCTCGACGAAATCTCCTATTTTAACTCCGTTTCCGATATTAGAATTAGGTCTGAGCTGAACCCAAGGTCCTATTGTCACGCTGTTTCCAATAACGCTTTGATTGGCGACGACATTGTTAAGCTTAGTATCCCGTCCGACCTTTGTGTCGCTGAGGTATGTGTTAGGACCGATTTCACAACCGTTACCGATTTCGGTGCTGCCCTTTAAAATAACTCCTGCGTGGATAACGGTTCCTGCTCCTATTTTAACGCTGTTTGATATGGTTACGCCGTCGGTGCAGGTAAATTCTATACCGTTGTCAAGGTGATTGTTTATAATCTGCTCTCTTGCAACATTATTAAGGCGGAGAAGCCCTCTTCTGTCGTTAGCCCCAAGGGAAACGTTTTCGTTATCAGATATATAAGCGTCAGCCGATTTCCCTTTTTCTATAAGCAGGGAAATGCAGTCGGTCAAATAATATTCACCCTGAGCATTATCCGGTTTTATTTCAAACAAAACGTCTAAAAGGTCCTTAGTCCTGAACCAGAAACAGCCTGAATTTATTTCTTTGATTTTTCTTTGTTCTTCAGTGCAGTCTTTTTCTTCGACAATGCCTGCAATGCCGTTATCGGTTCTTATAATTCTTCCATAGCCGTACGGCTTGTCAATAAGCGACGTGACTACCGTAACCGATAGATTTTTTTCTTCATGAAGCTTTAAAGCGCCGTTAATTGTCTTTTTATCTATGAATGGAGCGTCGCCGCAGAGTACAAGAGTATTGCCGCTTATATTTTCTCTTAAGAAATTAACAGCCTGCATAACTGCATGACCTGTTCCTAATCTGTCTGCCTGAAGAACAGTCTGATACTTTCCGTCAAGAAAGCTCTCTATATATTCGCCGGCAAAGCCTTTTACAACGCATATATTGTTTAAGCCTGCGCTTTCACAAGCTTCGATAACCCAGCCGAGCATTGGTTTTCCAAGCACCTCGCATAAGGCTTTCGGCATATCTGTTTTCATTCGTTTACCTTGTCCCCCGGCAAGAATAACAACAGAGTTCTTCATATTATTTGTCCCCATTTCAAAATTATTTGTGTTTGTATTTTTCATTATACAATATAATTTTGTCGTTTACAACTCTAATTTCTCCTTTTTTATGTATATCTAACAAAAAAGTTAAAAAATATTTTCCTCAATTTTGAATACAAATTTCCAAAAAGGACTAGTATTTTATAAAGAAATCTGTTATAATTAATGTATGTCCGTCAAGGTCATGGCTATGTTTGACCTGATTCGGAAGAATTATATTTTTTTGGAGGTAGATACCAATGAGCAAAAAATGGGTTTATTTATTCTCAGAGGGCGACGCTACTATGAGAGAACTTCTCGGCGGTAAGGGCGCAAACCTTGCTGAGATGACAAAACTCGGACTTCCTGTTCCGCAGGGCTTTACTATTTCGACTGAGGCTTGTACTCAATATTATGAGGACGGCAGACAGATCAATGATGAAATTCAAGCACAGATTATGGAGTATATTGGAAAAATGGAGGAGATCACCGGAAAGAAATTCGGCGATAACGAAAATCCTCTGCTTGTTTCGGTTCGTTCAGGAGCTCGTGCTTCAATGCCGGGTATGATGGATACAATCTTAAATCTCGGTCTTAACGAACAGGTTGTTGAAGTTATGGCTGAAAAGTCAAACAATCCTCGCTGGGCTTGGGACTGCTACAGAAGATTCATTCAGATGTATTCCGACGTAGTTATGGAAGTCGGCAAGAAATACTTTGAAGAGCTTATTGACGAAATGAAAACTAAGAAGGGAGTTACTCAGGACGTTGAGCTTACGGCTGACGATCTTAAAGAGCTTGCTTCACAGTTCAAGGCTGAATACAAATCTAAAATCGGAAAGGACTTCCCAACCGATCCTGTTGAGCAGCTCATGGGAGCGGTTAAGGCAGTATTCCGTTCATGGGATAACCCTCGTGCCAACGTTTACCGCCGTGACAACGATATTCCTTATTCATGGGGTACCGCTGTAAACGTACAGATGATGGCGTTCGGTAACATGGGCGACGACTGCGGTACGGGAGTTGCATTTACACGTGACCCTGCAACAGGAGCTAAAGGTCTTTTCGGAGAGTTCCTTACAAACGCTCAGGGCGAGGACGTTGTTGCCGGTGTTCGTACTCCTATGCACATTACTGAAATGGAACAGAAATTTCCTGAGGCTTTCGTTCAGTTTAAGGACGTTTGCTCAAGACTGGAAGAACACTATAGAGATATGCAGGACATGGAGTTTACCGTTGAACACGGAAAGCTGTTCATGCTTCAGACAAGAAACGGTAAGAGAACAGCTCAGGCTGCTTTAAAGATTGCCTGTGACCTCGTTGACGAGGGAATGAGAAACGAAAAAGAAGCAGTTGCTATGATCGACCCGAGAAACCTTGACACTTTGCTTCACCCGCAGTTTGACGCTAAGGAGCTTAAGGCTGCAACACCTATGGGCAAGGGTCTCGGAGCTTCACCGGGAGCTGCTTGCGGTAAAATAGTATTCACTGCTGAGGACGCTGAAGAATGGAACGCTAAGGGCGAAAAGGTTGTTTTGGTTCGTCTGGAAACTTCACCTGAGGATATTACAGGTATGAAAGCTTCACAGGGTATTCTTACAGTTCGCGGAGGTATGACTTCTCATGCTGCTGTTGTTGCCCGTGGTATGGGTACCTGCTGTGTATCAGGATGTTCTGAAATCGTTATGGACGAGGAGAACAAGAAGTTCACTCTTGCAGGTAAGACATTCACTGAAGGCGACTACATCTCAATAGACGGTTCTACAGGTAATATATACGACGGTATTATTCCTACTGTTGACGCTACAATCGCAGGCGAGTTCGGCAGAATCATGGGCTGGGCTGATAAGTACAGAGAGCTTAAGGTAAGAACCAATGCAGATACTCCTGCCGACGCTAAGAAAGCAAGAGAACTCGGCGCTGAGGGTATCGGTCTTTGCCGTACAGAGCATATGTTCTTTGAAACTGACAGAATTGCTGCTTTCAGAGAGATGATCTGCTCGGATACAGTTGAGGAAAGAGAAGCTGCTTTGGCTAAGATTCTTCCTATGCAGCAGGCTGACTTTGAGGCTCTTTACGAGGCTCTCGAGGGCAACCCTGTAACAATCAGATTCTTAGATCCGCCGCTTCATGAGTTCGTTCCTACAGAGGAAGCTGACATTGAAGCTTTGGCTGAGGCTCAGGGCAAGAGCGTTGAAGATATTAAAGCAATCATCGCTTCACTTCACGAGTTTAACCCGATGATGGGTCACCGCGGATGCCGCCTTGCTGTAACTTATCCTGAAATTGCAAAGATGCAGACAAGCGCTGTTATCCGTGCTGCAATTAACGTTAAGAAAGCGCATCCTGACTGGACAATAGTTCCTGAAATAATGATTCCGCTCGTAGGAGATGTTAAAGAACTAAAGGTTGTTAAGAAGATAGTTGTTGAAACTGCTGACGCTGAAATCGCTGCAGCAGGCGCTGATCTCAAGTACGAGGTTGGTACTATGATTGAGATTCCGAGAGCTGCTTTGACGGCTGATGAAATTGCGTCGGAAGCTGACTTCTTCTGCTTTGGTACTAACGACCTCACTCAGATGACATTCGGCTTCTCAAGAGATGACGCCGGCAAGTTCCTTGACGCATACTATGACGCTAAGATTTTTGAGTCTGATCCATTTGCAAGACTTGACCAGAGCGGTGTTGGAAAACTCATGGATATGGCTATCAAGCTTGGTAAGCCTGTTAATCCGAATCTCCACATCGGTATCTGCGGAGAGCACGGCGGCGATCCGACATCCGTTGAGTTCTGTCATAATATCGGACTTGACTATGTATCATGCTCACCGTTCCGTGTGCCTATTGCAAGATTAGCTGCGGCACAGGCGGCTATCGCAAATCCGAGAAAGTAATTTAATTATTATTAAACAACACTCCAATTTGTTATTTTTTTCAAGAAAATATATCTTAGAAGCTTTTGCTTTTAAGGTTTCAGCTTGTCGAAAAAAGTCCGGTAAAAGCCGGGCTTTTTTCTTTGCGTTGCGGTATACTAGAAGCGGTGATAAAAATGCTTAAAAAGAACGTAAACAACAGAAGATAAGTAGAAATAATATGTTTGGAAGATTTAGTTCCAACCTAAAAAAGAACTACCATTTCCATCATCGGAAATGGTAGTTCTTTGACATACTGAAGAAAGTTGAAAAATCAACCTTCTTTTATTTGGTGCGGATGAAGTGACTTGAACACTCACGAGTTACCTCACTAGAGCCTAAATCTAGCGCGTCTGCCAATTCCGCCACATCCGCATATTTTAAGCCGTTCTTTCAAACGACTTAAATATTTTATCATAGCAAAAACCTTTTGTCAATACTTATTTATCAATACAAAAGCGCTTGCAGAAAGCACATTCCGCAAACGCTTGTTTTAATTTTTATTCGCTTTAATTAGATTTTTTAGCTTCAATATCAGCTAATGCGTCTTTTCTTGAAAGATTGATTCTTCCCTGATCGTCAATTTCCATTACCTTTACAACAATTTCATCACCTATTGAAACAACGTCCTCAACCCTGTTTACTCTTTCTTTATCAAGCTTTGATATGTGAACTAAACCGTCTTTACCCGGAGCTATCTCAACAAACGCTCCGAAGTTCATTATTCTGACTACCTTACCTCTGTATATAGAGCCTATCTCCGGATCGTTCGCTATAGTATCAATAATTGAAACAGCCGCCTGACATTTCTCCATGTCAAGACCTGAAACAAATACATTTCCGTCCTCTTCAATATCAATCTTACAGTCGCATTCAGCGGCAATCTTCTGAATTACCTTTCCGCCCGAACCGATAACATCTCTGATCTTATCAACAGGAACCTTTGTATTAAACATCTTAGGAGCCCACTTATTAACCGTAGGTCTTGGCTCTGCGATAGCCTTCAGCATTATTTCATCTAAAATATAATCACGAGCCTTGTGAGTCTTTGCAAAAGCTTCTCTTATAATTTCAGGAGTAAGTCCGTCAACCTTAATATCAACCTGAATAGCTGTGATACCCTTCTTTGTTCCGCCGACTTTAAAGTCCATATCGCCGTAGAAATCCTCAAGTCCCTGAATATCAACCATGGTCTGGAAGCTTCCGTCGTCCTTTGTTATAAGACCGCAGGAAATACCTGCAACAGGAGCTTTAATCGGAACTCCTGCGTCCATAAGCGCAAGTGTTGAACCGCAGATAGATCCCTGTGAGGTCGAACCGTTTGAAGAAAGCACCTCGGAAACCATCCTGATAGCATATGGGAAGTCCTCAACGCTGGGTATTACCGGAACAAGAGCCTTTTCAGCCAAAGCGCCGTGTCCTACCTCTCTTCTTCCCGGTCCTCTTGAAGGTCTTGTTTCGCCTACAGAATATGACGGGAAATTATAGTGATGAATGTATCTCTTTGAAACCTCTTCGTCTAAGCCGTCCAGCTTCTGAGCGTCGCTCACAGGACCGAGAGTACATATTGTCATTACCTGAGTTTGTCCTCTTGTAAACAGTCCTGAACCGTGAACTCTGGGAAGCATTCCTACTTCGGCTGCAAGCGGTCTGATTTCGTCTAAGCCTCGTCCGTCAACCCTTTTGCCTTCATATAGCCATTCTCTTACAATCTTCTTCTGAAGCTTGTATATAATCTCGTCGATCATAACTGCATTTTCTTTTTCCTCATCGTCGAACTTTTCATGAATAGCGTCTATAATAGGCTGCAATCTTGCGTCACGAACATTCTTATCATTAGTGTCAAGCGCAAACTTCACATCCTCTGACGCAAACTCCTCAATCTTATCAAACAGATCATGGTCGACTTCCTGCGACTCAAACTCAAACTTAGGCTTGCCGATTTCTTTCTGAATATCTGAAATGAATGCAACCATCTTCTTGATTTCTTCATGACCTTTCAATATAGCCTCAAGCATCGTATCATCGTCAACCTCGTCAGCGCCTGCTTCAATCATAACGATTTTTTCCGCCGAGCCTGCAACAGTCAGGTTAAGATGATTATTCTCTCTCTGCTCCAAAGTAGGATTAAGAACAATTTCACCATCAACAAGTCCTACGCTCAAGCCTGCAATAGGTCCGTTAAAAGGAATATCCGAAATTGAAATAGCGACAGACGCTGCAATCATTCCCGCAACCTCCGGAGAATTATCAGGGTCAACTGCAAGAACCGTCATAACAACAGAAACATCGTTTCTCATATCCTTCGGGAACAGAGGTCTTATCTGTCTGTCAACCATTCTGGATGTTAAAATCGCCTTATCAGCCGGCTTTCCCTCTCTCTTTAAAAACGAACCCGGTATCTTTCCGACTGAATAAAGTCTTTCCTCAAAGTCAACCGACAGAGGGAAAAAGTCTATTCCCTCTCTGGGCTTTGCCGAAGCGGTTACGTTCGCCATAACGACAGTTTCACCGTATCTGACCCAGCAAGAGCCGTTTGAAAGCTCGCACGTTTTTCCTGTTTCCACAACAAGCGGTCTGCCTGCAAAAACAGTTTCAAAGGTTCTGTAATTCTCAAACATTTTAAAAACTCCTTTTCTTTTTATTAAATCTTTTGACAGGAGTTTTAGCAAAAAATACGGGATTTATTTATCATAAACCCTCTATTTATTGCTAATCACTCACTGCCTTAATATACACCAAAAGGCAGACAGCGAATAACGCTTCTGCCTTATTGATTACAAAAATTTACTTACGTATGCCGAGCTTTTCGATAGTAGCTCTGTATCTTTCAACATCCTTTTTCTGAAGATAGCTTAAAAGATTTCTTCTCTTACCAACAAGCTTTAAAAGACCTCTTCTTGAGTGATGGTCTTTCTTGTGAACCTTTAGATGCTCGGTCAAATCATTAATCCTTCTTGTCAAAATAGCAATCTGTACCTCAGGTGAGCCCGTGTCTGTATCGTGCTTTCTGTTGGCTTCGATAACGGCTGTTTTTTCTTCTTTTCTGAGCATGAAAATGTACCTCTTTCCTTAAAAATTTCCTATGTCATAGATTACGGTAAAGATACTTCCCGCTTACGGGCATTCGCCGTAATCCAAGATCATGGTTAATACAACGGTATATATGTTACCACAAACAATTTCAAAAGTAAATAGATTTCACAAATTATTAATAATTAGGTTATTTCAGTTTTTTGTTTAACTTAGCCGCTGTCAAGGTATTCTGCATAAGCATCGCTATAGTCATAGGTCCTACTCCTCCGGGAACAGGAGTTATATATTCTGCTTTCTCAGAAGCCGTTTCAAATTCGACGTCGCCGCAAAGCTTACCGTTTTCAAGTCTGTTCATTCCAACGTCTATAACAACAGCGCCCTCTTTAATCATATCTCCCTTAATGAGGTTAGGAACTCCCACTGCTACAACCAAAATATCAGCCTTTAAACATTCCGCCTTTAAATCTTTTGTTTTTGAGTGGCATATTGTTACCGTTCCGCTCTTATGAAGCAAAAGCATAGACATAGGCTTTCCTACAATGTTGCTTCGTCCGACGACAACGCATTCCTTGCCCTGTATCTCAACCCCGGTTGAAGCTATAAGCTCCATAACTCCGGCAGGAGTACAAGGCAGAAAGCTGTAATCACCTATCATTATTTTTCCGACGTTTACAGGATGAAAAGCGTCAACATCCTTATTTGAAGCAATGCTGTTTATAACAGCGTTCTCGTCTATATGCTTGGGAAGCGGAAGCTGACAAAGTATTCCGTCGATTTTTTCATCATTGTTAAGCTTGTTTATAAGCTCAACAAGCTCCGACTGCGTAGTTTCCTGAGGCAAAGCGTATTCATAAGAATCAAATCCAACATATTCGCAAGCTTTCTTCTTGTTGTTTACATAAATCCTTGACGCAGGATTATCTCCCACTATTATTACGGCAAGACCTGCTGTCAAACCGTATTTTTCTTTAAGCTCAGCCGCTTCCTTCTTAATTCTGTCCTTTACGCTCTGTGATACCGCTTTTCCGTCTATAATGTTACTCATCACATTTGTCCTCCTTGTCCTTTTCCTCTGAGCTGTCAGGATCGGTATTTTCTTCTTCGTTTTCAGATTCATCATCAGCGAGTTTATCAGACCGGTCAGCCGCTTCGGTTTCCGGCTCTTCCTCAACTATCGGCTGATATTCTTCTTCGTCAGACGATTCTATTTTAATCTCCGGCACAGACGAATTTTTGCCGAACTTCTCATCATATTCGGCCTGAAGCTTTAAAAAGTCCTCGCCTTTTGATTTAGCTTCCTTTATCTTTTGTTTAAGCTCTGATTTTTCCTTTTTCATCTGCGCAAACATATCATATTCCGCAAGCTGTATTTTTGAAGCATCGGAATTAACATAAAGCTTATAGTTTTCGTTTCTCTTTACCATACTCCTGAAAATTATGATAAGTACAATAGAAACAAGCAAGCAGGTTCCTGCAATAAGCTCCGATATTTTTATATTTGCAAGATACAGACTGTCTGTTCTAAGCATTTCAATGAAGAATCTTCCAAGTCCGTACCAACCAATATACATTAGGAACACTTCTCCGTCAAACTTCCTGTGCTTTGCATATAAATGAAGAAGAACAAATCCTAAAATGCACCACAATGATTCATACAAAAAACATGGGTGTACAGGAAGGTTAGGATTTATTGTTACCCCTGCCTTGTCCGCCAGTTCGGTCTGAACCTGTGAAAGGAAAGAAACAGTCTTAGAACTCATCATTCCCCAAGGAAGGGTTGTATTCGAGCCGAAAGCCTCTTGGTTAAAGAAGTTTCCCCATCTGCCTATAGCCTGTCCTATCAGGAAGCAAGGCGCAACAACATCAAGCAAAGCAACCACATTCAGCTTTCTTATTTTTGCAATAATGCCGCCGACTAAAATCGCTCCGATTATACCGCCGTATATCGCCAATCCTCCGTCACGGACGCTGATTATCGCTTTCCAGTCTATTGAACCTGAATCGGTCAGATAATCGCTGAAGCTGAAAATTACATAATAAAGTCTTGCGCCGATGATTGCTCCGATCAATCCGCCTATAACCGAATCAGTAGCTCTGTCCGGATCAATACCGAAGCTTCTCATCTTTTTGAAGCCGTAAATCATTGCAATCAAAATTCCCAAAGCTATTAAAAAACCGTACCAATAAACCACAAAATTGGTTCCCGGAATAGTAAACATTACATTATTAAGCTTAAAGCCGTTGGTGAATATATTATCTCCACCTAAAAAGGGGAAATAAACCTTATCCGGGCTTGTGTTTATTTCACTTAGTTTGGTTTCCGAAACTGTCTTTGCTAACATTCCTAGCGTCGCTGCTGTCATTTTATGTCCTCCGTTTCTGTTTATGCAATAAAAAATCAGTCACTGTTTTGTCATACTTTTGATTCCACTATAGAAATAGCGGATTTTTCATTATCAAATAAAATATCAATACTGTTTATAACATCTTCTTGGGTTACGCCTGCCAGCGCTTCAACGCTTTCAAAAGCGTCAACCCCGATAAGCAGATCTGATTCAAGCATCAGCGTTGCGCATTTTTCAGCGCTGTTTAAGCCGCTTATAAGCTTGCCGTACTCCGCCTTTTTGATAATTTCAAACATATCCGAGTCAATGCCGTTTGATTTTAATTTTTCAATTTCTCTCTTGATTCTTTCAAAAACCTCATTAGGATTCTTTGACTCGCCTGCAAAAACGCTTGCAAAAAATCCGTCGCCTGAATCAACCTCCGTATAGAAGTTTGAATTTATCAGTCCTTCGTCATAAAGCTCTTTATAAAGCTCCGAAGCTGAACCGCAGATGAGATTCAGAAGTATAGACGCTTCAAGCTCTTTTTTTATTCTGTCACTGCCGTTAAAAGGTACGGATTTATAACCTATAGCGAACAGCGGAGTTCCCACCGGCATCTGCTGAACAAAAAGCTTTTTGTTTACTTCTTCAGGCTCCTCAGGAAACGCAGTAACGAGTTCGGGATTATCTTTGATTTTTAAATGCTCATCGCAGATAGACAAAACCTCGTCAAGCTTAATATTTCCGGCTATTGACAACGCCATATTGTTTAAATTATAAAAAGTGTTATAGCAGCTGTAAAGCAAGTCTGCGTCAATTTCTGTTATAGACTCTACCGTACCGGCAATTTCTATCTTAACAGGATGATTAACATACAGACATCTGAGAAGATTAAAAAAAACCTGACGCCACGGCGTATCCTCGCACATTCTGATTTCCTGACCGATAATTCCCTGCTCCTTGTCAACCGTTTCCTGCGTGAAATACGGCGACTGAACAAAATCGAGCAGAATTTTCAGCGATTCCTGATAGTTTTCGGTACAGCTGAATAAATATGCCGTTTGATCAAACGAGGTATATGCGTTTCCGCTCGCTCCCGTCTTTGCATAAAGCTCAAAAACATCACAGTCCTCGTTCTCAAAAAGCTTGTGTTCCAAAAAATGTGCGATCCCCTCGGGAACTTCTATAAAATCTTTATCGTTTTTTGTCTTGAATTTTGTATTTATCGAGCCGTATTTAGTTCCGAACAGGGCGTACACCGATGAAAACTCAGGCATTTCCCATACAAGTATAGTAAGACCCGACGGATGCTTTATTTTATAATAGCTTTCTCCCAGACGTTCGCTTTTGATAATTTGTTTATCCATACTGTTTAATAATCTGCTCCTGAAAGAAGCATTCTCCTCATATAATAGTAGTAGTTTTTTTCGTCCCTCTCCAAGGACAGATATTATTCTTTAACCGTCGATCGGTTCTTCTCCCGACATTACATATACAGCGTCCGGCTTAAAGCTCTTTGCAGTGTTAATAATCTGCTCTCTTGTTATGCTTTCGTATTTTTCAATTGCGTCCTCAGGAGAAAAATCTCTATCCCAGACGCATAACTGCGTAAGCCACCATGTAGCAAGCCCGGATGCGCTGTCATTATAAGAACGCAAAGAACCGCAAACTGCAGTTTTTGAATTCTCAAGCTCTTCATCTGTAAAGTTTCCGTCAGCCATTTCACTAAGCTGTCTTAATATCTCGTCCTTTGCCTTTTGAACATTCTCCGCTTCAACTCCGCTGTCTACAAGCATAACGCCCTTTTCAGGTATATTATTAGCCGAACAGTAATAACAAAGACTAAGCTTCTCACGAACATTTACAAAAAGCTTTGACGACGGCAATCCGCCGAACATCAACGCAAAAAGCTTAAGCTGTTCAGGGTCTGTTATGCCGGTTTTAAACGCAAGCACCATTTTGCACTGAAGAACATCAAATTTTTCCGTTAATTCAATAACATCTTTCTTAGCAGGGCTTATAGAAACGAAGCTGCTCGGCTTGTAATCCCTTTCAATTTCAGAGAACCTGCTCTTTACAAGGGTTACTGCTTCATCGAAATCTCCGCCGCCCGAAACGGTTATCTCAATTCTGCAGGTTTTAAGCATTTCTTTATATTCTTCAAAAGCCTGCTTACAGGTCAGCTTTTCTAACACTTCGACAGTTCCGTCTAACGGAACTCCCGCCGGTTCGTTTTTGAATACTATGCTTAAAGCTTTGTCTATAGCATAGCCCCTTTTGTCGTTAATTTTGTTATTTATATTTTCTATAAGTTCACGCTTAATTATTTCAAAGTCGGTTTCATTGAATATCCCGTCTGACAAATTCGGCGAAAAAATACAGTCAAGAAGTATATTTACTACCCGATTTGTTATATTCTCCCCCTCTAAAGCAAACCTGTCGCAGATACAGTTAGCTCCGAGATAAAACGTTTGGCTGTCCCCTAACCTGAAAACGCTCTGTGAAATCCCTGCTCCGTAAAGCCGAGTAAGCTCTTTAGTAAGCTCTGTTCTTGTTTTATAATTGGAATTTGAAGTTTGAAGCACTCTTGTCACCAAAGAATAAGCAGAAGCCTTTTTATCATCAACCTCGGATATAAACCTGACGCCAACCGTGTTGACATTAAATTTCTTATCCTGAATTGAAGTTATATAAATTCCGTCGGAAATCTCTTCTCTTTTTTTTATTATAGCCATTGCTTTTCTCCATTCATTATTAAGCTTTTAAAAACCGTTTAAAATTAGTATACCATAATTCAATAAAATTTACCACGGTTTTTTTATTATTCTTATTTATTCTCATAATTTTTATAAACTAAACACTGTTTTTCATTCATCAGCGTAAAAAAATTCTTCTACTTGACAGCTACATTCTCAATGCCCAAGATTCTTTCAAGGCTAAGCAATAAATCGTTTGTTATTTTAACGCTCCTGACGTCCTTATGAATTGTCTTTTTCTTTATATCCTCAAAATAGAAAATCATCTTAGACTTTCCCCTGCTGCTTTGAGAAGCAGCAACTATTTCGTTAATTTTTTGTTTGTCCGACGATTTCAGCTTAACCCACACCGTCTTATTTTCAAGAGAGCTTTCAAAAGAATCCAGGCTTTCAATATCATCGGCTATAATCTTGGGGGCTTCATCCTCTTTAATGGATATATGTCCGTTGATAATCAAAATAGAACCGTCCGCTAATCGGCTCTTATGCTTTTCGAAAAGATCAGGAAAAATAATGACCTCGATTTCTCCCGTCTGATCTTCAAACTCAGTAAAAGCCATCTGTGTATTGCTCTTTGTTGTATACAGCTTTTTATGCGAAAGCATAGCGAAAATCTTGACCTTATCATCATCACTGAACTTCTGATAGTAGGCCGTATCGTCATTCTGACTTACGATTTCCGATATTGCAGTAAATTCAGAAGCCTTAACAACAGCCGAATAGCTGTCCAGAGGATGTCCCGAAACATATATGCCTATTATCTGCTTTTCCATTGCCAAAAGCTCGTTTTTATCAAATTCGGGAACATACGGTATATCAAGCTCGTTGGTGCTTCCGCTACCGGAAATATCGCCGAACAAATCCATCTGACCGCTTATATTCCGTTTTTTTACGCTGTTTAAGCTGTTCATTATCATTTCATAGCTTTGAATCATCTGCTTTCTGTTTGTCGGAAAGCAATCGAACGCTCCGCTTTTTATCAAGGCCTCTACCGCGCGGACGTTTATAATATCATATGTCCTCTCACAGAAATCCTGAAGAGATCTGAAATCTCCTCCCTTTTGCCGTTCGGCTATTATTCCTGCAATAACCCCTCTGCCAAGAGATTTTATAGCCAAAAGCGCAAAGCGTATTCCGTTCTCCTCAGTCACAAAGCCCTCGCAGCTTTTATTAATATCAAGATGAAGAATTTTTACATGGTTTTTTTCACACTCTGAAATATACTCTACAAGTTTTGACGTGTTGTCCGTTATAACAGACGTCATAAGCGAAGCCATATACGGCTTATAATAATGACATTTTAAATAAGCAGTCTGATATGCAACGGTTGCATATGCCGCCGCATGAGATTTATTAAACGCATATGACGCAAATGAAATCATTTCGTCAAAAATTTCATTTGCAGTGCGCTCGTCAACGCCGTTTGCAACTGCACCAACGCAGTTTACCGTACCGTCGGGATTTTTTTCGCCGAAGATAAAAGCTTTTCTTTCAGACTCCAGAACCTTATGTTTCTTCTTCGCCATAGCCCGCCTTACTATATCAGCTCTGCCGTAAGAATAACCTGCCAGCGTTCTGAAAATCTGCATAACCTGCTCCTGATAGACAATACAACCGTAGGTAACATCCAAAATATCTTTAAGAAGCGGAGTTTTATATTTAACCAAACCGGGATTATGACGGTTTCTGATATAAGTCGGAATAGAATCCATAGGACCCGGGCGGTACAAGGATATAACAGCAATAAGATCCTCAAGCCGTTCGGGCTGAAGTCGCATAATAGTCGCCGTCATACCTGCGCTTTCAAACTGGAAAACCCCCTCTGTTTTTCCCTTTGAAAGCATTTCATATACTGCCTTATCGTCGTATAATATATTCTTAATATTAAAGTCAGGCTCTTTTTCTCTGATAAGCTTTTGACAGTTGTTTATAACCGTCAGGTTCCTGAGTCCCAAAAAGTCTATCTTCAAAAGTCCCAGACTTTCAAGAACCGTCATTGTATATTGAGTTACTATCTGTCCGTCGTTGCTCTGTAAAGGAACATACCTGTCAACAGGGTCTTTCGTTATAACGACTCCCGCCGCATGGGTCGAAGTGTTTCTGGGCATTCCCTCGACCTTTTTAGCCATATCAAGAAGCTCTTTTATTTTCGCATCTTTTCTGTACAGCTCTGACAGCTCAGGAGATTTCGCCAATGCTTTTTCAATAGTTATGTTAATTTCTCTAGGTATAAGCTTTGCAACCATATCCGCTGTTTGATAAGGCAGCGCCATGGCTCTTGCTACATCTCTGACGGCAGCTCTTGCCGCCAATGTACCAAAGGTTACAATCTGAGCCACATGGTCAGAGCCGTACTTTTCCTGAACGTAGTCTATTACCCGCTGTCTGCCGTCTATACAAAAATCTATATCAAAGTCGGGCATTGAAACCCTCTCAGGGTTTAAAAATCTTTCAAAAAGAAGATTATACTTCAAAGGATCAATTTCGGTTATACCGATACAATATGCGCAAAGACTTCCTGCGCCCGAACCTCTGCCCGGACCTACCGGAATATCATGCTGCTTTGCATAGTTTATAAAATCCCAGACGATAAGATAATAATCTACATATCCCATCTGAGTTATTACCCTAATTTCGTATTCCAGACGCTTAAACGCCTCTTCTGCAGGCGTACCGTACCTTTCTTTAAGCCCTTTTTCACACATATTTCTGAAATAAAGCACATTGTCGTCTACGCCTTCTATGCTGAAATAAGGCAGCTTAGTCTTGCCGAATTCAAACTCGACATTACACATATCAGCTATAGCTCTCGTATTTGAAACAGCCTGAGGAACGCTTTCAAAAAGTTTAAGCATCTCATCTCCGCTTTTTAAATAAAACTCATCAGTCGGAAACTCCATTGACTTAGGGTCGTTTACTGTAGTATTCGTAGAAATGCACATGAGAATTCTCTGAGAAGCCGCATCCTCTTTTGAAATATAATGACAGTCGTTAGTAGCAGCAAGCGGTATTCCCGTTTCCTCGGAAAGCTTAAACTGAAACGGAAGAATACTTTCCTGTTCATAAAACTTGTGATTCTGAACCTCGATAAAATAATTTCCCTCGCCGAAAATATCACGGTACTGCAAAGCTGTTTCTTTCGCTCCGTTATAATCGTTGTTTGACAGCTTTCTTGCAATCTCTCCCGCAAGGCAGGCTGAAAGGCAGACTAACCCGCCGCTGTACTTTTTCAGCGATTCCAAATCAACTCTGGGCTTTGAATAAAATCCCTCGGTATAGCCTATTGAAACCAGCTTTATAAGATTCTGATACCCCTGCATATTTTTGCAAAGAAGAATTAAATGATACGGCGAATTATCAATTTTATTCACTTTGTCAAACCTCGTCCTAGGAGCTACATAAACCTCGCATCCGATTATGGGCTTTACGCCCTGTCTTTTACATTCGTTATAGAATTCAACCGCAGCGTACATATTGCCGTGGTCGGTAACTGCTATTGCGTCTTGTCCTAAATCCTTTGCTTTTTTTACAAGCTCTGTAATTCTGCAGGCGCCGTCAAGCAAGGAATACTCACTGTGAACGTGCAAATGTACAAAATCCGTCATAACAGCCAACCTCCCTTATGCCGGTTTTAAAACTTAGCAACCAAATCGAGGCTTGATATAAAACAAGCCCCTGAAACTATTAATTATGCGTGTAATGCTTCTGATAAATCAAGTACAGAAGTCCTGCCAGTCCGATTATATTTAACAAGAAAATAAATACGAATGCTCCCGTGCCGATTCCTCCCGACATTTTGACAATAGAAGATATTATCATTACGGCGCCCATTGAAGCAAGCGTATAAGCGACTTCTTCAGTAAATTCAATTTTGCTGTCATCGGACTTTGACCTTTTAGAATCAATAACCATTTTTATAAGCCATATTCCGCAGGCTGTAATTAATATTCCCAATAACAAAATGATAATCATAAAAATTCCTCCTGTTTTTTAGTTTCTTATTTTTCTGCATATAAGCAGTTGTCTATGTTTTATCAGTATTGATATGCTTTCTATCTCGAATCTCGTCGGCGGCTTTTCTTATACGCAAAAGCCTGTGATTTGCTCCCGAACGTGAAATCGGCGGGTTAAGCGATTGTCCCAATTCTTTTAAATTATAATCAGGATTTTCGCATCTTATCTCGGCTATTTCACGAAGATCGTCAGGCAGGCTTGAAAAGCCTATAGTTTTTTCAATCAGTTCTATATCTTCAATCTGCCTCTCAGCAGCTTTCAGTGATTTTTCAATATTTGCGTTATCACAGTTTACAGCTCTGTTGATCTTATTTCTCACGTCCTTAAGAATCTTGACGTTCATTACTTCAAGCGTAGCCTTTGACGCTCCCATAAGGGTAAGCATATCCTCGATATTTCCGCTTTCTTTTATGTAAACAATGTTCATGTTCTTTCGCTGAGTATGCTTTGCCAATATATCAAAATTATTAATTAGTATTAAGCCGAAATCATTACAAAGCTCCAAGCTCGGAATAACAAACTCAATATGATATTCCTTATTGGGGTCGATAACGCTTCCGCAGGCCAAGAAGATTCCCGCTATCAGGTTAGGAATAAATCTCTTTTTCGGCAGACTCTCTTTTAAAAGCCCTTTTCCCTTAACTTTAAAAAAATCAAGCAAAAACTCTCTGTCCGCCGCATTGTCAACGCTTAATGTAAAAAAATTTGATTTTTCCGACTTCCTTAAGTTCTTAGAGCTTACGGCTTTATGTCCGCAGACTTTATTCAGCTGATTTATAAAAAACTCCGAAACCTTTTCATTTTCAGTAATAAATATAATACTATCCCTGTCAAAGCTTTTTGAAAACTTCAAAATTCCCAATAAAGCGGCGTTAGCCTTATCGTAAGTATTTAAGCTGTCAATAATTTCAGACTTGACCTGATATGAAAAAGATTGCATTTCCTCACCTTAAACTTATGTGTACTTATTTATATCCCTGTGCGATATCCTTACTTTGTGATACCTTTCAGATAAATATTTTGCCATATTCTCCGCAAAGGTTACGCTTCTGTGTTTTCCGCCCGTGCAACCGAATGCTATTATAAGCTGACTTTTTCCCTCTTTTTTGTAAAGGGGAATGAGAAAATCCATCAAATCCTCTAGCTTTTTCTTAAGCTCGACCGACTGTTCAAACTTCATAACATATCCGGAAACCTCTGTGCAAAGACCCGTCTTGGGACGAAGCTCGTCAACATAATACGGATTTGGCAGACATCTCACGTCAAAAACAAGATCCGCTTCTCTCATAGGTCCGTATTTAAAGCCGAAGGAAGTAATATCAATCTGCATAAACTCATCATCGTCGGCTAAAAACATATTCTTAACCTTTTCTTTAAGCTGATTCGCCGATAAAAACGATGAATCTATAAAATAATCGGATATTCCTTTAACGTTGGCAAGCATATCTCTTTCAGCCTGGATTGCCTTTGAAATATTTCCTCTCATCTGTGCGTCAAGAGGATGCTTTCTTCTGGTTTCTTTATAGCGTTGTATTATAATTTCGTCGCTTGCGTCAAGAAAAAGCACCTTCAGATCCATATGCTCTCTCTGAAGCTCTTTTATTGTATCGTATAAATGGCTGAAAAAGTTTTTCCCTCTTATATCAGTCACAAAGGCAACCTTTTCAATCATACCGGCGCCTGTACCCGTTGTAATATCCGCAAATTTCGTTATCAGCTCAGGCGGCATATTGTCTATGCAGTAGTATCCCATGTCCTCCAGTACATTCACCACAGTAGACTTGCCCGAGCCTGACAACCCTGTCACTATTACAAATTTCATTTTGCTCAATTCAAATCACCCTTTAAAATTTACACTATGCTTTTATATTTTCCCCGTTATATTTTACTATCTCCACTTCACACTCTAAGAAAAATCCTGTTTTCTCTTTTACCGTCTGCTGAACCTTTCCTATAAGCTCAGTAACGTCCTCAAAGGAAGCGTCATTCTTATTGATAACAAAACCGCAGTGCTTACTTGAAACCTCCGCTCCGCCAACAGTGAAGCCCCTAAGTCCGCTGTCCTGAATAAGCTTGCCGGCAAACTGTCCATCGGGGCGCTTAAAAGTAGAACCTCCGTTTGGAAATTCAAGCGGCTGTTTTTCTTTTCTTCTGTTCAAATAATCATCCATTAACGTCTTTATTTCAGACTTATCTTTTTTTACAAGCTTAAAAACAGCGTCGGTTATAATCATACCGTTTTCCTGAAAAATACTGTGACGGTAAGAAAGATTCATATCTGCAACGTTAAATTCAACCATCCTGCTTTTATCAAAAGCCTTAGCGGAAATCAAAACGTTTTTGATTTCACCGCCGTACGCTCCTGCATTCATATATACGGCTCCCCCGACAGAGCCCGGAATCCCGTAAGCAAATTCAAGCCCGCTCAATTCGTTTTCATAGGCAAAACGGCAAACGCTCATAAGCGAACAGCCTGCCTCTGCGCAAACAGTCGTTTCATCTGTCAAACTTATTCCGGAAAAATCAGAGCCGAGATGAAATACAACTCCGTTAAAGCCCTTGCTGTCAAATAAAAGATTTGAGCCTTTCCCTAATATAAAATACGGGTACTTTTCATTATCAGCCAGACTTATCAATTCGCCTATACATTCTCTGCTGTTTACCGAAATAAACGCCTTGCACGGTCCGCCAATTTTAAAAGTGGTATGACCGCTTAAGCTCTCATCGGTTAAAACCTTACAGCCGTACTCTTCAGCTTTTTGTATTATTTTCAGAATAACGTTATCCTCTTTCATAAGCTGTCCCCCAAACTTATCTTAAAACTCAACCCATGGACGTTTCTTCAAAATTCTCTCCTTGACGATTTCAAAATCCCTGTTGACAATAAGCTCATTCGGAAATTCAAGTTCTGTCAATAGATTTTTAACATTGGAAACATCTCCGATTCTGTCACAGAAATGCGCATCAGAATCTACCGCAACAAGCACTCCGTACTTTTTACATGCTTTTACGAGGTCAACAAGCTTTTGCTTTTTTGTTCTTCCGGATGCGAAAGAAGCCTCGTTAAATTCAACAAGCTTTTCATATTCCTTAAACAGCTTTACAAGACCTTCTGCATTATACTCAACATCACCGGCTGTCGGATGTCCTATCAAATCAACATGAACATTCTGACAAACCTTTTTATAAACCTTATATAAATCTTCTTCATTATCAGGATAAAATACAGGGTTATGAAAAGAAGCTACTACCCACTCAAGCTTACTGAGTATCCGTTCGCTTATATCTAATTCCCCTTCAGCATTGTAAATATTAGCTTCCACGCCTTTTAGCACTCTTACTCCTTCTATTTCAAGGGGAAGAATGTGAAGATTTTCAAAATGCCATATGTGCGGAGAATCAGGCTCCATAGGTGCGTGGTCTGTCATAGCTACTGCTTTAAGACCTTTAATTGACGCTGCCCTGCAATTCTCTATTATTGTGGAATATGCGTGCGTTGACGCCATTGTATGTGTGTGTAAATCTATCTCATATTTCATATATATTATATGCTCTGTAAGAAGCATTTCCTCCATAAAATGTTAGTCTAAAATTATGCTTTTTATCGCAGAATTTAATTTTATCTATGATTATAAGAATTATAATGTATCCCAGTTTTTAACCTTATCCTTTTTATCCACCTCTAAGCCCAGGTTATCAAGAAGCTCCTGAGCCGCATTGTAACCCATTTTCTTCTGGCGGTTATTCATAGCCGCAACCTCAAGAATAATCGCTAAATTTCTTCCCGGTTTAATTGGAATGGTGAGACTTGGTATTTTAATTCCGAAAATAGTTGTATACTCATTGTCAACCCCCATTCGGTCATAAACCTTTGTAGGATCCCAAACCTCAAGCTCAACTACTAAATCTATTTTTTCAGTTACCTTAACGGCTCCCATACCGAAAAGTCTTCTTGTATTTATAATTCCTACGCCTCTAAGCTCAAGAAAATGCCTGATATTATCAGGTGAAGAACCCACCAGGCTTTTGCTGGATACCTTTCTGATTTCCACTGCATCGTCGGCAACAAGTCTGTGACCTCTCTTTACAAGCTCAATAGCTGTTTCACTTTTACCTACTCCGCTTTCGCCGACTATCAGAAGTCCTTCTCCGTAGACCTCTATAAGAACTCCGTGACGTGTAATTCTCGGC
Source organism: uncultured Ruminococcus sp. (assembly GCA_964617585.1). Taxonomy (GTDB): domain Bacteria; phylum Bacillota; class Clostridia; order Oscillospirales; family Ruminococcaceae; genus UMGS1601. The sequence continues at coordinate 21,521 of CAZTXS010000005.1, forward strand.
GCAAGATGAAGATTTAAATAGCTTATTAGCGCAGCAATAAAGCTTGTTGTGCTTTCCTCGGTCCGCAAAAGCGGAATGTCATATTTTTCAGCTGCTTCAATCACTTCGGGGTAGATTTCATGTCCTCTGGCAACGACAAGAGCGGGAATTCCCGTTTCAAACAGCCTTGATACAGTTTTTCTTCTTTCTTCCGGCGTTATCGAACCTAAAAAAGCAAACTCCATATTTCCGCAGACCTGAATACGCTCTGAATTAAAATACTCATAGAATCCTTTTAACTGCAAGCCCGGTCGGTTCAAATCATTGTCAGAAATTAAAACCTCATCCAAGTTTTTCGGAGCGTTTATAATCTCCAGCTTAAACTCCTCAATTATATACTTAAGCGGAACTGTGTAAACTTCATTCATATTAATTCTCCCTTATTGTTTTAAATTAATCAAACCCTTATTAAGCATTTCCTGTGCAGATAAAATAACTCCCAGCTTACCCGACGGATATGTAATACCGCCTTGAAGCCATGCTGCATAAGGTTCCCTTATCGGGGCGTCGGCGGAAAGCTCAATAGACGCTCCCATGGTAAACGCTCCCGCTGCCATTATCACCTTTCCGTCATAGCCCGGCATATTCCAAGCCTCGGGAACGGCAAAGCTGTCTATGGGCGAGCCTTTTTGAATCCCCTGACAAAAAGCAACCAGATTGCTTTCATTTTCAAGAAGAACTGACGCTATGATGTCCGTTCTTTTTTCTCCGCTTTCGGGAAGCGTCTTGAACCCAAGCTTTTCATAAAACCTGCAGGCGAATGCGGAAGTTTTCAATGCAGATTCAACGGTTTGAGGCGACATGAAAAATCCGAGTAAAATCTCTCTGTTCTGATTTAAAGAACATCCTACCTCTTTTCCCATTCCTACGCAAGTAAGCCTGTCGGCGCACTTTTCAACCAAATCTGTTCTTCCTGCTATATATCCTCCGGCAGAAGCTATTCCCCCGCCCGGATTTTTAATAAGAGATCCTATTATAAGGTCAGCTCCAACGTCCGTAGGCTCGCATTTTTCAACAAACTCGCCATAGCAGTTATCAACCATTACAATGACGTTTCTGTTCGCCGATTTTGCGGTCCTTACTATTTTTTCAATAACATCTATACAAAGCGACGGTCTGAGAGAATAACCTCTGGAGCGCTGAATATATATCACCTTTGCTTGTTCGGCTTTCTTTGAAATTTCCTCATAATCAGGAGTTCCGTCCTGCGTCAGTTCAACCTGATCGTACAGCACTCCGAAATCTGCCAGAGAACCGTTTCCTTTGGCGTTTCTGATTCCTATTACTTCTTCAAGCGTGTCATATGGCTTTCCTGTAACAGAAACCAACATATCGCCTGCTCTCAGCACGCCGAACAAAGCGGTTGAAAGAGCGTGAGTGCCGTTGACAAAAGTATGGCGGACCAATGCGTCCTCTCCTCCCAGAGCCTGAGCGAAAACCTTGTCTGCGGTATTTCTTCCCAAATCTCCGTAGCCGTATCCTGTTGTTCCTTTTAAACAGCTTTCAGAAACCCTATTGTCAATAAATGCTTTCAGTACCTTTCTTCCGTTGTATTCGGCAGTTTCAACGAAATCTTTAAACATTTCCGAACATTCGGCTTCAGACTCCTGCGCTAATCTCGCAAGTCTTTTATCTATATCAAAAAATGAATTATCCATCTATATCTTTCCTCTCAAATACTATATCGTCGTAAATCGGTCTGAACCCGATTTCAGTATAATAACTGACATTATAGCTCCTTGCAAAAAGCCGTACCGAAAATCCGTCCTCGTTCAGCCTTTCACCCAGCCAGTATAAAAGCTCTCTCGCATGGTGTTTTCCCCTCTCCTCAGGAACTGTTGCAACATGACCTACAAAGGCGATTCCGTCAATTATATACTGTATTGAAGCTGAAGTACATCCGTTTAACGTAAAGCTTTGAGCAAGACCTTTTCTAATCCTGTGCGACGTATCCGTAAGCCACAAAGAATAAGCGTTTTTAACCGCAGGGAAACCGGTAGCCAATATATCGAAAACATCATCCAAACGCGGGGTTTCATTAACATCAAGCTTCGGAATGTGATTTTTGCAGACAAACTCGAACATAGTTCTTTCAAAAATATTATATTCGTCTTTTAACACTTTTTTTAACCTTTTTGAATATTCAAAACTCATCTCGACAGTTACGGGCTTTGTCATATTGATAAGCGTTTTAAGCTCTGAAATCTCGTTATCGGAAAGACTTCTTCCCTCAAAAACCGACGTTACCATCGACGCATTGAAAATTGATACGACAGCGTCCTTTTCGGCGTCAGCGTTTTCGCTTATAAAATAAAACCTGCAAAAATCAAATTCTGTTCCGTAAGCCGTGAAATGCGACTTTATTCTTCTTGTATAATGATTTTTCCCAAGCTTATTCAAAAGCTCCGTCGTTATGTCTTTGGTTTCCGAAATCATTTATTGCGAACGCTCCGATATGAAGCTTTCCTCCTGTTTTTGTTTTCCCTATCTGTTGTAAATTTCCGATAATAACAAGCTTATAAGCTTATATGAATTTATCATATCATTCTTATTTGCCACGCATGAAGGAGAATGAATATATCTGCACGGAATCGACACCGCCAGAGTTTTAACGCCTCCCCTTGAAACATGAATAGAACCTGCGTCGTTTCCTCCGGCTATCATAGTCTTTGTTTGGCATGGTATTCCGTTTTTCTTCGCCGTTTCAAAAGCGATGTTATAAAGCTCTTTATTGTAAATCGCAGAATGATCCATAAACGACACAACAGGACCGTTTCCACACTTGCATACCGCCTTCTCCCCCTCTGCTGAGGGAATATCCGCCGCAGTCGTAGCTTCTATAACTACAGCGTAATCGGGATTCACCGTATATGAAGCGGTTTTTGAGCCTCTTAAACCTATCTCCTCCTGAACGACAAAAGTGAAATAGGTATCGTACTCAAGCTCTTCCTCTATAAGTTCAAGGAGCAGGGCGCAACCGAATCGGTCGTCTATTGCCTTTGCTTTAATAAATCCTTCTCCGAATTCTTTATAATCAGATTTGAAATGAACGCCGTCCCCTAAAGAAACCAACCTTTCAGCTTCCTTACGGTTTAATGCACCGATGTCAACGCTTAGATTGTCAAAAGGCACGCACTTTTCTCTTTCATCCGCTGAAAGATTGTGGACAGCAACTCCTCCGATAACTCCGGGAACATCCCTTTCGCCGACAGAAACTTGCCGTCCGAAAACAACTCCGGGATTAACCCCGCCGATGCTGTCTGTTTTAAGGCTTCCGTCGTCGTTTATATATGTTACAATCATTCCTACTTCGTCCATATGAGCAGACAAAAGAACTTTATTATCCGGGACTTTGTTCCCTTTTTTAAAAGCGATAATATTCCCGAGATTATCTACCGAATATTCACATTTCCCGTCAATTCGTGAAATAATATACTCTCTGACCTTTTCCTCACTGCCTGAAATCCCGTTCAAAAGGCACAAATCACGAAGCTTGTCAAACATCGGTATTCACCCCGTTTCTTATAAACTCAGCGCAAAGCTTTGCTGTGTTTTCTATATCGGATACGGAAATCATTTCAACAGGAGTATGCATATATTTAAGCGGTATCGATACGGTAGCGGTCTTTACGCCCGACCTTGTAACGCCTATAGCATCTGCGTTTGTTCCTGTCTTTCCTCCCATAACCTCTATCTGATAAGGAATTCCTTTATCCTTTGCAATATTTATAAGCTTCTCCGACATAATCTTTGACAATGAAGATGAAACGCCTATCATAGACCCTTTTCCCATTTCTCCGCAGGCCTCTTTTTTATCGCCTGCAACTTTTGCAAAAGAAACGTCTACAGCTATTGCCATATCGGGATTTACCTTGTAAGCGGCGATTTCAGCGCCTCGCTCGCCTGTTTCCTCCTGAGAGGAAAACACAACCGTCAAAGAACAATTCAGGCTGTCAATCTCGTCTTTAAGCAAGTCAAGAACACAGATTAAAGAGATAACTCCCGCTCTGTCATCAAGACATTTTGAAGTCACTCTGTCACCTGCCAAAACGCAAGGCTCGTTAGAAATAATTACTCTATCCCCCAAGGAAATCATATTCTTGGCTTTTTCCTCCGGCATACCTATGTCTACAAAAATATCGCTAAGCTCAGCAGCTTTTTTCTCGTCCTTTTCAAGATGCGGAGGAGTCGAGGTCAGCACGCCGTAAATTTTATGTCCGTTTGAGCATAAAACCTCAACCTGCTGCGCGGGAAGCAGACGTTTATCAATACCGCCGCAGTTTGAAATTTTTAAAAATCCCTCTTTCGTTATATAAGTAACTATAAAACCGATCTCATCTATATGTGCGTCAAGCATTATATGAGGTTTGCCTTCTTTGCGAACGCCTAAATTTGCAATTACGTTTCCGAAATCGTCAACGTTGACGTCGTCTGTATAAGCCCTCAGCATTTCAGCGGCAGCCGAGGACGCAGAAAATTCATCACCCGATACGCCGTTTTCATTTGTCAGCTTGAACAGCATTTCTGTTATCTTACTTTTATCCATAACAATCCCTTTATATGTTTATTACAATGAATTTACAATACTTTTGAAGTGCCTTCCTCTTACCTCGAACATAGGGTACATATCAAAGCTTGCACAAGCAGGCGAAAGCGAAACTATATCGCCTTCTGAAGCGTTTTCTTTCGCCGTTTTAACAGCCTCTTCCATATCCTTTACCCTTATAACCCTGAGTCCGCTTGTTTTAAATTCTTCACATTCAGTAACCGCCTTTTCTATCTTTCCGGCGGTCTGTCCCATTAAAATCAGAACCTTTACCTTTTCATTCATAGGCTTTGCCAGCGGCTCAAAGGGAACTCCCTTATCAGAACCTCCTGCAATAACTATGATTTTCTGGTTGAACGAATTCAACCCCGCCATAACTCTTGTAGGGCTTGAAGCTATAGAATCATTATAATACCTTACTCCGTCGATTTCCCGAACGAACTCTATTCTATGCTCGACTCCGCCGAACTCCTTTGCAGTTTTCACAATGCTGTCAAGCGTTACATCGCCCCATGTAAGTGCGATAGCAGTCAAAAAGTTCTCAACATTGTGAATCCCGGGAATCCTTATATCGTTCATGTGAACTATTCTTGTTGCGTTTCCTCGTCTGTTGTAGCATAACATTCCGTCATCGGCTAAAAAGCTTCCCTCCTCGGGAATACCTTTTCTGCTGAACAATGAAAGCTTACCTCTCACCATGCTGCAAAGCTTCATAGTTTCATCATTGTCCATATTAAGAACCGCCTTTGAAAAAGCGTTCTGATGAAGAAGAATATTGCACTTTGCGCCTATATATTCTTCCATAGTTCCGTGAACGTTAAGGTGGTTAGGAGAAATATTGGTTATAGCGGCGGCATACGGCGACTCTCTCATTGAAATCAGCTGAAAGCTTGAAAGCTCAACAACCGCCACGTCGTTCTCTTTAATGCTCTCAATTTGATAAAGAAGCGGCCTTCCGATATTTCCACCGAAATGAACCTTTCTTCCGTCAGCCTTAAAAAACTCGGAAACCAGCGTTGTCGTAGTCGATTTTCCGTCAGAACCTGTTACAGCATATATCCTGCAAGGACACAAATCGAAGAAAACCTCCATCTCGCTTGTGATAACAACTCCCTGCTTACGTGCCTTCGTAAGCGTTTCGTCATTATAATACATACCCGGCGTTCTGAAAACTACGTCGCAGCTGAAAATCTCGTCAAGATAATTTTCTCCGAAAGAAAAATCAGCGCCTGCGCCTTTAAATTCATTATAAAGCTCTTTGTTTTTCTCTTCTAGATTATTTTTATCACAAATAACAATATTATAACCTTTATTTAAAAACAGCCTTATCAAGTCGTTGTGACTTACACCTGTTCCTATAAAAGCAATTCTTTTATCCTTTATCTCATTGAAAAAAAATTCCGCTTTTGTCATAAAACTATTCCCTTCCGCTCAACATATATATAATTCAACGCCTGAAAATTAACTTATTTTAATTTCAAAAAGATATATATATTCTATTTTATTATATACTATAACGTTTTAAATAGCAATATCTTAATGTAAAAAGTAAATATTATTTATTAATTTTCTTATAAATTAAACTTAATATAAAAATAACTATTGTAAATTAATCTAAAATACCTTATAATCAACTTATCGATTGCTGTCGAACAAAAAAGCTATGAACAGGAAGTGTGAGTTTAGTTGAAAAACATTATAATCAGTCTTAAAGACGCTATTGTTGAATTCGACGGAGAGCAGATTTTAAAGAAAATCAATCTCGATATTATTGACAAGCAGTTTGTCACTTTGCTCGGTCCGTCAGGCTGCGGTAAAACCACAACCCTTCGTATTATCGGAGGTTTTCAGCATATGAAGAGCGGCTCGCTTTTTTTTAACGGAAAGAACATAACAAAGCTGCCTCCTCATAAAAGACAGGTTAATACTGTTTTTCAAAAATATGCATTATTTCCTCATTTGAACATATACGACAATATTTCATTCGGTCTTAAGCTGCAAAAGCTAAGCGACAAGGAAATTAAATCAAGAGTTCAGTCAACGCTTGAGCTTGTCAATCTTGTCGGTTTTGAAAAGCGTTCGATACACAGCCTTTCGGGCGGTCAGCAGCAGAGAGTAGCCATTGCAAGAGCTTTGGTGAACAGACCTAAAGTGCTGCTTTTAGACGAACCTTTGGGAGCTCTTGACTTAAAGCTTCGGAAGGAAATGCAGATTGAGCTTAAAAACATTCAGCAGGAGCTTGAAATCACTTTTGTATATGTCACTCACGACCAGGAGGAAGCTCTCACAATGTCCGATACGGTCGTTGTTATGAACGACGGCGTCGTTCAGCAAATAGGAACCCCCGTAGATATTTATAACGAACCTAAAAACGCTTTCGTTGCCGATTTTATAGGCGACAGCAATATCATAGACGGAATTATGAGAAAAGACTTTCTTGTGGATTTTGCCGGAAAATCATTTACCTGCGTTGATTCCGGATTTGAAAAGGACGAGCTTGTCGACGTTGTAATCAGACCGGAAGATATTAAGATAGTTCCTCAGATTCAAGGCGCTGTTACAGGAGTTGTAGAAAGCGTTATATTTAAAGGCGTTCACTATGAAATGATAGTTGAATCAAGCGGTTATAAGTGGAAGATTCAATCGACTCTCCATGAAGAAGTAGGAGCAATTATAGGAATGAACATTGAGCCTATGGATATTCACATCATGCATAAGATGGAGGTGTAGCGTATGAAATCAAAGATATTGGCTATTCCCTATATTGTATGGATTCTCATATTCACGCTTATACCGTTGGGCCTTGTAATATTTTTCGCCTTTACCACTCAGGACGGCGAATTTACTTTTGACAATATAGTTGCCATGAACGACTATTTAGACGTTTTATTCCGATCTATTGAATTTTCGGTTATCGCCACTGTTATATGTCTGATGCTGGGTTTTCCCGTTGCTTATTTCATCTCCAGACTATCAATGGGAAAGCAAGTGACCATGCTTATGGTGGTTATATTCCCCATGTGGGTAAACTTTCTTCTCAGAACATACGCATGGATGACGCTTCTTGAAGAAAACGGACTTATAAACAGATTTTTAGGTCTTTTTCACTTGGGACCGTTTAATCTTATGAATAATTCGGGAGCCGTAGTATTAGGCATGATTTATAACTACCTGCCTTTTATGATACTGCCCCTTTACTCTGTTATGACAAAAATTGATATAAGCGTTGTGGAAGCCGCTCAGGACTTGGGCTGTTCAGGATTTCACGTTATCAGAAAAATCATATTTCCTCTTTCAAAGCAGGGTATATCTACAGGCATTATAAATGTGTTTGTGCCGTCGGTTTCGACTTTTATCATATCCAGAATGCTGGGCGGAGGAACAAACGACCTGATCGGCGACATCATAGAGTCACAATTCTTAGGAAATTCCTATAACCCTCACCTGGGTTCGGCAATGTCCATTATTCTGATGGTTATTGTTATCCTTATCATGAGTCTATTTAATCAATTCGGAAGCGAGGAGGGCGTTATATAATGAACAAGGTACTTTCACGCTCAATAACTGCTTTTGTTATAGTGTTTTTGTATATTCCTATACTGGTTCTTATAGTGTTCTCGTTCAACGCTTCAAAGTCCAGAGCAAACTTCACCGGCTTCAGCCTTCATTGGTATTCAAAGCTTTTTCACAACGATGCGATCATGGTTTCGCTTCTCAATACAATTATTATCGCTCTTATATCTTCTCTTCTGGCTACTGTTATCGGAACAGCAGCAGCTATAGGAATTAACAAAATGAAGCCTGTAAGCAAAGCTGTAATCATGAACGTTACCTATATCCCGGTTATTAACCCGGAAATTATCACAGGTGTTTCTCTTATGCTGCTTTTCAAAGCGTTTACTATGTATTCGGGCTTTCAGTTCGGGTTTGTTTCGCTTATTCTTGCTCATATAACGTTTAACATTCCGTATGTTATCTACAGCGTTATTCCTAAGCTAAGACAAATGAATCCCAATCTCGTTGAAGCGGCTCAAGACCTTGGCTGCAATTCAAGGCAAGCCTTTTTCAAGATTACTATTCCTGAAATAATGCCGGGAGTATTATCAGGATTTTTAATGGCTGTCACATACTCTATAGACGATTTCGTGGTAAGCTACTTCACTTCGGGAACCAGCGTGGAAACGCTTCCGATAACCATTTATTCTATGACGAGAAAAAAGGTTTCACCTGAAATCAATGCTCTTTCTACGCTTATATTTATAGTTATTTTAGCTGTTTTAATAATTAAAAACGCTCTGTCAAACTATAAATTGAGAAAAGAAAAGCAGGAATATTTAGCCTCAAAAGCATAGAAATCAATATTTTTTGATTATTTGAGAAATTTGTGTTATACTGATAAAAGGACGTAGATAAATGAAAAAAACGTTTATATATTCTATTGCGCTGTGCTTAACAGTCGTTATGACGGCAGGCTGTTCGGGAAGCAGTTATACGGACAGTGAAAACATCGAAGAATCAAATAAGCAGTTATCCTCCGCAGGCAGCGAAATCAATACTTCCGATTCTTTAAAAAGCATAACCCGAGAAGATATTGATATGGACAGCATTTTGACGAAGTTTGATAAAAGCCTTCTTTCTGATTATGACTATTCAAAGCTGAAAGATAAAAATATAACCATTAACGTCTGCAACTGGGGCGAATATATGGCTGTAAATGAAGAGGATTACTTTGACGTCAACGATGAGTTTGAGAAGCTTACCGGAATCAAGGTGAATTATAAAACGTTCGCCACTAATGAAGAGCTTTATTCAAAGCTTAAAAGCGGCGGAGGCGACTATGATATAATCATACCCTCCGATTATATGATTTCAAAAATGATTAAGGAAGGTTTGATTCAGAAGCTCGATTATAGCAATATACCTAATTTCAGTTATATTGACAAAAACTTTGTGGGACTTGAATATGACCCGACAAACGAATATTCCGTTCCCTATACTTGGGGAATTGTCTGCATAGTTTATAACAAAAAAATGGTTAATAAGGAAATTACCGGCTGGTGCGACCTTTGGGATGAAACCAATTCAGGCAATATTCTTATGTTCAATAATCCTCGCGACGCTTTCGGAATCGCTCTGACCTATCTCGGATATTCTCAGAATACCGAGGATAAAACCGAGCTTGAAGATGCCGCAAACGCTTTAAAACAGCAAAAAAGTCTTGTACAAGCCTATGTTATGGACGAAATTTTCGATAAAATCGGCGGCGGCTCATCCGCTATAGCTCCTTATTATGCAGGCGATGTCCAGACCATGATCGATGAAAACAGCGATCTTGACTACTGTATTCCCAAAGAGGGAACAAATAAATTTTTTGACGCTGTCTGCATACCGACCGCAGCTAAAAACAAAGAAGCGGCTGAAATGTATATAAACTTCCTTAATGAAATTCAAGTAGCTTATGCTAACTGTGATTATCTATGCTATTCAACCCCTCACATCGGCGTTTACAGCCTTTTTGACGACGAAATAAAATCCAACCCGCTTCGCTGTCCGCCGGATGAATATTTAAATGAGAAAACAGAGGTTTTTATAAACCTTTCTGACGATACCAACGCTTATACTCAAGAGCTTTGGAATCAGATAAAAATAGAGAAATCAAAATCGCCCTGGCTTGTTCCGGCATTTCTTCTGATTGCGATTGCTCTGACTATTTTTCTGAACGTGCGGCGTTCAAGAAAGAGAAAACAGGATATTTTTTGATTTCTTTCGTTTTTTAAATCCGAGTTATTTTGTAAAATACAGGACTTATGTCCTTTTATAGAAATTTTAATACAAGGAGATTTTTTATGAACAGTAATAAGAACGGCGTTTTGTTTGACACACGAACACAAGTCGGGCCCCTTGGCATTATAGGCATGAACGGCACTCAGGAAATCAGCGCCAAGATTGACGGCTACTTAACAAAATGGGCGAGTGAAAGCGGTATTATTAAAGACAGTTATCTGATTGAAGTTGACTGTCCGAGATTTTCCTCCGGCGACGGAAAGGGCATCATTAAATCTACCGTTCGCGGCGACGACCTGTTTATCATTTGCGATGTTGGAAACTATAACTGCACTTATAACTACTTCGGAGCGGAAAACCGTATGTCCCCGGACGATCACTATCAGGATTTAAAGAGAATTATTCAGGCTGTAGGAGGCAAGGCTCACAGAATTAACGTTATTATGCCGATTCTCTACGGCGGCAGACAGCATAGAAGAAACTATCGTGAATCGCTTGACTGCGCTGTTGCTCTTCAGGAGCTTGAAGCAATGGGAGTATCTAATATTTTGACCTTTGACGCTCACGATCCACGTGTTCAGAATGCAGTTCCCCTTATGGGATTTGATAATATTATACCTTCTTATCAGGTTTTGAAAGCAATGTTTAAAAACCTAGACGATATTGTTATTGACAAAAATCACTTAATGGTTATCTCCCCCGATGAGGGAGCAATGAACCGAAATATGTACTATGCTTCGGTTTTGGGAGTAAACCTCGGAGTGTTCTACAAGCGGCGTGATTATTCTTCTGTTGTCGACGGAAGAAACCCTATTGTCGCTCACGAATATATGGGCAACGACGTTGAGGGAAAGGATGTTTTCGTAGCTGACGATATTATTTCCTCAGGTGAATCGGTTCTCGATATTGCCTATGAGCTGAAAAAGAGAAAAGCAAGAAAGATTTACGCATACGCTACCTATGCGATTTTTACAAACGGCTTGGAAAAATTCGATAAAGCTGTAGAGGACGGAATTATCGACGGAGTTTTCGGAACTAACCTGACATACCGTTCCCCCGAGCTTCTGAGCAGAGATTGGTTCTATGAAGTGGACGTTTCAAAATATATCGCATATTTTATAGCTTCCTTGAATCACGATTTGTCTATCTCATCAATCATCGATCCTCATGAAAAGATAAAAAATCTTCTTAAAAAACAAAATCATATTACTGTTTAAACAGCGGCAAATACAAAAGGTGTGCATCATAATGATACACACCTTTTATTATTTATAAATTTAAATTACCGCTCGTTTTTTAAAACCGCACGTACCGTTACTCTGCTGTAGCCGCTCCATGTGCAGGTAAAGAGCGTTAAATCCCATTCATCCTCTCCGTTATGCCTCATAAAATAAGAATTTCCTCCGTCAATAAGCTCCGACTGGGTAACTTCATATTCATAGCTAACTCCGTCAGCCGTAACGAAAATTATTTCATCACCTGTGTTAAGCTTATTTATCTTATCGAAAAAAGAGGTATAGTTATGCGCTGCAATAATCAAATTTTTACGTCTGACGCTTCCGTAATATCGGCAGGGAGAAATGCTCAGGTTCCCATAGCTCCAGTCCTTCATAACGGGCAGCTCAGTTTCAATGGACGGTATATAAATAACGCCGATATATAGATTACCGTCAACCTCTATGGTCGGAACGTAGGTATCATCTTCCGAAAGATATTCCTCAATTTTTTTTGCTTCAGCGTCAGTACTTTTTACCGTTTCCGGCATTTTATCAAGCATCTGCGAAAGAACGCTCTCCGCTGCTTTTCCGGCTTTACTCGATTCGTAATTATTCCATAAAACAAGGGACACCGCCGCAAACAGCAGCACTGCCCCCGGAATTATAAACGCAAGACCTAATTTATTCTTCTTCATTCCTGCGGCCTTTCTTAATCATTATTCTTATTCCTATTGCTATAAGCACAACTCCTCCTCCTGCTAAAACAGGTACGGGCCACCAAAGCTGTCCCGTCTGCGGAAGACTTTCATCATAGAGGGATACCAGATTGTTTTTCGCATCCTCAAGCTCGTCTAATGCCGCTTGAATTTCTTCATCGGTCGAATCAATATAACTCAGAACCTTTTTTACTCTTTCCAATACTTGTTCGAACCGTTTCCAGCTCTTCGGAGTATAATCGTCCTCATGCAGCTTCTCATACTCCTTTATCTTCTTTTCAAGCTCATCTCTGGGAGTAGTAGTAACCGTTGTAACGGTAGCTGTAGTCGTTTTTTTCTTAGACGTCGCAGTCGTAGTCTTCTTCGTCTTGGCAGTTGTTGTTGTGGTTCTTTTGGTTGTTGTCGTTACAGAGGAAGACGGCGGGTTGTATGTATTGACAATCAAAAACTCCGTACTGTCTTTTCCAACGGTTACGCTATAATTTTTAAGAGAAGTCGTTTCCTTAACTCTCCATGAAATATCGCTGTCAGATTCCCATTGATATTTCCATCCGTTAGAAGAATTCAGCTTTATTGTTTTATAAAGCTTTTCATCGGCATACAGCTCAACCGTTATTTCAGTCGGTCCGGAAGCTTCCTCATCGTTTACCCAGACTTTTTTAACCGAATATGACGTTTTTTTCGTATCAGGAATTTTTTCAGCCGAGAATTTCGGATAAACAGTTATATTAGATTCGCTGTTTCCTCCAAGCTCTATAATCGACGGAACAGGAGTATAACGATATTTTGAATCAGAATACTCTTTTCCGGAAATAAGATAGATTCCGGCTTCTAAATTGTTCAGCGTTGTCTTTCCCTGCTTATCGGTGATTCCGCTTGCCGTAGCCGCTATATCATCCAGAATAGCATAATTTTCTAATGTATAAGCGTCCTTTTGAATTGCGGAAGCCGACATATCGTCAAGCGAAACAGGATAATCTTTAAAATCGCCCTCTAAGCTAAAACCGCCGAATGAATTTCTCGAACCGATTCTATAAACGCTCCACTCTAAATTTTCAACAGGTGAAGAATCATAAGTGCAAACAATTTTCATCGCACAGGTCTTATCAGCGGCAGAAATTGGCAAAACCGTTACTGCAATCAAAGCTAACAGCATAAGCGCAGATACAAACGCTGAAGCTACAGACCTTTTGTCCGATATATTTTTTCTGTATTCACGCAAGAGAATCTACTCCTCCTTTCCGACGTTATTTTATCGAAAAATTTCAAACTTTCCTCGCCTATTTAAAATCAATTTTGTCGTCTTTTCTAAGCGGCTCATCGGGAGCCTTGAGCTTTCCTTTGATAATTCTTCTCTTCTTTTTTCTGCCGCTGAATATCCAGTATAAAATCAACGCCAGTAAAAGCGGAGCCGCAATAAACGGAATTACCGACATAGAATCAATCAGAACTGCGTCGGCAGAAGCCTTTGAAAGTTCAGAATCCAAAACCGTGTCCGTCCTGTGCGCCCTTACAAGAAGCCTGTGAGAGTTCACCCCGTATGGGGTACAGGTCATAAGCGTTACAAGGTCTTCTCCCGGAACGCAAACAAGCTTTTCCATTCTGTCAGGCTCAACTATATTGATTTCCTCCACCTCATAGGTGTAAACGTCTTTCAGAACCGTTATTGTAAAAGTATCACCGACCATCAACTGGTCAAGATCCGAAAAAAGCTTTGCAGACGGAAGCCCTCTGTGCGCCGAAACAACCGCATGATTCCCAAGTCCGCCTACAGGAAGCGTAGAACCCTGCAAGTGTCCCACTGCGACATTTAAAACTCCCTCGCTTGTGCCGTGATAAACAGGAAGCTCGACTCTTATCTGCGGTATAGATATATAACCCATGATACCCGTTCCCGTAATATCAAGTATTTTGTCATAATCGGGTACCTGATTATAATCAACAAAAGGATCGGAAAGCTCCCTTAACGACTTGTTGTATTCCTTAGCCCGTGAAAGTATTTCCTTGCAGTCGTCCTCGCTGAGCTTTGAAACCGCCTCTTGATAAGTCGCTATCGCACGGCTTTGAGTGTGTGTGTTCCACCAGTTGCTGATTATCGGATATAGCATTACGGAGAGCCCCACCAGCAAAATTACAACTAACAGAATAGTTGATAGTTTTCCCTTTTTCTTACTCATGAAGCCCTCCCTAATGCCCGCCGGCATTAAAGCCGGCAGACACCTTTAGGTTTTAAACATTAATTAATTAATTTCAAGCTTAATTTAAGCTTCGTCCTTTTTTCTTAACTTTACGATAAGAAGAACTGCTGCACAGAGAACGAGGATTCCGCCGCCTACAAAGAAGATAGTTCTTCCGATTCCGCCTGTTTCAGGAAGAGTTGAACCTGAATTGTTCTCTACGTCTGTTGAAACAATACCTGTATCAACAGAGCCTTCTCCGGCTTCACCATCGTTTACTGAAAGTGTGATTGCTGTAAGCTCTGCTGATGCGTTTGAACCTGTGTAATCAACATCGTGAAGGTCGGTTGCATTAATTACAAGCTTAATAGGATTAGCAAGAAGATTATATCCTGAAGGAGCTTGTGTTTCCTTGAGTGAATAAGTACCCTCGTCAAGACCGATTATTGAAATCTTACCGCTTTCAGGCGTTTCGAGTGGTGATGCGTTATCTTCACTGTCAACCCAGCCGGAAACCTTACCGTTTTCATCAACAGTAAGCCATTTGTCGTTGCTGTTTTTAAGCTTGAATACAGCGCCTGCCAGCTTTGTATTATTATTTTCTCCGTCAACCTTTGTTACGTCAAGCTCGTATGTGAATACTACTACCTGATCCTTTGTCGTTGTGCCTGTTTCGCCGCTGCCTCCCTGGTTAGGGTTGTTCGAGAATTCAAGGTAAACTTCGTTCGGGTTACCTGAAAGTCCGATAACTGCGTTAGTGTTAAGCGTAGCTGTATATGTAACAACAACCTTTGTATTCGCAGTTACAGTTGCAAGTTCCTTAATATCATCAAATGAAATTGTAAGGCTCTGTCCGGTAACGTTAACATAATTAGACGGGTTTGCAATTTCTGTATCGTCGATTGTGATTTTGATACTATCTGAATTATATGTAAGACCGTCGCTTAATGTATCGTGGAATACGTACTTATAAGTATCATAATCGCCGATAGTCGAAGGCATTGTACCTGTCAATTGGAAAGGAACCTTGTCGCCGATGCTGTAGTCTGCTACATCTTGCCACTTGTCAGTAACGCTGTCGTCATTATCCTGAACTTTCTTTTCAACTGTAGGAACACTGCTCTTTGGTGTAGCGGTTGTGTTTTTAACTATTTTAATAATAAACTTTGTTGAAGCGTCTGTGCCGCTAACAGCAGCATTATCCTTAATCAGATAATAACCTGCCGCAAGACCGGTGATTGTTGTTGTGTCAGCAGAAGATTGTTGCGTAGTTGCAGTTTCTGAGAGATTCTTTCCTACAACCTGTGCAAAAGCGTCAAGCTGAGCTGTTGAAAAGTTTTCCAATACCTCAGCAACTTCTGCTGCTGTGTAACTATCCTCAGTGAAAGACGAACCAATGGTACTGTCATTCTTAAGTGCCGATACGATAGCAGAGCTGTTTACGCCTGAACCCCATTCGATATTTGAAAGAGTTGAGCCGTCAAGATCTCCGCTGAAGATTTGATAAGCGGCATATGTGTGTCCTGTCTTTGTGCCGTTTATTGTTAAAGTATAAGTCTCATCAACAGCAAAAGACGATATTGAAGCTGCAGCCGCTAAAGCTACAGATGTGAAAACCGACGCTGCGATTTTCAACAATTTTCTTTTTTTCATAAAATTTTTCTCCTTTATAAAAATTTTATACTTAAGATTTATCTGACAAACGCCTGCGCAGTATTCTCAAAGCGGCCAGCGCTATCACGAAAAGCGTGCCGCCCGCTGCAAAGAACCACGCTGTTCCGATAGAACCTGTTTCCGGCATTTCTCCGATAACAATCTTAGTTGATTTGTTTGTAATGGTTATAAGACCCGTAGAACCGCTTCCGTTTCCTAAATAGCTGACCTTATTATCAGAAAGGTTTGTTGTTTCAACAACATAATAGTAATAAGGATTTCCGTCTGCATCGGCAGGCTCTATGCCGTCTTTGAAAACCATTGTCCAGTTATTTGAACTGTCCAGTCTGAAATTATCTTCTTTCCACAGTTCAGCGTCTGACGGAAGCGTTCCGTCAAGCTGTTGAACAGTAGAACGATAAACCTGAAATTCTATATAATCTGCGGCGGGTATACCATCGTCGTTGTTGTATGTGTGCCATACCTTTTCAACGGTAAGCCCTGCTGTGTTCACTATTTCAACCGTGTCGCTCGTGTTAAGTCCGTTGCCGATATAATACGGTATAAACTCTCCGGAATTATCGCTGTCAACGGTAAACAGATCTCCGTTTATCGTGTAGCAAACCTCTTTGACGTAGTAATAAACCGGCAGACCCGATTCAGTTCCGTTAGGCAAGTCGCTCCAAATATGCGACCAATTATCAGCCGCACTCAGCGTAACCTGACTTCCCTCAACAAGCTCTAAATCGCTCGGATAGCCTTCGGAAATATTGGTCGTGGATTTATAGAGTTCAACCGTAACGCTGTCGTTTTCGTGATTTTCGTTTCCATCCGCCCAGCTTTTATCCACTCGTACTGAAATATTTTTATAGTTCTGAATATTCAGATTTCCGCCGTTGGATATTATTGAATAATTTTCCGCTTCCTCCGGCGGCGAAACTCCGCTCAGTATTCCAATCGAGAAATATCTGGGTTCTTCAAGCTGTATATACCCGTCAGGAGCTGTAATTTCAACGATTTTGTATAAGGTTCCGCTGTCAAGACTTATATTGAATAACTCATCCTTTGTAATATTTAAAGCAACGGGCGTATCTCCGCCCCATTTGCTCACAACGTTCAGCGTAGAATCGCTCTCGTCACTGCTCAGCTCTGAAGCCGCAAGCCAAGTTTCATTTTCAGCGTCCCATTTATATAGGTTAAAAGAAGCGTTAAGCTTCAAAGAGTAATTACCCGTATCAACCTTATAAATAGTAATTTTTTTCTTGCCTGTTATAGTTCCTTCGCTTGATGATGAAAGAACAAACTTGCTGTCAAGCGATGTATTTTCCGTTTGCATAACGGTATTTACAGAAACAGAATTTACTACTCCGACCGTATCGTCTGCGGCACTTCCCTCAGGACGCATTCCTATATATCTGTAAACGATTCTTAAAGGCGTTTCATCAGGTACTGTCAAAGTAAGCTTAGCGGCGTATTCATGATTTCCTGTTATTGTTTTTTCAGCAAAGTTCGCCGATTCAACAGAAAGTTCCCAGTTATTGTTTTTTCCATTATAAATAAACAATATAAAAGAATCATTATTATTTACTATAGGATCAAACTTATCACTCGGAATAGTGATTGTGGCATGACCTTCACTGTCAAAATAACCATCGCTCCAACCTAAAATAGTATTGTCGCTGCTCACAGAGGTACCGACATAATAGTTAAAAGCTGTACTTGCCGGACCGCTGATTACTATTTCGTTTGTGCCGTTTGAAAAAACATCGCTGAAGTTGAAGATAATATCGTTACCGTAATAATCCATATCGCTATATGAAACTGTTTTGGTTTCACTTACAGCAGGCGGATTATTATCAAGCACATAGCTGTACTCACTCGAATCAAGAAGAACGTCCTCGCCGTTCTCACCCGCTCCGATTTGATAAATATCAATAGAATCAAGATAGATGTTAATTCCTCCGGGATCATCGCAGGCTACCCCGTCACCGTAGGTATGCGCCTTTAAAATATCGGTAAGAATCAAGCTGTCATCCCTTGACAAATCATCGCCGTTCGGATTGACCTTAATTTCGTATTCGATATAACCCGACGCCAACTTTTCACTGTTGGCAGAAAGACTTTTTGTAAGTATTGATGAATCCTCTTCAATTTTAATCTCCGAAGTAACTTCATCATAAGTTTCGTCTTTAATAGAATTTATAATAGTATAGTTTGGATCTTCAAGCTTTTTGTTAAGGTCTTCTTTAGAAATCTTTACGGTATAATAAAATATCAAACTAGATTTATACTCACTGGTAATGGTAATCGTATCTTTGCTATCATTCAAAACAAATTTCGGGTTTGTACTACTATTTACCGGATATTTGCTATAACCATTCCAACCGACCAAATAACCTGAATCTCCGGCTACATGTTGACCTTTATTAGTTAAATCAGGATAGCCATAGAAAGTAAATCCCTCAGGCAAGCTATCAGTAATTGTATATGTTTCGCCGCTGTACGTATAATTTGTATTAACCGCAATCACATAGTTGATAAGATAAAATTCTGTGCCGTCAATTGTTACTGTATCAAGGTCGCTTATTGATTTTTTTACCGTTTCGTACTCAATAGTGTCTGTATCCGCAATATAAACACCTTTGATATAGGGTGTTTTGCTCGTATCAACATTTTCATAAGGCTCGGTATCCTTAGATTCCTTGCCGTTGAAGCTTGCAGTATTGCCGAAAACAACTGTCTGACCCGTTTCAACCTCGCTGATTACAGCGGTGGTTTCATAACTGATAATAACCTTAGTAACTTCGTCTAATGCATCAACGTCATTAAAGGCAATGTTAAACGATGTTAAATTCGCATCCGAATTCGTTACTGAATAACATTCGGCGTCTAAAGAAGCTCCGGTATTCGCATTTGTCACCGTCAACTCTTTAAGCTGTTCAGGTGAAATATAATGCAAATCTATATTTCCTTTGTCATCGGAGAGAACTATATCCTCCAAGGTAAGACCCCTGAATTTACCTGCTTCCTGTTCTATGGTTATCGTCCACGGAATAATCATAATTCCGTTTTCTTCATCAATTACGCTTTCTCCGTGCGTTTTCACAATAGAGTTTACGGCATTCCATGTATCTTCATCTGTTGCAGATTTAACTTCTTCGCCGTCACCGTTCTTAAGATAAGCCGTATTCGTGTTTGTATACGAATCTTCATCAGTATTCATAGTACCGTCATAAGGATCGGTATAATATACAATTTTAATGTAATCGATTCCGCAGTCGCTTGTAAGATCATGAAATGTTACAGTTCCGTTTTCCTTATCTATTGTGTAATACTGAGAGTCGATATCATCCCAACTGCCGACGCTGATACCCATAGTTACATCAGCGTTTTTCAACGCCTCGTCATATATGGAATAATCGTTCAGAACAGACGGATCAACGCCGTTTATATTTAACTCAATTGTCCATTTAATAAGCTTATTATCTCTGTCCTCCCAATGTCCTTTTGTCAAGGTTGTCGAGTTGTAGGAAACCGTCTTAGAAGGCTTATCGCCAATCGGTGCATTACCAGGATTATCCATTTCCGCTTGGTTTGTATAAGTTTCTCCCTCTTGCGCAGGAGTAGAATAAGTTATAACCAAGTCGCCTGTATAATTTTCATCAGCGCTTAGAGTTATAGTATCACCCGATAGACTTCCTGTTACAGAGCTCGGTTCAAATGTGATATTGCTTGCGTCTGTAAAATACTCGCTAAACATCGAGTCTTTGATTTTAAAGCCGTTTAAAGAACGATTATATTTATTGGTGATAGTAATTTTCCAGTCAATTGTTCCGTCGGTGTAATTGGCGTTTCCCTCTTTTGAAATAGCGTATCCGAGATCATAGTATACAGTTGTATTATCAGAAAGATCAACACTGTTATCGCTATTTATAAGCGAAACAGTATTGGTAATCTTACCCATCCAGTTATCTCCATCACCCCAGTCATGCTTAGGAGTCCACGTTTCCTCATCGGTCAATGTGGTAGTATATGTAATTGTCACCTGTTTGTCTGTTGCGCCGGATGTAAAGGTGAACTCGCCTGTTTCACTATCATAGCTTCCTGCACCAACAGGGTCTACCGAAACATTTTCAGCTCTCTTAGCATCAAACATAGTATCGCTGAGAGTAAAGCTTCCTAAATCCTCAGCGTTAGGGTTATCTACTATAATGGTCCACGTTATAGTTCCGTCGCCATTATTCGTTCCGGACTTTGACAATGCCGTTTTCTTAGGAGTAAACCCTTCAATTACTACAGTCTGTGTGCCTATTTTGACGTCGGTAGTGCTTCCGGTTTCAGTGTCAAGTCTTGTAACTTGAGATTGAAAACTCAAGGTTCCGCTGAAACCGTATTTGTATTTATCAAAATAATCATCATAAATTTTAATTTTTACTAAATTTGTTCCCGGTTCAATTATATATTCTCCTACTTTATCGCTTCCATCAGTTATATATCCGGTCATAGTCTCAGCGACAGTAACATTTTCAGGAAGTGTAATATATAAATAAGGTTCATCAGTAGATAATACCGGTAAGACCGCACTATCGTTTACATTATATGTGAGAGAAAGACTTCCCGTAATAGTATTGCCATTGGCGTCGGCGACTCCATTTTCAAAAGTTAGATTAGTAATATATTTCTCCAAATTAAAGGCATTTTTATCTGTGTCGAAATCGGAGAAATCAACGGTATCCGAATAAGTCGCCACGGACAAATCAGGAGACTGAGTAGCGCTTATAGCAGGCAAAATAAGACTTGCAGTGACTGAAAGAAGCACAACAACGGAAAGTATAACGGCAGTAACCCTGTAAATACGCTTGCTTTTTCGGTCATTTATGTAATTTTTAATTTTTTCGTCTAATTTATTCATACTAACTACTCCCCTCCTTCCATTGAAGTAATTATTATATTAACTGATTTTGTCAAGATATAAAGCCTATTTCTTTAATGGGCCAAACCCTGAACATGACCTTTCCGACTACCGCTTCCTCAGATATACAGCCAACTGAAGTTGAACGGCTGTCAATAGAAGTTGAACGGTGGTCGCCCATAACAAATATTCTCTGATCGGGAACCTGATAAGGAAGCTTTAAATCACATTCGCCGAACGCTTTGTCTTCAACATAAGGTTCATCAAGCCTCACATCGTTAACATATACCGTTCCGTCCGGATCTATGTTCACATAATCGCCCGAAACAGCTATAATGCGTTTAAGAAGTATTTTATTGTTATAATAAAACGCAACTATATCGCCCTGTGAAAAGTTACCGTTTTTTCGGCAAACTATAAGTTCGTCATTTTGAAGCGTAGGCGTCATGCTCGTACCTGTAACCCTCAGCACCGGCAGAAACAGCATTGAAATCAAAACTGCGGCGGCGGCAACTATTATAAGTGACGCTATTGTATTATAAAAAAGCCTTATAAACGCTCTTCGGCTTTTAATGCGTTTGACTTCTTTATAGAGCTGTTCGGCTGAAGGAATATCAATCCTATTATTTTCCACTCTTTTCAGACCCCCGCTTTTGTTTGCGTTTGTTCTGCGATTTATTCTCCTTTGCAGAACCGATTCCGTTATCGGGTTTCTTATTTTCATTAAACTTCGCCCTATAAAGTCTGTCAATTTGTTTAGAAGCTTTATTTAATTCAAACATAATTTCTTTATGGTCTTTATTTAACTTATCTACATGCTCACGAAGCTGTTCGTTTTCAAGTCTGGTTTCATCAAGCTCTTTTCTCATATAATATAATATTTCCAGCAGTTCACGCCGCTTTAATTTTTTCAGTTCATTATCTGTCATTTAAACACACCCCGTCACAAATGAAATGCTTTTAACCTCATCTCAATTTATCATATGCAACAAACCGGCGCTAATTTCATCAGCTTATAAGTTGTTCATTATTTATTATTATTATAACGCTGATTTGTATGATTTGTCAACTATTCCAAACAAGCATTATAAAAATTTCTACAATATTCACAAATATTAATACAATATTTATGCAATTTGCAAATTTCAATTCATCAATAAGACAAAAAATTATTTCATATTTCAATCCACACTCTCCGTATGGAGAGTGACTACTGTTTGGCAAGCAATAGCCGACCTGGAGGAGATTTCAATCCACACTCTCCGTATGGAGAGTGACGCTATTGCTCGCTCTTCTTCTCGTGGATAAAGGTGTATTTCAATCCACACTCTCCGTATGGAGAGTGACCTGCTGTCCGCTCTGCTGTTTAGCTTCCCCGGTGATTTCAATCCACACTCTCCGTATGGAGAGTGACGGTGAACGCTCTGACTTAGGAGCATACATATTATATTTCAATCCACACTCTCCGTATGGAGAGTGACAATTTGTCAATTCTCACATTGCCAAGAGGTTCAAATTTCAATCCACACTCTCCGTATGGAGAGTGACTGATAGGATTTGCAGTAGTTGTTAAACTCTGGCAATTTCAATCCACACTCTCCGTATGGAGAGTGACCCATCCCATTGCAGTTGTATCACCATAAATTCCGAATTTCAATCCACACTCTCCGTATGGGGAGTGACAATTGTAAATTATAAACAAATGGAGGTGCAAAAATATTTCAATCCACACTCTCCGTATGGAGAGTGACAAAAAGAATTTGAGCTTGACGGTTTGTCAATCGAAATTTCAATCCACACTCTCCGTATGGAGAGTGACGGTCATGACCCCGTGCGAATGTATGGCATACCGAAATTTCAATCCACACTCTCCGTATGGAGAGTGACTGAAAAGCCTATCGAGTTGCCAATAGAGCAGAGGAATTTCAATCCACACTCTCCGTATGGAGAGTGACCGGGATTTGAAGTTTAGAGCATTAACGGCAAATATTTCAATCCACACTCTCCGTATGGAGAGTGACCTAACTATTTATGGATATACAAATACCGTTGCTATTTCAATCCACACTCTCCGTATGGAGAGTGACTAAAACAATTAAATTTGTCAAGCCTTTTTAACATATTTCAATCCACACTCTCCGTATGGAGAGTGACCATATAGCTTTGAGGTATCCAAGCCCGTCAAAAAATTTCAATCCACACTCTCCGTATGGAGAGTGACAATATCGTGTCACTAGACAAGGTGGACTAATTATATTTCAATCCACACTCTCCGTATGGAGAGTGACCGGCAATGTTTATCGAAAATTATTTCAAGAAGGGCAATTTCAATCCACACTCTCCGTATGGAGAGTGACCCGCTACAGATTGGACGAGCCGCAGAAATGGAAATTTCAATCCACACTCTCCGTATGGAGAGTGACCACTGAAGGAGAATGGTATGCAAAAGACATACGAATTTCAATCCACACTCTCCGTATGGAGAGTGACTAGGCTCTCCACAAGCTATTTCCCCAAGTAAGGATTTCAATCCACACTCTCCGTATGGAGAGTGACCAGAGTATCAGAGCTTAAATCAGACGGCAAAATTATTTCAATCCACACTCTCCGTATGGAGAGTGACGTCCAAAATTATAAAAATGTTGACATTTCAAGCATTTCAATCCACACTCTCCGTATGGAGAGTGACTATTTTTTTCATGTTTTTTCTTTCCAACTATTTATATTTCAATCCACACTCTCCGTATGGAGAGTGACACAAAACAAAGATTGAGTGGTGCGACAGTACATGATTTCAATCCACACTCTCCGTATGGAGAGTGACGGGCGACTGCGGTTTATAAACTCCTTGTAAACAGATTTCAATCCACACTCTCCGTATGGAGAGTGACCGCTTGAATGCTGGAGGCTTCAAGGCTGGCAGGATATTTCAATCCACACTCTCCGTATGGAGAGTGACCGCTTGAATGCTGGAGGCTTCA
>CAZTXS010000005.1:45645-100646 GCA_964617585.1 uncultured Ruminococcus sp.
GAGGCTTCAAGGCTGGCAGGATATTTCAATCCACACTCTCCGTATGGAGAGTGACGTAACAGTTACATTGAAACAGATGCACCAATACAGATTTCAATCCACACTCTCCGTATGGAGAGTGACACTTATAGGCAGTCCTGAAATCAGGATAGGTGATATTTCAATCCACACTCTCCGTATGGAGAGTGACTTCGAGCTTTAAAATCCTTGTTTTCAGACGCAATGATTTCAATCCACACTCTCCGTATGGAGAGTGACTAAATGATATTTTGTGTATACAGGATTTTGCATTGATTTCAATCCACACTCTCCGTATGGAGAGTGACTTAAGGGAATGATTGACGACAGTTCGTCAAACAGTATTTCAATCCACACTCTCCGTATGGAGAGTGACTTTTAGGTCACTTTGTTTCTGCCGTCTATGACGGAATTTCAATCCACACTCTCCGTATGGAGAGTGACGCTACATCTTTAAAACAATTTAAAAATATTGACAATTTCAATCCACACTCTCCGTATGGAGAGTGACTAAACGTGTCACAAAATACGGTAAAACACGGAAAATTTCAATCCACACTCTCCGTATGGAGAGTGACTTCGAGCTTTAAAATCCTTGTTTTCAGACGCAATGATTTCAATCCACACTCTCCGTATGGAGAGTGACCGGTGAAAAATGAAAAAACTGAACAAAATCAAAATATTTCAATCCACACTCTCCGTATGGAGAGTGACCACGGAAGGAGAATGGTATGCAAAAGACATACGAATTTCAATCCACACTCTCCGTATGGAGAGTGACTTTGTGCCTGAGTTTACGGCGGATGTCGGGATAAATTTCAATCCACACTCTCCGTATGGAGAGTGCCTCAGAACTGATAACAGTGCCGAAAAGCTCATCGGATTTCAATCCACACTCTCCGTATGGAGAGTGACTTGCGGTGCAGTCTTACCAAGCAATACATGACACGATTTCAATCCACACTCTCCGTATGGAGAGTGACGGCGAGATGAGGCGGTAAAGCTTAAGGCTAATGTATTTCAATCCACACTCTCCGTATGGAGAGTGACAGCTACCAACCTTTTGAGTTTATAAAGCTTTTGAATTTCAATCCACACTCTCCGTATGGAGAGTGACGCTTTGGCGGAGACAAGTGGGTAATAATCGGAGCGGATTTCAATCCACACTCTCCGTATGGAGAGTGACCAAACGAGCAACAAGGTGTTAACAACAATGAAAGATTTCAATCCACACTCTCCGTATGGAGAGTGACCGTATAAACTGTGCTGTACTGCGACACCGTCTCCATTTCAATCCACACTCTCCGTATGGAGAGTGACGGTGAAGGAGCGCAGCCATGTGGTGAGCCAAATCAAGATTTCAATCCACACTCTCCGTATGGAGAGTGACGCGGGCGACTTCGACACCATTGTGGACATAACCAATTTCAATCCACACTCTCCGTATGGAGAGTGACAAAAAGAATTTGAGCTTGACGGTTTGTCAATCGAAATTTCAATCCACACTCTCCGTATGGAGAGTGACCGAGTGGCGGGCACTCATTGAGGGCTACCTCAACATTTCAATCCACACTCTCCGTATGGAGAGTGACGGCGTCCATGCCCTTGATAAGCTGCTTCATGTCCTATTTCAATCCACACTCTCCGTATGGAGAGTGACGGCGGGCGCTGCGTCCGTCAATATCAAGATCACCCGATTTCAATCCACACTCTCCGTATGGAGAGTGACGGCGCTCGGCTATCTGATCCCGGCAGTATTCACGATTTCAATCCACACTCTCCGTATGGAGAGTGACTGGTGTTCCCGGTGTCTGTGTTCTTTCCGGTGGTATTTCAATCCACACTCTCCGTATGGAGAGTGACACGCCGTGCTGGCCTATATCGGCACGGCACCGGTATTTCAATCCACACTCTCCGTATGGAGAGTGACGTCCCGGCGGCCGCTGCTGCCGAAGTGCAGGACACATTTCAATCCACACTCTCCGTATGGAGAGTGACGTGAGCCAGCAGCCCGTTGACTGGTGGACGGGAATTTCAATCCACACTCTCCGTATGGAGAGTGACGTACCCTGCCGGGGGCGCTGCCGGAGCTGGGCGTCATTTCAATCCACACTCTCCGTATGGAGAGTGACGGTGATCGAGATACGCAGGCCCCGCTTGCTGTCTTTATTTCAATCCACACTCTCCGTATGGAGAGTGACGCGCTCCACGGCCTCCATGTCCGGGTTGATAATGCATTTCAATCCACACTCTCCGTATGGAGAGTGACATCCTCACCAAAGCGCAGGCAGCAGGCAAAGCAAAATTTCAATCCACACTCTCCGTATGGAGAGTGACTGATCGAGATACGCAGGCCCCGCTTGCTGTCTTTATTTCAATCCACACTCTCCGTATGGAGAGTGACTCCTTTCCGTCGGGTTATGCAAAGCAAAGTGGGGATTTCAATCCACACTCTCCGTATGGAGAGTGACGCAGCGCCACCAGATAGGCCCCGCCCGCTGTAAATTTCAATCCACACTCTCCGTATGGAGAGTGACTTTTTACCCTTATTGCCTTTATTCCACGCTCGATCAATTTCAATCCACACTCTCCGTATGGAGAGTGACAGTCAGCTCAAGCGAGAGTATTCGGGAGTTTTTTACATTTCAATCCACACTCTCCGTATGGAGAGTGACCCCGACAAAGTTGCTTATGTTTGTAATTATTCCCAATTTCAATCCACACTCTCCGTATGGAGAGTGACAGCAAAATTGTATAAATAAAAAAACTTAGTTTCTTTTATTTATAACAATTTCAATAAAAAGTGTAAATATTAATTTTTTATTTAATAAAAAATTAATAAAAAATTATTACTTTTAAGCCATTTGCAAATGCGAATAGTATACGCTTTTTATGTATGACTATGTTTCGCACTAAAACAATAATGTTTCATCAACTTGTATTGTTTCTTTTGAACCTATATGTTCTACTTTGGTTTTATATTTGTTTCCAAGATAATAAAACCGAAGACTGTCTTTGCTTGCGTCCATTTCAGTTGTCAATTTGTATTTTAATGCTTTACATTGAGCTGCATCCAACACACACTCAAACACTGAATTCTGAACCCTTACGCCATAGTCTACACAAAGCTTAGCAATACGTCTTAATCTTTTTCTTCCTTCTTTTGTTTGCGTATTCACATCATATGTAATAAGTACAAGCATAATATCACTTCCACATAAACGGCGGATAGCAATCCATATCTTCACGTAAATATCTTACAAGCAAAAGAGCCTGTATATACGGCAACAATCCCCATTCAACCTTTTCTCCCAGAAATGGATGCTTTATCTCATCGTTCTTTCTATTCTGCCATGAAGAAATAAACAATCTTCTTCCGTTTTCATTAAGAAGCACTGCTCCGTCCTCACGAACTTCAAAATCCTTTTCACTTATTATTCTTTTATTTATCAGCATAAGAACGAACCTATCACACATTAACGCCCTGAATTCTTCAACTAAATCAAGGGCGAGCGAACGTCTGCCTGGACGATCAGTGTGCATAAATCCCACATAAGGATCAAGTCCTACAGACTCTAATGCCGAAGCACACATAGATGTAGCCATTGAATATGCAAAAGATAATAACGCATTTACTTTGTCAAGAGGCGGTCTTTTACTCCTGCCTGAAAAAGTAAATTCTTCTTTTTGCTGTAAAATCATATCGTCAAAAACAGAAAAATATACAGAAGCCGCTTCTCCCTCAATTCCTCTGAGCTCGTCCATATTATTAGCATTAATTACTTTAGCTATTGACGATTTTATGAAATCAGACTTACGCTTAAACTTGTCTTTGTCTATTCGTAGCTCATGATCACGTATTGTACGTTCAATAACCCGGCGACTGTTAAAAAGCTTTCCCGATATCATATTCTTTGCAATATTAAGGCTAATTGCAGAATTGTCAGCATAACGATACTGACGGCGTCTGAGCAGGACATTGCCACTGACCTGCCCCTCCAACCGTGCAAGAAATTTTCCGCTTTTGCTCATAAACACAAGCGGCTTACCGTCACTTGCACATTTTCCCATAAGTGCGGGACTTGCTCCTGTGTACCCAAACGTTATTATACTTTCAAGATTATGTAACGGTATACGTCCTGTTTCTTCCCCATTTTGAAGAATTACTACATTCTCTCCGTCAAGTGAAAGATATTTGTCAGGAGATATAACATAAAGTGTGTTCAAAAGCTTTTTCATATTTGCTGTTATATTCCCATAAGGAACATATACCCCTTTCTTAAGTTCTGATTCCTTTGAATGAAGTTTTATCAAGCTTCATCAAAGAGCATTTTATTAACATAATCTGACGCCTTTTTGTTTCCGCAAAGAACAGGAAGACATACGTTTTTTAAAGAACAGGCATTACAGGATTTTGTTCTTTTAACCTTTGGCGTGCTTTTCCTTTTGTAAAGCAAATGCATTTGTTCAATAACATTCTTCGTGCGTTTCCTCAAATCATCTGTAAATTCAACAATCATTCGTTTTTTCGTTTCACCGTAAAACAAGTAACCAAACGAAACTTCACAACAAAGCATATCTTCTAAGCACATAGCCTGCGCAGCAAGCTGCATTGAATCGCTCTCGTTTTCTTTGGGCTTTCCGCGCTTATACTCAATAGGAACAACATTGTATTTTCCATCTCTTTCGGAAAGTTCAACGCCATTGTCACATTGGTGAAATTCAACAACATCACATTCTCCGCTCAATCCAAGGCTCGGCGAAGAAACAGCCATTGCTCTCGCAATTAATATATTCCCACGCTTTTCGTTAAAACCGTTATTATGAACATTTCTGTGCATGATATTTCCATCAGTTGTACGCAGATTTTCTTCCCATTGATTTTCTATATGTATAAGCGCCCATTGTCTTTTGCAGAAAACAAAATGCTGAATACCTGAAAGCTGTAAATAATCATCCTCGCTATATATCATAAAACATCAAATATTTGTGGAGCAACTGCTTCCAGTTCCTCAAGCTCAATTTCATAATCATCTATAGAAGAAGGCTTTTTAACTCCCTCTTTAAGCGTAATCTTTAATGATCTATGAACCTTTGCAGACGAACATTTTGGAGTCTTGCTGTTGTGCTTCCACCAATATAAGCGACAAACTTCCATGCTTCCTTCAGGGCGAGCCGACGAGCAATCATTCTCAAAAAGAGTTAATAAAGCTTCTTTGATTTTCTCTGCGTCCTCATCGGTAAAGCCTGTTTTTTCAGCCAGCTGACAGTTTATACTTCCCTTAGCTACATACAGACCGAACTCTACTCTGTATTTCATACCCATTGTATCAGAAGACTTACCTGCCTTACCGCTTTCACTGTTAACGCTTTTGGTTATCTGCATATTTACAATGTTTACGGGGTTAACGCTTATCGCCTGCTGAATTGTTACAGGTCCTCTGACTCCAACGGAAACATTACCGTTTTTTTCATCTTTATAAGCAAATACCTGACCGAAGCTTCTTACATCTATCCATTCTTTACAAGCTATTTTTGAAAATTCATCACAATCAGTATTTTTGCCATTACTAATAGCTTTTAACGCTTCGAGTTTATCTGCACGGTCTTTAAGACTGTCGCAACCGTCATCGCAGCGATCCTTTGACTGCACAAAAATCTTTTCTCCCATGTCCTGAAGTCTGTTGCGTATTTTTCTTTTTAAACATACGTCAGATATTTCTCCTAAGCCCTCAAAGCTTTCTCTCGGGCGATTGCCGTTTAACGGATCTCCGTTAGGATTTGCGTTCGTTGCAGAAATGATAACTGCAAAATCAATTTTGTTTTGTAAACTCATAATTTTATTCCTCCTCATTATTTTCGTCTTCGTTTTTATTCTTTTCGGTATACAGTTCTTTCATTTGGCTATGATAACCCAGTAAATATGATGGTTCCAGTCCTTTTAATGAAGTAAAATCTTCAAAGTCCATTTTATCCATAATATTTTCAACTAGCTTTGCATAAGCAACTGAATAACCTTTCTTTTTATCAAGATAAGGTCTAAGCCTTGATTCAATAATGCCCCATGTACGATATGGATTTGAAACAAAATTGTTCCAATATCTTCTGGCATTTGTTATACGTTTTCCTTTGTCATTATCATCATATGTATCATTTTCCGTCTTATCAGCAACGGCCAACAATCGTCCGAAAAGATAACTTCTGTTTGTGTTGTTTTCATCTAAAGCCATACTTGTTACTCCTTCCTTATTTTCAATATTATACTTTTTAATTATTCCGCAGGCAGTTTCAACAACTATACGATGATTATCATGTTTCTCGTCACGCTTATATGCCATTGGATTTGAAGCCTTTTCAAAAAGATTAATCATTATATCTTTCGGAAGCCTTCTTCCCTCTGTTATACAAGGTATAAGCCGCATAACAGTATCCTTCAGGATCTCCGGCTTGCATTGAATTTTCCCGTTCTGCTCAATACCGAAAGCACATTGCGCTATCTGATAAACGCTGAATGAATCTACCATATTCTTCTTTAGAGCAGGTTTGAAAACCGTCCATGAAATTTCGCTGTGCCACTTTTGAAGATTATTGAAAAATACAGTTGCTTCAAGCTCTGAATACATTGCTATAGAAAGTCTTCCCGTGGTCGCTGCATCAAGTCCCATAACCATTACCTTAGAATTAATATCCATTTTGCTTTTATACCCGTATATCATTTTGCTGAGCAGCGATTCGTAAATTGATTCACTATTCGGAACAAGATTTTCTTCGTCTTCGGGAAACTCTTCTTCATCTAAGCAATTATCTAAACTCTTTGTAATATCGGGTATCTCCTGCAAAGCGCTTGCCCAAACTACCAGCATAAGCGAATCAATACTTGTTCCCTGCTTATTAATCAGCCACTTTAAAGCGTTATGCATTTTTTGCGAGAAATCATAGCTTACCGAAATTGCTTCTTTTTTGTTGGAAAACCTGCCCCGATATGTAAACCCTTCCTCATCGTTTGATGAAATCAATTTTGCCTTGTCGCCTGCATTTCTGATTTTAGAAGGATGCTTGTATGTGCACGGCAAAATTTTCCCTGTAGCATAGCATAGCTGAAAATCTTTAATCATAGTATTGTTAAATCCTATAAAACTATCGTACAGACTTTTATCCAGCCATGTTTTGTTCTCGTGCATAATATCTTTGTAATTAATTATAAATCTTACAAAAGCGTCTTTTTGCTCAACATTCTGTATCTTACTGTTGTCAAGCTTGCCTTTTTCATCGGCTTTAAGCACTCCGTAATTTAGTAAATCCTTAATGATACATGACTTATCAAGATACGTATATACTGCTTTTACAGCCTTGTGAGTATATTCGCTTTCCGCCCATTTCTTAAGCTGATTCATATACGAATTATGAAATTCAGAATTATCAGACTTTTTGCCCTCAACATAATCCTTATAATCTCCTGCTATATATATTAGCTTGTCTGCAAAAGGCATAGCAGCAATCCCGCTGGTTCTAGAACCTGAATCCTCTGTCACGGGAATTATTGTTACAGATTCGGACTTATCGTCAATTCTTCGTGCGCCAACCAATTCGCCGTCTTCTGTAAGTATCACCTCAATCTGTGCATTCGCCGTTGAGTGAGAAATAGGAAGCATTACATTCTGACTGTCATCGCTTTTGATATTGAATTCATATATTTTATAAAGCTCGTCAGTCCAGCTCATCCTCTTCACCTCCCGAAAATTCCTCAAGTCCGCTAAAGTTACCGTGTTCTTTCCCGAAAGGCTTTATAGACATTTCCTTAATATGGCGTTTTATTTCGCACTTTTCCGGAGGGATAAAATCAATCACCCCGTCAACCATAGTAGGCTGACAGAAACAAACGGTCATCTTACCCTTGTCCTCATCATTTACAGCTTCGTCCGGATAGATTATTCCCTGATACATGAGGCTATACTTAATCTCACCGCTGTTATCGTAATAGCCTTCACCCTCACCGAAAACACAAGGCTCTACATAACCTTGACACTCGCGAGTACCTATCCAAATGTCGCGTCTTCCGCCTCTTTCTATCATACGCTTCGCAATATTGTGATGTTTGTTTTCATTACGATCACATTCAAGCTCGGGACGATTATAATTCCACTCGAAATGCGCTCTGACCTGATAACAAACATCTCTTAAATAAGTGTAGTACGCCAAGTCGTTCTCATTATTTTGGTACTTAATCGGTCTTATTCCCTTGCGAATCGTCTGAATAGGATTCATAATGCGAACACTGTCAATAACCCAAATAAAAGTAGGTTTGTAATAAACGCTTTTCAAAATGCCTTTAAGACCCTCGCAAGTGGGAACCATGTAAGTGCATTTTTCTCCTCCTGCGCGGGTAAGCACATCTGTAAACAAAGCATACCTGCCGCTGACCTGAAAGTCTACAGAGTTTCTGTGTTTGGGTTTATCTGTTTTGTCCATTAAATCAACTCCTTTTCTATTATGTTTATTCAATGTAATAATAACTACAGTTATATATTACAATAAATATTAACTGTTTTTAATAATTGCATTCTTATTTAATTTAATTCGATTATCACCGTATAGTTCACACCTATACGGTGATTTTTTAATACGTTAAAACTTCCGGTTTCCTGCCTTTAGTAACAACGCCTAAAAAATCATCATAAAACTCTTTTTTAATAGATAATGCCCCGCACTCATGCTTTTCAATTGCACCGGCCTCATATAGTTTTTCTTTTATCTTAGGGTAAACGCTTATCGTATATTTTTGAGCTGTTCTCAGTAAATCAATAGTTTCCTTTAAAGGAATATCCGAATCAAGCCTTGAAATAATATTCTTGGCTTTATCATTATACGGAACTAAAAAATCATATGTTTTATCATCTATAACATCAAATTTTTCTCCGGCAGTTTTAAAAGCCTGACAGCAATATTGAAGATTAGTTTTCTTAAAACGTGCAAAACGCTTTTCATTCAACGATAATAAATCAACCAACGTTTCAGAATTTTTAATATTATAAGAAAGAATATTTTTTTGCGTTTTATAAAGCTTTTCAAAATACACAGACATGGTTTCACATGAAAGCAGATCTGAAAATTCATCGCTGTCTGCAATTTGCCGCGAAATGTCCTGCGCCGTTTTCAACTCATTCATTTTATTAATGTTTTCATCCTTAATATTAATTAAATAAACCGGACATACTTCTTTTCTTTCGCCGTTTCTGTTACATCTCCCCGCCGCCTGTGCTGCATTGTCCATTCCTGCAAGTGAACGCACCACGCAACCGAACGATATATCAACTCCTGCTTCAATAAGCTTAGTGGTAACACAAATTATTCTGTTATTCTCATTCAGCAGTTTTCGCAGCTGATCAATTCTGTCCCGCCTATGCTGAGGACACATATATGTACTAAGGTGTATAATTTCAGCTTTTTCTGAATCAGACGCTTCTTCGTTTTTATCTTTAATAAGCTTAAATACGGATTCGGCAGACTCTTTGGTATTTACAACCACAAGCAGGTTTTTGCTTTCAAGATACCTCTGATAACAAAAATCCGCCGCATCGCCATATGTATAACCTTCAGCCGTTATTTTTGATATAAGTTCGGTTCTTTTAAATATTTCAAAATCTTCAGCATAATCGCCTGTCATATTGTATTCTTCATCCAGCATAAGAGAATACTCCGCATTCTCAAAAGCAGGCTGCGTTGCTGAACAAAGCACAACGGAGCTTCCACAGATTTTGGTAAGGAAATTCATTGCAAGATTGAACAAATTAACGCATTTTAGCGGAATAGACTGCACCTCGTCAATAATAATTACAGCATGGCTAAGTCTATGCATTCTGCGAAGACAAGAATTCTTATCAGAAAACAGTGTGTTTAAAAACTGAACCATAGTAGTGGCAATAACAGGACTATCCCATTTTTCTGTACGCAGTTCATATTCATGAAGCTCTTCTTTATTATCTGTTTCCTGCAGAATATTTGAATGATGTTCAAGAACATTATCTTCACCTGCGACGCTTCTAATCTCATCGCTGTTCTGTTCCAGTATAGACATAAAAGGGGCAACGTATATAATTTTTTCCATATTATAATTTTTGCAATAATCTATTGCAAATCTTAATGAGGACAGGGTTTTTCCTCCACCCGTCGGAACAGTAAGTCTGCATATGCCAACCTTATGCTTTGCAAACTCGGCGCAGCGTCTTGAAATATCATTTCTCTGAATGGAAATTCTGTCGGTTCTGTCCTTAAAGCCGTCTAGTTTGACCTGCATTTTATTATACATATTCTCCCACAAAGCCGATACATCAAATTCTTTTTCCGTCTTGCATCCTGACATAAAATCAGCAGTGTCTATACGATCGGCGTCAATTAAAACCGACTGCATAAAACGCTCGAACATTCCAAGATAAAAAGAAAATTTTTTCCTTGATCCAAAGCTTATATCATATATCCTTTTCCTTACAGTCATGTATTCATATGTGGATTTCTCTATTAAGCTTTCTAATTCCATTGAATTTGAAAGCTTTTCTATACCTTTCTCGATCTCATCATATCTGTCGTTTTTAGAAATCCTCTTGGAAAACACATCGTTTCCCTCTTCATCCAACCAATCATGCAAACCATGATGAGAAATAATTGTCCTTGCAATAAATCTGCAAGCTTTAGTTTTATTTTTATCATTAAATCGGTCGGATATTTCGCATAAATATTTTGCTCCTGCAAAGCTGTGATCAATTTCCCCTCGTCTAAAACTACTTTCGCCTTGAATATATTTATTGAAATCAGCCGTCATTTTGCCGACGTCATGAAAAATCCCCTGCAAATATGCCAAAGAAGAAAGCTTAAGCTTTTTTGTATATTTTTCACATAAAGCAGCAACCCCGGCGCAATGCTCGTTCACTGTTTGTATTTTATTATCCGTTTCCCTTATATGCGCAATATAATCCATAGAACTGCCATTCCTCTATCCTCAAAACCAAATATTTTATTTTAATTACATTATTACATAATTTTGCTACTAAAATAAGTATATCATATAAAAACTAAAAATTCAACAAAAACATACATATTTTAATAAGAGCTTGCCCGTTATTCAACGTGGAAAGGGTCGGCATTGCCGAACGGGTAATAAAACCCGCCGCCTATAGAAGCGGAGGACATCTTGCCTTAGTTATAAAATTTTATTTAAGTTTCAAATATATTTAAAAAAACGGCTCTTACATTATGTGTTTGTGTTTAACATCATAACATAAAAGCCGTTTTCTTAATATTATATTATTTTAAAACCACATTATTTAACAACAATGTTTACAAGCTTTCCGGGAACGTAAATCTCTTTGATAATACTCTTTCCGTTTACCGCTTCTGCAATCTTTGGCTCTGCCATAACCTTTTCAATTACCGATTCCTTTTCCTCGTCAACACTTATAACCAGCTTAGCCTTGACCTTTCCGTTGATCTGAGCCGCTATCTCTATGGTATCGTCAACACAAAGCGACTCGTCAAATTCAGGCCACTTCTGCTCGTTTAACATACCTGTGAAGCCCATATTCTGATACATTTCTTCGGTAATATGAGGGGCAAAAGGATTTAGCAGCGTAATGAAAGTTTTAAGCTCCGCCTTATTAATCTGCTTAGAAGCGTAAATCTCATTAATCAGCGACATAAGAGCCGCAACAGCAGTGTTGAATTTGAGGTTTTCTATATCCTCGGAAACCTTCTTAATCGTTTTATGGAATGAGGATTTCAACTCCTTACGATAGTCATTGCCTTCAATCGCCATATCCTGAAGCGACCATACTCTGTCAAGGAATCTCTTGCAACCCTTTATGGATTTCGTACTCCAAGGAGCTGTCTTTTCAAAATCTCCGACAAACATCTCATAAAGGCGCAACGAATCTGCTCCGTACTCGTTTACAACGTCATCTGGATTTATAACGTTGCCTCTGGATTTTGACATCTTTTGTCCGTCCTCGCCGAGAATCATACCATGAGATGTTCTTCTTATATACGGCTCTTTTGTAGGCACAACGCCCAAATCATAAAGGAACTTATGCCAGAAACGCGAGTAAAGCAGATGAAGCGTAGTATGCTCCATTCCTCCGTTATACCAGTCAACAGGCATCCAGTAATCAAGAGCTTCCTTGGAAGCAAGCTCCTTATCGTTATGAGGATCACAGTATCTCAAGAAGTACCACGAAGAACCCGCCCACTGAGGCATGGTATCCGTTTCTCTCTTTGCGGGACCTCCGCAGTGAGGACAGGTGGTGTTTATAAAGCTTTCAAGCGTTGAAAGCGGTGATTCTCCGTTATCGGTAGGCATATAGCTGTCAACCTCAGGAAGCGTCAGAGGAAGCTCGCTTTCGGGAATCGGAACATATCCGCACTTTTCACAATGAACGATAGGAATAGGCTCTCCCCAATATCTCTGACGTGAGAACACCCAGTCACGAAGCTTGTAATTTACTTTTTTCTTACCCTTTCCTGTTTCTTCAAGCCAGTCTTTCATTTTAACCTTGGCTTCTTCAACCGTCAAGCCGTCCAGAAATCCTGAGTTAGTCATAATTCCTGTTGCACAATCAGTGAACGCCTCTTTGGTCACGTCGCCGCCCTTTACAACCTCGATAATAGGCAAGTCAAACACCTTGGCGAAATCATAGTCACGGGTATCATGCGCTGGAACGGCCATGATAGCTCCCGTTCCGTAGCCCATTAAAACATAATCGGATATAAATATAGGAATTTCTCTCCCGTTCACGGGGTTTACGGCATGAACGCCGTCCAGCTTAACGCCAGTCTTTTCCTTAACCATTTCAGTTCTTTCAAAATCAGACTTTCTTGCCGATTTTTCCTGATACTCGCGTATAGCGTCGTTATTTTTAAGCTTTGGTTCCCATTTCTTTAAAATAGGATGCTCCGGCGAAATAACCATATATGTTGCTCCGAAAAGCGTATCCGGACGGGTTGTATAAACGGTCAGTATATCACCCTCGGAGGTTTCAAATTCAACCTCCGCTCCCTCAGAACGTCCTATCCAGTTTTTCTGCGTCGTTTTAATCTTATCAAGGTAATTCACTTCCGAAAGATCGTCAATAAGTCTTTGAGCATACTCGGTAATTTTCAGCATCCACTGACTTTTAACCTTGTGAACTACCTCGCCTCCGCATCGCTCGCAAACGCCGCCGACAACCTCTTCATTTGCTAAAACGACTTTACAGGACGTACACCAGTTTACAGCCATTTCGCTCTTATATGCCAGACCTTTTTTGAACATTTGAATAAATATCCATTGCGTCCATTTGAAATAGTCGGGGTCGGTGGTGTTTACTTCTTTATCCCAATCGAAAGATAGTCCGAGCATTTTTAGCTGACCTTTAAATCTTTCAATATTGTTCTTTGTAACTATTGCCGGATGAATCTTATTCTTTATAGCAAAGTTTTCCGTAGGCAGTCCGAAAGCGTCCCATCCCATAGGGAACAGCACGTTATAACCCTCAAGTCTTTTCTTTCTTGACACTATGTCCATTGCTGTATACGGACGGGGATGCCCGATATGTAGCCCCTGTCCTGAAGGATAAGGAAACTCGACCAGAGCATAAAACTTCGGCTTTGAATAGTCTTTAGACGCTTCAAAGATGTTATTTTTCTCCCATATGTCCTGCCACTTCTTTTCTATTGCCTTAAAATTATAATCCATTCTTTTCAATCCTTTGTGTTTATTTTTTATAACTTAAAGCTTAAAGCTTTTTCTTTCAAACTCACTGTTAAATGTTTTTAATTGAGAAATTCCGAAACGTCAATATGCTCTCCGTCCGCCCAAAGACGCTCCAGATTGTAATGCTCTCTGGTTTCTTTATAAAATATATGAACGACAACATCGCCGTAGTCAATGATTATCCAGTTAGCTCCACGCTCTCCCTCAACCCTCAAAGGCTCGGCGCCCTGCTGTTTCATTTTAAATTCGACCTCGTCCGCCAGTGCTCTTGTCTGTGTTGACGACATACCGTTCGCTATAACAAAATAATCCGCAATTATAGTCAACTCACTGATTTTTATTGTCTGTATATCCTCCGCCTTTTTAGCGTCGAGCGTTTTAATAATAAGCTTCAGCTTCTCTTCAAGAGTCATTTAAACTTCTCCTTTATTTCTTGTTTTTAACTTTCCCTACATACTCATTATACGCAGAAAGCGTAGATTTTACTATTTCAAATTCCTTATTTATCGTGCTTTTGATAGAATATTTAAGCGCCTCCAGCATACCTGAATTTAAATCTTTATGCGCAAGCTTCCTGTATTTCTTAACATCGCTGTAGGTTCTGTCCTCAGAAACCAGGTCGGCGAGATAAACTATCTTTTCAAGTGTTGACATTCCCTCTCTGGCTACCGTGTGATACCTCACGGCGTTTTGAATGTCCTCATCATATATCCCAAATTCTTCTTCGATAAATACAGAACCGGCTATGGCGTGGTGCAAAGCCTTGGTGTTTTTTTCAGATTCATCAACATATGTTCTGCTTCGTGAAATAAGAGCCGTTTGTTCTTTATCTCCGTCCTCCTTACACACGTCATGTACAAGTCCGGCAAGATAGGCTTTCTTTTCATCAAAGCCGTTTTTCTCAGCTAAACGTTCGGCTTCCTCTGCAACGCATATTGAATGATGATATCGATCCTTACTAAGCCTTTTTTTCAGAAAGCTTTTTAAGTATTTGATATTTTCGTCATAGTCAAAATCAATCAATATACAATTTCCTTTCTAAAATGTATTCTACTACCTTTTTATCCAAATAGCAAGTAAGTTTTTCATCATCTTTTTCTCTGACCGCTTCCCTTATTTCAGTCGAAGATATTTCAAGAGGAGCTACCGTGATAATTTTTACCTCTCCTCCGAGCGATATAAGCTCTCTTGCATAGTCTTCAAGCTTTTCTGCGCCTTCTTCGCAACGGCTCATACAAACCAGCGTGCAAAGCTTTAAAATCTCATCAAACCTGTACCATTTCTTAAAGTAAATAAGCATATCGCTTCCCATTATAAAATGAAGCTTATACTCATTATCCGGATAGGCTTCTTTAAGCGCTTTCAAAGTGTTAAAAGAATAGCTTTTTCCGCTTTGAGAAAACTCTATATCGCTTATGCGGATATTATCGCAGTTAATATCATTATTTTCAAGAGAAAGCTTTATAATGTTCACTCTGTCCTTATCGTCCGCGAGACCGTCCGCACTTTTATGCGGAGGAAGCTTTGACGGAACAATTATTATCTCATCAAAGCTCAAAGCCCTTGAAACCTCTGAAATCAGCTTTTTATGTCCCTTGTGAAACGGATTGAAGGTTCCTCCGAAAACAGCAATATTTTTCACGCTTCCGCCTCCCTTTGATTTCGTTTAAAAACGGGCTGTGCTTATCTTTCCATTACGGAAGCTTAATTATAGGTTCCTTTTCATTCTTCTTATACAAAATACCGATAGAACCTATAACCTTAACAACGTCAGCGCTTATTGATTCTGCAATCTCGGCAGACGCTTCCTTTGCAGAATAAAGGGAATTGTCAAGCACCCTGATTTTCATAATCTCATGAACCCTAAGATAATCGTCTATACGGCTTATCTGCTCGGCTGAAACACCGCTCTTGCCGATTTGAAATACAGGATTAAGCTTGTTTGAGATACTATTTAAATATGCTCTTTGCTTTGATGTAAGCATAAGAATTTCCGCCCTTCAAATTTTATATAATTTTTAAAAGCTCCTTTATGGCGTTACCTCTGTGAGAAATTTTATTCTTTTCCTCATTACTCATCTGCGCCAGAGTTTTATCTCCGTAAAGGAAAATCGGATCATAGCCAAAACCGTTCGTTCCCTTTTCCTCATAGCCTATTCCGCCCTCGCAGGTGCCTCTCACAGTCAACGCTTCGCCGTTATCTCTTATAAGACATATCGTACATACAAACCTGGCTGTCCTGCCGCTTTCAGAAACTCCCTCAAGCTGCTGCAAAACCTTCAAGTTTCTTTTATGAGCGGTTTTAAGTCCCTCATAACGGGCAGAATAAATTCCCGGCCTTTTATCAAGAGCGTCCACCTCAAGTCCGCTGTCGTCTGCTATAACATAGGTTTTTGTTATATCATAAATCGCCTTTGCCTTAAGCTTTGCATTTTCTTCAAAGGTCTTACCCGTTTCTTCAATCTCAATATTTATGCCTGACTCCGACTGGGAAACAACCTCAAATCCGAGAGGAGTTAAAATCTCTTTAAACTCGCTGACCTTTCCTTTGTTATTGGTAGCTAATATAAGCTTCATATACCGAGCTTCTCCTTCCACTCGCTTTCCTTGAAACCGGCAAGAACAAAATTGTCCGATACAAGGATAGGTCTTTTAACAAGCATACCGTCGCCGGATAAAAGCTTGATTTTCTCATCATATGACATTTCAGCAAGCCTGTCTTTCAAACCCAACTCACGGTAAAGCATACCGCTCGTATTAAAAAATCTCTTTATATCCAGTCCGGATATCTCAATCCACTCTTTAAGCTCGCTTTCAGACGGGTTTTGCTCTTTGATATGACGGTCGGTATAACTAACGCCGTTTTTGTCTAAAAAAGCCTTTGCTTTCTTACAGGTTGTACATTTGGGGTATTGTATAAATAACATGAATTTTCTCCTTTTTCTGTTTATTCAAACAAAGCGTTCACAAAGTCTGCGCTGTTAAACGGTTCTATATCCTCGATACTCTCTCCGACTGTAATAAGCTTAACCGGAATCTTCAAGTCCTCGGTAATAGAAAGAACGATTCCCCCCTTGGCTGTTCCGTCAAGCTTGGTTAGTATGATTCCCGTTATATCAGCGACCTCATTAAAAAGCCTTGCTTGATTGACCGCATTCTGTCCTGTTGTTGCGTCAAGCGCTAATAAAACCTCAAGAGAACAGCCTTCGGCCTGTTCATGAACTATTCTGGATATTTTTTTTAGCTCCTCCATAAGGTTTTTCTTATTGTGAAGTCTTCCTGCCGTGTCGCATATAACCACATCAACCGAACGGGCTTTTGCCGCTGTCAGAGCGTCAAAAACTACCGCCGCCGGGTCAGAACCCTCTTTTTGCTTAATAATAGGCACTCCCGCTCTTTCAGTCCAAACCTCAAGCTGATCTATTGCGGCAGCCCGGAACGTATCCGCAGCGGCGACAAGAACTTTCTTGCCCTCGTTTTTAAGCTGATATGCAAGCTTTCCTATAGACGTAGTCTTGCCCGCTCCGTTCACACCGATAACCAAAATTACAGACGGCTTTGCTGACAAATCAAGAGGCTGTTCCTCACCCAGCATATCCGTAATAACTTCCTTAAGCAGATCCTTTATAAGCGTCGGGTCGGTAATACCCTGAGATTTTACTCGGTCACGAAGCTCATCGCAAATTCTCATTGAAGTATTGACCCCTATGTCGCACATGATAAGCGTTTCTTCAAGCTCTTCAAAAAGGTCTTCGTCAATCCTTGTAAAAGCTCCGAGCATTGCGTTCAGCTTGCTCAAAAAAGCATTGTTTGTTTTTGAAAGTCCCTGTTTCAGCTTTTTAAATAATCCCATATCTGACTCCTTTATAAATTACTGTTTAGTAAATGCTCCGTAATAATTGTATAGCTATATGAATTTATTGTTATTCTTATATTATCAATTTCTGCATAAAAATTTTTTCCCTTTTTGAAAATATAACAATTCTTCTTATACAATTTATTTCTGCAAAGCTTAACTGTGTATTCAGCGTCTATTCTTAAATTTTTTCTTATTCTGTCCGTTCCCATTTTGTAGTATGAATCTTATCAATGTTTTTCAATAATAATTCTTTATAACCCAATTAAAACAACCGCCTTATTAAATTTCATTAGGATAATTAACCGTCCGGCTCGGTCTGCCGACCTACCTCCATTTTAAGAAGCTTGGACACTCCCTTTTCCT
Organism: uncultured Ruminococcus sp.; assembly: GCA_964617585.1. GTDB lineage: Bacteria > Bacillota > Clostridia > Oscillospirales > Ruminococcaceae > UMGS1601. The sequence continues at coordinate 63,624 of CAZTXS010000005.1, forward strand.
GCATGGTAACGCCGTAAAGAACGTCGCATTCCTCCATTGTTCCGCGTCTGTGAGTGATGAGAATAAACTGAGTTTTATCCGTGAAATTTCTAAGATACTGAGCGTATTTTGTTACGTTTACATCATCGAGAGCCGCTTCAATCTCATCAAGAATACAAAACGGCGACGGCTTTATTTTAAGTATCGAAAAATAAATAGCGATTGCTACAAAAGCCTGTTCTCCTCCCGAAAGACTCATAAGATTTTTAATTACTTTACCCGGAGGAGCAACCTTAATCTCAATTCCCGATTCAAGAACATCATCAGGATCGGACAAAACAAGCTCTGCCGCTCCGCCTCCGAAAAGCTCTGTAAATATAACCTTAAAGTTATTATTAATCTTGTTGAAGCTGTCAGAGAAAATGGCTTTCATATTTTCGGTAAGCTCGTCTATAAGCTTTTCAAGCTCGTTTTTAGACTTGACCACATCGTCAAGCTGAACCTTCATAAACTCATAACGTTTAGATACCTCCGCATATTCCTCAATAGCGTCGAGATTAACCGAGCCTAACGCTCTCATTTTATTTTTCAGCGCATTCAGCTCTTTATTTGCTTCCGACTTATCGGAAACAGGTTTAGCCTCTGCGGAAGCTTCGCTTCTTGTAAGCTCATATACCTCATAAAGCTCTGAAATTATTTTATCAGATTCCGACTGCAAACTGATTTTCTTTTCAGAGCATCTCTCAAGCTCCCGTGAAATATTTTCCTTCTCATCTGTCTTAATTTTCTGATAAGCCCTCTGCTTAGCGTTCTTAGCCTCAAAGTCCTGATAAGCAACCTGCTGAGTTCTTATTTCGCCGTTATACTTGTCAATAACGCCGTTAGAATCAACGATGCCTTTTTTTATTTCATCAATTTGCTTTTGCTTTTCCCGAATATCGGTTCTGCTTTCAAGTATCTGCAGATTCAGCCTTGTTCTTACATCGTCTGCGTTTCTCGCAGATTCCTTTAACTGCTCTATAGACAGCATAACCGCCTGCTCGTCACGCTCAAACTCAATGTATTTAATCTTGTATTCGGATAATTTCTGCGAAAGGCTTTCCCGTCCCTCTTTAAAGCTTTGAATTTCCGACTGAGTTTTCTCCAAATTCTTTTCAGAGTCAGAGATCCTCAAGCTAATATTCTCCATCTCCTCCAAAGCTTTTTTATGAGTTTCATCAGCAGATTTTATCTTGGCTTTGAGAGTTTCAATTTGATTTTCAGCGTCATCCAGCTTATCGTCATAGCTTTTGCCCAGATCCTTTAAGCGGTTAAGCTCGCCCTCAAAACGAATCTTATCGGCCATATGCTCAGATAAAAGCTCTTTTTCACCGTCTATATCAAATCCAAGCTTATTGACCTCCTGCTTTAAGCTTTCAAAAGTCTGCGAAAGCTCTGCTGTTTCAGCTTCTAGGTCTGATATTTCGGATTTAAGCTCCTCTATCTCATTCTTTCTTGTGAGTATTCCGGTGGAACGCGACACGCTTCCTCCTGTAAACGAGCCGCCTGCGTTTATAACCTGTCCGTCGAGAGTGCATATCTTAAATCTGTATCCGTATTTTTTTGCTATAAGAACGGCAAGGTCAATGTCCTCTGCGACAACTATTCTTCCTAAAAGCGACTTTATAATGCCGGTGAATTTATTGTCAGCGGAAACCAAATCGCTTGCCATGCTGACAAATCCCTCGCAGCTTTCAAGACCGCTTTCCCTGAATTCTCTCGGCTTAACGGATGTAATCGGAAGAAACGTTGCTCTGCCTGAATGTGTTTCTTTAAGGTGTCTTATCGCTCTTTTGGCGGTATTCTCATCATCTACAATAATATTCTGCATAGCTCCGCCCAGAGCGGTTTCAATAGCGGTCGAATATTTTCCCTCTACTGTTATAAGCTGAGCTACAGAGCCGTAAATACCCTTAATCATACCATGCTTTTTGGCCTTAATAATCTGCTTGACAGAGTTCGCAAAGCCTTCCATAGAATTCTCCAGATCGTTGAGCAGATTAACCTTTCCTCTTAACTCACGAAGCCGGATTTCCTTTTTGGTATAGCTCTCTCTAGCTTCGTTCAGAGCCTTTGTTTTCGACTCGTTCAGCTTAGACATTCCTGCTATTCTATTGTTAATATCGGAGATTTTTTCTTCAGCAAGCATTACAGCCTGCTGAATCTCTCTCTTTTCGTTATTGTTTTCTAAGACAAGCTTTTCGGTACTCTCAATGAAAGCTTCTCCCTCTTTTATAAGCTGCCTGCACTCGTCGGCGTTAGTCTTACTGCTTTCTATTGTGAAAGCAAGCTCTGACTTTCTTATATAAAGGCTGTTTATCTCATTTCCCTTTTCACTTATGTTTTTATCAAACTCGTCCGACTTCAAGGCAAGCGAAGACAGCTTATGCTCTGTTTCATCAGTCTGCCGTTTAACCTCAGACTTTGACTCGGCAATCTTTAAAAGCTCGTCCTCTTTTTGATTGATTCGGCTTTTGAACTCGCTTCCGTTGCTGTTTGTCTTTAGTATCTGTTCATCGTAATCCTTTATCGCCTGATTAATATGCTCAATATCATTTTCCAAAACGGCAATCTTAGAATTAGCCTCACTGCTTTCAAGCTCGGTATTGTGGATAAGCTCTCTGAGTTCTTCAATTCGGTCGCTGCACTTAGCTCGTCCTAAGTTGTTTTCATCAATCGATTCGTCTACCTCGTCCAGTTCCCTTGTCAAAGCCTCGTATTCGGCGGTGCATGAAAGTAGCTTTTCATCAAGCTGAACTAACGTGCCTTTGAGTTCGTCAAGCTTTGAAACCCATAAAGAAACCTCCAAAGCCTTTCTCTGATCTCTGAGAAGTAAATACTTTTTTGCCTTTTCTGACTGGTTTTTTAAAGGTCCGACTCTTCCCTCAAGCTCGCCCAGAATATCGGTAAGCCTTAGTATATTATCCTCAGCAGCTGAAAGCTTGCGTTCCGCTTCCGCTTTTTTATATCTGAATTTGGATATTCCCGCCGCTTCTTCAAAAATTTCACGCCGTTCGGTTGATTTTCCCGAAACTATATCCGCTATTCTTCCCTGACCGATAATGGAATATCCGTCCTTGCCAAGTCCCGTATCCATAAAAAGTTCAACTATATCCTTTAGCCTTACCTGCTCGCCGTTTATTATGTATTCACTGTCGCCGCTGCGGTAAAGCTTTCTTGTAACCGAAACCACATCGCTTTCAACGCTCAGCGCTCTGTCCGAATTATCTATATTCAATGTGACCGATGCAAAGCCGACCGATTTTCTCATTTGTGTTCCGGCAAAAATTACGTCCTCCATTTTTCCGCCTCTGAGGCTTTTTGAGGACTGCTCTCCAAGCACCCAGCGCACAGCGTCTCCGATATTTGACTTTCCGCTTCCGTTAGGTCCGACAACTCCTGTCATACCTTTGTCGAAATCCAATGTTATCTTATCAGGAAAAGACTTGAATCCATGCATTTCAAGTGATTTCAAATACATAATTTTATCTCCGTTTCTGTGTATTACCCGCCGGTTCACGCAAATTATTATAGTTTGAATTTTATTCCGCCGCGGCTAACTTAATGTCATCTTTCTGACTGACGTTACTTACTATTTTCAGATATACACCCTTGTTTTTAAAGTAATCTATGTTGGATTTTTTATGTCCTATCACCCTGCTCATAAGCTTCGGTCTGACGCTTACAACAGCTTTTTTTACATCACTGCCTAAATCGGACAAGATTTCTTCAAGCTTGCTTTTATAAAGCTCGCTCTCGCAAAGCTCCCTGAACGCAGGATGATAAAACCCGCCTATACAATCTCTTTCTACTATTTCGCTTGAATGAAGTCCGAGCTTTATAACTGTTATACCGTTACTTTCAAAAAGTGAGAGTATTTTTGACGAAAGCTCAACAGCAAGGCTGAAATCATACGGAACATACTCGCCGCTTTTGTAAAGCTCTCCTAGCCTTGTGTTTTCCATTATAACCACAGGATAGATTCTTGCCTCCTGAGGCGCAAGGCGGACGATTTCCTTTGCCGTGTTCATATCGGTTTCGGGAGTGGATTTATACAGTCCCACCATCATCTGAAGTCCCAGTCTGAAGCCGTAATCTTTAATCAGCTCCGACGCTTTTATAACATCTGCTTTTGAATGTCCGCGCTCGTTCGCCAAAAGAACCTCATCGTCCATCGACTGACATCCAAGCTCAACAGTCGAAACATGATGTCTTTTTAAAATTCCGAGAATCTCTTCATCAATACAGTCCGGTCTTGTCGATATGCGAATTCCTTTAAACTTCCCATCGCCTATATACGGCTGAGCCGCTTGAAGAAGCTCAAGCATATACTCTCGTTTTATCGCCGTAAAGCTGCCTCCGAAAAAAGCAATTTCAGTTTCTATTCTGTCATTTTCACTGATTTCAAGCATTGCTTTTTTCAGCGTAAGCTCAATATCGTGCTTATGAGGAATGCTTCCTGCCGACTGTCCTGTAATAGAGTTCTGATTGCAGAAGCTGCACCTGTGAGGACAGCCCAAATGTGGAATGAAAAAAGAGATATTACATTTTGCCATAGCCCATAAGCTCCAAAGCTTCTTTAGCCGCCGCCTGCTCGGCAGCTTTTTTACTCTTTCCTTTTCCCTCACCTATTATATTTGAGTTTAGCATTACTCTTACCGTAAACTCCTTATCATGATCGGGTCCGCTTTCGTCCGCAAGATAATATTCAATGCTTTCCTCAGGGTTTTTCTGAATTATTTCCTGCAAAATAGTTTTATAATCGTCATAGCTTTCTTTTTTCTTTGAAACTATACTTTCAGGCATAAATCTAAGAATATAAGTTTTTGCAGCTTCCAGTCCTCCGTCCAAATACACCGCCGCTATCACGGCTTCAAAAGCGTCCGAAAGAATTGACGGCCGTTTGTTTCCGCCTGCTTTCTGCTCTCCCTTGCCAAGCATTATAAAATCACAAAGCCTTATCTGCTTTGAAAACTCAAACAAAGCCTTTTCACAAACCAAGGAAGCTCTCAGCCTTGTAAGCTCGCCCTCCGGCAAATGCTTAAACTGATTATATATATAATCAGAAACGACTATGGATAAAACCGAATCTCCTAAAAACTCCAATCGTTCATTGCTGTGATAATGCTTCTTTTTAAACTCGTTTGCAAAGGAAGAATGAGAAAGCGCTTCAAAAAGAAGCTTTTTGTTCCGAAATTTATGGCCTATAATCTTCTCAAATTCTTCAAGCCTGTGTTCTTCATTCATCAAAAAATTATCCATCATAATCCTTATCCCTAACGGGAACGCCTTTCCTTTCCAATGATTATTTTTCTGCAGCTCTGTCTGTTTTATTCTCTTTTATTTTTAAAAGGCTGTCTTTAACCTCGCCTATAACGTTTGTTTCGGTGAACATACAGGCTTGCTTTATAGCATTGTAAAACGCTGTCGAATTAGAGCTTCCATGAGCTTTTATGACCGGCTTTGAAGTTCCTAACAGCGGCGCTCCGCCGTATTCGGAATAGTCCATTTTCTTCTTAAATCTGTTCACCTTTTTTAAAAGCAACAGAGCGGCAAGCTTTGATGTAAAGCTTGTCAACAGCATATTTTTAAGCTCGGATGAGAAAAACTTACCCATTCCCTCATACAGCTTTAAAAGCATATTGCCCGTATATCCGTCGGCTACAACAACATCGCAGATTCCTTTCGGCATATCTCTGGCTTCAATATTCCCGTCAAATTTCAGCGGAGCAGAACTAAGCAGCTTGTAGGTTTCCGTTTCAAGCTCCCTGCCCTTTGAGGGTTCTTCGCCGATGTTTGCAAGCCTTACCGACGGAGTATCAATATTCATTACCTTGTTCATATAAATGCTCCCCATAACGGCGAACTGTAAAAGCATCTCGGGACGACAGTCAGCGTTAGCGCCTGCGTCAAGAAGAATTATAGGATTACCCGCCGTGGGTAGAACAGTAGCTAAAGCCGCCCTCTTTATTCCCTTTAATCTTTTTACGATGAAAGTAGCCCCGACTACCAATGCTCCCGTAGATCCTGCGGAAACAAAAGCGTCACCCTCACCGTTCGCAAGCATTTTCATTCCCACAGCCATTGAACATTCAGATTCCGACTTTAATATTTCGGTAGGCTCCTTGCATATATCAATAACGCCGGCGGCGTGCCTTATCTCAAGAGAGCTTATGTCAAGAGAATTCTCTTCGGCGCACTTTTTAATTTTGCTCTCATCGCCTACCAAACATATATCGGCGTTGAGGTTTTCTTTCGCCTTAATGCTTCCCTTTATTACCTCGAGAGGCGCGTTATCTCCCCCGAATGAGTCAATTATTATTTTCATAACTTAAAGTATGTCCTTCTGAAAGGAACATTCCCTCCCTATGTATATTTGTGTCTTTTTAATTGTTCTTCAAACAGCCTGCAAGCATTTTAAGCCCTCTGTCCGCTGTTTGCCTGTATCTTTCCTTTTTGTCTTTTATACGCTCGTCCAGCGGAGGCAAAATGCCCATGTTCGCTCCCATAGGCTGAAAATTTTCTAACGATTCATCGCTTATATATTTAGACAAAGCGCCCGTCATCGTTTCTTTAGGAAGCGTACACATATCCTTGCCCTGAAGCCGTTTCAGCATATTTTTCCCCGCTAAAATACCGCTTGCCGCAGATTCAATATACCCTTCAACTCCCGTTATCTGACCTGCAAAAAATATATTTTCATATTCACGCATATTAAAATACTCGGTTAAAAGCTTAGGGGAATTTATAAACGTATTTCTGTGCATAACACCGTATCTTGCAAAGTCGGCGTTTTCAAGCCCGGGAATAAGCGAAAATACTCTTTTCTGCTCGCCGAATTTTAGGTTGGTCTGAAATCCTACCATATTGTACAAGCTTCCCTCACGATTTTCAGTCCTAAGCTGAACAACAGCGTAGGGGCGCTTCCCTGTCGCAGGATCGATCAGTCCTACCGGCTTTAAAGGCCCGAAACGCATCGTATCCTCTCCCCTGTAAGCCAATGCCTCAATCGGCATACAGCCTTCGTAAACCTTGAACTTATCCTTGGATTTGAGCTTTTCCTCTTTGAAGCTTTCTTTTTCAAATTTCTTAAGCTCCACCGATTCGGCCTGAATAAGTTCATTGTAAAAGCTTAAGTATTCCTCCTTATTCATCGGACAGTTGATATAATCCGCCTCGCCTTTTCCATAGCGTGACGCAAAAAACACTTTGCTTTTATCTAAGCTTTCATAAGTCACAATAGGAGCAGCAGCATCATGAAAATACAAAAATCCGCCGCAGATGTTTTTAATTGACTCTGCCAAGCCATCGGACGTCAGCGGTCCTGTGGCGATAATTACGTTTTTATCAAGAGGAATTTTGCATACCTCTTCGTTTATAACCTCGATATCAGGGTGAGATTTTATGCGATTTGTTATATAGTCGGAAAAACCTTTTCTGTCTACGGCTAACGCTCCGCCTGCCGAAACCCTGTTTGCTTCAGCCGCTTCCATAGTAATAGAACCTAAAAGCCGCATTTCCTCTTTAAGCATTCCCGCTGCGGATTCAATTCTGTCAGCTTTAAGCGAGTTGGAACATACAAGCTCTGCAAAGCCCTCATATTTATGCGCCGGAGAAAACTTCTTAGGCTTCATTTCATAAAGCTTCACCGAAGCTCCGCCCCCGGCAAGGGTGAAAGCGGACTCAGTACCTGCTAAGCCTGCCCCTATAACAACCACGTCTTTATTCATCTGACAAATCCTTTTCATATCCGCAGCCCGGCTTATGACAAACCAGCTTGCCCTTTTTCCCACCTTTTTGGAACAGCGATGAACCGCAATCGGGACATTTGTCAGCAACAGGAGTGTCCCACGTCATAAACTCGCATTTCGGATTATCCTCGCAGCCGAAATATTTTTTACCTCTTTTTGATTTCTTCTGAAGAACCTTTTTTCCGCAAAACGGACAAGCTCCCTCAGTTTCAATAACAATTCTCTTCGTGTTTGTACATTCCGGAAAACCCGAACAGGCAAGAAACTTTCCGAACTTGCCGATTTTTATAACCATAGGTTTGCCGCATATATCGCACACCTGATCCGTCTGTTCATCAGGGATTTTAACCCTTTTACCCTCCATTGCCTCCTCGGCGGCTGTCAGGGTTTTGGCAAAATCCGAATAGAAAGAACCCAGCGTTTTTATCCAGTTTTGTTTACCCTCCTCAATGCTGTCGAGATCGTCCTCCATTCTGGCTGTGAACTTAAGATCGACAATCTTATTGAAATGCTCAAGCATAAGGTTTGTTGTTACCTCTCCCAAAGCGGTGGGTTTTATCTGTTTTCCCTCACGCTCGACATAATTTCTGTCAAGTATTGTTTTTATGGTTGAAGCGTATGTTGACGGACGTCCTATACCGTTTTCTTCAAAAGCCTTTACCAAGGTTCCCTCGGTATATCTTGCAGGAGGCTGAGTAAAATGCTGATTACCGTCAAGCGACTTCAAAATCAGCTTATCTCCCGCCTTAAGCTCGGGAAGTATTTTCTTCTCATCGTCCTTTGAAACATCGTCATAGAGAACGGTAAAGCCGTCAAACTTCACGGTATGACCCGAAGCTTTGAAAATACATCCGTCCGCTTCTATATCGACGGCAACGGTATTCAACAAACAGTTTTCCATCTGACTTGCAATAAAACGCTCCCAAATAAGCTTATAAAGCTTATACTGATCGTTAGTTACTCCGCTTTCCTTGACCTTATCGGGAGTAAGTGAAGGTATAGTCGGTCTGATAGCTTCGTGAGCGTCCTGAGCGTTGCCCTTTGTCTTGAATTTCTTAGGCTGCTTGGGAATATAATCAGCTCCGTACCTGCTTTCAATAAATTTATAAGCTTCGGCTTTTGCCTCATCTGATATTCTAAGGCTGTCTGTTCTCATATAGGTTATAAGACCGGTAAGACCCAAGTCGTTTATCTCAACGCCCTCATAAAGCTCCTGAGCGGTTCTCATAGTCCTTGTTGTCTGAAAGCCCAATCTTTTTGAAGCGTCCTGCTGAAGCGTGGAGGTTGTAAAAGGTGCCTGAGGAGTTTTCTTCCTTACGCTTTTTTTGATGTTCGCCACAATAAAATCAGCCGGTTTAAGCCTTTCCAAAAGCTCGTCTACTGGGACGTTATTATCAGCCTCGAATTTCTTTCCGTCAACCGTTGCTAAGGACGCATCAAACGTTTTTTTAGAGCTATTTGTACAAAGCTTTGCGTCAATAGACCAATATTCCTTTGATACAAAGTTTTTAATCTCATTTTCACGGTCGACAATCATTCTTACCGCCGCCGACTGAACACGTCCTGCCGAAAGCCCTCTTCTGACCTTTTTCCACAAAAACGGAGAAAGCTTATATCCCACTATCCGGTCAAGAATTCTTCTTGCCTGCTGTGCGTTGACCTTGTTTAAATCTATTGTTCTGGGAGCTTTTATACCTGCTTCAACTCCTGTTTTTGTAATTTCGTTAAATGTAACACGGTTATTATCATTTAAATCCAAATCAAGAATATTAGCCAAGTGCCATGAAATAGCTTCACCCTCACGGTCAGGGTCGGCTGCAAGATATATGTTATCGGCTTTTTTCGCCTTTTTCTTAATTTCAGAAATTGTTTTTTCCTTGCCCTTTATATTGCAATATTCAGGTTTAAAACCATGTTCAATATCAACGCCCATTTTTGATTTGGGCAAATCACGCAGATGTCCCATAGAAGCTATAACTTCATAATCTCCCTTTAGGTATCTTTTAATCGTTTCAACCTTTTTAGGCGACTCAACTATAATAAGATTAGACATACTGAATATTATATTCCCGCAAGGGAATATATCCTCCTTCCCGATGCTTTATGTTTTCAATAAGGGCTTGCCCGTCATTCAACGGGTCAAGGGTCGGCATTGCCGACCGGCCGTTCAGTAGGGGATTGAATCCCGCTACTGAACGGGTAATGGAACCCGCCGCCTATAAAGGCGGGGGCATCTTACCTTAGTTATAATGTAAAGTCCTTTAAGCCAGCATATATCTTTTGCCGGAAAGCGATCTTACAAGCCCCAGAATCTCAAGCTCTGTAAGCTCGGCAAAAAGAACCGATATATCTACGGACAGCCTTTCACACAGCTTATCCACGTGCATAATTCCGCCTGAAAGCTCATCATAGATTCTTTTCTGAATCTCGCTTAAATCAGACGTATCGACATATGCGGCGGAAATGCCTAGAGTTTTGCCGCCGTCAGTTTCATTTGTAAGCTGATTAAGTTTACTGTCAAGCTTTCTCTCGCTTTGTGAACCGTATTTCTTTTTCGCTGAGGTTTTCTTTTTAACTTCATTCCTGTCCGAACCGTAGCTTCGTTCAATATAAACAAGATTAGACTCGTTGGGAACAAAATTTAATCTGTGCGAAAAATTGTTTATATATTCATTTAAAATATCATCTTCTGAAAATACGGGAATAGCTCCGTCCTTTAAAAGATCCCTCTGTCCGAAATATCTTTCGTCAAATATGTCGTGCGGTACTATTGTGAAAATATCCTTTCCCTGATTAAGAGCCATAGACGCAGAGCTTAAAGCGCCGCTGTGCTGACCGGCTTCAATCACAAATACTCCCATGCTTAAACCGGAGAGAATCCTGTTCCTCGCCGTAAAATCTTTTGGCCTGGGCTTATGATTCGGAAAATACTCCGATATAACCGCTCCGCATTTCCCAACCGACTGTTTTAACGACGTTGTTCCCCTTGGATAATCATATTCAAGACCGCCGGCAAGCACTGCGACAGATTTTTCATTTTCACCGAGCGAAATTTCATTAGCCAGTGAATCAGCCCCCACTGCAAAGCCGCTGGCAAAGCGAACTCCCTTTTTAAGCAATGCTTTAAGTAAAATCTTTTCAGCGTTAAGACTGTACGGCGAAGCGTCTCTTGCTCCGACTGCGGCAATTATTATTTTTTCATTTAAAAAGCTTATATCGCCCAAACTGAAAAGCACGGACGGAGGATTTGATATTTCCTTTAAAGCCTGAGGAAAATCCTCATCCTCACAGCAATATATATTTATGCCTTTTTGACAGCAATATGCTATCGTCTGCTCGGCGGTAAACAAAGAAGCCGACTTAACAGCGTTTACTTCTTTGGGCAAAAGTCCCTTGGGAAGCCTGCCCTCCGACGCTTCGTTATAAAAATCCAAAACGCCGTCATAGCCCTCTAGAACCTCCCACTTGCGCGGGTTTGCAGGTCCGAAAGCTATAGTAAGCCATATCCAGTATTTTAAGTTTTCACTTTTGTTTTTCGTCATATAAATATGCGCCTTAGCTTATAAAAGGCAATCCTTTCTTCAGAAAAAAGCTTGATTTAAGCTTTACAAAACTGACATTTAAAAAAGCAAACGGTTATTGCTGCTTAGTCATTTCCCACATAAAAACCGCCGCCGCAACCCCTGCATTAAGAGAATCTATATTGCCGTTCATTTTTATAGTGACACGCTCGCTGCAAAGAGCCGAATGTTCACTGTTCAAGCCGTTGCCCTCATTTCCGATAACAATAGCCGAGTTATTTGAAAACTCAACCGACTTTATTTCACAGGCAGGTCCTGACACTACTGCAGCATAGGTTTTAACGTTATTGTCATTTAAAATTTTGACAACTTTCTCAAAATCGTTTTCTATATAGATGTTCAATCTGAAAAGACTTCCCATTGTGGAACGCACAGCCTTAGGATTATAAAGGTCGCAACAGTTCCCGGTTAAAATAACTCCGTCAATACCGACTGCGTCGGCGGTACGCAGTATCGTTCCTAAATTCCCCGGGTCCTGAATGTTATTCAGAACAATATATTTCCCGCTTAAAGCCTGCAAAGACAAATCTTTTGAAACAGGCTTATTTATAACAGCAAACACGCCCTGACTGCATTTTGTATCACTCAGCTTTTTAGCGACGCTCTCGCTTACAAACAGAATTTTATCACAAACCGAGTCTAAAAAAAGCCTGTCCCTTTCAAAAGCCGCCCGCGTTACAAAAATAATATCAATTTCTGCGTTTTCCAAGACCGCTTCTCTTAAAATTCTGCCGCCCTCAACGGTGAATTTTTTATGCTCATCACGAGCTTTTTTGCTCAATGTCAGCTTAGAATAAAGCTTCACATTTGCATTTTCATTGCTTGTAATAAGCATAAAACCACCTCTGCAATACAAGTTTTAACATTCCGCAATAAACAACAAAACACGCTAGAGCGTAACCACTCAGCGTGTTATAATGCATTAGTTAAGAGCAGTCTTTGCTTGCTCTACTATAGTTTTGAAGCCCTCCGGGTCGCTGATTGCGATTTCCGAAAGCATCTTTCTGTTCAACGTAATTCCGGCTTTTTTAACGCCGTTCATAAACTGTGAGTAGTTAATACCGTTCATCTTGCAGGCAGCAGAAATTCTTGTAATCCAAAGCTTTCTGAATTCTCTCTTCTTCTGCTTTCTTCCGATATATGCATATTGTCCCGACTTCATAACAGCTTCTTTAGCCATTTTGAAATGTTTGCTCTTTGCACCCCAATAACCTTTTGCAAGCTTCAGGGTTTTATTTCTTCTCTTTCGAGTCATCATTGCTCCCTTAACACGAGCCATAGTAAATTCCTCCTAGTTTTAAAAATTTCTTCGGTTTCCCTATACTCGTTTATTTGTATGGGATAAGCTGCTTTAAATTTCTCTCGTCTGCCGCCGACGCATAAGCAGAATTACGAGTCTGTCTTGCTTTCTTGTGACCTTTTTGAATCAGTCTGTGGCTCTTATTAGTACGCATATGCTTAACTTTTCCCGAACCTGTAACCTTAAAACGTTTTTTAGCGCCTGAGTGTGTTTTCATCTTAGGCATTATTTCTTCCTCCTTAAACAAAGAATTCCTTTAGTAAATCTATTTATTTGTCTTTGGATTGACGAGCATAACAAGGCTTCGTCCTTCCATCTTAGGCTTCTTATCAACTGTACCGAACTCGGAAACAGCTTCTTTAAATCTTTCCAGCAACTCCTCGCCAAGCTGCGGATGAGCAACCGCACGTTTCCTGAAGCGAACCGAAACCTTAAGCTTATCCCCCGATTTCAAGAACTTGTTAGCCTGATTAACCTTAGTTTCAAAATCATGCGTGTCAATAGTTGAGGACATTCTTACTTCCTTAACCTCGACAATCTTCTGATTTTTCCTCGCTTCCTTTTCTTTCTTAGATTGCTCAAAGCAATACTTGCCGTAGTCCATTATCTTGCATACGGGCGGTTTCGCCGTAGGAGCAATCTTTACAAGATCCAAATCCTTTTCATATGCAATTCTTTGAGCTTCCTTACCTGATACTATGCCAAGCTGACTGCCGTCGCTTCCGATAAGTCTGACTTCCTTATCGTTGATTGCCTCATTAATCTGAGTATCATTTTTGTTGCTGATGACCAAACACCTCCGTGAATTCACTAAATACAATTCTTAAATAAAATATGAGTGCAGAACAAATATCCGCACTCATACAATAAACGACTAATGCCGTAATAAACTGTATTGACCTTTTCGCTCAATCGCTGAAGGTGAGAACGGAGTTCTGCTTTACTTACCACGTTATTATACACTTATGATTTAAATTTGTCAATAGTTTTTTAAAATTTTTTCTTTTAACCTTTCACGCTTTTTTTATACTTGGACGGAGTGGTTTTATATGCGCTTTTAAAAGCCTCAATAAAGGACTTCACATTTGCAAAACCGTTATTCAATGCGATTTCCGTTATTGAGAGATCGCTGTTCATAAGCTCTCTGTGAGCATTGTACAGTCTGATTTTATTCAGATAAGCATAAAAAGTTTCTCCGGTGTTCTTTTTGAAGAACCTTGAAAAATATGTAGGCGACATTCCGATTTCAAGAGCTATATCCTCAAGAGTAAAGTTGGTTTCATAATTCTCTTCCATAAAACCAATAGCCTTTTTTATATTTATCATGCTTTTGGACTCATATCTTTCATAGCTCTTTGTCTGCCTTTCCTTTCGGCAGTCGTTTAAAAGTATACTGCATATCCTTCTGAGAACTATCGATATTTCAAGCTCGTAAAATTCTTCTTTCTGCTCATATAGATAAGCGCATTCAATGATAAGCTGCTTTACCTTCATCTGAGCTTTCTTATTATCCGAAAAGTCAAAATAATAAGAATCTATATTCTCGCAGTATTCTTTGAGAAGATTGTACGACAAAAGCAGAGTGACGGTGTTGAGCTTACCTATATCGTCCGAATAGGTTTCGTGAAGCTCTCCGCTGTTGACGAAAAAGAACTCTCCCGGATGAACCTCAACAGACTTTCCGTTTATAAGTCCCCTTATTATTCCGTCAATAACCAGATCAAATTCAAGATTGCTGTGCCAGTGAAGTGGATAATGCGCAGTATCGTCGCTTCCGTATCCGAAATAAATCTTAGCCGGTATTAAAGAATTTGTTTCAATTTTCTCCTGATAATAATTCACTTCATTTCACCTCTCAGCGGTTAAATTCAATCTCTATTTCTTCCCTTAAACTGAAAGAATATATATATCCCGATTTCACCGGTTTATCAAGAATCAGATCAAACGCAGCTTTGTAAAGTTCAAGCTGAATCATATAGTTTTCCTTAAGCTGTTCGGCGGTCGTGTTCCTGTCCGTTTTATAATCGACAAGAACATATCCGTTCCTCTCTTCAAAAATGCAGTCTGCGATTCCCTGAAGCATACCGCTTGTATTTTTATAATCATCAAGCCCGCCGCTTATTTTCAAATCAGAAAAACTTACTAAAAACTGCTTCTCCCTCATGATTTGAGAGCTGTTTTTCATACGCTTATATATCCCGCTTTCAAAGAAAGCCTCCACAGTTTGCCTGTCAATTCCCTCTGACTGATAGGCGGTCAGTTTGCCCGCTGACACAAGTCTGCTTATTTCTTCGCTTAAATTCCTCTCGGCGTTTTCAAAATCGCAAAGCTCCATAAACCTGTGAGTAATCGTTCCCTTTTCAGAAGCCGTAAGCTTGCCGATTTCCTCGGAAAATTTAGGAATCTGAGGATAATAATAAGCGCGTTTTTCATCCTTTGCAATATCCGAAACCGAAAGCTTTGAGGGAGTTCCGGCTTCCAGAGTATCATATTTAAAATCAAACCTCTTCAAAAGCTCTTTTACCAAAGCCGGATCGGAGGTAGATTTTTTATTTCTGACAGTTTTCCTATCGCTTTGGGTTATATCCGAAGCCTGCGTTACTGTCAAAACCGAATCGGTCGACAAGGGCTTTACTGCATTATCATATTCCTTACCCTCATATTCAAATATATGCTTTCTGAAAGCTTCCGCTTCAGGATGAAGAATAAAACATTCGGCAAGCCATTCTCCGCAGGAGGAAGCGTCAAACACCATGTCGGACGTTATGCCGTTTAAGACGCTTAGCTTATCATACAGCGACATCATGAGCTTAGAAGTATCTTTGCTAAACAAAACAGGTATAAAAAGCTTATCCTTTGCACGGGTCAGAGCAACGTATAAAAGTCTAAGCTCTTCGTTTTTCATCTCGCTGTCAGCAATATTTTTAAGCACGTTATATGAAAACGGAGTAACTGACATATTTGTCTTTACATCGTTAAATTTCAAAGATAAACCGCGGCTTTGATTTATTATCATTTTCTTCTTCTGGTCACGGTCGTTGAATTTCTTGAAGATATTGCAGAGAAAGACAAAGGGGTATTCAAGTCCTTTGGAACCGTGCATAGTTTTAATATTGACAGCCATGCCCTCTCCCGAGCTGATAACTGCCTGGGAAAAATCTTTTTTATTTTCAATAATATTATCCACATAACGGATAAATCCCGTAATTCCTCCGCCGGAATACTTGTCATATTCGTCTGCATATTCCAAAAGCAGACTCAGGTTTGCTCTTTTCTGATGTCCGTCCTCATAAGCCGAAGCTATACCGTAATAATCTGTGCAGTCATAGATTTTTCTGATAAGCGAAACCAAATTCATACTTGCCGCATAGAAACGAAGCTCTTTTATTTTCTCAACCGCCGCAGAACATTTTACAGCCAATACAGTGTCATAATCATAACTCTCGCTGTAATGAAGAAGCTGCTGATAAAGCTTAGGTCTTGTTCCGTTTATCAGAAAAAGACGTATCTTAGCCGTGTCATCAGGCGTAAACATGAAAACAGGCGACATAAGCACCGACAGCAGCGGAATATCCTGCATAGGATTATCAAGCACTCTGAGAAGATTAATAATCACTGAAATTTCCCTGGAGCGAAGATAACCGCTTGTCATTTCAGCGTCTGTCTTTATGCCGAAGGCCTCAAGAGCCTTTGACACGCATCTGCCGTCCTCATTATTTCGCGAAATCACGCATATATCGTCCGGTCTGCAGGGGCGGAAGCCCCCGTTCTCCCCAATAGACGGGTCAAACACCTCAGTACCGCTTTTTAAAATTTCACTTATTTTCTCGGCGATTTTATAATGCTCAATATTATAAGAGAGATATTTTGAAAATTCTTCATTATCGTCTATTAACATAAGCTCGGTTGAATAATCGCCGTTGTCCGGAACCTCAAGTCCCTGAACCAGCTTTTCAGACTCTGTATATTCTATCTCGCTTAAATCCCCGCTCATTAGCTGACCGAAAAGATAATTAACAATGTCGATAACTTCCCTGCGGCTTCTGAAATTCTTCTTAAGAGTAATTTCTCTCGTATCCTCGTAATCGCTGTCAACCGCTTTTTTCCTGGCGTCTATAAAAAGCTCCGGGTTTGTCTGACGAAACCTGTAAATTGACTGCTTGACATCGCCAACCACAAAGACATTTTTACCTATAACGCTTATATCATCTGTATCGGATAAGCATTTAAAAATCAAATCCTGTAGATTATTGACATCCTGATACTCGTCTATAAGTATTATTTTATAGTCCTTGTTTCTGACTATTTCCTCGCAAAGTGAAGTTCTTGAAATCACGCCGTCCTTACATTCCGCCAAAAGCTCCGTAGCCATATGCTCAACGGTTGAAAAATCAACGGCATTTTCATCTGTCATTGAAGCTCTGAGAGCATCCTCTGCAAAAACCGTCATTTCAAAAATTATTTCAGCCAGCTTTTTTATTTCTGTCAAATCGCTTTTTATCTCCTCAAGCGGTGAAGAAATCATAGCTCTGATTTTATTAAGCTCGGCTTTAAGCAAATCCCTGTCCGTCTTTATCTCAGCCGCAAGCTCAATATCGTTTTTAACTTCTTCCTTACTGAAGCCTGCGCTGTCCTTAACAGACGGCTTTGACACAAACCTGTCGAACTTAAATTCCAAACACTTTTTATAAAGCTTATCCCAGCTTTTTTTGTCGATTTCCCTCAAGCTCAAAGCTAAGCTTAAATCATTATTCAAAAGCGAGGTTATCTTAGTCAGAATTTTAAGCTCCATGCTTTTTTCAATCAGACTTTCATACATAGCTTTTACAGATTCGGCTTTTTTTCTTACAACGCCGATATTATACTGTAAAAGCTCATCTATGTAATCCCGGCTGTCAAGTGTTTTCAAAACGTTTCTTATCCAGTCATCTCTGAAAGGTATACTTTCAAAAAAAGTATGAGTTTCTGAAATGACGTCTGCAAGACCCTTGTCGTTCTCACCGCCCAAAGCGTCTAAAACACAGGATATTTTTTCAGGCTGTTCGCTGTAATAGTACTCAAGAGTATTATCAATCGACTTGTTAAGCAGAACTATTTTTTCATTATCCTCTAAAATTCTTAGGTTACCTTCAAACTCAAAGCTTTGAATATTCTCTTTTACAAGGTCAAGGCAAAAGGCGTTAATAGTATTTATTTTAGCCAGTTGAAGCCTTTTCTGCTGATTAATGAGCCATGAGCTTCCGGGGTTTTTATCGAGCTCTTTTACAATAGCGTCTGAAAGCTTTTCACGAATCTGATTAGCGGCGGCTTTTGTAAATGTAACCGCTAAAAGCCTGTCTGCTTCTATACCGTTGCTCTCATCTGAAAGCAGACGTATCGTGCGCTCTATCAAAACGGCAGTCTTTCCGCTTCCTGCCGCTGCGGAAACAACAACGCCATTTTGGGTTTCATTTATCGCACTTAGCTGATCTTCTGTCCATTCAGGCATTTTTATCCCCCTTAGTCTTATCGGAAGCTTCCTTTAATTCGTCAAGAAGCCTGTCCTTATCTTCCTTATAAATCTGAACTGCGTCACGTCTGTTAAATCTTCCGCATACCGACCAATAATTGCAGTATCTACAGCTTACAGAACCCATATCACCCGAATTCATAACGGGCATCGCTTCAATCTTACCCTGTATAAGCGACTTGCCCATATCGACTATTTTTTCTTGTGCGAATCTTTGAATAGCCTCAAAAATTTCCGGATCTACCGTCAGCTTCTTATCTATGCTTTCACCCCTAGCGGTTTTTGTAACAGGAGCGAACAATCCCGAAACACGCTTGTCCATCGCTTTCAGTGTTAAATCGTTATTAATTAATAATCCTTTTCTCTTGAAAGAGTTATTTCGGTTTTTTTGCAAAAGCTCTTCACGCTTATCAATCGGAACATCCTTCAGTTTGTCCCTTGGAAGAAGGTTTTCTACATACTTTGCAGGCATATACATGACTCCCGCCGGCTTTAGATTTCCGTCGCGGTTGAATTCATTATCGGTGTCAACCAGCGCAAGAAGATATATAAGCATCTGCATATTCAACCCGTGATAAAGCGAAGCCAAATCGAAATCCTTTCCGCCTGTCTTATAGTCGATAATACGGACGTAACGGCTTCCTTTTTCATCTGTGTACAGGTCTACTCTGTCTATGCTTCCCCTCATACAAATGCTCACATCATCGTCAACCTTAATTTTCAAAACGCTCTCTCCGTTTTCATCGGACAAATCATACTCAAAAGCCACCGGCTTGAAAAAACATTCGGAAAGCTCCTCAAAAAGATTCTTGACAACATAGAAAGCTGCATTTTTCAGCCTTTTAAGGTTATAATCAAATCTCTTTGTTTTTCCGTAGCAGCCGCCCAATTCTGCGCTGACAAACTCTTCGCAGTAATTTTCTATAAGATTCTTGATTTCCTCGTCGCTTAAGCTTTCAAAATCGTCGTTGAAGGTCCTGTTTCCGTTTTCATCAATCCTGCTTAAAATCCTCTGCAAAACAAAATGTATAAGGCTTCCCCTGGTCATTGGAGAGATGTCCGCCTTTTCCATGGGATAAACCTTTAATCCGTTTTTACAGAAATAATTAAACGGGCACTTATAAAAGTCGTCTGTTCTTGTGGCCGACATATTTAAGTCGTGAGGAAAGAAAACAGCTTTTGCAGTATCGGAAGGCAGACTGTATTCGGAATTTTTTGAATCGTTTGAAACGTTCTCCAAAAAGTCAAGCTTTGATTTATAAGCTTCTCTTGAGTACAGCGCTTCTTTCAGACTTTCCTGCTCGGTCGAATCAGCATGAAAATTCACGGTATAGCTATAATAAGCGCTTCCCTCGTTTTCACAAAAATAGCTTTGGGGAAGCTCTGAAACATTGATTTTTATATCTTCTCCGAACAGTCTGATTATGTCACGGCAAAGATAAGACGGTCTTAAAGCCTCGTTTTTAACCGTTGACTGAGGATAGGAAACCGTCAGCTTTTCGCTTGCCGAAGTAAGCGCTATGTATGAAATAAGCCTTTCATCATCCAGTAAAGAACGCATATTTTTGTTGATTTTAATTCCCAGATTGCTCAGCTTAAGCTTTTCACGTTCTGTCAAAAGTCCCGAGTCATGAACATTTTTCGGGAACAGTCCGTCGTTTACGCCAATAACAAAAACCGCTTTCATATTCCCCAGCCTTGAATGTTCCGCTTTTGCAACAGTAACGGCGTCGATTTTCTGAGGAGGAGATGAGATAGTCATTTCAGACAGCATAAGCTTAAGAATATTATAAAACTGTCTTAAAGAGATTTTTTCATCGCCCATGTTTTTATATATAGAATTTATAGCTCCGAGAAACATTGACCAGAGCTGCTTAAAATCCCTTGCTATTTCAAGTACCTCTGCGTCGTCCGATTCAACGGATCTGCTTATCAGAGAAAAGGTCTTTTCTGAAAGCTCTGTTTTTTCCATAAGTTCGTTAAGGGCAAGGCATATATCCCCGGCAGACGTGCCTTTAGTTTTTTGCCTGAACTCCTCAAGAGGTTCAATAATTTCCTTTCTTACGGTATTTATAAACGATAGAAATTCCTTGGGATTATCGCCTTTTTTTCTGTCAAAGGGCGTAAAGTCGGAAAGCCACATATCGCCTTCAACGCCCCATTTATAGCAATACTCTTCTATTGCCGCAGCTTTGAAATCCTCAATATTTGACAAAGGAGATTTTATGTATCTTAAGATATTTTCGGTTTTATAGCTTTTTGTGAGAACACAGTCAAGTAAAGAAAATACATATATCACCAGAGAAGAACGCAAGACGCTTTTCTGTCTGTCCATAAATAACGGTATTTCATAACGCATAAAGGCTCCGTCAATCAGGTTAGCATAATCGTCAAGCGAGCGTGAAATAACGGCTATATCTTTATATAAATATCCCTCTTCACGAACAAGCTTTTTTATACTTGAAGCGACATACTCAATCTCGTCATAAGGATTTTTTGCACAGACCGATTTTACTCCGCTGCACTTTTCACATTGATTAACCGCCAGACAAAATATATTCGACTCTAAGTATTTAAGACTTTGCGCCTTAAATGACGTGTGTTCATCGGAATTAACAAATTCGGTATTTTTCATTCCCCCTGCCAAATCGACAAGAGCAGACCTGGTCCTTATACAAGATAAAAACGGCGACATATTTGAAGTGAGATTATTCCCTCCGCCTATAATTAAAGAAACTATTAAACGTTTAGCGTCGCTTAATACAACCTTTATAACCTCGTATTCATCCGCCGTAAAACTTGAAAACTCATGTATGAAAACAACTGCGTCCTTAAAAAAATGATTCTTATGAGCTATACGGGCGGCTTCGGAAACCGCCGTTATTTCATCGGTCAGTCCGAAGCCTGACAGCTCCTCCTGATAAAGTCTGAAAAGCTTTGACAAAACGTCAAGCTTCTGCGAAAGGCTTCCGTCAGTCTGAGCTGAAATGCCTTCCAGCGCATTTACGTCAACGTCGGATTTCTTTAAATCGTCAATAAGTGAAACTGCGTCGGATATAAATCTCGGCTTGTCAAGCGAACGTGAATAATAGCTTTTCTTTCCCTCGCCCGAAGCCTTTAACGCCCCAACAGCTTTGAACATAGCTGTAAACTTAGAGTTTTTATCCGCCGGAACACCCGATTCTATTCCGTATTCTTTTAATATTATTTCAGCAAAACGATTAAATCCCAAGGTGCGGAGCTTATTGAAGTCCTTAGCTCCAAGTTCATTATAAAGCTGTTTATCATATTCAAACGAATACTGATCGGGAACTATAACTATAACATTTTCTCCTGATATTACAGCTTTCTTGATTTCTCCGGTCATCAAATCGGTTTTACTGCTTCCCATTCCTCCGCTTATTATCTTTAACATTAATATTATCATATTCCCGAAAGGAAATATGAAGCTCCTTTCCGATATTTTGTTGCTTGTTTAAAAGCACAAAACACAATTACGAAACACAGCTTCAAGCTGCTCTACACATCAAATTCGTTAAAAATATTGTACCACAAATACGAAGCAAGGTCAATTAAACAAGATAGTATTCAATCTGTTCACAACCAAAATTCAGAAAGGCGCTTAGCTAACCGCAATCAAAATATCAAAATAAAGATTTAAAAAAATCAATAATGAAAAATCTAACTTCGGGTTTTTCCTTCTCCTCAACTTCTACAACCAAATCGTCCGAATTTTCTGCTTTATTCTGAGTTTCATCATCCAATCTGACAGATGATGAAATACTGAATTCAGGAAACAGGAAAGAAAGCTCTTTCATTTCATTATCGACTGCAAATGAAATAAACATAGCTGTTATAAACCCGATAACAATGGAAAGCTTAACTCTTTCTTTACTGAAAAGTTTTTTTATACTCTTAAAATAAAACTGCATATGTATGCCTCGCTTTCAATATTTATGATTAAATTATTGGCATACTTTTCATATTTATGCAGTTATAATTCGTTTTATTTAATGTATGAACCCGAAACTTCAGAATACGTTTTACAAAAACGGTAATAGTTAACAGTTCCGTTTGACATATCGTCCTCAACCTGAGGGTCAAACACATAAACTTCGCCGTTCAGCTTGACCTCCACCCACATATGATACCCGTATCCTCCCGCCGCCATTGCGGTGCTTCCGTCGACTGTTTTTGCGTTAAACCCCAGATACTTCATCATAGCCATATAAACATATGAATATTCCGTACAGGTTCCGAAGCCGTTTTCAAGAACGGATTCTATTGCGTTTCCCCAGCCGCCGTAAGAATAGTAAGTGTTATTAATCAAATAATCATAACAGGCTTTGGCTTTCTGATAATTAGTCATATCATCGTCAATAATTTTGTTAAGATATTTTTTCAAAATCTTATGGTCTTTCCCCTTTAAAAACTCTTTTGGCTTAAGCTCAACCGAATTGATTCTGTCCTGAATTTTATCTCCCGTCTTTTTATATGTACTCTTGTTCTTCTTCACCGTTTTGGTCTTTGCTTTTACAACGCCTTTGTTTTCAGTCTCGCTTACGGCCGTTGAATTTGTACCGATAATCTTGTTTTCACTTGCGCTGGTTTCTGACTCGCTTTCATCAAAAACCGCATTTTCAAAAATAATATTCCTTCCGTCCGCTCCTGCCATATAGTCTGTTAAAGATATTGTACTGACGGTCACACTTTTCTCATTATCATTATTAAGCTTAACTGTGCTTAAATTCTGTATCACAGAAACTGTAAACAACCCTCCTGCGGCGCAGGCAATCAGCTTTTCAAAATGCCTTTGCGCAAATACCCTGACATACGATAAAATGCTCATTAAAGTCCTCCAATCCCGGTGGAATTCCACGCTGCCAAAATTAATTATACGATTTCATCTTATGTTTTTACTTCTGCATTAAAAAACAGTAACCGGCTGTTTTCTTACAATGCCCTGACATTGTATATCAAAAGGTTACAAAAGTCAAATTTTTTGTAACCATTAAAAAATGTAGATTTAATTAGTTTTCACAGTTTATTTCTGTTATTTCATTGTCGATTTGTGAAATATTTCAGAGAAGCATCGTTAAAAGTTACATATTAGTTACACATATTTCAGGATTCATAGTCAATTATTACAAACTTTGTTACCAATATAAAAAAAGAGGGACATTGTCCCTCCTGATGAATATTTTTTACCTACCAAGGCTTAACCGTTCCCACGATTTCACTGATATTTTTAACTCCGTTTTTATCGCACCAATTATCTATGCCCTCGATTATTTTCACGGGAGCATACGGATCCCTGAACATTGCGGCTCCCACCTGAAAACATTCGGCTCCAGCCATCATCATTTCTATAGCGTCCTCTGCACAGGAAATCCCGCCCATTCCGCATACGGGTATATCTACAGACGAAGCAACCTGCCATACCATTCTGACAGCAATAGGAAAAACCGCAGGACCTGATAGTCCGCCTACATTATTTTTCAGTATAGGCCGCCTTGTATTAATATCAATTCTCATACCCAGCAAAGTGTTGATAAGCGACAGCGCATCAGCACCTGCTGCTTCAACAGCCTTTGCAATCTCAACTATGCTGGTTACGTTAGGAGAAAGCTTAACCATCAAGGGCTTTGAAGTCGCTTTTTTAACTGCTTTGGTTATTTCAGCCGCCGTGTCCTTGTTTGTTCCGAAGGCAGCTCCGCCCTGCTTCACGTTCGGGCAGGATATGTTAAGCTCAATCATATCTACGCTTGTTCCCTCCAGCTTGGAAACAAGCTCCTCACATTCTTCAATAGTTCCGCCCGCTATGTTTGAAACCACAGCTATATTACTCTTTTCAAGATTGGGAAGCTCATAGCTTAAAAACTTTTCAACTCCGCCGTTTTGAAGCCCCACCGAATTCAACATACCGTTTGGAGTTTCAGCTATTCTCGGTGGAGGATTACCGTCCTTTACGTTTAAAGTAGTTCCTTTTGTAGATATTCCTCCCAGCTTTGAAAGAGGATACAAATCGGTATATTCACGTCCGTAGCCATACGCTCCGCTGGCAGTAATAAGAGGATTTTTCATTTCTACTCCACAGAATTTTACAGACAGATCAGCCATTATAACACTACCTCCTCTGAATTAAACACAGGTCCGTTCTTGCATACATGACCGTAAAACTCCTGACCGTTTCTTGTCATTTTAACAGCGCAGCCAAGACAAGCTCCCACTCCGCACGCCATTCTTTCCTCAAGTGAAATCTGACAGTGAATATTATTTTCATGAGCAATTTCTGAAATCGCCTTAAGCATAACGACAGGTCCGCACGCATATATAACATCCGGCTTTTCCTCTTTGATACATTCAGTCAAGGCGTCGGTAACAAATCCTTTTCTTCCTGCTGTTCCATCGTCAGTGCAAAGAATTGTCCTACTGCCCTGAGCTTTAAAATCATCCTGCAAAATAACCAGGTCTTTTGTTCTGAATCCTGTAATTACCGTTGCAGTCTCTCCGTAATACTTTGACAATGAAAGCATTGGAGGCGTTCCTATTCCTCCGCCTATTATGACAGCCTTTTTATCACTTTCTAAAAGCCTGAAGCCGTTACCCAGCGGTCCCATAATGTCAAGCCTTTCACCGACCTCGAATTTTGATAAAGCGTCCGTTCCCTTTCCTCTTATCCGGAAAACGATACGCAGCGTTTCCTTTTCCTTATTAAAATCGCAAATAGAGATAGGACGTCTTAAGAAGAACCCGGGAACGCTTATATGAACAAACTGTCCGGCTTTTGCCATACCGCTCATATCTCCGCATGAAACGGTTAAATCATACATATCGCCGGTTGTTTCTTTCTTTTTTATGATTTCATACAACCCCTGTGTATACATAGAAAACTTCCTTTCTGTAAACTTATTTTCACTCTTAAAAGCTATAGCGTTTCATAATCCTTAAACACCTGAGTATTTATAAGCCAGCTAAGACAGCTTTCAAGCATAATTCCGTCCGACGGTTCTGAAGAATAGCTGAAAGTGGTTTTTATCGCCAGCTCGGTAAACGCCGTAGCTCTGTTTATCGCTATAGGCAGACTGTCGCCTTTTAGAAGTCCTCCTACCAAAACGCTTGCAAACATATCTCCCGAACCCGAATAATATGCCGGAACATAATCGCACGGAACCTTCCAAAACTTTGAATGTTCTTTATCGTAACCGACATTGCAAAGTCCCGTTCCCGACAATGATACGCTTGTTATAACAACGACCTTAGGACCTATTTCAGATAATCTGACAAGCCAAGACTTTATTTCAGACGTACTCATTGAAGCCGATTCATAATTCTCATCAAGAAGTATAGCCGCCTCGGTAAGATTAGGTGTGATAACGTCCGCTTTTCTTACAAGCTCAATCATTCTTTCACACATTTTCTTAGTATATGTGGTGTACGGCTTGCCGTCGTCGCCCATTACAGGGTCACAAACCTTAAGAGAATCCTTAAAGCTGTCAAAGAATTCAAGGCAGTGATCGACCTGCTCCTCCGAGCTTAAAAAGCCGGTGTAAACGCAGTCGAATTTATATTTCATTTTATTATAATGCCCAAGAGCCGGCTTAATATAATCAGTCAGGTCACGAAAAACAAAATCATCAAAGCCGGTATGCGCTGACAAAACAGCTGTAGGAACAGGACAAACCTGTATTCCCATAGCCGACAACGACGGAATAATAACCGTAAGCGAGCATCTTCCCACGCCCGAAATATCATTAATAGCCGCAACTTTTTTACATTCAAACATTAATATGCAGTTTCCTTTCAAAAGACTTGAACTAAAAATCCAAGTATAAATTATCAAAAAAATTTCTTTTTATTTCTAAAATAGTATATCATATTCTTCAACTTTTAACAACCTGATATTACAAAAAATTCGCTGAATATACATTTATCTTTTCGGGAAAATTATTATTAAAATCAAAAAGGAGGATAAATTTATGAAAGTCAATATCAGTTCGCTTGCTAAAGGGGTAAGCATAGGTATGGCGGTAGGAGCCGCTGCTTATGCGCTTTCAAACGCAACCAAGAAAGACAAAAGAATTTTAAAGACAAACGCCGGCAAAGCAATAAAGGCAATAGGCGAGGTTTTTGAAGACTTCGGCATGATGTTTTAACTTTATTCAGACAGAGCGGCATAGAACCGCTCTTACATATTTGAGCTGTAAGCCTATTCAAGCTCTGCCCATTCTTCCATAGTTTTATCTAGTATAGATTTTTTCTCATCAAGCTCCTTGCACTTGTCTGAACAGAGCTTATAATCTCCTGCAATCTCAGGAGTAGAAACCTCCTCCTCAAGCAGGGCAATTTCCTTTTCAAGCGATTCTATTTCCGATTCAAGCGCTTTTATACGCTGTTTTCTCTTTACGTCTGCCGCCCGCTGTTCTTTGGTTCTGTATTGTTTATTGTTTATCTTCTGATTATTTGTCTTTTGCTCTGCCACCTTAGGCTGTTCATCCGCTTCTTTCGATTTCTGCTCACGGTAATCATCATAATTTCCATTATATGATTTTACTCCCGATTCCGAAACCTCAATAATTCTTGTCGAAAGCTTATTTAACAGATACCTGTCGTGAGAAACCAAAATAACAGTTCCCTCATAATTGACAAGCGACTGCTCCAAGACCTCTTTCGTTGTCAGGTCCAAATGGTTAGTCGGCTCGTCCAGAATAAGAACGTTTCCCCTTCTGAGAGTAAGCAAAGCAAACATAAGCTTTGCTCTTTCACCTCCCGAAAGAACTGAAACAGGCTTAAAAACGTTCTCGCCTGTCAGCAAAACGCTTCCGAGAAGCTTCCTCACCTGCTCGTCTGTCATTCTCGGGTATCTCTTATGAACCTCGTCAATAACTGTGTTGGACATATTAAGAGAGGTGTTCTCCTGCTCAAAATATGAATACTTTACGTTGTTTCCCCACTCTATTCTGCCGTTTTCATGTCCGTTTATACCCTGAATAAGCTTTAAAATTGAAGTCTTTCCTATACCGTTGCGCCCGATTATCGAAACCTTTTCACCGCGTTTAATCTTGAAGCTTATACTCTCAATCAGCGTCTTTTTATCATTTCCGCAACCGACGGATAAATCACAATCCTCAACCGTTAAAATATCCTTTACAGGCTCAAAATCATATTCAAGTACAATTTTCGGCGGCTTTATATATCTAACAGGCTTTTCAATACGCTCTATTCTGTCAAGCATATGCTGTCTGCTTTTAGCCATATTTGATGTTGAAGACCTTACCTTGTTCTTGGCTATATAATCCTCCAGCTTCGCTATTTCCCGCTGTTGAATTTCATACTCCTTTATCTGTCTTTCCTGATTCATTTCCTTCTGAACCAGATAAGACGAATAATTTCCCTTATAACATCTAAGCCTTTTATTTTCTATTTCAAATATCCTTGAACAAAGCCTGTTAAGAAAATATCTGTCATGAGAAACTATCACAATAGCTCCCTTATAGCTTTTTAAATAATCCTCCAGCCATGCAAGAGTATCCAAATCAAGATGATTAGTAGGCTCGTCTAAAATAAGAAGATCAGGCTCTTCTAAAAGAAGCTTAGCCATGGCAAGCCTTGTCTTTTCCCCTCCCGAGAGATTATCTATGACCCTGTCGGTATCAAATTTCTTAAAGCCCATTCCGTTCAAAACGGAAGAAATTTTAACGTCGATTCTGTACCCGTCGTTCGCTTCAAAATATACTGACAGCTCAGCGTATTCATCTGAAATTTCACTGTTTGAATACTCGCCTGACTCTTCCATTTTTGTTTCAAGCATTTTCATTCTGTCATAAGCCCTGAAAAGCTTATCAAACGGCTTTTTCATTTCGTCTTTGATTGTACTGCTGCTTTCAAGTCCGCTGTTCTGAGCCAAATACCCGATAGATATTTTGTTTGAAACGCCGACAGTTCCCTTTCCGTCGGGAGTTCTGTCAAAGCTTTCTTCTCCCGTTATTATTTTCAAAAGGGTAGACTTTCCGCATCCGTTTTGTCCTATTAAACCTATGACGTCTTTATCTTCAATTGTAAAATTTATATCGTAAAATAAAAGCTCGCCGCCGAAATATTTATATAAGCTTTCACAATTTACCAGCATAAATTCTCTCCGTACACCATTTTTCAAAGTATTTCCCCTGATTCCAACTAATATAATAATACACATCGGGAAAAATATCAATAACAAGTTTTAAGTTGATATACTTTTAGAATTATTGTATAATTAACCTATAAATAATCAAAACTTAATTTTAGAACGAAGATAAACGAGCTTCTCTCTGGGATGGTGATTTTTTGAAAAACAAACTTTTTTCCAATATATTTACGTTTCTTACCACAATATTATTTCTTTCAGAAAGCGTAATAACAGCCTTTGCTGAACAGACAACAAAGCAGGTCGAGGTATCAACGCCTCAGTATATGCTGGTGCTTGGAGATTCTATCTCAACCGGCTACGGACTCACAAACTACAAAGAAGGCAACAACTATAATACGGATTCTTACGCTAACCTGCTGGCAAAAAAGTACAAGCTTACTCAGGAAAGCGACTACTTAAATTATGCTATAGACGGTCAGACTTCCTTGGAGCTTTATTCAAGAGTTAAGTCGGGAAATTATGATGAAGAAATAAAAAAAGCGGATCTTGTTTTAATATCAATAGGCGGAAACGACCTGTTAAGCGCTCTTCTTCAGTTTATGAAAAACACTATGGGCGAGAGCTTCTTAACAGAAGATGAATCGGATACAAGCTTTGATTTCACCAATCCCGATATATTGGAAAACCTGAATGAAATGGTGAAAACCATAAGCAATAACATTTCAAAGCTTAAGAGCAATCTTATAGGAATAACCGACAGAATACATGAACTCAGTCCCAACGCAGAGATTATTTTCCAAACTGTATATAATCCTCTTGACGGATTGAAAATTCAGATACCAAGCCTGCTTACCGATGTTTTTGTGTCAAGAATAGACGAAGTAAACAACATCATAAATAAAAACGCAGAAACTGATGAAAATGAACAAAGATACGACTCAGCGGACGTTTACACCGCATTTTCGGGAAAGTCAACAGAGCTTACAAATATAAACGAATCTGACATTCATCCTAATTATAAGGGTCATGAAAAAATAAGCGAATGTATTGATGAAATCGTTTGTGAAAAGACTTTTTATGCGAGCGTAACCGTAAATGAAGAAATACCGAAAACGAATACCAAATCCAAAGCGGCTGAATCTCCGCTGCTGCTCCCTGTGATAATTATGATAATATTGGTTTTCTCAGTGACCTGCACAACGTTTATAGTTGTTCTCAGAAAGCAAAGAAAGTCTAAAAGAAAAAGGTTTTAAAACCTTATAAGACATCATGTTATTGGCATACAAGCGAATTGTTTGTATGCCATATTTTTATGACGGCTGCAAGATTTGTTTTTTCACAGAAATAAGCCGTTGAGAATATTATAGAAACAAACGCAGAACAGCGGGGTGAACAGCTTGAGAATTCTTCGTATATCCGGTGAAACAATCAAAATAGTATTATCTCAAAACGATTTAAAAATGCTGGAGATTGATTTTTCAAAGTGCGATAAAAATTCTCCCGAGGCAAAAAAGCTGGTGGATATTCTCATAAACATTCTCAAAAGAAGCGGTTTTTACGATTTGGGGAATAAAATATACGTTGAAATATTTGAAGAATTTACCGGCGGATGCGTAGTGTTTATAACTAAAAAAGAAAATAATAAGCCTCAAAAAGAAAGCTCTGCAAAATCGGTTTTTGAGGTAATGTTTCAGACAAACAGCATAAACGAGCTTATCAAGCTAAGCGTTGATTTAAAAAAAAGAATCGGAACTTTTATAAATTCAAGCCTGCTTTATTTCTCTGATAATAACTACCGCCTGCTTATAACCTTTCCCAAATCTTATTTAAAGCAAGCGGCAAAAGCTCTGAAAAAAATAAAATGCCGAATATCAAACGACAGACTTGTTATAGAACAAACAAAAGAGCATTACAGTTTACTAATAAACAGTAATGCCCTTAATAAAATATCAGAATTGAACTAACTGCTATTTAAGTTTGCTGACAGCCTCTGACATATCATCGGCTTTAAATAAATAAGTTCCCGCCACAAGAACGTTAGCTCCGTTCTTCTTGACAATTTCGCAGGTTTTGTCAGATATTCCTCCGTCAACCTGAATATCTATATCCTTTCCCAGCCCGTCTGAACTTTTGCGAATATCGCATATCTTTTCAACAGTCGACGATATAAACCCCTGACCGCCGAAGCCCGGCTCAACAGTCATAACAAGAACCATATCAAGCCTTTCCAGATAAGGATAAACCACGTCAGCCGGAGTATCAGGCTTTATTGAAAGACCCGCCTTGCATCCGTACTTTTTACATAAATCAATACAGCCGTCAATATCGTCGGTCGCTTCTGCATGAAAGGTTATAATATCCGCCCCCGACGCTGCAAACTCAGCTATATATTTTTCAGGTCTGATAATCATAAGATGCACGTCAAAGGGAAGCCTTGTCTTATTCGCAGCCGATTTCAGCACAGGAATTCCAAAGCTTATATTATCAACGAAAATCCCATCCATTACGTCGAAATGAATATAATCAGCTCCCGCTTTTTCAACACGCTTTATTTCGCTTTCTATATTAGAAAGATCGCAGCCCAAAATCGAAGCCGAAACTAAAATGTCTTTTTTCTTCATTATTTTTGTCTTTCCTCTCTGTGAATTTGAATACAAATTCGGTTTTAAACCCTAATATTCCAGCGTACTTCCGCCGTAGAATTCCCTCACAACAGAATCAGCCGCAACCTGCGATGGATCAAGAGAATCTATTTGTTCAAAGATTTTTTCTATAGATTCAAATTTTTTATAATCGGAATAAGTATCTTTTATTTTCAATAAGTTAGGCATTAGATAATCCTTGTAAACTGACATTTCATAACCGATAAACGTATTTATCTCAAAATGAGAACGCTCCTTAAAAGGCATTATATAAAGATTCTCGCCTCTCTCAACGCTTTTGAACTGGTAAAGCACAGCTTCAATTGTTCTCCCTCTGAACTGCGTATCTCTTATTATTCTTCTTATAAGCCTTATCTTGGACGGATGAAAAGAAACGCCGTCCTTATCTATTATCCTTGACCTGACGCTTACATATATATTGTTTGAAAAATTATCTCCCTCACCCGTCACATAGGGATTTAACGCATGAATCCCTTCAATCACAACAATTTCGTTTTTCGCTCTTTTATATTTTTCCTTTGGCTTTCTGCATTGAGTCTTGAAATCAAAGTCAGGCAGAACAACTTCCTTGCAGTCTGCAATTTCTTTGAGCTGCTTTTTCAGAAACGGTATATCTATTCTTTCAGGAGCTTCAAAATCAATATTTTCATAGCTGTCGTTATGCGGAAGAAAATAATCGTCAAGCGACAGCGTCTTTGACGGATGTCCCAAATCCTCAAGCAGCTTTTCCAGCCTGAGAGCAGTAGTGGTCTTGCCTGCGCCCGACGGACCTGAAAGAAGAATTATAGGCCGGTCAAATGAACGGTCGCTTATAGCAGACGCAACCGTTAAAAGTTGCGAAGAATAATTTTCCTCGCACTCATTTATAAATTTCACTCTGTCGGTTCTTAAATTAAAATTGATTTTATCTACTGAAATCTTTTCCATTTCAAAAATAGTACCTCCCTGCTTAAAATTAGCTGAGTTTTAACTTGGTTTTTGAAAAACAAGGGGAAAATACTTAAAAACCTATAATCATAATAAGTATATCATCATTTTGCATTATTTTCAATATTAACACAAAACAAAATAAGACATATAATGAACTATCCCTATTTTTTCTCATAATAAAAAATCTTATGCTTGGAGGTCTAACCTTTATGATTAAAAATAAAAAAATTCTGGTGCTTGGCGGCGATTCACGTCAGACATTTTTAGCAAAGAGATTAAAAGACAAAGGACATGATGTATACTGCTATGGTTTTAATCTTTCTGAAAACTCTGAGCTGAATAAAATATCAAGCCTGAATGAAATCAGAAATGAAATAAATGTTTTAGTGCTTCCCATTATTTCAAGCAACGATGATAAAACGGTCAACGCTCCGTTTTTTGACAAAGTAATAACTCTCAGCGAAGCTATTTCCACCCTTAAGCCTCACAGCATAGTGGTTGGCGGTAATTTAAGCAAAAACCTGAGAACTCTTTTTTTTGAACACGGACATTTTTCCGTTGACTACTATATACGTGAAGAGCTTAAAATAAAAAACTGTATTCCGACTGCTGAAGGAGCTTTATCCATTGCGATTGAAGAAATGCCGCTCACTATAGCAGGTTCAAAAACCCTTATAATCGGTTTCGGAAGAGTTGCAGAAGCGTGCGCAAAGCTTTTTAAAGCATTGGAAAGCAACGTATGTATATGCGCAAGAAAGCTTGAAGCTTTCGCCTGGGCTAAGCTTTACGGATACGATGCAATTGAAATTGACAAGGCGGACGATTCTCTATCTGATTTTGACCTTATAATAAACACCGTTCCGGCAAAAATACTCGATAAAAACAAGCTGTCTAAAATAAACAAAAACACTCTGGTTATAGATCTGGCTTCCAAACCGGGAGGAGTGGACTTCGATAATGCAAGGCAGCTTGGACTTAAAACCATCTGGGCTTTAAGCCTTCCCGGAAAGGTCGCTCCGGTGACATCAGGAGAAATAATCGCAGATACGATACTGAATATACTTGACGAAAGGGGCGACGAGCCTTGGCAATAGACAAAGATAACATATTTGACGGGCTGAAGGTCGGCTTTTGCGTATGCGGCTCGTTCTGCACATTTGAAAAAGCATTTGCCTGCGCCTCACAGCTTGTTCAGATAGGCTGCGAGGTAACTCCTATTATGTCTTTTAATTCCTCTACTATAAATACACGCTTCGGAAAAGCCTCGGACAACGTTGAGTGGCTGGAGAGAATCTGCAAAAGTAAAGCTATTCTTACAATCGAGGACGCAGAACCTATAGGACCGAAAAAAATGTTTGACATAATCGTCGTAGCTCCCTGCACGGCAAACACTCTTGCAAAGCTTAGTTACGGAATCACCGACACCCCGGTTACTATGGCGTGCAAATCGCATCTCAGAAACTCAAAACCTGTACTTATAGCAATTTCCACAAACGACGCACTGGCGGCAAGCGCCAAAAACATAGGAATTCTTCAAAACTACAAGAACTATTACTTTGTTCCCTATTCTCAGGACGATTACATCAAAAAGCCAAATTCTATCGTTGCGCACTTTGAATTTGTTCCCGAAGCAATTTCAAAAGCGTTAAAAGGGATTCAGATTCAGCCGGTACTTAAAAGATAATACTTTAAAAATACAATAAAAAGCCCCGAATTTTGTGAAACGCTCACAATTCGGGACTTATTTTATTTATTCAAATTTAACGCTTCTAACCCAGCTCTATCATTTTATCAATGCATTTCTTCGCCTTTTTCATCGTTTCCTCTTCTAGTTCGATTACCTCTCCGCCCGTTCCTTTGCAGCAGTTAAGCACATCAACTAAAGTTGTAGCTTTCATATTTCTGCAGGTTATGTTCACGCTCAGCGGATAAAAAGTCTTGTCGGGGCACTCAAACTGAAGCGTTTCAACAATCGCCTGTTCTGTTCCTATGATGAATTCCTTTTTTTCCGAAGCCTTTGCAAAATCCATTATTCCCGATGTCGAACCAACATAATCAGCGTGCTTTACAACCTCCGGCGTACATTCCGGGTGAACCAGAAACAGCGCTTCAGGATGAGCCTCTAAGGCTTTTAAAGCTTCACTTTCGCTTACGCAGGCATGAACCGGACAACCTCCGTGAAGAAGCTGAATATTTTTATCCTTAACATGATTTTTTACATAGGTGCCAAGGTTTATATCAGGTATAAACAAAATATCTTTACATTTAAGCCTTTCAACAATTTTAACCGCAGACGATGATGTTACGCACACATCGCAAACAGTTTTAAGCTCTGTAGTAGTGTTAATATAGCACACAACGCAAAGATCCTTGTTCTTATTTTTTATGTATTCGATTTCTTCCTTCTCAAACTGTTCAGCCATGGGGCATCCTGCGTTTTCATTAGAAAGAATAACCGTTTTATCAGAAGATAAAAGCTTTACAGTTTCAGCCATAAACCTAACTCCGCACATTATAACAATTTTATTAGGCACGCTTTTCGCTTTGACTGATAGAGCATAAGAATCCCCGACAAAATCAGCGACTTCTATAATTTCTCTTCCCTGATAGCTGTGAGCCAGAATACATATATCCTTTTCTTTCTTCAGCTTTATTATTTCTTTCTGAATATCTGAAATCGTAACTGCCATTACAATCCTCCAACAATTTAAATTTATCTCTTTCCTTATTCATACCACATTAATAGGACAACAATTCAATAAGGGCTTGCCCGTCATTCAACGCGGCAAGTGTCGGCAACGCCGACCGACTGTTCAGTAGGGGATTGTATCCCGCTACTGAACGGGTAATGGAACCCGCCGCATATAGAGGCGGGGGACATCTTGCCTTAGTTATAGTATCATAAATAAAGTCCACTGTCAATAAAATAAACGCAATTCCGCTCAAGAATAAAAAGGATATATTATGATTAAAATAATGAAAGATTTAGAATATTTTTTGAAAAAGGTATTGACAACTATTATCTGATTTGTTATAATTATAAAGCTGTGAATTTAGTATGTCATAAATTTTCAATAAAGGCTTACCCGTCATTATATTTTGAGTTATTAGCTCAGTTGGCAGAGCATTTGACTTTTAATCAAAGGGTCCGGGGTTCGAATCCCCGATAGCTCACCAGCAACGGTTAGGTTGCGTATAAATCGCGTTCCGCATTGGCGGGGCGTGATTTTTTATTAAGTAAAGTAAACGCCGTCTGTCTTACTAAACAAACGGCGAAATAATTCTAATTCAATAAAGGCTTGCACGTCATTCAACGCGGTAAGGGTCGGCATTGCCGACGGCCGTTCAGTAGGGAATTGTATACCGCAACTGAACGGGTAAATGTCCCCCCCGCCTCTATATGCGGGGAGACATCTTGCCTTAGTTATTATTAATATTTTGATGAACCTCTTTTATCTTCGTAATACAAGCATTAAAAACGCTCAAAACCTTAGGATTAAAAGCTCCGCACTCACCTTGGTTAATCATTTTAACTGCTGTATCGCTGTCATAAGCGTCTTTATATACTCTTTTAGAAGTAAGCGCATCATACACGTCTGCTATGGCAACCACCTGGGACCATATGGAGATTTCATCACCTTTTAATCCGTCAGGATAGCCTTTACCGTCCCATCTTTCATGGTGATGACGGCATATATCATAACTGTAATAATAAATATCATCATCCATGAAGTTCGACATTTTGCTTAATATTTCGCAGCCTTTAACTGTATGCTGCTTAATGATTTCAAATTCTTCAGCGGTCAGTCTGCCCGGTTTGTTTAAAATAATATCAGAAATAGCGATTTTACCTACATCGTGCAGAACTGACGCAGTTTTTATTTTTTCTATTGCCGACTTTTTCAAATAATATTCAGGAAACATATCGCTTACCGATGTCATAATAACCTCCGTAAGACCGCATATGCTTCTCACGTGCTCGCCTGTTTCCATATCTCTGAACTCAATCAGCGAAGCCAATGTTTCAACTATTGACTGATTCATACCGTTAATACGTTCAGCCTGCTCTGAAACTATATTAGCCAAATCATTTCTATGCCTGTAAAGTTCAATAATATTATTTATTCTTGCCTTAATAAATTTAGTCCTGAAAGGCTTTGTTATTACATCAACAGCGCCCAACTCATAAGCGTCCATCAACTGCTTTTCGCTGTCTGAAGCGGTAATGACCAAAACAGGTATGTGATATATTTTGCCGTTTCGATTAAGCTCTTTTAAAACTTCCAGACCTCCCATAACAGGCATAATTAAATCTAACAGCACTGCTGCAATAGATTTGTTTTGATTAATAATATCTATTGCCTGTTTTCCGTCGGAAGCTTCAAGAATATCGTATTGGTCTTTAAAAAATTCAGCTAAAATGGCTCTATTAATTTCCATATCGTCGACAATTAAAATAGACTCTTTCACAATACCCTCCTAACTTAAAAGTTATCCTCGATACATTTTATAATTTTCTCCTCGCACGGAAGAGTTTCTTCAAGAACCTCTTTTGCCTTAGCATATTCACCGGTTCTTAAAAGAGCAACTATCTCGGTATAAGCGTTAAAAAGAGGCGTTATAGACAAATTCCCGGTTACTCCCTTAAGATTATGAGCATTACGCTCAGCCGCTTCATAATCTCCTGATTCAAAGTAAACCGTCAACTGAGCATCCCTAGCCGCAGCAGGAAACTTACCAAGCATTCTCTCATAAAGCTGTTGATTATTCATAAATCTTTCAAGAGCTTCTTCAATATTTACACCTAGTTCGGAAAGTTCTTTTATCAAACTCATCGCAATTTTTCCTTTCAAGCAAAATTCTATCCGTTGCAGCTGTTTCTTAAAATACTGTTTAGTTTTTTACTATTCCGCAAGCACAAGCCACCCAGTTTACTTAAGTAAATTATATAATAAACATTAATACTTAACAAGTGTTTTAAAAGATTATTTACATTTAACTTAATTGCATAATCACTAAACTAATTGAAATTTTACATAATTAGGATATAAAATAAAAAACAAGCCCGGCAAAAAGTTTGCCAAGCTTGAATATTGGCTCCCCAAGCTGGACTTGAACCAGCGACATCGTGATTAACAGTCACGC